>NZ_JBIAKG010000003.1:435947-757631 GCF_042872345.1 Micromonospora sp. NPDC005299
CCTCGCTCTGCCGCCGCCCCGCGCTGCGGCCCTGCGGGGCCCCCCCCCCCGGCGCCGGCCCTTCGGGCCGGTCGTGGGACCAGGGACCCCACCCGGGGGGGGGGGGGGGGGGCGGGGCCCCCCCGCCCCCCGCCACTTCGCCTGTCTGGGGCTGTTCGGTCAGGGCTGGTCGAACCGGCCGGGCGGCGTGGTCGGGAACGGGAAGCCACCCCCGGTGCCGGGGGAGCTCGGCGTCGTGCTCGGCGTCGGGGTGCCCGGGCTGGCGCTGTCGGTCGGCTCCGGCGCGACGATGTCGACGTAGATCGTCACCCGCTCGCCGCGAGCCAGGTTGGAGTTGCCCCTGGGACTCTGCCGGCTGACCTTGCCGGCCTTGTCCGGCGTGACCTCCTCGCCATCCAGCGTCCGCACCTCGTAACCGGAGTTCTTCAGCAGCCTCTCCGCGTCGTCCTCGGAGAGGCCGACGACGTCCGGCACCTTGGTGACGTTGCCACGGGAGACCTCCAGCGTCACCCGGCTGCCCTCGGCCACCGAGCTGCCCTCGTCGGGAGTCACCTTGACGACCTGACCCTCCGGAGCCCCGTTGCTGACATCCTTGCGCACGACCTCCAGCTTCAGGTCGTCGAGGCGGGCCTTGGCGCTGGTGTAGGTGCTGCCCTCGATGCCAGGTGGGATGGTGACGACCGGCTTGCCGCCGCAGATCTGGATCGTCACCTGGCTGTTCTTGGCCACCGCCGCGCCGGACTGCGGGTTCTGGGCGGCCACCGTGTTCTTCGTGCAGTCGCTGCTGAGCACCGGCGCGCCGAGCGTCACGCGCAACCCCGCCCGCTGGAGATCGGCCGTCGCCACCGCCTGGCTCTTGCCCTGCAGTGCCGGCACGTTCACCTTCTCGGCGCCGGTCTGGTTGAGCCAGAGCGCGGTGGCCAGCGCGATCACCGCGAGCACACCCAGCGCGGCGAAGGTGGCGATCACCCAGGCCGAGCTCTTCCGCTTGCGCGCGTCGCCGACCCGGGCCGGCTGCTGCTGGCGGGTCTGCGGGCCCATCACCTGGGTCTGCTGGTAGCCGCCGCCGGCCGCGTGCGGCGCCATCGGCATGGTCTCCTCGGCCGGCATGACCGGGGTGGCCAGCACCGGCCGGCCGGCGGCGGCGCGGAGCAGATCCGCCCGCATCTCGCCGGCGCTCTGGTAGCGGTTCAGCGGGTTCTTCGACAGCGCCTTGAGGACGATGGCGTCCACGGCGGGGTTGACGTCCGGGTTGATGGTGCTCGGCGTGGGCGGCGTCTCCCGCACGTGCTGGTACGCGACGCTGACCGGGCTGTCCCCGACGAACGGCGGGTGCCCACAGAGCAGCTCGAACAGCACGCATCCGGCCGCGTAGACGTCGGAGCGGGCGTCGACCGCCTCGCCGCGCGCCTGCTCCGGGGAGAGGTATTGCGCCGTGCCGATGACCGCGCTGGTCTGCGTCATCGTGGTGGCGCCGCTGGCCAGCGCCCGGGCGATGCCGAAGTCCATCACCTTGACCTGGCCGGTCTGGGTGAGCATCACGTTGCCGGGCTTGATGTCCCGGTGGATGATCCCGTGCCGGTGGCTGAACTCCAGGGCCGCGCACATGTCGGCGCAGATCTCCAGCGCCCGGCGCGGCTGGAGCCGGCCCTCGGCGCCGAGCACCTCCTTGAGGGTCCGCCCGTTGACGAACTCCATGACGATGAACGGCAGCGTCTCGCCGGTCGGGGCGGTCTCCTCGCCGGTGTCGTACACGGCGACGATGGCCGGGTGGTTCAGCGAGGCGGCGTTCTGCGCCTCCCGGCGGAACCGCATCTGGAAGGTCGCGTCCCGCGCCAGGTCGGCCCGGAGCATCTTGATCGCGACGTCCCGACCGAGCCGGAGATCGCGACCGCGGTGCACCTCCGCCATGCCGCCGTAGCCGAGCAGCTCGCCGACCTGGTACCTGCCACCGAGCAGGCGGGCCTGCGCTGTCATCGCGTCTCTCGTCCTTCGCTCGTCGTCGTCTCGCCGCCAGCCGGCTGGAGCCGTACCTCACGACGGTACGACGTGGAAACCGGATAGTCGCCCCCGTGGGTCCGCACCGCGCCGGAGGTCACGCTCACCGGAACAAGCGCGCCGGGGTCACCGGCCGCTGCGTTGTTCCGGATTCTGTACGAAATCACCCCGGAGCAGACAAGGACCAGCACGGCCAGCACGATGGCCAGCAGCCACCGCCCGGCGTGGGACCGGCGCGGGGCGGGCGCGACCGGCGGGCGGGCGTACCCGAGGGGGTTGTGCTGCCGGGGCGGCGGGACGGCCGCCGCGCCGCGCGGCGCGACCGGCGGGCGCGGCTGCGGGGCGGGCGGCGCCACGACGGTCGGGCGTGGCGCCACCGGCGTGCGGGCGGCCACCGCGGGCGGGCGGGGCTGCGGGCGCGTCGCCGTCGGGACCTGCGCCCGGGCGGCCGGCGCGGCCGGGGAGGCGGGTACGCCGGAGATCGGGTGGCCGCCCCGCGCCTGCTGCGACAGGGCGAGCTTGGCCTGCCGGGCGACGCCGGCCAGGGCGGCGGCGCTGGGCCAGCGGGCCGCCGGGTCCTTCGCCAGGGCACGCTCGACGATGACCCGGACCTGCGGCGGAATGTCGCCGGGGAGCTGCCGGGGCGTCTCGCGCACGTGCTTCATGGCGATCTCGAGCGGGTTGTCCCCCTCGAAGGGCCGCCGTCCGGCCAGGCACTGGTACGCGACCACGCCGAGCGCGTACACGTCGGACGCGGGGGTGGCGACGGCGCCGGTGGCCTGCTCGGGCGAGATGTAGGAAGCGGTGCCGAGCACCGAGCCGGCGGCGGTGAGCTGGCCGACCAGGTCGGAGCGGGCGATGCCGAAGTCGGTGAGCACCAGCGTGCCGTTGGGACGGACCAGCAGGTTGCCGGGCTTCACGTCGCGGTGCACGATGCCCTTCTCGTGGGCGGCGTGCAGCGCGTCGGCGGCCTGGGCGAGCAGGGCCATGGTCCGGGCCGGGGTGAGCCGACCGACGCGGCTGAGTGTCGAGGAGAGCGCGTCGCCCTCCACGTATTCCATGACCAGGAACGCGATCTGCTGGTCGCTGCCGAAGTCGTAGACGTCGACCACGCCCGGGTGGTTGATGGTGGCCATGGTGCGCGCCTCGCCGCGGAACCGTTCGGCGAAGCCCGGCTCGTCGAGCAGGGCGGGGAGCAGGCTCTTGACCGCGACGGTGCGGCCCAGCACCTGGTCGGTGCCGCGCCAGACGTCACCCATGCCACCGCTGGCGATCCGCTCGTCGAGACGGTAGCGGTTGCCGAGCTGCACACCCGGGCTGAGCATGTCAGCGGCCTTCCGCGATGGCCGCCGCCATGATCCGGCCGCCGATCCGGGCCGCCTCTGCGCTGCCGCCGCTGCCCGCCTGCTCCAGCTCCACACACACGGCCGAGACCGGGGTGCCGTTCTTGTCCAGCGCGAAGCCGATGAACCAGCCGTGGTCGGGGGTGTTCGGGCCGGACTGGGCGGTGCCGGTCTTGCCGCCGACGGTGTAACCCTCGATGGCGGCCTTCCGGCCGGTGCCCTCCTTCACCACGTTGAGCATCATGGACCGCAGGTCGCCGGCGACCGGGCCGCTGATGGGCCGGCGCAGCTCGCGCGGCTTGGCGGCGTCGTAGACGGTGGTGCGGTCCGGCCCGAGCAGCTGCTTGACCAGGTAGGGCCGCATCTGGCTGCCGTCGTTCGCGACCGTGGCGGCGATCAGGGCGCCCTGCACGGGGGTCATCCGCACGTCACGCTGGCCGATGGAGGACTGGGCCAGCGCGGCCGGGTCGGTGCCGCCACCGGGCGCGGTCATCTCACCGGTGCGGCTGGACGCCACGGGCAGGCCGCCCTTCTCGCCGGCTTCGCCGACGGTGAGGTCGTCCTCCTCGAAGCCGAACTGGCGGGCCTTCTCCTTGATCTTGTCCGCGCCGAGCCGGACGCCGAGCTTGGCGAAGCCGGTGTTGCAGGACTCGGTCACCGCTTCGCGGAGGGTGACCTGGGCCTCGGGGCAGATCGACGGGGCGGCGTTGCGGATCGGCTGGCCCGAGGTGGGCGGCGTGTAGCTCGACCCGGCCGGGATCTGGGTCTGCTGGGTGACGCCGTTCTCCAGCGCCGCCGCGGCCACCACGATCTTGAAGGTGGAGCCGGGCGGCAGCGTCTCGGACACCGCACGGTTCGCCAGCGGGCGGTCCTTGTCCTTGTCGAGCTTGTTGTATTCCGCCGCGGCCTCGTTGGTGTCGTGGCTGGCCAGCGGGTTCGGGTCGAAGCTCGGCATGGAGACCAGGGCCTGGACCGCCCCGGTCCGCGGGTCGATCGCGATGGCCGCGCCCCGCTTCGCCCCGACCTGGTTGTCGTTGAGCTGCTTGTACGCCGTCTCCTGGGCCCGCTTGGAGAGGGTCAGCAGCACGTTGCCGCCACCGGTCTGGTCGCCGGTGAACATGTCCTTGATCCGGTTGGCGATGAGCTGGTCGCTCGTGCCGGCGAGGAAGTCGTTCTCCAGCCGCTCGATACCGGTGTCGCCCAGGTTGACCGGCTTGTAGCCGAGCGCGTGCGCGTACATCGCGCCACCGGGATAGCTGCGCTGGAACTTCAGCTTGCCGTCGGTCTCCTTGCTGAGCGCGACCGCGGTGCCACCGACCTCGATGTTGCCGCGCTTACGGTCGTACTCGGCGACCTGAACCCGACCGTTGTAGTCGCTGTTGCGGTATTCGTCGGCCTTGTAGGCCTGGATCCAGTTCAGGTTGGCGAAGAGCAGCCCGAACAGGATCATGACGACCACGCCGACGCGGCGCAGGGGTGCGTTCACGGCCGGATCACCTCCGTGGGGGCACCGTGCAGCTGCTCCGGCGGGCCGCCCGCGGGCCGGGCCGCCGGGCCGCCGCCTCCGGTCACCGGCCGGCGGGCGCCGTCGGAGACCCGGAGCAGCACCGCGATCAGCAGCCAGTTCGCCATCAGCGACGAGCCACCGGCGGAGAGGAACGGCGTGGTCTGGCCGGTCAACGGGATGAGCTTGCTGATCCCGCCGACGATGACGAAGACCTGCAGGCCCAGGGTGAAGGCCAGACCGCCGGCGAGCAGCTTGCCGAACGAGTCCCGGACCGCCAGCGCGGCGCGCAGCCCCCGCTCGACGATCAGCAGGTAGACCACGAGCAGCGCGGAGAGGCCGAACAGGCCGATCTCCTCACCGATGCCGGCGAAGATGAAGTCGGTCTGCACCTCGGGCAGCAGCGTGGGCTGGCCGCCACCCGGGCCGGCCCCGAACAGGCCGCCGGTGCCGAGCGTGAGCAGGCCCTGGACCAACTGGTAGCCCCGGTCGTACGGCTCGGCGAACGGATCCAGCCAGATCTGGGCCCGGTCGTAGAAGTTGGCGAACGGGCCGCCCACCGTGCTGCCCAGCACGTACGCCAGGTAGGCGCCGCCGAAGAACAGGATCAGGCCGATGAGCAGCCAGCTCACCCGTTCGGTGGCGATGTAGAGCGTCACCACGAACATGCCGAAGTAGAGCAGCGACGTGCCCAGGTCCTTCTCGAAGACCAGCACCAGGAGGCTGATCAACCAGACCACGAGGACGGGTCCGAGGTCCCGGCCGCGCGGGAAGTCGACGCCGAGCACCCGGCGGCTGGCCAGCGAGAGCACCTCGCGCTTGCGGACCAGGTAGTAGGCGAAGAAGGCGAGCAGGGCCAGCTTGGCGAACTCACCCGGCTGGATCTGCCCCAGCCCGGGCACGATGATCCAGAGCTTCGCCCCGTTGATCTCGGAGAACCGCGCCGGCAGCACCGCCGGGATCATCACCAGCACGATGCCGGCCAACCCCAGGGTGTACGCGTACCGCGACAGCGAGCGGTGGTCGCGCATGATCGCCAGCAGCCCGGCGGCGAGCACCACCGCGCCGAGCGTCCAGGCGAGCTGTTGCCCGCCGGTGCCGGCGAAGATGGCCAGGGTCTCCCGCTGGGCGGGAGGGGACTCGGCCAGGTCGTAGCGACGCAGGAAACCCACGCCGATGCCGTTGAGCAGGGCGACCGCCGGCAGCAGCGCCGGGTCGGCGAACGGCGCCAGCCACCGGATAACCAGGTGCAGACCCAGGAAGACCAGCCCCAGCGCGGCGGCCGGGATCCAGAAGTCCGGGGTGACCGTGTCCAGCACGTTCGCCTCGACCGTCGCCGCGTACGCCGCCACCAGGACCATGGCGAGCAGGAGCAGGGACAGCTCGGCGTTGCGCCGGGACCGGGCCAGGCGCACGCCGGGCTGCTCGCCCGTCGAGGCGGGCGAGGCGGCCGGTGCGGCGGCTGCGGTCACGGATGCGTCCTCGGGATCGAGCCGGCGCTCACTCGGGCGACCGGCAGCCGGCCGGGTCGACCGGCGGAACCGTGTCCGAGGGGACGGCGTCGGGCGTGGTGGTCGGCGTCGGCGTCGGCGTCGGTCCCGCGGCGGCCGTGGCCGTGGCGGTGACCGGCGGGACGGCGCTGCCGCTCACCGCCGGGGCCAGCGAGCCGCCGGTCGCGGACGGGGTCGGGCTGGCCGGACCGGCTGTCGGGCTGAGCGGGCAGAGCGGCTTCAGGTTCGGGTTGGCCGGGTCGTCGTTGGTCAGCTCGGCCAGCCGACGCTCGGCGTCCGGCTCGTTCCTCGCCTGGATGCCCTGCTTGACCTGCTCCTGGGCGGCCAGGGTCAGGTCGTCGAGCTTGGCGTCGCTGGTGGCGTGCACGTTCGACAGGTCGAGCCCGGCGACCTGGCCGGGGACCCCGCGGAACACGGCGAGCTGCCCGTTGTCGGTGGCGCCGACGTAGTACTGGCGCTGGGTGTAGCTCCACCCGCCGAAGACGCCGCCGCCGACGATGACCAGCAGCGCCAGCAGCATCGCCGTGGTGCGCAGCGGGTGCCGGCGACGCCGCTCGGGCTCGTCGTCGCGGTTGTCCGCCGGTTCCTCGGGCGCGGGCGCACGGGGAGCCGACAACGCCGAGGCGCGAGCCGCCGGGGTGGAGACGTCGGCCGAGGTGGCCATGCCGCGATCCCGGGCGGCGGCGCCGCCGACGATCGGGGACGCCTCGACGATGTCCTGGTCGGTGGCGTCCGCGATGATCACCGTGATGTTGTCCGGGCCGCCGCCGCGCAGGGCGAGCTGCACCAGGCGCTCCACGCACTGCTGCGGGTCGGTGTATTCGCGCATGGTGTCGCCGATGGTGTCCGCGCTGACCACGCCGGAGAGACCGTCCGAGCAGATCAGGTAGCGGTCACCGGGAAGCACCTGCCGGACGCTGTATTCCGGGTCGATGTCCCGGCCGTCCAGCGCTCGGGTGAGCAGCGAGCGCTGGGGGTGGCTGCTCGCCTCCTCCGCGCTGATCCGGCCCTCGTCGACGAGCATCTGGACGTAGGTGTCGTCCTTGGTGATCTGCGCGAACTCACCGTTGCGCAGGAGGTAGGCCCGCGAGTCACCGATGTGGACCATGCCGAGCTTGCTGCCGGAGAAGAGGGTCGCGGTGAGCGTGGTGCCCATCCCCTCCAGCTGCGGGTTGGCGTCCACGGTGTCGCGGAGTTGTTGGTTGGCGGTGCCGACGGCGGAACGCAGCGCGTCGACGAGGGCGTCCCCGGGGACGTCCTCGTCCAGGGGCGCCATGGCACCGATGACGATGTTGCTGGCGACGTCACCGGCGGCCATACCGCCCATGCCGTCGGCAACGGCGAGTAGCCGCGGCCCGGCGTAGACGGAATCCTGATTACCGTCTCGGATCAGACCGCGGTCACTGTGGGCCGCATAGCGCAGGGTCAGAGTCATGGCCGTAATTCGAGGGAAGTGCGGCCGATCCGGATCGGCACGCCGAGGGGGACGGGGGTTGGTCCGGTGACCTTAGCGCGATCCAGGTAGGTGCCGTTAGTGGATCCGAGGTCCTCGACGAACCACTGCCCGTCGCGCGGCACGAGCCGGGCGTGCCGCGCGGAGGCGTAGTCGTCGGTGATCACCAGGGTCGAGTCCTCGGCCCGACCGATGGTGATCTGGGCCTCGCCCAGGGTGATCCGGGTGCCGGCCAGTTGGCCGGCGGTGACCACCAGCTGGTGCGCGGCCCTGCCCCGCTTCACCTTCGCCGGCTTCGCCGCCTGCCCGGTCGACGCCCCGACCGCGCGTGGCGCGGCCACCAGGCGACCCGACCGGGCCCCCGCGAAGAGGTCCCGGCGGATCACCCCGACCACCGTGAACACGAAGATCCACAGCAGGATGAGGAACCCGAACCGGGCGACGGTGATGACGAGTTCCGGCAACGCGGGTCAGCCGTCCACGCGGAAGGTCAGGGTGGTCGTGCCGAGCTGGATCATGTCGCCCGGGTTGAGGGCGACCGCGGAGACGCGCTGGCCGTTGACCATCGTGCCGTTGGTGGAGCCGAGGTCGGTCAGCACGACCTGGCCGCCGTCGAAGTCCAGCCGGGCGTGGCGCCGGGAGATGCCGACGTCGGGCAGGCGCAGGTTGGCCTGGTCGCCGCGGCCGATCACGGTCGAGCCCATCTGGAGCGGGTAGGTGCGGCCGTCGCCGGAGACCAGGCGGACGTTGCGCCCACCGGCCTGCCCCGGCGGCGGGCCGTAGCCGCCACCCTGGTCGTAGGCGGGGTAGGCCGGGCCGGCGTCGTAGCCACCGGGCGCGGAGACCGGGGCGACGTCGCCACCGGTGTAGACCTCCGCGGTGACCCGGAACATGCCGGTGTCCAGCCCCTCACCACGCTCGACCTCGACGATCACGTCGCCGTAGACCGTCCACGCCTGCTCGCCGATGAACTCCGCCTGCGACTGGGCCAGTTCCTGGGCCAGCGCGGCGGCGTACGGCGCCAGCCGACTGTGGTCGTACGGCGAGAGATCGATCACGTAGCGGTTGGGCACCAACGTGCGCCCACCGGCCAGGATCGCCTTGTGCGCCTCGGCCTCCCGCTGCATGGCGTTGAGGATCTCCACGGGGTGGACCACCCCTTTGAAGACCTTGGCGAAGGCCCCCTCGACCAGGCCTTCCAGACGCTTCTCGAAGCGTTGCAGCACGCTCACCGGCTCCTCCTCGGGTCCCGAGGCAATGATGGTATCTGGACACCGCCTCCGCAGCTCACACGCCGCTCGGCCGGCTGCCGGCGGCCCGTTCGTGACCAGCCCCGCGATCGTGCTAAAGTTTCGTCCGCCACGAACGGTGATCGCTCGTGGCGACGACCGGGAACAGCGTAATATGTCCGGGCACCCGCCGCAGAAGGTGGGAGCGGGATGAGATACGGTGTTGCAGGTCAGCCACGGGGAAGTGGCGGAATGGCAGACGCGCACGGTTCAGGTCCGTGTGCCCGAAAGGGCGTGGGGGTTCAACTCCCCCCTTCCCCACCATCACGAGGGCTCCGCAATCAGCGGGGCCCTCGCGTCATATCGGGGCGTGCCGGACATCACGCTATGCTCCGATGGTTTCCCTGCCCCCGATGGACCAGGAGTGGCGTGTGAGTGTCGCGTTGGTGACCGGTTCGGGCGGTCTGATCGGCTCCGAGGCGGCCCGGCACTTCGCCGGCCTCGGCCTCGACGTGGTCGGCATCGACAACGACATGCGGCGATACTTCTTCGGCGAGGACGGCTCGACCGCCTGGAGCCTCGACCGCCTCGCCGCCGAGCTGGGCCGGGCCTACACCCACCACGCCGTGGACATCCGGGACCGGGACGGCCTGGAGCAGGTCTTCAAGAAGTACGGCTCGGACATCGCCGTGGTGATCCACAGCGCCGCCCAGCCGAGCCACGACTGGGCCGCCAAGGAGCCGTACACCGACTTCGACGTCAACGCCGGCGGCACCCTCAACGTGCTGGAGAACACCCGGCGGCACGCCGTCGACGCGCCGTTCATCCACTGCTCGACCAACAAGGTCTACGGCGACCGCCCGAACACCCTGCCGCTGATCGAGCTGGAGACGCGCTACGAGCTGCCCGAGGACCACCACTGGTACGACGGCATCACCGAGGACATGTCGATCGACGAGTCGCTGCACTCGATCTTCGGCGCCTCCAAGGTCGCCGCCGACGTGATGGTGCAGGAGTACGGCCGGTACTTCGACATGAAGACCGCCTGCTTCCGGGGCGGCACGCTGACCGGCCCGGCGCACTCCGCGGCCGAGCTGCACGGCTTCCTGGCCTACCTGATGCGCTGCGTGATGGAGGGTCGGACGTACAACCTCTTCGGCTACAAGGGGAAGATGGTCCGGGACGCGATCCACTCGCGGGACGTGCTCAGCGCGTTCGAGGCGTTCTTCCGCGAGCCGCGCTCGGCGCAGGTCTACAACCTGGGCGGGGGCCGGCACTCGAACACCTCGCACATCGAGGCGTTCCGGATCGCCGAGGAGATCACCGGCCGGGTGGCGAAGATCAACTACGTCGAGCAGGCCCGCACCGGCGACCACCAGTGGTACGTCAGCAGCATGGCCCGGTTCGAGAACCACTACCCGAACTGGAAGATCACCTACGACGTGCCGATGATCCTCCGCGAGATCTACGAGGCGAACGTCGACAAGTGGGTGCCGAAGGCATGACCACCGGCACCAAGCGGAACGTGCTCGGCGTACTCGTCGACGCGACCGACTACGCCCGGGCGACCGAGGCCGTGGTGGCGGCGGCGCACGACCGCCGTCCGCTGGCCCTCACCGCGCTGGCCGTGCACGGCGTGATGACCGGGGTGCTCGACCGGGCGCACAACGCCCGGCTCAACTCCTTCGACGTGGTCACCCCCGACGGGCAGCCGGTGCGCTGGGCGCTCAACCTGCTGCACGGCGCCGGCCTCACCGACCGGGTCTACGGGCCGGAGCTCACCCTCCGAGTGCTCGCCCGCTTTGCCGCCGAGGGGCTGCCGGTCTACCTCTACGGCTCCACCGAGGAGACCCTGTCCCGCCTGGTCCCGGCCCTGGAGCGGAAGTTCCCGGCGCTGAAGATCGCCGGCATCGAGCCGTCCAAGTTCCGGTCGCTCCAGCCGGGCGAGGACGCCGAGATCGCCGACCGGATCAAGGCCAGCGGCGCACGGCTGGTCCTGGTCGGGCTGGGCTGTCCCCGGCAGGAGGTCTTCGCGTACGCCATGCGACCGCTGCTGGACATGCCGCTGATGGCCGTCGGCGCGGCGTTCGACTACCACGCGGGGCTGCTGCGCAACCCGCCGCCGTGGATGCAGCGCGCCGGGCTGGAGTGGTTCTGGCGGCTCGGCCTGGAGCCGAAGCGGCTCTGGCGTCGCTACGTCATCCTCAACCCGGCCTACCTGGCCCGGCTGGCCGCGCAGAAGACCGGCGTGTGGAGGGCCACCCCGCCGCCGCCGGCCACGGAACGCCCCGCCACCTTCGACGTCTGAGCCCGCAACGACGCCCGGCGGCCACCCCGAGGGGGACCGCCGGACGCCGGTGGGAGAGGTTGGCTCAGGAGACGTTCACCGCCGTGTCGTCGATGACGAACGAGGTCTGCAGCGAGGAGTCCTCGGTGCCGGTGAACTTCAGGGTGACGGTCTGGCCGGCGTACGGGGCCAGGGAGAAGGACTTCTGGCTGTAGCCGGTGGCCTTGTTCAGGTTCGAGTAGGTGGCCAGGGTCGCCAGCACACTGCCGGACGAGTTGAGCACCTGCACGGTCAGCTTGTCGTACTGGACGCTGCTGGTGGTCTCGGCCGAGTCGATGTGCAGCCAGAAGGTGACGTTGTACGAGGTGCAGCCGCTGGGCAGGCTCACCGACTGGGCCAGGGTGTCGGTGTGGGTGCTGCCGTAGCCGTCGAGCCAGGCGTTCCAGGTGCCGGTCCGCGGCGGCTGGCCGCTGGAGCCGTACTGGCCGATGACGCCCGAGGTGGACGACCAGACCGTGTTGCCGGACTCGAAGCCGGCGTTGCCGAGCTTCTGCCCGGCACCCGTGCAGCCACCGGCACCGGTGACGGTGAGCGAGTACGTCGCCGTCTTCGTGCCGGACGCCGCAGTGCCGGTGATCGTCACCGCGTAGGTGCCGGCCGGCGTGCTCGCCGAGGTGGCGATGGTGAGGGTGGACGAGCCGCCCGAGGTCACCGTGGCCGGGTTGAACGACGCGGTGGCGCCGCTCGGCAGGCCGCTCGCGGAGAGGCTGACGGACTGGGCGGAACCGTTGGTGGTGGCGGTGGCGACCGTGGCGGTCACCGAGCCGCCCGGCGCGGTCGAGCCGGCGGTGGGCGAGACCGAGACGGAGAAGTCGTTGGTCGGCGGCGGGGTGCTGCCGTTCACCACGTAGAGCAGCCGGTTCGGCGTGCCCGTGCCCACGTTGGTCACCACGTTCGGGGTGGCGTTGTTGACCAGGCTGTCCCGCACCTGCTGCGGGGTCCACGACGGATTCGCCGAGAGCACCAGCGCCGCCGCGCCGGCCACGTGCGGCGACGCCATCGAGGTGCCGCTGATCGTGTTGGTCGCGGTGGTGCCGGTGTACCAGGCTGAGGTGATGTTGACGCCCGGCGCCAGGATGTCGACGCAGGTGCCGTAGTTGGAGAAACTCGCGGCGGCGTCGTTGTTCTGCGTCGCCCCGACGGTGATCGCCGACGCGACCCGGGCCGGGGAGTAGTTGCAGGCGTTCTGCCGGTTGCCCAGGATGTCGCCGTTGCCGGCCGCCACGGCGTACGTGATGCCGGAGTTGATGGAGTTGGTCACCGCGGTGTCGATGGAGCTGTTGGCGGAGCCGCCGAGGCTCATGTTCGCCACCGCCGGCTTCACCGCGTTCGCGGTGACCCAGTCGATGCCGGACACCACCTGCGCGTTGGTGCCGCTGCCCTGGCAGTTGAGCACCCGGACGCCGACGATCTGGACGCCCTTCGCCACCCCGTACGAGGAACCGCCCACCGTGCCCGAGACGTGCGTGCCGTGGCCGTTGCAGTCGTCGGCCGAGCCGCCGTCCACCGCGTCGAAGCCGGACACGGCCCGGCCGCCGAAGTCGTTGTGCCCGAACAGCACGCCGGTGTCGATGATGTACGCGTGCACGTTGCTGGCGGTGTTCGGGTAGGTGTAGGAGCTGTTCAGCGGCAGGTTCCGCTGGTCGATCCGGTCCAGGCCCCAGGACGGCGGGTTCGTCTGGGTGCCGGCGATGGAGACCGTGTGGTTCTGTTCCACGTACGCGACGGCGGGGTCGGCCGCGATCCGCGCGGCGGCCGTCGCGCCGACGCTGAGCTCGAAGCCGCGCAGCGCGGCGCGCCACGTGCGGGCGACCGTGCCGCCGTGCCGGGCGGTCAGCCGGTGCGCGGTCTCGGTGACCCGGCTGGGGGCGACGGCGCTGTCCTTCAGCACGACGAGGTAGCTGTCGGCCACCGCGGTGGGACCACCGGCGGCGCGGATGGCGCCGGTGGGTTCGGCGGCCGAGGCGGGTGACGCGGCCGCGAGCATGGTCAGGGCGGCCGCTCCGACGAGTACGGACCTGTGTGGGAGACCCATCTCCCTACCTCCCTCCGACCGGCACAGGACCGTCCGCCCGGTGAGGCACAGGCGAATCGACGCTGACCGATCGTTAAGAGACTAGGTCAGCGGTGGAAACGCTGTGAAGATGCCGGATCCGCCATAACACCGAGGGGATGACCCCTACGGGAGGGCGTACGGGAGGAACCGGGGTGCCGCCCCGGATTCGGTGGACGTCGATCCGGGCCAGGCTGGCACCATGGACGAGCCTCTCACCGTGCTGCTCCCCGTCGCCGCCGTCTGGCTGGCCGCCGGCGTGGTGGCGGACGGGCTGCCCCGACTGGACCGCGCCCGCGCGCTGCGGCGGCGTACCGGATGGTTGTCCGTCCTGGTCCTCACCGGCCTGGCGCTGACCGCGGCCGTCCTGGCGGCGGGCCTGCAGAGCGCCGGAACGACGGCGCTCGACCGGGCCGCCGCCGGGCTCACCCTGGCGGCCGCCCCGGCGCTGGTCGTCGCGGTCTGCACGGTACGCCGGGTCCGGTGGCTGCGGGCCGGCGCGGGCGCGTTCGCCGCCGCGCCGGACACCCCGGCGCCGCACGGCCTGCGGGCCGCCGCGGCGCACCCGCTCATCGCGCTGCCGCTCCAGGTGACCGCGCTGGCGGCGCTCGGCGCGGCGCTGCCGGCCGCGGGTGTCGACCCGTTCGCGAGGCCGGCCGTCACCGGGCCCGCGATCACCGTCGCGGTGCTCGGTGTGATCGCGATCGGGGTACGCCACGCCCTGCGGCACAACCGCCTCGCCGAGCGGGCCCTGCCGCCGGCGACCGCGGTGTCAGCGCGGGCGGGCCGTCCCCTGCACGTATAGCAGCTCCAGGATCGCCCGGGTCGCTTCGAACCAGCGGTCCAGCCAGCCCGGCGGGGGCACGCTGCCCTTCGGCGGCAACTCCATCAGCAACCCGCGCAGCAGCGGATGGTCCACCAGGGACTCCTGCTGCTCCATCGGCCAGCCGGTCGGCGGGAAGGACGGCTCGGTGAGCGGGTTCGGGTCGAGCGACGGCAGCGTGAGCGGCGGGCCGGGCTGTTCCGGTGCGCTGGTGTCCCGGCCGATTTCGGCGTCGCCGGAGCCCACCTCGGTGAGGACGCTGTCCCGGCGCGCCCCGCGGTATTTGCCACCGAACCGCTCGGGCTTGCCCGGGCCGTTGGTCAGATTCTCTGAACCGATCGTCGTCATCCGTCTCGCCTGCCTCGCTCGGTTGCCGATCTGTGCGGTTCAACGAGGCGGAACGGAACTGGCGACGGGTGCCCGCAACCGGCCGGGGCGCAGACGAAATGGTCCCGCCCGGCGACGCTGCCGGGCGGGACCACGCTCTGGGGGACGGGCCGCCGGATCAGTTCCCGGCGAACGCACCGCCCCTGGCGCCGGCGACGAAGGCGTGCCAGTCACCCGGGGCGAAGACCAGGGCCGGGCCCGTCCTGTCCTTCGAGTCCCGGACGCCGACCGCCCCGGTCACGTACGCGACCTCCACGCAGTTGTCACAGTTCGGCCCGCTCTTCGAGCTCTTGAACCACGTCGCCTGCGTCAGGTCCACGGGGAACTCCTTGGTCGCCATTTCCACAACGGCTCCTCTGCCAGTTTTGCGATGTGTGCGATGGATTCCTCCGGGCGAATGGCCGCTGCTCGAATGTGATCGAAGATGAAGCTGTACTTCTGTAGCTCGTCGCTCTTCTCGAGGAAGAGCCCACCCGTGGCGTTCTCCGCGTACACGACATCGGGATCACTCGGTTCGGGGAAGCTGAGGATCGTGAAGGTCCCGTCCATGCCGGCGTGCGCGCCCACCTCGAAGGGCAGGACCTGCAACGTCACGTTCGGCAGTTCGGCCACCTCCACCAGCCGTTTGAGCTGGCCACGCATCACCGCGTCGCCGCCAACCGGCCGGCTCAGCACCGCCTCATCGAGCACCACCCACAGATCGACCGGATCGTCCTGGGTCAACAACGACTGACGGCCCAGTCGGACACGCACCCGCTGTTCGACCTGTTCGGCGGTGAAGTCCGGCCGAGCGGCCCGGATCATCGCCCCCGCGTACTCCTCGGTCTCCAACAGGCCCGGCACGACCTGTTGTTCGTACGCCCGGATCGAGCTGGCCGCCGCCTCCAGTCCCACGTACGCCCCGACCAGCACCGTGCTGTACGGATGCCACCAGCCCTTCTGCCGGGCCTCGCGGGCGATCTGCACCAGCTCGTCGCTCTCGGCGCCGACCACCCCGTAGATGCGGAGCATGTCCCGCACGTCCCGGGGCGTCGCCGTGGTGTGACCGGTCTCGATACGGGAGATCTTGGAGGCCGAGCACTCCAACTGCTCGGCGACCGTCTCGATGGTGATGCCGGCGGCTTCCCGCTGCCGGCGAAGTTCCGCCCCCAGGCGTCGACGCCGGATGGTCGGGCTGCGCCGCTCGCTCACGACATCACCCCACGGGTCGATGGACGGGGATTCCCACTCCTCGCGCGCACCCGGCTACCTCCGGTCGGCCGCGCCTCGGCTTCACACCCGCCGAGGGCGCGACCGGCGTACGGCGGGCGAGCGTTCGCGGCAGGGGTGGTGCCGGTCGTCGACCGGCCGCGACGGGCGAAACCGGCGTCCAGTGTGCCGCCCCGGGACCTGAGGCTTCAAGCGTCCCGTTCACGTGTCCTGCTCGCGTATCGGCAAAAGTCGACGTGCAACTTGCATGAAGCACGTCGCTGATGCACTCTGTCGGTATGGCACGGGTTACTCACCGTCTTCGCATGATCTCCGGGCGTGGTCGCACCACGGGCCGCGGGACGGCGGGAGGGGAGCCGTCCCGCGCCCTGCGACCTGCCCCGGGGTGAAGACCCCGCCGCTGCACGCCAGTTTGGCTGTGGCGACGGGAGCGGTAGCCGGGAGCAGCCGGGTGATGGTCGGGTGGCGGTCCGCCACCGCGGGTACGGCCCGACCAGCACCGACCCACTGATCAGCCGGTCCACGAGGTAGATCCCCCGTCACCGGACCGACCCGTCCCCCCGATCGACCTCGCCGGCCCGCCCGCCGGCCGATCCTTCCCAGGAGCCCATGTGCTTCCCCGCTCCGGTGACGTACTGCACGTGACTCGCGCGGCGAGTGTCCAGTTCCTCCGACCGATCATGTTCCGGGTGATCCGGGTGCTCGACTGGCCGACCTACGACGGTTGGCTCTGGCTCGACGGCTACGAGTTGAACGCGGCGGGGGACGCGGTCAACCGGCGGTCGATCTTCGTTCAGCAGGAGGGGCTGCGGCATCTCCAGGCCGCGCCGGCCCCGCGTCCGCACACCGTCCGGACGGCCCGCCGTCCGGTGGCCCGGACCCCGGTCCGGGTCGGCTGACCTCACGAATCCCGGTCGGGGGGCGTGCCGCCGCCATAGAATCGGTACGCCCACCCCGGCAAACGCTCCACCCCGCGCGCTCCAGACCCTGAACCTGGGATGGTCATGGTCAATCTGCCCGCCGCGCGGCGGCACCACCGGTCCCGTATCCGCTACGCCCTCGGGCTCCTCGCGTTCCTCGGCGCCGCGACCGCACTCGCGCTCGTGGTCCGCCACCCCGCCTTCTCCGCGACCCAGGAGTTGACGGAGCCGGTCCCGGCTCCGGAGATCACCGTGGCCGGGGAGGGCAACCGGCCGGCCACCGACCGGGAGGAGTACGAGCCCGCCTGGGTCGACCCACCGGTGGCCGGCGCGCGGGGCGGGGACCTCGACGACCCGCCGACCCCCGACCATGCCGGGGGCGGTGCCGGGGCCGGGGAGGCTGCACTCGCCGAGAGCCCGTCCACCGCCACCGAGCTCAGCCGGTCGCTGTTCTACTCCGGCCTGCTCGGCCTCGCCATCTCGCTGGCCGGGCTGGGCCTGGTCGGCACCCGGCGCCGCCAGTGGTGAACGCTCAGGGCGTGCCGGTGGCCGTCGGCGGGGGTGTCGTGGTGGGCGCGTCCGTCGTCGGGTCCGCGGCCTTGGCCACCACGATGGTGACCCGGTCCCCCTCGGCGACCGGCTCGCCGGCCCCCGGGCTGGTGTCGATCACCGTCCCGGCCGGTCGGTCCGACGTCCGGTACCGCACCCGGTAGTCCACGCCCAGCCGGTCGAGGGCCGCCCTGGCGGCGGACTCCGGCAGCCCCACCAGCGGCGGCATCGGCACCTCGGCGGCCGCCGTGGTGGTCGGTGGGCTGCTCGGCGGCGAACTGCTCGGCGCTGCGGTGCTCGGCGTCGCGCTGGTCCGTGGGGCGGTGGTCGGCACGGCCGAGGGCGACAGGCCCGGCACGGCGTCGCGGTCCGCCGCGCGGAGAGCCAGCCAGACACCCAGGCCGATCAACGCGATCAGCAGCAGCGCCAGGATGCCCAGCAGGATCGGCATCCACCAGCGACGACTCGCCTGCTCCTCGGTGTACCACTCGCTGCCGGGCTCCGGGTACCCGGCCGGCCGCGGTGGCGGCACTCCGGCGCGCCCGGACCAGGCGGGGCTGACCGGCTCCGAGCGGGTGGTGGCGTCGATGGGCCGGCGCGCTCCGGCACCGCCGTCCCCGCGGGGCATCGGCCGGGTCGCGTCGACATCCTCGCCGCCGGCCGGATTCCGTGGCATCGCGCGGGTCGCCTCCGCGTCGCCGCCCCCGGCCGGTTCACGCGGCATCGCGCGGGTCGCGTCGGCATCCCCGCCGCCGGCCGGGTCTCGGGGCATCGCGCGAGTGGCGTCGGCGTCCTGGGGCGTGGCGCGGGTGGCGTCCGGGGCGGCGCCGCTCCGGTCGGGAGGCAGCGCCCTGGTCGCGTCCGGGTCCTCGGCGGGCGGCTCCTGGCGGTCGTCGCTCATCGCACGTCCTTTCCCCACCGGGACCGGGCGGCCTGGCCCTCGATCGTCCACGGTAGCGGTCCGCCCCACCATCGGCAGGCATCAGCGCGCCGGGCCGCCCCTCACGGCGCGGGCGGCGGACTGGCGGTCGGCGTGGCGGAGGGCTTGTCGCCGCAGGTGAGGGCCACCGCGTCGTTCCATCGGGCCGTGCTTCCGGGGACCGGGTCCTGCGCGGTGACCGGACCCTGGCGCCCGGTGCGGTAGCGGGGGTAGAGGCCCGCGGCCACCAGGTCGTCCGCCGCGTCGGCACAGCCGTGGGCGAGCAGGTCGGGGACGGCGACGGCCGGCGCCGGGCCGGCGACCCAGAGGGTGACGGTGACGCCGCGCTTCACCGGCGTACCGGGGGCGGGCGAGGTGCGCTCGACGGTACGGCCGGAGCCGCTGCCGAACACCAGCCGCCAGCCGAGCCTGCGGTCCCGCAGCTCCCGTCGGGCCTGCTCGAAGTCGGTGCCCACCAGCTGCGGCACGGTCAGGCCGGCGGGGGTGGTGGTGCGCGTACCGGTCGGCCGGTCGTCGGCGGTGCTCGCCGGCGCGGCGTCCGGCGTGGTGGCATCGACGGCGGGTGTGGTGGGGCCGGCGGCGGGCGGTGCGGTCGGCCCGTCCGGCTCCCCGGCCAGGACCCAGCCGCCGCTCGCCCCGATCACCGCCAGCAGGACCAGCGCCAGGCCGCCACCGAGGAGCAAGCGGGCCCGGTCGCGCCCCGGTTCGGCGCGTACCCCGGGCTGCCGGTCCGGGTACCCCTCGTGCGTCATCGCGTCCCCCGTGTCAGTCACCGGCGACCGTATCCGGCGCCACCAAGCCCCTCGCGGCCGATCCGGCCTCCGCCACCACTCGCCGCGCCGACCTTGGGACGCTACGCTCCCCGGCATGGCCAGACGGGGCTGGGGAGGATCGACCGCCGCCGCGCTCGGCGTCGCCGCCGGTACGGGCGCCGCGCAGCTCGGCTTCGGCTACGGGCTCGGCATCATCAACTGGGCGCCGGACGGCGCCGCCCGCGTCGAGGCGGCCTGGGTGGCCAGCCTGGCCTGGGCCACCTGGATCTCCGCGACCTCCGTGATCGCCGGCGCGGTCTGCGCCCAGCGGCTGCGCGGCGCGGACGACGACGAACCGGCGGGCACCCTGCCGCGGCTCGGCCTGGCGCTCGCCGCCGGGGTGGGCGCGGTGATCACCCTGCTGCTGGTGGCCGTGCCGGCCCGAGCCGCCCGGGTGCCGGACACGTCCTCGCCACAGGCCGTGGCCGCCGGATACGCGGCCGCCGGGCTGGTGCTCGGGGTACTGCTCGCGACGTGGGCGCTGCACACCCGGGCCGCCGCCACCAACCTCATCGCCACCACCGGCTGGCTCTGGCTGCTCGCCGTGGTGTCGGTGGTCGACGGGGTGCTCTCCGGCCGTGGCCTGACCACCGCCCAGCTCGGCATCTGGCAGATCAGCGCGGACAGCGGCCGGTTCTGGATCCGCGACTACTTCTACTGGCCGGGAGCGCTGCTCTCGCTCGGTTCCGCCCTGGTGATCGGGGTGCTGGCCGCCCGGCGGGCGGTCCGCGCACCGGAGCGACGGATCGGGGCGGCGGCCTCCGGGGCCGCCGGTCCGCTGCTGGTCGCGCTGGCCTACCTGCTCGCCGTGCCGAGGCTCGCCGGGATCGCCGCCGAGCAGGTGTCGGCC
This sequence comes from Micromonospora sp. NPDC005299, assembly GCF_042872345.1. Classification (NCBI taxonomy): domain Bacteria; kingdom Bacillati; phylum Actinomycetota; class Actinomycetes; order Micromonosporales; family Micromonosporaceae; genus Micromonospora; species Micromonospora sp. NPDC005299. Next base: position 455,876 of record NZ_JBIAKG010000003.1, read on the forward strand.
CACCTGATCGCCCCGTACGCGGTGATCGCCGGGATCGGCGGCTCGGTGCTGGTGGCCGCGCTGGCCCAGCGGGCCGGCCGCCGCGCCGCCGAGCGGCCCGGCGTGAGCCTGCCCCGCCAGCGAACCGGGGAGCCGGACGAGCTGACGGCCCCCGACGAGCACCCGCCGATGGGCGGATCCGCCGGGGACGAGCCCGCGGAGGACAGGCCGGCACGCCGGTTCTTCGGGCGCCGCCCCGCCGGTACCGGGCCGGCCGCGCCGGATGCCGAACGCACGGCCGGCGGGGGCGGGTCGGCACCGGCCCGGTCGACGGACACGCTCAGCGAGCCGGTCGCGCCGGTCACCTCCGCAGGCGACCTCGGTGCGGTCACGTCCTCGGGCAGGGTCGGGGAGCCGGTCACGTCTCCGCGTACCGTCGGCGAGGCGACCACGGTGGGGCAGCGGGATGCGACGGCACCCGCCGGTGCAGCCGACCCCGCGCGGGGACCGGCGGGTGGCCGGCGCGGCCGGGCCGTGCCGCCCCAGCGGCGACCGGAGTCCAGCTCGGAGGTCCGCACCGAGCCGGCCCGGACCAGCGACGATCCCGTGGCAGGGGACCCGGCGACGGTGGAGACGCCGGGCGGGGGCGAGCCGGCCGCCGCATCGGAAAGCGCCGCGAGCGCGCCGACCACCGGACCGAAGGCCCGCCGCCGCACCCGCTGAAGCCGACCCGCCGACCAGCGGGGCGGCAGGCCGTTGGGCGCGGCCGTCAGTCGACCGGCCAGGTGTGCACGGGTTCGTTGCCGCGTTGCAGTTCGGCGTAGCGCTGGACCATGTGGTGCAAGGCGGCTTTCCGGTCCATGCCGCGGTGCCGCTCGGCCGCCCACACCGCCTCGGTCTGCCATACCGCGCCGTTGCGGCCGGTGCGACAGCGCTCCTCGATCACCCCGAGGAGGCGGTCGCGCTCGGCCGGGACGACGCCGAACCGGTCCAGCCCCTCCGCAGCGGTGGGCAGCAGCGTGTCGAGGACAAGCGTGGTGACCGGCACGTCGCCGAGCCGGGGCCAGTGCAGCACGGCGTTGATGCCGCGCCGAGCGGCGGCGTGGAAGTTCTCCTCCGCCGAGCTGAAGGTGAGCTGACTCCAGATGGGCCGGTCCGCCTCGGCGAGGCCGCGGGCGAGGCCGAAGTAGAAGGCCGCGTTGGCGAGCATGTCCACCACCGTCGGCCCGGCCGGCAGCACCCGGTTCTCCACGCGCAGGTGCGGGCGGCCGTCCATGATGTCGTAGACCGGGCGGTTCCAGCGGTAGACGGTGCCGTTGTGCAGACGCAACTCGCCGAGCTGGGGCACCCCGCCGGCGTGCAGCACCTCGACCGGGTCCTCGTCCTCGCAGATGGGCAGCAGGGGCGGGAAGTAGCGGACGTTCTCCTCGAACAGGTCGAAGATCGAGGTGATCCAGCGCTCGCCGAACCACACCCGGGGGCGTACGCCCTGGGCCTTCAGCTCGTCCGGGCGGGTGTCGGTGGCCTGCTCGAACAGGGCGATCCGGGTCTCCGCCCAGAGCTGCCGGCCGTAGAGGAACGGCGAGTTGGCGCCGATCGCCACCTGCACGCCGGCGATGGCCTGGGAGGCGTTCCAGTAGTCGGCGAAGCTGTCCGGCGCGACCTGGAGGTGGAACTGGAGGCTGGTGCAGGCGGCCTCGGGCGCGATCGAGTCGGTGTGCGTACGCAGCCGCTCGACGCCGCGGATGTCCAGCTCGATGTCCTCGCCCCGGGCCCCGACGATCTGGTCGTTGAGCACCCGGTAGCGCTCGTTGGTGGAGAGGTTGTCGGCGACCAGGTGCCGCTCGGTGAGGGTGGGCAGGATGCCGACCATCACGATCTTCGCGTCGGACTTGGCGGCCCGCTCGTCGGCGCGGCTCAGGCTGCTGCGCAGGTCGTGCGCGTAGTCGGCGAAGCCGGTCCCCTCGATGAGCCGGGGCGAGGCGTTCAGCTCCAGGTTGAACTGCCCCAGCTCGGTCTGGAAGAGCGGGTCGGCGATGTCGGCCAGGATCTGGTCGTTGCGCATGGCCGGCTCGGCGGCGGCGTCGACCAGGTTGAGTTCGATCTCCAGCCCGGTCATCGGCCGGTCGGCGTCGAAGCCGAAGTCGTCCAGCATCAGCGCGAAGACGTCCAGGCACCGCCGGACCTTCTGCCGGTAGCGGACCCGGTCCTCGCGGGAGAAGGCGCCCTGCTCGACGTCTCTGCCCATCTGTCCTCCCGGCGCCGGCGCCACGGAACCGTACGGTTCCGCAACGCATTGTGAACCATTCACGTTGAGTGCGTAAGTGCGCCCGGGCCGCCGGATCGGGGCTGGGCGCAGGTCTGCACTCCTACCCAGCCGCCGGCCGCCGCACCGCGGTCAACCTGCGAACAACACGTGACAATTCGCACCGCAGGCGTACGACGAACAGGCCCGCGCCGTCGGGTGACGGCGCGGGCCCGTGGGGTCGTACGCGGGGATCAGGCCTGGCGAACGGCCTCGCCCTCGATCTCGATCTTGATCTTCTTGCCCACCAGGACGCCGCCGGTCTCCAGGGCGACGTTCCAGGTCAGGCCGAAGTCCTCCCGGTCGATCTCGGTGGACGCGGAGAAGCCGAAGATGTCCTGGCCGAAGGGGCTGCGGCCGACGCCCTCGAACTCGACATCCAGGTCGACCGGACGGGTCACGCCCTTGATGGTCAGCTCACCGGAGAGGACGAACTCGTTGCCGTCGCGGGACTTCACACCGGTGCTGCGGAACTCCAGGGTGGGGAACTGCTCGGCGTCGAGGAACTCCGGGCTGCGCAGGTGCGCGTCGCGGTCGTCCTGGGCGGTGTTGATGCTGGCCGCCTGGATGGTGGCGGTCACCGCCGACTGCGTGGGGTCCTCGGCCACGGTGATCGTGGCGGTAGCCTCGGCGAACTCACCGCGTACCTTGCTGACCATCATGTGCCGGGCGACGAACCCGACGCGCTTGTGAGCCGCGTCCAGCAGGTAGGTGCCGGCGGTCGGGATGGTGAGACCCTCCCAGTCGCGGGTAACCGCTTCGATGCTGCTGGTCATGCTGGTGTCCTCCAGGAGAGATTGTTTAGTAGCCCAACGACTGACTGAGCAACTATAGGCACAGCAATATTCCCTGTGTCAAGGACTGCTAGGATGGCAGCGTGGACCAGAACGTGTTCGACGATCCCCGGATCACCGCCATCGGCCTCCTCTTCGAGGCCAGCGCCGGGCTGTCGGCCCGGTTCGCCGCCCAGTTCGAGGAGCACGGCCTCTCCGCGGTCGAGTTCGAGGTGCTGATGCGGCTCACCCGGTCGCCGGGTCACCAGCTGCGGATGACCGACCTCGCGGCGCAGACCTCCCTGTCCACCAGCGGGGTCACCCGCGTGGTCGACCGGATGGAGCGCGACGGCCTCCTCCGCCGCCGCGCCTGCCCGTCCGACCGGCGCAGCTCGTACGCGGTGGTCACCGCCGCCGGCCTGAGCCGGCTGGACGACACCCTGCCCGGGCACCTGCGGATCATCGAGGAGTGGTTCACCGGTCAGCTCGCCCCGGCCCAGCTGGAGGGCCTCCTGGACGGCCTGCGCCGGGTCCGCGACGCGGTGCACCCGGGCGCGACCGCCGGCAGCACCGAGCCGGTGCCCGCCGGGCAGCCCGCCGACTGCTGATCCCCGGACGGCTCGGGCGTACCGGCGAGTCACCGGCAGAAAGACCGGCAGAACCGAGGGAACACGGGGTCATACCCCCGCGATGACGGCTAAATCACCCGCGCCGGCTGGATAGTCTTCCCGGCAGCGGGGGGGGCACCGGGGGGTGCCGGCGCGAGCGATGAGCGAGGGGCAGCACCAGGGGGCTTTTTCGCTCGCGCCACCCCCGCGCCTTCTTCTCCCGTCGGGTTTCAGTCGCCTCGTCCGGCGCGTTCCCGGCGGGCCACCAGCGCGTAGAGCAGGGACTCCTCCCGGGGCAGCAGCCTGATCCCGGTGGCCCGGCAGGCCCGGTCCAGCCGGTCCAGCACCGTCACCTCGGCGGTGCTCGCGGCCAGCCCCACCAGCGCCTCGACCAGGTCGCGCCGCTCTCCGCCGCCGGCCGCGGACTCGGCCGCCGCGGTGAACCATTCCGCGGCCAGCTCCCGGTCCCCCCGGTTCAGCGCCAGATGGCCCTCGATCAACGCGCAGACCACCTCCTCCGGCGGCACGTCCCGGCGCTCACCGGCCGGGTCGAGGGTCTCCACACCCGGCGGCCGGCGCTGCCCCGGCACCGGGTGCGCCGGCCGCAGCTCGGCCACCACCTCCAGCGCCTCCGCCGCCCGTCCCTGGAGGGCGAGCGCGAGCCCGACCGTGCCGACCACCCGCCGCCACCGCCCCGGTTCGCCCAGCTCGACGAGCGCGCCCGCCACCCGCCACCCCTGCTCCACCGCGTCGACGTACCGGCCCTCCAGCCGGGCCACCTCGGCCAGGTCGGCCCGGGCCAGCAGGCGGAGCCGCTGCTCCCCGCACTGGGTGGCCAGCCGGTCGACCGTGGCCAGCCGGCGCCGCGCGCCGGCCAGGTCCGCCACCCGCACGTCGTGCCAGGTGAGGTGCTGATGGGCGACGGCCATCTCCCGCACCCGGCCGTGCCGGGTGGCCAACTCCAGCGCCGCCTCGGCCTGCTCCCGGGCCTCCCCCCGGGCACCGGCGGCGCTCAGCAGCGCGCAGAGCACCGACCGGGACGACAGCTCCCCGGTCACGTCCCCGGCCGCCCGGAAGATCGCCAGCGCGTCCCGGGCCGCCGGCAGCTCCACTCCGCCGGCGCCGTGCTCGGCGGCGAGCCGGGCCGTCCCGAGCAGCGCCCAGGCCCGCAGCACCGGCGGCGCGTCGGCGGTACGCGGGTCCGCCAGCAGCCGGCGCAGCCAGCGGCGCCCGGAGACGTCCCGCCCGCGCAGCCGCCACCAGCGGGGCAGTGCCGCCGCCAGGAGCAGGGCGGTCGCCGGATCGTCCTCGGCGGCGTGCGCCAGGGCGGCCGTGATGTCGCTGGTCGCCTCGTCGAGCAGGTGCACGGCGGCGGGCAGGTCCGCGCCGACCAGGTTCGGGGCGGTACGGCGTACCAGCCCGGCGACGACCGCCGCGTGCCGGCGCCGGATCGCGGTCAGCTCCCCTTCGACGGCGGCCTGCTCGGCGGCGAAGTCGCGGACCGCGTCGAGCAGGCGGAACCGGAACGGGCCGGTGCCCCGGACGCTGAGCAGCCCGAGTTCCCGCAGCCGGTCCAGCAGGGGAACCGCGTCCCGCCGCTCCTCGCCGTCGGCGAGCAGGTCCTCGGCCAGCTCCACCGACCAGCGGTTGCCGAAGGCGGAGAGCCGGCGCAGCGCCGCCCGTTCGGCGGGTGCGAGCAGGTGGTAGCTGGCCGCCACCGCCTCCCGCAGGGTCACCGTGCCGGCGGCGAGGTCGGCGGCCTCCCAGCCGGGGCGTACGCCGGCCAGGTCGAGGACCCGGTCGCCGTAGCGGTCGAGCAGCTCGGTGACGTCGAGGATCCGGCCGCGCGCGGCCATCAGCTCGATGGCCAGCGGCAGTCCGCCGAGTCGACGCACCAGCGCGGCGAGCGCCGGCAGCTCGGCCCGGGTGGGCGGCTCGCGGCGTGCCTGGGCGAGCCGGGCGGTGAACAGGGCCGCCGCGGGCCAGCGGGCCAGCTCCGACGCGTCGACCGGCTCCTGACCGACCGGCGGCACGTCGAGCGGCGCGACCGGCCGGACCAGCTCGCCGGCGAGCCCCACCGGACGCCGGCCGGTGACCAGCACCCGCAGCGTCGGCGCCGCCGCGACCAGTGCGCGCAGCGCCTCGGCCACCGGACCGGGCGCCCGCTCCACCGCGTCCACCAGCAGCAGCGCGGGCCGGCCGCCGAGCCGGCAGGAGAGGTCCGCCAGCCGGTTCACGCCGAGCACCGCGACCGAGGCGGCGAGCACGTCGGCGGCGTCCGAGCCCTCGCCGACCAGCACCCCGGCCACGCCGGCCGGATGGTCGGCGGCCGCCGCGTAGGCGACGGTGAGGGCGAGCGCGGTCTTGCCGACGCCGGCCAGCCCGACCAGGCTCACCACCGGATGCTCGGGAAGCAGGGCGGCCACCTCGCCGACGTCCCGGTCCCGGCCCAGCAGCGGGACCGGCTGGGGCAGGGCGATCGGCGTACCCGAATCGGTGGCGGCGGAGCCGGTGACCGGAAGGTGCCGCGCGGCCGGGCGCGGCGCGGCGGCGGCATCGGGACCGCTGACCGGCAGGCGGGCGGCGTCGCCGCTTGCCGGCCAGTGGGGCGCGGCGGTCTGGGCCGGTCGGGCGGCGGCGAGGAACGCCTGCCGGGCCGGACCGGCCAGGCGCAGGGCGTCGGCGAGCAGGTCGACGGTGGTGCGCTGGGGTCGGGTGGCCCGACCCCGCTCCAGGTCACGCACGGTCCGCACGCCGACGCCGGCCCGGGTGGCCAGCTCGGCCTGGGTGAGGCCGGCGGCGAGCCGATGCCCGCGCAACAGGTCGGGCAGCGGGGTACGACCGCCCGGGCTCCGCGAACGATCATGATCGGGAGTCATGGGCACGAAGAGTACGGATCGGGTCGGACGCTCCACAGCCCATCGTCGGGCAGCCGACCGTCCACTGCCGATATCCGACAGACGGTGAACCCGCCCAGGTCCGACCGGCCCGGGCGGGCGCCGCTCACATGCCGAGATCGCGGGCGATGATCATGCGCTGCACCTCGCTGGTGCCCTCGCCGATCTCCAGGATCTTGGAGTCGCGCCAGAAGCGGGCCACCGGGTACTCGTTCATGAAGCCGTAGCCGCCGTGGATCTGGGTGGCCTCGCGGGCGTTGTCCACCGCGATGGTGCTGGCGTGCAGCTTGGCGATGGCCGCCTGCCGCTTGAACGGCTCTCCGGCAAGCATCCGGGCGGCCGCGTCGTAGTAGGCGAGCCGGGCGGTGTGCGCCTTCATCTCCATGTCGGCGATCTTGAACTGGATCGCCTGGTACGCGCCGATCGGCTGGCCGAACGCCTCGCGCTCCTTCGCGTACCTGAGCGACTCGTCGACGCAGCCCTGGGCGAGGCCGACGGCCAGGGCCGCGATGGCGATCCGCCCCTCGTCGAGGATGCGCAGGAACTGGGCGAAGCCCCGGCCGCGCTCGCCGAGCAGGTTCCCCGCCGGCACCCGGCAGTTGTCGAAGGTCAGCTCGTGCGTGTCCGAGGCGGTCCAGCCGACCTTGGAGTAGCCGGGCGCGACGTTGAAGCCCGGCGTCCCGGACGGGACGATGATGGTGGACAGCTCCTTCGAGCCGTCCGGCTTGGTGCCGGTTACCGCGGTGACCGTGACCAGCGACGTGATGTCGGTGCCGGAGTTGGTGATGAACGCCTTCGAGCCGTTGATCACCCACTCGTCGCCGTCCAGGACCGCCCTCGTCTGCGTGCCGCCCGCGTCCGAGCCGGTGCCCGGCTCGGTGAGCCCGAAGCCCGCGAGGGCCTCGCCGCTGAGCAGCTTCGGCAGCCACCGGGCCTTCTGCTCGTCGGTGCCGAACCGGTAGATCGGCATCGCGCCGAGGGAGACTGCCGCCTCCAGGGTGATGGCCACGCTGGAGTCGACCCGGGCCAGCTCCTCCAGGGCCAGGCAGAGCGCGAAGTAGTCGCCGCCCATGCCGCCGTGCTCCTCGGAGAAGGGCAGACCGAACAGGCCCATCTTGCCCATCTGGCGGATGATCTCGTACGGGAAGGTGTGCTGCTCGTAGTGCTCGGCGATGGCCGGGGCGACCACCTCGCGGGCGAAGTCCCGCACGCTCTCCCGCAGCGCCTCTTGTTCCTCGCTGAGCCGGAAGTCCATCTGATCCTCCTGATGGGACGCCGTTGTGGACGGGCCGCCGGGCGCTCGTGGCGCCGGGTCGGGTGGTGCGGGTCGGGGTGGGTCAGACCGGGGTGACGCCGTGCCGGCGCTTCGCGAAGTGCCGCTCCTTGCCGCGCGCGGCGGCGAACCGGCGGACCAGTTCGGCGCGCAGCTCGTGCGGCTCGACAATGGCGTCCACCACCAGCTCGCTGGCGAGCCGGACGATGTCGATGTCGCGCTCGTACTCCTCGCGCTTCGCGGCGACGAACGCGGCCCGCTCGGCCTCGTCCTCGATCGCGGCGATCTTGTTGGCGTAGACGGCGTTGACCGCGGCCTCCGCCCCCATCACCGCGATCTTCGCGGTGGGCAGCGCGATCGTGGCGTCCGGCTCGAAACCGGGGCCGGCCATCGCGTAGAGGCCCGCGCCGTACGCCTTGCGGACCACCACGCAGATCTTGGGTACGGTCGCCTCGGAGATCGCGGTGATCATCTTGGCGCCGTGCCGGATGATGCCCTGCTTCTCCACGGCGCTGCCGACCATGAACCCGGGCACGTCGCTGAGGAACAGCAGCGGCACGTTGAACGCGTCGCAGAGCTGCACGAACCGGGTCGCCTTGTCGGCCGAGTCGACGAAGAGCACACCGCCCTTGAACATCGAGTTGTTGCCGACCACGCCGACGACCTCGCCGTTCAGCCGGCCGAAGCCGATGGTCAGCTCCTTGGCCCAGAGCGCCTGGATCTCGAAGAAGCTGCCCTCGTCGAGCAGGCCCTTGACGTAGCGGCGCATGTCGAACGCCTGCCGCTCGCTGGCCGGGACCAGCGCGGCCAGGTCGGCCTTCTCCGGCGTCGGCGTCGCCTCGACGGCCGGCGGGACCTGGGTCCAGTTGGTCGGCAGGTACGACAGGTAGCGCTTGACCACGTCGAGCGCCTCGGCCTCGGTCTTGCAGAGGAAGTGCCCGACGCCGGACTCGGCGCAGTGCACCTTGGCCCCGCCCATCGCCTCCAGCGTGGTCTTCTCGCCGGTGACCATCTCGACCATCCGGTCGGAGCCGAGGTACATGCTGGCGTTGCCCTCGACCATGGCGACCACGTCGCAGAACGCCGGGATGTAGGCCCCGCCCGCCGCGCTCGGCCCGAACAGGGCACAGACCTGCGGGATCGCGCCCGAGGCGCGGACCTGGTTCCAGAAGATCTTGCCGGCGCCCCGCCGGCCGGGGAAGAGGTCGACCTGGTCGGTGATCCGGGCCCCGGCCGAGTCGACCAGGTAGACCATCGGCACGCTGGTCGAGTAGGCCCGCTCGATGATCCGGATGATCTTCTCGACGGTCCGGGCGCCCCAACTGCCGGCCTTCACCGTGGAGTCGTTCGCCATCAGGCAGACCGGGCGGCCGTCGATGGTGGCCGTGCCGGTGACGACGCCGTCGGCGGGAAGCCCCTCGGCCATCGCGTTGGCGTAGAGCCCGTCCTCGACGAAGGAACCCTCGTCGACCAGGTACGCGACCCGCTCGCGAGCGAAGAGCTTGCCCTTGGCGGCGTTCGCCGCGTGGTACTTGTCCGCACCGCCGGCCTTGGCGCGCTTGCGCAGCTGCTCCAGAGCCTCACCGTCGAGCGTCACGCCGACTCCCATTGCCACCGGCCGCCTCGTGAGCGCGCCGACCGACCTGAACGATCGTTAGGCTAGCGCATTCCCGCCCCCTCCGGCGACCTGCCCGCCCGGCCACACCCTGCCGCCCCGACCGGCCGCCCCAACCGCCGCCCCGATGATCATGAAGTTATTGCCCTCCGCCGCGGCGTGTCGTGGCAATAACTTCATGATCAACGCTCCTGACCGGGGGCGGGGCGCGGCCCGGCGTGGGTCGGTCAGGAAGGGGTCGATCAGGAAGGGGTCGGTCAGGAGGGGGTCGGGGTGAGGCGGGTGCGGGGGCCGGCGCGGAGGACGCCGGACGGGAGCTTCTTGCCGACCAGGTGCTCGGCCAGCTCGGCCGCCTCGATCAGGGCGGCCAGGTCGATGCCGGTGTCGATGCCCATGTCGTGCAGCATGTGCACGGCCTCCTCGGTGGCCAGGTTGCCGCTGGCGCCCGGGGCGTACGGGCAGCCGCCGAGGCCGCCCACGCTCGCGTCGAACTCGGTGATGCCCAGCTCCATGGCGGTGAGCATGTTGGCCAGCGCGGTGCCCCGGGTGTTGTGGAAGTGCAGCAGCACCGGCACGTGGGCGTTGCGGTCGCGAACCGCGGTGACCAGCTCGCGGACGCGCCGGGGCGTACCCATGCCGGTGGTGTCGCCGAAGGCCACGCGGTCGGCGCCGTCCCGGACCACCCGGTCGACGATGCCGGCCACCCGCTTCGGGTCGACGTCCCCCTCGTACGGGCAGCCGAAGCTGGTCGCCACGATCACCTCGGCGGTCGCGCCCGCGCCGTGCAGCAGGTCGATCAGCTCGGCGATGTCGTCGAGCGACTCCTCGGTGGACCGGTTGACGTTGCGCCTGTTGTGGGTGTCGCTGGCCGACACCACCACCTCGATCTCGGTGAAGCCGGCGGCGAGGGCGCGCTGCGCGCCCCGCGTGTTCGGCACCAGCGCGGAGTAGTGCACCCCGTCGACCTTCGCGGCCCGCTGCCACACCTCGTCGGCGTCGGCCATCTGCGGGATCGCCTTGGGATGCACGAAGGAGACGGCCTCGATCCGCCGCACGCCGGTGCCGGAGAGCGCGTCGAGCAGCCGCACCTTGGCGTCGGTGGGGATCGGCTCCTCGTTCTGGAGCCCGTCCCGCGGCCCGACCTCCCGGATGGAGACGAAGTCCGGCAGTTCCGCCATAGGGGTCACCTCACTGTGACGGTGTTACGTGATGAGTCCTTCCAGCATCCCACCCCGCCTTCCCGCGCGGGTGATCATGAAGTTAGCGGCGACAAAACGGGCAGGATCTGCCGCCAACTTCATGATCAACCACGGCGGGTCAGCGCATGCGGGAGACGATGCCGGTGTCGTAGTCGCCGGAGAGGAACTCCGGGTTCTCCAGCAGCTCGGCGAAGAAGGGCAGGTTGTTCTTCGGACCGGTGATCTCGAACTGGGCCACCGCGGCCCTCGCCCGCGCGACCGCCTCGTCCCGGGTGGCGCCGCTGACGATCAGCTTGGCCATCAGGCTGTCGTAGAACGGGGTCACCGTGTTGCCGGCGACGTAGCCGGAGTCGACGCGTACGCCCTCGCCGGACGGCTCGTTCCAGGTGGTGATCGCGCCCGGGCCGGGCAGGAAGCGCTTCGGGTCCTCGGCGTTGATCCGCAGCTCGATGGCGTGCCCGCGCGGCGCGAGCGCGTCCGGGTCGAAGGTCGGGGCCAGGCCGGCGGCCACCCGCAACTGCTCCTCGACCAGGTCGACGCCGTAGACGTATTCGGTGACCGGGTGCTCGACCTGGAGCCGCGTGTTCATCTCCAGGAAGAAAAATTCTTCGGACGCGGGGCTGCTGCCCTGGAAGTCCCGCTGACGCGGGACCAACAGGCATTCCACCGTGCCCGCGTTGCGGTAGTTGACCGCCTCGCCCGCCCGCACCGCCGCCGCCAGGAACCGCGAACGCAGCTCGGGCGAGACCGCCGGGGACGGGGACTCCTCGACCAGCTTCTGGTTGCGCCGCTGCACCGAGCACTCGCGCTCGCCGAGGGCCACCACCCGGCCGTCGGCCAGGCCGAGGATCTGCACCTCGACGTGGCGTACCCGGGGGAAGTACCGCTCGATCAGCACGGAGCCGTCGCCGAACATCCGCTCGGCGAACGAGCGGACCTTGTCGTACTCGGTGCGCAGCGCGGCCTCGTCGGTGGCCACGCCCATGCCCATGCCGCCGCCACCGGCCGCGGCCTTGACCATCACCGGGTAGCCGATCTCCGCGGCGGCGGTGACCGCCGCGTCCAGGTCGGCCGCCGGCTCGGTGGTGCCCGGCGCGACCGGCACCCCGGCCGCCGCCATGAGGTTCCGAGCGTTGATCTTGTCACCCATGGCGGTGATCGCGTCCGCGCCGGGCCCGACCCAGATCAGGCCGCTGGCCTCGACGGTACGGGCGAAGTCCGCGTTCTCCGACAAGAAGCCGTAGCCGGGGTGGATGGCCTGGGCGCCGGTGTCCTTCGCGGCGGCGAGGATCGCCTCGACGTTGCGGTAGCTGAGCGCGGGATTGGCCGGGCCGACGCAGACCGCCTCGTCGGCTTCGGTCACGAACGGCAGGCCGGCGTCGGCCTCCGAGTGCACCGCGATCGCACGGATCCCGAGCTTCCTCGCGGTGCGGATGATCCGGCGCGCGATCTCGCCACGGTTGGCGATCAGCAGCGACTCGATCATGTTTTCCTCCAGCGTCCGGGGGTGGGGACGCTGTCAGGTAACCACGGCGGACCGGTCGGCCACGAGCCGACCCGGGGATCCCGCTGCCGTCAGGCGGGGTCGGTGGGGGCGAGCAGCGCGGCGAGCGTCGCGCCCCGCAGCAGCTCGGCCCGGCGGCGGCGGTCCACCTCGCCGCCGAGGAACGGGGTGGAGTTCATGAGGCCGAAGGCGGCGTGCGCGAGCACCCGGGCCTCGCCGTCCGGCAGCCCGGGGTGCAGCGCGGTCAGCACGGTGACCCACTCCTCGACGTACATCCGCTGGAGCCGGCGGATCCGGCGGCGCGGCTCGTCCGGGAGGCGGTCCAGCTCGTGCAGGTGCAGGGCGATCACCGCCGGGTTGGCCAGCGCGAAGTCGACGTGGAAGTCGATCAGCGACTCCAGCGTGCCGCGCGGGTCGTCGGGGTGGTTGGCGGCGCGTTCCCGGCCGCCGGCGAGCAGCCCCTCGCTGACCGGGATCAGCGCGGCGGCCAGCATCGCCTCCTTGCCGGCGAAGTGGTGGTAGAGCGCCGGGCCGGTGACCCCGGCGGCGGCGCCGATGTCGTCCATCGACACCCCGTGGTAGCCCCGCGCCGCGAAGAGCCCGACCGCGATCTCCAGGATCTCGTCGCGCCGGGACCGGCGCCGGCCCGCACCCGCGCCGTTCGCCGCGCCCCGCGCCTGCTGTTCCACCGCCACCGGGCCAGCCTAGACCGCGCACCCAAGCTGGTGGAGCCTCGGTTACCCGTCGGTCGCCTCACATCCCGCGCCGCTTGACCCTCGACCGGCTTCAGGCCGCAGGGTCCGTCGGCATGACCGCTCCCGCCCTCGGCCGCGACTACCGACTGCTCTGGTCCGCCGCCGTCTCGTCCCGGTTCGGCGACGCACTGCGTACGCCGGCCCTGGCCCTGCTGGCCGCGGCGTTCACCCGCGACCCCCGGGCGATCGCCGCGGTGACCGTGGCCGGGCAGCTCCCGCCGCTGCTGTTCGGGCTGCTCGGCGGCGCGTACGCCGACCGGTGGGACCGGCGTCGCACGATGGCGGCGGTGGACGGGGCGCGGGCCGTGGTGGTGGCCGCGCTGGCCGGGCTGGTCGCCACCGGCCGGGCCGGGGTCGCCGCGCTGGCCGCCGCGGCGTTCCTGCTCGCCACCCTGGGCACGCTCTTCGACGCGTCCGCCTTCGCGCTGCTCCCGTCGCTGGTCTCGCCGGCCGCACTGGCCACCGCCAACGGCCGGCTCCAGGCCGGCACGGCCGTGGCCGGCGGGCTCCTCGGCACCCCGCTGGCCGGCCTCCTCTTCGCCCTGGCCGCGGCGCTCCCGTTCGCCGTGGACGCGCTCACCTTCGCCCTCGCGGCTGCCCTCGTCCTCGTCCTCCGCCCGCTGCCGGCGGCGCCGCCCCGGCCGGCGGGGCCTGGGGTGTGGCGGGAGGCGTGGGCCGGGATGCGGTGGGTGCGCCGGGACCGGGTGCTGTGGGGGATCGCCCTCGCCTCGGCCGGGTCGAACCTGGCGATCAGCGGGTTGATGGCCGTGCTGGTGCTCTACGCGCTCGGGGCGCTGCGGGTGCCGGCGCAGGCGTACGGGCTGTTCGCGGCGGGAGTGGTGCTCGGCGGGCTGCTCGGGGCACTGGTCGCCGGGCGGGTGGCGGCCCGGTTCGGCACGCTGCCCGCGCTGCGCGCGGTGCTGCTCGGGCAGACCGTCGCGCTGGCCGGGTTCGCCCTGGCCCGTGGCCCGCTGACCGGGGGCGTGGCACTGGCCGCGTTCGCGGCCGGCACCACGATCTGGAACAGCCTCTGGTCGGCGTACGGGCAGGGGCACGTGCCGACGGAACTGCTCGGGCGGGTCGGCGCGGCGCAGCGGGTGGTCGGCCTGGCCGCCGCACCGCTCGGGGCGGCGCTGGCCGGGTTCGCCGGGGAGGCGTACGGGGTGGGCCCGGTGGTGGCCGCGGCGGCGGGCGTGTTCGCCCTGGTCACCGCCGGCGCGTGGGGAACGCTGCGCAGAACCGCCTGACCTGGTCAGCGGCCGCTCGGCTCGAAGCCGGCCAGCCGCACGGCGAGCCGCCGCCGGACCGGGGGCAGCCCGGAGGCGGCCCGGAGCAGCAGGTCGCGCAGCGGGCGGGCGGGCGGCGGGACGGCGGTGAGCCGGGTGAGCCCGGCGGCGAAGCCGAGCACCTCCTCGGCGAGCGGGCGGCGGGCGGCGGCGTACCCGTCGAGGAGCGTGTCGGGACCCCCGTCGAGCACCGCGGCGAGGGTGTCGCCGAGGGCGACCGCGTCGCGGAGGCCGAGGTTCATCCCCTGCCCGCCGGCCGGACTGTGCACGTGCGCCGCGTCCCCGGCGAGCAGCACCGGGCCGGACCGGTAGCTGCCGGCGATCCGGTGGTGGATCCGGAACCGGGAACTCCAGCGCACGTCGGTGACCCGGTCCGGGCGCCGGGCCGGCCCCCGCTCGTCGAGCAGCGCCTGGACGTGCCGCGCCTCCGGCTCGCGCGGCGCGTCGGCCACCGCGGCGACCAGCCGGACCATGCCGTCGGGCAGCGGCGCCCAGACCAGTGGACCCTGCCGGGCCAGGAAGAGGTTGACCTGGTCGCGGGGCAGTGCGCTGTCCACCCGGACGTCCGCGAGCAGGAACGACTCGCCGGGGTCGGCCGGCCCGCCGAAGTCGATGCCGGCCAGCTCGCGCACGGGGCTGCGCATGCCGTCGGCGCCGACCACCCAGCGGGCGCGGACCGTCTCGCCGCCCGCGAACGTCGCGCCGGCGCCGGCTCCGTCGAGGTCGAGGCCGGTCAGCTCGTACGGCCGGAGCACCCGTCCGCCGAGCGCGGTGAGCCGGTCGGCGAGCACCGCCTCGGTCTCGGCCTGGGAGACCAGCAGCGCGTACGGGTAGCGGGACGGCAACCGGTCGAAGGGGACGGTGAGCAGCACCCGGTCGCGGTCGCGGACGGTGAACCGGGTCGACGGGAGCCCGCGGGCGGCCAGCGGGGCGGCGACGCCGATCCGGTCCAGCACCTCCAGGGTGCCGGCGTGCACGACGGCCGCCCGCGAGGTGAGCGGCGGAGTGGGCAGCCGGTCCACCACGGTCGCGGTCACCCCGTGCCCGGCCAGGGTCACGGCGGCGGCCAGGCCGGTCGGTCCGGCCCCCACCACGAGGACGTCGGTGCGCTCGGGCAGCATGGCCCACCTCCAGGTTGCCAACAACTGTTTGCCAACACTCGTTGACAACGGTAGGCGCGTCCCGGTTTCGGTGTCAACGCTTGTTGGCCTACAGTTGTGGGCATGACCGACACGGCACCCCGCGCCCGGCGCTCCGACGCCACCCGGGCGGCCATCCTGCGCGCGGCCCGCGAGCGCTTCGCCGCCGACGGCTACGAGCGGGCCACCATCCGGGCCATCGCCGCCGACGCCCGCATCGACCCGTCGATGGTCATGCGCTACTACGGCAGCAAGGAAGGGCTGTTCGCTGCGGCGGCCGAGTTCGACCTGCGCCTGCCGGACCTGGCCGCCGTGCCACCCGACCGGATCGGCGAGACGCTGGTCCGCCACTTCCTCAGCCGCTGGGAGGGGGACGAGACCCTCGCGGCGCTGCTCCGCGCCGCCAGCACCAACCCGGGGGCGGCTGAGCGGATGCGCCGGATCTTCGCCGACCAGCTCGCCGCCGCCGTGGCCGGCTTCGGCACCGACCCGGCGACCACCGGCCGCCGGGCCGGCCTGGTGGCCAGCCAGATCCTCGGACTGGCCTTCACCCGCTACATCGTCCGGCTGCCGCCGGTGGTGGAGATGGCGCCGGAGGACGTGGTCACCTGGGTCGCCCCCACCCTCCAGCGCTACCTGACCGGTCGACCGGCCTAGCCGGTGAAGCTGCCCGGCTCCTCGCCCCGCGCGACGGGGGCCCGGACCAGGTTGCCCCACTCGGTCCACGAGCCGTCGTAGTTGCGGACCCGCGGGAACCCGAGCAGGTGGTGCAGCACGAACCAGGTGTGACTGGACCGCTCGCCGATCCGGCAGTAGGCCACCACGTCGTCCGACGGGCTCAGCCCGAGCTGGTCGACGTAGATGGCGCGCAGCTCCTCCACCGGCTTGAAGGTGCCGTCCTCGTTCGCGGCGGCCTTCCACGGCTTGCTCACCGCGCCCGGAATGTGCCCGCCGCGCAGCGCGCCCTCCTGCGGATAGGCCGCCATGTGCAGCATCTCGCCGGTGTACTCACCCGACGACCGCACGTCGACCAGCGGTCGGCCGGCGGACACGTGCGCCATCACCTCGTCGCGGAACGCCCGGATCGGCGCGTCGTTGCGCTCCGGCACCGGGTAGTCGGCACGCGGCCGGTTCACCGTGTCCTTCGACATCTCGCGTCCCTCGGCCACCCACTTCATCCGGCCACCGTCGAGCAGCCGGACGTCGGCGTGGCCGAAGAGCGCGAACACCCAGAGGGCGTACGCGGCCCACCAGTTGAAGTTGTCCCCGTAAAAGACCACCGTGTCGCCGCGGCCGATGCCCTTGGCCGCGCACAACTCGGCGAAGCTCTTGGCGTCGAGGTAGTCCCGGGTCACCTGGTCGTTCAGCTCGGTGTGCCAGTCGACCTTCACAGCGCCGGGGATGTGGCCGGTGTCGTAGAGGAGCACGTCCTCGTCGGACTCGACCACCACGAGACCCTCGTCGCCCAGGTGCTCGGCCAGCCACTCCGTGGTGACCAGGCGCTGCGGGTCGGCGTATGACTGGAGGTGCGGGTTCGGATCACTCGGCACAGGCATGAGCCCCAAGGTACGCCGGATCACCGGGCCGCGACCGGGCATCCCGTGTGGTGGCGCGACACCGGTCAGGCGCGGCGGTGCACCAGCCGCCCCGCGACCACCGTGGCCACGCAGGAGCCGTCGGCGGCGAACACCGCCAGGTCGGCCCGGCCGCCGACCACCAGTGCCGGCGGCCGGGCGGCGGCGAGCACCGCCACCTCGTTGCGCGCGGCGGCGGCCCGCAGCGCCGGGTCGGTGACGTGGTCGGCGAGCACCGCGGCGGCTCCGAGCCGGAACAGCGCGTGCACCCGCTCGCGCGGGGTCGGCGCGGGCGGCAGCGGCCCGTCGTGCACCAGCGCCGGCCCGAGGACGCCGGCCCACCGCCGCAACCGCACCCCCGGGTACGCCCCGGTCAGCTCGTCCAGCGGCGCGACGGCCTCGACCCGGTCGCCGCTCACCAGCACGGCGTCACCCGGCCGGGGCTCGTCGTCGAGGGTGAGCCGCAGCAGGGACGCGGCGTGCAGGGTCCGCACCGGTCAGTCGAAGGTGATCGGCCCGAGCACCGGCCGCTTGGCGGTGACGAGGTCGCCGGAGGAGCGGCCGGTCAGCCGGCGCTTGATCCACGGAGCCAGGTGCCTGCCGGCCCAGCGCAGGTCGGCGGCCCGGGCGGCCAGCCAGGGGGTGGGCGCGGGGTGCGGCGGCACCATCAGCCACTCCTCGTCACCGGCCACGCCGAGCGCGGCGAGCACCTGCCCGGCCACCCGCCGGTGCCCCGCCGCCGACAGGTGCAGCCGGTCGGTGCTCCAGAGCAGCGGGTTGAGGTAGGTGTCGTCGGCGTACAGGTCGACCAGGATGGCGCCGTGCCGCTCGGCGACCTCGCCGACCACCCGGTTGAGCAGGGTCACCCGGGGGGCCACCAGCCGCTGGCCGGGCAGCCGGGCCATCACGTCGGCGAACCGGAACAGCACCACGTCGGCGCCGTCGGCGCGCAGCCGGCGGATCACCTCGTCGAAGCGCGGCACGAAGGCGTCCGGATCGAAGGTACGGCGCAGCACGTCGTTGCCGCCGGCCGCGAAGCTGATCAGGTCGGGCTTCATGGCCAGGGCGGCCGGCACCTGCTCGGCCACGATGTTCGGGAACAGCCGGCCGCGGATGGCCAGGTTGGCGTACCCGAAGTGGGGGCCGGCCTCGGCGGCGAGCCGGGTGGCGACCAGATCGGCCCAACCCCGGTAGGTGCCGTCCGGATACGCGTCGTCCATACCCTCGGTGAAGCTGTCGCCCACCGCCACGAAGTTGCGCCAGCGCACTGCGCCTCCCTCTGACTGACCCGCCGAGCTGCGTCGGCCAGTCTCGCACCGACCGGGCTCCCGCCGCCCGCCCCCGCGCGGGACGTGGCGGAGGTCATCGACAGCGACCGTGAGCAGAGTCATCGGGACAAATGTCCCGCTTGGTGGGTCCGGGGCAGAATCCGTCCGGCGGACCGGGGATGATGTTGCCCGTCATCCGGTCCGGGGGTGGGAGGCGCCCGCCGCTGCGGCTGGTCAGCGACGGCGCGAACGAGGAACGCATGACCCAGGGACACCCGGCCGCCTTCCCGGCCGACGGTCAGCCGCACCCGGCGGGCCAGGCGTACCCGGCCGCACCACCGGGCTTCCCCAGCGCGCCCGGCTACGGCCCGCCGGGGGCGTACCCGAGCGGGCCGGGGCAGCCGGGCTTCGGGCCGTACCCGCCGGCCCCGCCGCCGCCGAAGTCGCGGCGCGGCCTCTGGATCGGGCTGGGCGTCGGGGCGCTGGCGCTGACCCTCTGCGCCGGCACGGCCATCGGCGTGGGCGTCGGGCTGAGCAAGCGCGGCGAGGACGCGGCCCCGAAGGCCGCCGCCGCGGCGAACGGGGTGACCGTCACCCAGCAGGAGCTGGACGACCTGCTGGCCCGGCACAGCAAGGCCCTCGCCGACAAGGACCTGAAGGGCTACCTGGCCCCCTTCGACCCGGCCAGCAAGGACCTGGTCGCCGGCCAGACCCGGCTCTTCGCCAACCTGGGAAGGCTGCCGCTGGCGGTCGGCCAGTACCGGACCGTCGCCCAGCAGGGGCGGACCACCGACAGCTTCGGCCGTGGGGTCAGCTTCCAGCTCGACGTCTCCTTCGTGCACCAGTTCGAGGGGTACGACCTCACCCCGGTCGCCGAGTGGTACCGCTGGACCGTCATCCGGGAAAGCCAGGGCGCGCCGCTCAAGGTCACCGCGGTCACCGGGGCGCCCGCCGCGCTGGGCAACTCGAAGACGGTCTACTACCCCGGCCCCTGGGACAAGTGGCGCGAGATCCACGTCGAGCGCACCGCGCACACGCTGGTCATCACCGACGCCGCGCTGGCCGCCGAGGCGAAGCGGTACGCGCCGGCCGCCGAGGCAGCGGTGGCCGACGACTTCGCCGCCTGGCAGGCCGGCGGGGTCACCGCGGACATCCCGAAGGGCTTCGTCATCAGCCTGGTCAAGGGGAAGCAGGACCTGGGCTCGCTCTACCGGATCAACAAGGAGAAGACCACCGAGGCCGGAGTCTCGATCGGCATGGTCTCCGCCGACCGGAAGCAGGGCGTGGACATCGGCGGCAGCCGGATCGTGATCGACGTGGCCGACCGCTCGTTCTTCGCCGCCGGCAACACCCGGGGGCCCCGGGAGATCTTCCGGCACGAGGTGGGCCACTCCCTGGTCGCCAGCCTGGAGGACGCCGACAAGCAGGACTTCTTCAACGGCATCGAGAACTGGATCGTGGAGGGCTTCGCCGAGTACCTGGCCCACCGGGGTGAGCCGCTGCGGTCCAGCGGCCGCACCCCGCAGGCACGGTCGATCGTCCGCTCCGGCGACTGGGAGGGCACGCTGCCGGGCAACGCCGACTGGGACCTCTCGGGGCGGACCAGCTTCCACTACTGGCTCGGGCACGCGGCCATGACCCACCTCGCGGAGAAGTACGGCGAGCAGAAGCTGTTCCAGTTCGTGACCGCCCGCTACCAGGGCGCCACCGCCGACCAGGCCAGCCGGCAGGTGCTCGGCGTCCCGCTGGCCCAGTTCCAGACGGGCTGGGCGGCGTACGTGCGGGCGCAGGCGCGATGAGCGGGAACCCCGAGGAGCGACGATGACGAACCCGCAGTCCCCCTGGCAGCCGCAACCGCAGCCGCAGTACCCGCCGGCGCAGGGCGGTCACCCGGGCTGGCCACCGGCCCCGCAGGCCGGCCACCCGGCGTACCCGCAGGCCGGCCACCCGGCGCATCCGGTGGCCGGTCAGCCGGCGTACCCGCCGCCGGGTTGGCCGGGGGCGGCCCCGCCCCCGGCGGCGGCACCCAAGCGGCGCGGGCGCCTGGCGCTGCTGATCGCCGGCGGGCTGGTGGCCGTGCTGGCCGTCGGCGCCGGCACCGCCTGGGGGGTCTCCCGGCTGGTCGGCGGCGGCTCGGGCGGTGACGACGAGCTGAAGACCGCCTGGGTGCTGGACTTCCCCGAACGGCAGGACACCGGCCTGACCACCTACGACCAGCAGGACATGTTCGGCGCCTGGCTGGCCGGTGACACAGTGGTCCGCGCGCAGGGGGACGGGCTGCTCGCCTACCGGCTCTCCGACGGCGGGCAGGCGTGGGGCGCCCCCGCGCCGGAGGGCGCCTCGCTCTGCGTCGCCGCGCAGGCGGTGACCGAGGGCCGGGGCGCGGTGGCGGTCGGCTCCGACGAGTCCTGCAACACCGTCGCCGGTTTCGACCTGACCAGCGGCAAGCTGACCTGGCAGGCGAAGTTCCCGGCGCCGGTGCGCGAGGGCCGGGACGCGCTGGCCGCGCCGGACCTCTCCGTCGCCGGCCAGCAGGTGATCGTCCGCTCCGACGACACCATGATCGGGTTCTCCCTCGCCGACGGGAAGCAGTTGTGGCGCACCACCGGGGAGAAGCTGCTGCCCGGCCGAGGCTGCGGCTTCAAGGACATGCGGGCCGCCGGCGAACTGGTGGTGGTCACCTACGGCTGCTCCATCGGCGGTGAGGTGGACGCCCTCGACCCGGCCACCGGCAAGGTGCGCTGGCGGCAGCGGCTGCCGGAGCCGAAGGTCACCGACGGCGTGCTGAGCGTGCAGCCGCTGATCAGCCTGCCCGGGCTGGGGCACGAGAGCTACACGGTGCGGGACCCGAAGACCGGCCGGGAGACCGGGTCGTTCACCGACCCGATCGACGGCACCGAATTGTGGGACGTGCCGCCGAACCGGTCCAACGCGATCGACGGGCCGGCCGTCTACCAGTTCCTCGCCGACGACGACACGCTCTACTACCCGACGTTCCCGAAGAACGTGCCGGGCTCGGGCCGGTCGGCCAACCAGATCATCGCGATCGACCTGGCCACCGGGAAGCGGCGCTGGGTCTCGTCCGGGCACAGCCCCAGCAAGGTCGAGCTGATCCGCCGGGACGAGCAGGGGTTGCTGGCCTGGGAAACCGGCGACCGGCGGAAGGTGCCGCCGCGACTGGTCCGCATCGATCCCGCCACCGGCACGGTCAGCCCGGTGGCCGCGGGGCCGCCGTCGGCCGGCTTCGAGGGCGAGGACGCCAAGGTCATGGAGCGGGACGGGGCCGTCGTGATCGTGCCCTGGAAGCACGTCGTGGCGGACCGGGCCATCACCGTGCTGCGCTGACCGTGGGAAGGGGGTGGACCACCGGTCGGTGGTCCACCCCCGCTCGATCTCAGGCCGCGTACGCCAGCAGCGTCAGGTCACGCACGGCGCCCGACTCCGCGACGGCGCCGGCAGGCCGGAAGCTCTTGTCGAGGACGCTGATGCCGCTCGCCCGACGGACGAGCACCTTCTCGTCGGCGGTGAACAGGATGCTCCGGATGTCACCCTCGCCCGGCAGGTCGACCACCGTGCTGGTGGTGGTGTCGACCACCGCGAAGCTGTCGTCCCGGCGGGACGGGTCGGTGCCGATCCAACCGGCGGCGACGTACCGGCCGTCCATCGATACGCTGCGGACCCGCCAGCCGTCCCAGTGCGCGGCCTCGGCCTTCGGGGGCGTGTAGCGGTAGAAGTGGGCCCTGCTCCCATCCGTGGCGTACGGCTTGCCCTCGGACACCGCAGCCCAGCTCCGACCGTCGGCGGACCACCACTTGAGGGTCTCGTTGCCGGCGTCGCCGTCGGCCGGCTTGTTGTCCGCCACGTCGATGAGCACCGACTGGCGGTCCTGCTGCACCATCAGCAGGTCGTTGGTGTTCCAGACCAGCGGGTTGCTGCCGAGGCAGTTGGCCGTTCCGCGGAAGGGCGACTTCCGCTCGACGGTCCGCTTCCCGGACCCGTCGACCTTCGACGTCACCAGGGTGCCGGCGTCCTGCCCGGCACCGCCCTCCACCCAGGCCAGCCGCTCGCCGTACGGGGAGATGGTGATGGTGTTGCGGACGCAGTTGCCGGAGCCGAGGGGGATCCGGGCGGTCACCCGGTCGACGTCACCCCGGACGGCGTGGATCACCGCCTCCTGGTCGGTCGTGCCCAGGTAGTAGCGGGTGCCGGTGAGCCCGGTCGGCGCGTCGGAGTTGCCGACCGGAGCCGCGGTGGTGACGACGGCGGCCGGCGTGTCGGAGGCGGCCGGTTCGGGGCTGCCCCCGGCGCAGGCGCTCAGACCCACCGTCGCGATGGCGGCGGCCGCGAGCGCGACGACCTGCCGGGCGCTGCGGGGACGAGCGGTGCGGGCGGCGGGGGTGAAAGCGTTCACGGCGGCGAGTCCTCGGATTCGGTGGCGCAACGGGTTGACGCATTCCCAGACGTCGAGTTCGGACGGGAGGGTTGCCGTTTCGGAGAAGGAGAATCCGGCGGATTTTTCGAGGCGACGTCCACGTACGACGACCGGCCCTCAGCACCTGGTGCTGAGGGCCGGTCACGGACCGCCGGCGGCTCAGGGGGCGTACGCGAGCAGCCTCATGGTGCGCACCGAGGCGGACTCGGCGACCGTGCCGAGCGGCGTGAAGCTGCTGTCCAGCACGCTGATGCCAGAGGCCCGCCTGACGATCACCTGGTCGTCGGCGGTGAACATGATGCTGCGGATGTCGCCGCTGCCCGGCAGGTCGACGACCTTGCTGCTGGTGGTGTCGACCACCGCGAAGCTGTCGTCCCGGCGCGACGGGTCGGTGCCGACCCAACCGACCGAGACGTACCGGCCGTCCATCGACACGCTCCGAGCCTGCCAGCCGTCCCAGTGCGCGGCCTCGTCCTTCGGCGGCGTGTAGGTGTACTGCCGCGACTGCGCCTCATCCGCCACGTACGGCTTGCCGTCCGCCACCGCGGCCAGCCAGCGGCCATCGGCCGACCAGCACCGGTCGGTCTCCTGGCCCGGGTCACCGTTGACCCGCTTGTTGGCCGCCACGTCGAACAGCACCGACTGCCCGCTCTTCCTCTGCACCATCAGCAGGTCGCTGCCCTCCCAGACCAGCGGCCGGGGGCCGAGGCAGTTGACGTCGTCCAGCAGCGTCATCGCCCCCGGCTCTCCGGTGGTGCCGGCCAGGAGCACGCCACTGGCGTCATTGTCAGTGCTGTCCTGCACCCAGGCCACCCGCTTGCCGTCCGGCGAGACGGTGAGGGTGTTCCACTCGCATCCGTGGGTGGCGGCGTACGCGATCTGGTGGACCACCTGGTCCGAGTTGCCCCGGACGGCGTGGATCCGGGCCTTGGTGGGCGTGGTCTCCAGGTAGTACCGGGTGCCGGCGAGGGCGACCGGCGGCCGTGCGGGGCTTCCGGTCGGGTCGGCGCTCGCCGACGCCTCCGGGGTCGGGCTGACCTCGACCGGGGGCCAGGTGCTGGTGACCGACGGGCCGGCCGGCGCGGGCACCGGGGCCTGGCCGTCCGGCCGGATGGCGAACGCGGTCCCGGTCGCGGCGGCCAGCACCACCAGGGCGGCGGCCGAGGTGGCGACGGCCCGCTGGATGCCGAGCCGGCGGGACGTACGCAGGGCCCGATCCCGCAGGTCGACCGGGGTGACCTCCTCGGCCAGCTCGGCCAGGTCGAGTCGAAGGCGATCCTGGTTCATCGGGGGCTTCCTTCCGTGACGTAGAGCTGGGCGAGTTCCGGGGCGACGGTGCGCAACTTGGCCAGTGCCTTCGAGGTCTGGCTCTTGACGGTGCCGACGGTGACGCCGAGCAGGTCGGCGGCCTCGGTCTCGGTGCGGTCCTCGAAGAACCGCAGCACCAGCACGGCCCGCTGCTTGGCGGAGAGCTTCGCCAGCGCGGCCCGGAGGGTCAGTCGGAGCGTGGTCTGCTGCGCGTGGTCGGGAGCTGAGTCGCCTCCGCGCGGCTCGGGCAGGTCGCCCGGCATCGACTCGGCCACCCGGCGGCGCCGCCACCAGGAGACCTGCAGGTGATACATGATCTTGCGGGTGTACGCCTCGGCGTTGCCGCTGTCGTGCAGCCTGCTCCACGAGCGGTGCGTCCTGGCCAGGGCGGACTGGACGAGATCCTCGGCCAGGTGCTGGTCGCCGGTCAGCAGGTAGGCCGAACGCAGCAGAGCGGGGGTACGGGTTCGTACGAACGAGTCGAACTCACTCAGGAGAGGGTCCACACGAGCCGATCCTTGGGGTCAGGTGGTGCATCATCGTGACGCCCTCCCAGACGTCACCGTGGCACACCATGGTTGCCGGCCGGGATCACCGATTCTGAATGAGCCCTCTCCGGTACGGCCCCCAGGCCACGAACCGGTCGAACAGCTCACGGGGTGTCGGGCCGTCGTGCGGGTTCAGCCGGAACAGATCGTGGGTCGCCTCGTGATAGAGCCCGGAGAGGTAGACGGCCAGGTCGACCGGGTGGTCGTCGTACTCGACCTTGAGCAGCAGCCGCGCCTGGCGCAGGGCCACGGCGACCCGCAGGCCCGGCACACCCAGAGCGGCCGGAGCGGCAGGTGCGCCGGGTGGTCCGGCGGATAGGGGCGGGGCCGATCGGGGTACGGCCCGAGGCGCGGCACGGGGAGGCTCACGGCGACTTCCTTCTCCGGTACGAGGGTGGGGGCCGGCCCCGGCGATCGGGGGATTCGGGGCCGGCCCCTCAGCGGGCCGGACGGGAGTCGGCTCGCTGCGTGACAGTCTGCTGAGGACAGCACTACGCTCGGAAGCCGCCGAGGCCGATCGTGGGAGCGTCCGGCCGGCCGTTGCCGCTGCCCGGGGAGGCCGGGGAGACGGCCGGGAAATCGGGGAGGAAGCATGGAGAGCGCGCCGACCGCCGAGCTGATCCGGGCCCAACTCCGGCGACTGCGGCTGAAGGCCGAGCTGAGCCAGGAGGAGTTCGGGAAACTGGTCCACTTCTCCGGATCGCAGGTGTCCGCGGTCGAACTGGGCCAACGACCGCTGGACCGGTTCTTCCTGAAGCGGGCCGACGAGGTGCTGAGCACCGGTGGGCTGCTGACGTCGCTGCTCAAACTCGCCGAACGCGACGGCCAACCGAGCTGGTTCCGCCCCTGGCTGGAAGCGGAACGCCAGGCGCAGCAGTTGCGCTGCTACCAGCCGAGCCTCGTTCCCGGCCTGCTTCAGACGGAGAACATCCCCCGCGCGATGATCCGCACGGACGACATGCTCAGCGAGGACGAGGTCGAGAGGCGGCTGGCGGTTCGGATGGATCGACAGGCGGTGCTCGCTGAGCCGAACCCGCCCATGTTCGTGGCGGTGATCGAGGAAGCCGTGCTGCGACGAGCCGACGAAGGCTTCCGCGGGCTGATGCTCCAGCAGATTGCGCATCTCATCGAGTCGAGCGAGCGCTCGCACGTCAGCGTGCACGTCCTACCCGCCGATGTCAGCCTGCACATCGGACTGACCGGCCCGTTCACCCTCGCCCGCAGCGGCGACGGCGGATGGATCGGCTACCTGGAGAACCAGCTCGGCGGAACGGTGATCGACAACGATGAGGATGTGGCTATCCTGCTGTCGAGGTGGGAGAGCGTCCGAAGTGAGGCACTCTCTCGCCGCCAGTCGATCGAGCTGATGAAGGATGTGATCACGTCATGGAGCTGATCGGCGCTGTCTGGCGCAAGTCCACCCGTAGCGGGCAGAGCGAGTGTGTCGAGGTGGCCGACAACCTGCCCGGTGTGGTCGGTGTCCGCGACAGCAAGGACCCGGCCGGCGCGGTCCTCACCTTCACCCCCGACACCTGGCGCGCCTTCATCGCCCAGACCAAGCGCCCCTGACGGCACGACCCCCGCAGATCGATCAGCGCGACGCGGTGATGTGCACCGTGTGCTCACTCACGCGGAAGCTGCCTTCGGTGTCGACCCGGAGCCCGCGGTACACGGGCCGGCCAGTTGGTCGCGGCGACGGATGAGGTAGGCCGTCTCGGCGGTGTTGCCGGCCAGCCCGATGGCCCGGTCGTACGCCGCCCGCGACTCCTCGCTCCGGCCCAGCCGGCGCAGCAGGTCGGCGCGGGTGGCGTGGAAGGCGTGGTAGCCCTCCAGCGGCAGACCGTTCACCTCCGCCAGGGCGACCTCCGGGCCGTCGAGCTCGGCGACCGCGATCGCCCGGTTGAGCCGCACGATCGGCGAGGGGTCGAGGCGGACCAACTGGCCGTAGAGCGCGACGACCTGCGACCAGTCGGTGTCACGGGCGTCGCGGGCGTCGGTATGGACGGCGTTGATCGCAGCGAGGATCTGGTAACGCCCCGGCGCCTGGCCGGAAACGAGGCGCGCGCGGACCAGGGCGTGGCCCTCGGCGATCAGCTCGCGGTCCCAGGCGCCGCGGTCCTGCTCGCCGATGGTGACGAGCTCACCGCTCGCGGACACCCGCGCGGCCCGGCGGGCCTCCGTCAGGAGCATCAGCGCCAGGAGTCCGGCGACCTCGCCGTCCGCCGGCATCAGGGCACGGATCAGCCGGGTCAGCCGGATCGCCTCGGCGGTCAGGTCGCTGCGGACCGCCTCCTTCTCGGGGTCTGAGGCCAGGTAGCCCTCGTTGAAGATCAGGTAGAGGACGGCGAGCACCCCGGTGACCCGGGCCGGGATGTCCTCACGTGACGGCACGCCATAGGGGATCCTCGCCGCCTTGATCTTCGCCTTCGCGCGGGTGATCCGCCGGCCCATGGCGGCCTCCTCGACCAGGAACGCGCGGGCGATCTCGGGCACGGTGAGCCCGCCGACCATCCGCAGCGTCAGCGCAACCCGCGCCTCCATGGCGAGGGCGGGGTGGCAGCAGGTGAAGACGAGGCGGAGCCGATCGTCGTCGATGGCGCCGAGCGGCTCAGGGGTGTCAGCCAGCATCAGCGCCTCCCGGTGCTTCTCCTCGCGCCTGACCTCGCGCCGGATCCGGTCGATGGCCTTGCGGTGGGCGGTGGTGGTGAGCCACGCGCCGGGACTCGGGGGGAGGCCGTCGACCGGCCAGCGCTCGACAGCGGTCGCGAACGCCTCGGCGGCCATCTCCTCGGCGATGTCGAGGTCCCCGAAGCGCCTGGCCAGGGTCGCGACCACCCGGGCCCACTCCTCGCGGTGCACCCGGGTGATCACCTCACCGAGGTCGGTCATTCGCCAAAGAGCGGCCGGAGCTCGACCTTCCGGTTGCAGTGCTTCGACCCCAGGGCCGCGAGCCGGAGCGCCACATCGAGGTGGGGTGCCTCGATGATCCAGAAGCCGGCGATGTGCTCCTTCGACTCCAGGTAGGGCCCGTCGGTGAACACCGGCTCCCCGTCCCGGCCGTCGACGACCGTGGCCGTGCTGGGCGACCCGAGACCGCCGGCGAAGACCCAGTGGCCCTCGGCCTGGAGCTGCTCGTTGAAGACGTCGATCGCGGCCATCTCCTCCG
This sequence comes from Micromonospora sp. NPDC005299, assembly GCF_042872345.1. Classification (NCBI taxonomy): domain Bacteria; kingdom Bacillati; phylum Actinomycetota; class Actinomycetes; order Micromonosporales; family Micromonosporaceae; genus Micromonospora; species Micromonospora sp. NPDC005299. The sequence goes on from NZ_JBIAKG010000003.1 coordinate 483,505, forward strand.
AGGTGGCGAGGTCGGTCGTGTCGGCGAGAACGGACATCAGGTACTGCGCCATCGGGATCATCTCCTGCCGTCGCGTGGCCGCCCCCTCGGGCCGCCCTTCCACCCCTGCTACGAACGCCGCTACCTCGATCCGACACCCTCCGCCGGGCTTCTTCGAGATTTTCGTCCGCCGCGCACGTTCAGAGGTACAGGCAGAACGGGTGTCCGGCCGGATCGAGGTGCACCCGCACGTCGTCCTGAGGTTGGAAGTCCGCCACCGTGGCGCCCACGGACACCGCGTACGCCGACGCCGCTTCGAGGTCGTCGACCTTGATGTCGAGGTGCGCCATCATCTGCGGCTCGCCGGGGCCCGCGGGCCAGACCGGCCGCACGTACGCCGGCTCGGTCTGGAACGACAGCCCCGCACCGCCCTCGGGCCCGACCAGGGTGACCCAGTCCGACTCGTCCTCCCCCCGCGACCACCCGAGGAGCCGTTCGTAGAACGCGGCCAGTTCCCGTGCGTCGGGCGCGTCCAGCACGGTCGCCGTCATCGTCAGTCGAGGCCGCTTGTCCATCGCCCTCTCCTACCCCGTCAAACGGCGGCGAATACGATCGCCCGCCGGCGCTGCCCGCCGTACGCTGCCTCAATGCTGCTGCGCATGTCCACCCTCCTGCTCCGGACCCTGCGCGAGGACCCGGCCGACGCGGAGGTGCCGAGCCACCGGCTCCTGCTCCGCGCCGGCTACGTCCGCCGCGCCGCCCCGGGCGGCTACACCTGGCTGCCGCTGGGCAAGCTGGTGCTGGACCGGGTCACCGAGATCGTCCGCGCGGAGATGGCGGCGATCGGCGACCAGGAGGTGCACTTCCCGGCGCTGCTGCCGGCCGAGCCCTACCGGGCCAGCGGGCGGTGGACGGAGTACGGCGACGACATCTTCACCCTCGAAGACCGCAAGGGAGCCGAGCACCTGCTCGCCCCGACCCACGAGGAGATGGCCGCGCTGCTGGTCAAGGACCTGTTCAGCTCCTACCGGGACTTCCCGGTGACGCTGTTCCAGATCCAGACCAAGTTCCGGGACGAGGCCCGGCCCCGGGCCGGCCTGCTGCGCGGGCGCGAGTTCCTCATGAAGGACGCCTACTCCTTCGACCTGGACGAGGCGGGGCTCCAGAAGGCCTACGACCGGCACCGCGACGCCTACCAACGGATCTTCACCCGGCTCGGGCTGGACTTCACCGTGGTGCACGCGATGTCCGGGGCGATGGGCGGCTCGGCGTCGGAGGAGTTCCTGGCCGCCACGCCGGTCGGCGAGGACACCTACGTCGGCTGCACCACCTGCGACTACGCGGCCAACACCGAGGCCGTGGTGACCCGCGCGCCGGCGGCCGGCGACCCGGACGCGCACCCGGCGCCGGAGGTGCACGACACGCCAGAGACGCCAACCATCGCGTCCCTGGTCGAGCTGGCCAACGCCCGCGCGCTGGCCGGCCGGACCGGTTGGACCGCCGCCGACACGTTGAAGAACGTGGTGCTGGCCGTGCGCCGGCCGGGCGCCGAGCGGGCGGAACTGCTGGTGATCGGCCTGCCCGGCGACCGCGAGGTGGACCTGAAGCGGGTCGAGGCGGCGCTGCACCCGGCCACCGTGGCGGTCTTCGAGGACTGGGCGGCTCATCCGGAGCTGGTCCGTGGCTACCTCGGACCGCAGATCCTCGCCAAGCACGGCGTCCGCTACCTGGTCGACCCGCGGGTGGTCACCGGCACCACCTGGCTGACCGGGGCCAACGAGCCGGGCCGGCACGCCACCGACGTGGTGTGCGGGCGGGACTTCCTGCCGGACGGCACCATCGAGGCGGCCGAGGTGCGCCCGGGCGACCCCTGCCCGGCCTGCGGCGACGGCGAGCTGACCATGCGCCGGGGCATCGAGGTGGGGCACATCTTCCAGCTCGGCCGCCGGTTCACCGACGCCTTCGCGGTCGACGTGCTGGGCCCGGCGGGCAAGCCGGTCCGGCCCACCATGGGCTGCTACGGCATCGGGGTCTCGCGGGCCGTCGCGTCGGTCGCCGAGCAGCACCACGACGACCGGGGGCTGGTCTGGCCGGCCGAGGTCGCGCCGTGCGACGTACACCTGGTGGCGGCCGGGAAGGGGCCGCAACTCGACGCGGCGCTGGAGCTCGGCGGGCGCCTCTCCGCCGCCGGCCTGCGGGTGCTGGTCGACGACCGCACCCACGTCTCGGCCGGGGTGAAGTTCACCGACGCCGAGCTGATCGGCATCCCGCGCGCCGTCGTGGTCGGGCGCCGGCTGGCCGAGGGGTACGTCGAGCTGCGCGACCGGGCCTCCGGCGAACGGATCGAGTTGCCGGTGGACGGCCTGGTCGAGCGCCTGCTCGACGAGACGTGTGGGACGCGCCGCGACGGGGTGTAGCGGACGCGCCACGGGGTACCGCAAACGGATCGACCGAGGTGTTTCGGAGGCTCTCATGTACCGGGTCAGCGACGTGATGACCAAGCAGGTGGTCTACCTGCCCGCGGAGACTCCCCTGGACGAGGCGGCCAGGGTGATGAAGGAGTCGGACATCGGCGATGTGGTGGTCACCGACGGGGCCACCCTCGCCGGCATGCTGACCGACCGCGACATCGTGGTGCGGGCGGTGGCCGAGCGGGCCGACCCGGGGACCACCACGATCGGTGCGATCGTCACCCGCGAGGTGGTGATGATCGAGCAGCACTGCACCGCGGGCGAGGCGGCCGCGCTGATGCGCGAGCGCAACATCCGGCGGGTGCTGGTCTGCGACAGCGACCGCAAGCTGGTCGGCATCGTCTCCCTCGGCGACCTGGCCATGCAGCTCGACCCGAACTCCGCGCTGAGCGACATCAGCGAGGCCGCCCCGAACGTGTGATCCGCCCGACCCGGTGCCCTCCCGGCCGACCCCGTAGGGCGCCGGGTCACCGGCGGTAGCCTGGCGGTCATGTCCGAGATGCCGAGCAAGCTGGCCGAGATCGTCGACGAGTTCGCCGCCGCCCCACGGGACGTGGTGCTGGAGATGCTGCTGGAGTTCTCCGACGTGATCCCGCCGCTGCCCGAGGGCGTGGACCGGGACGACCTGGAGCAGGTCCCGGAGTGCCAGACCGCGTTCTTCCTACGCGCCGAGGTCAACCCGGACAGGACGGTGAGCACCGTCTTCGACTGTCCGCCGGAGGCGCCGACCACTCGGGCGTTCGCCGGCATCCTCGCCGAGGGGCTGGCCGGGGCGAGCGCCGAGGATGTGCTGGCCGTGCCGGACGACCTCTACCAGCGGATGGGCCTGGCCCAGGCGATCAGCCCGCTGCGGATCCGCGGCGGCACGGCCATCCTGGCTCGGCTGAAGCGCCAGGTTCGGGAACAGATCTCCTGATCGACTGGTTGTCGCTGGTCATGGAGATCGAGATCTACGCCGACGTCGTCTGCCCCTGGTGCTGGATCGGCAAGCGCCGCCTGGAGCAGGCCCTGGAGCGGTACGACGGCGAGGTGAGCGTCCGGTTCCGGCCGTTCCAGCTCGACCCGACGCCGGTGACCGAGCCGAAGCCGCTCATCGAGGCGCTGGGCGCGAAGTTCGGCGGCCGGGACAAGGCCGAGGGCATGGCCACCCACGTCACCCAGGTCGCCAAGGGCGCCGGGATCGACATGCACTTCGACCGGGCGGTGGCCGCGAACACCTTCGAGGCGCACCGGCTGGTCCGGTTCGCCACCGAGCGGGGCCGGGCCGCCGAGCTGGTCGAGCGGCTCTACCGGGCGCACTTCCAGGACGGGATCGACGTCGGGTCGACCGACGCGCTGGTCAAGCTGGCCGCCGAGGTCGGCCTGGACGAGACCGAGGCCCGGGACTACCTGGAGTCGAACCTCGGTCGCCGGGAGGTGGCCGCCGACCTGAGCGCCGCGCACCAGCTCGGCGTCTCCAGCGTGCCGACGTTCGTGCTCGCCGGGAAGTACGCCGTGACCGGCGCCCAGGAGCCGGAGACCCTGCTCGCCGCCCTCCACGAGGTGGCACAGCGCGAGGCGTCCGCGTGATGTTTCACGTGGAACAAGATCGAGCGATGTTCCACCGATGAGGTAGCGGCACCAACGCTGGTGACGGGACTAGCCACCCACACCCGCTCCGGTCGGCGAGAAGACGACCTGCCAGGCCCCGGTGACGTGCTCGGGCACGATTTCGATGGTCGCTGCGTCGCCGGGCTTCAGGTCGAGCCCGAAGTCGCGCTTCCACGCGCCGTCCTTGTCGCCGTACATGCCGACCACGCTCATCTGGTAATCCCACCACTCGCCGGTCGTGACCTCTACGCCGTTGACGCGGACGTGGAGGAGCCCCGGCGTCTGGGCGACCATCTGGATCGAGTCGGTCGTCTTCCAGGTCAGGGTCCGCGTGATCGGACGCCTGGGGTCGGCGGGATCCGATCGGACGGTAGCGGCGTCCGGGCAGAGTTCCTCCGTGCAGCCGGCCATGAGCGGCTGGGGCGACGGGGCGAGTGGTCCTGATGGCCGGGGCGGCAGCGGGTACTGGTCGAACGGGATCCGTACACCGAGGGCGAGCCCGAACGTGCCGCTGTCCGGGATCGCCACCGGGACCATGTCCGTCCCGTCGAACCGCTTGGCTGCCGAGATTGTCAGGACGAACGTGGCGGACCTGCCCACCGCCACGTCGAGCCCGGCCCAGCTCGTCGGTCGAGTCGACCCGCCGCAGCTCCCGCCGACGAGGAAGTGGCCGTTGACGCTGAGCCGCTCATCGAGCTTGACAGTGTCTCCGGTGCCGTCGCAGCGGCTGAAGATGACGATATCGAGCGTGGTGGGCACGATGGTCAGCTCGATGCGACGCTCCGACAACGCGGCGGAATCCGCAGCCACGACTCGTGCGCCCTTGGCGTACTCCGGAAACCCTTCGACGGTGCGGATCGGCGACGGACTGTCCGCCGGGGTGGGGGTGGCGTCCGTGCGGAGCCCGGGCACGACGGCGGCCACGGCGATGCCAGCCAGGGCGATCACCGCGCAGGTAATCCAGGCCGCGATCCGGCGCCGCCGCCGCGCCACCACCTTGGTATGTACGCCCTGCAGCCGCATGTGGTGCACGCGCTGGTCCGCCGAGTCGTCGGAGCGCTCGTCGAGCACCTGCTTGAGGTCGGTCAGATTCATCCCAGCACCCCTTCCGGCGCCAGCGTCTGGTCGAGGCGGAGCTTGGCCACGGCCCGGCTGGCCTGACTCTTGACCGTGCCGACGGAACAGCCCAGGACCTCGGCGATCTCGACCTCCGAGAGGTCCTCGAAATAGCGCAACACGAGAACGGCGCGCTGCCGGCGGGGCAGGCGGCCCAACGCCCGCCAGAGGCGGTCCCGGTCGTCGAAGCCGGCGTGCGGGTCAGCCTCGACGACCGCCTCGGGAAGCTCGGCCGCGGGTAGCTCACCCCGCCATCGACGCCGCCAGGACGAGGCGTACGCATTGACGATGATCCGACGCACGTACGGCTCCGGGTCACCGTCGATGCGCCGCCACGCCTCCCACGCCCGTGCCAGCGCCGTCTGCAGCAGGTCCTCCGCCAGTGCCCAGTCGCGCGTGAGCAGGAAGGCGGTCCGCAACAGCCGTGGTGAGCGGGTCACGACGAAGTCGTCGAAGCCCTCCGGTGTGATCACGTGCCCGCCCTCCTGCACAGTCGGTCACGAGGTAGTACCGGCCGGGGCGCGAAAAGGTTGCATGACCACGCCGACGACCGACTCTCAGCCGACGGGGCGAGGCACACGAACAAGCCCCGGGCCCGCCTTGGTTGCGGGGCAGATCCGGGGCCTGAAATGCGGGTGACGGCCTAGGCCGGCCGGGCCAGGTCCTCCACGACCGTTGCCCCGGGCAGCGCGCCGAGCGCCGGCCCGGGCAACGCGATCTTGCTGTGCCGGACGCCGGAGCCGATGATCACGTGCGGCATGGCGATCACCCGCGAGTCGACCAGGATCGGCCAGTCCTCGGGGAGCCCGATCGGGGTGATCCCGCCGTACTCCATCCCGGTCAACTCGACCGCCTCGGCCATCGGCGCGAAGCTCGCCTTGCGCACATCGAGCATCCGGCGGACCACGCCGTTCACGTCGGCCCGGGTGGTGGCGAGCACGATGCAGGCCGCGTAGCGCGTCTCGCCACCCCGCTTGCCGGCGACCACCACGCAGTTGGCCGACTCGTCCAGCCCCACCTCGTACGCCGCGCAGAACGCCGCCGTGTCGGCCAGCTCGGCGTCGATCGGGGCGACCAGCACGTCGTCCACGTCCACCGGAGCCTCGTCCGGCCACCGCTCGATGGCGGCGGCCACCGGCGCGGCCAGCAGGTCCAGGCGGGTACGGGCGGGCTCGGTCTTCAGCGTCCCCATCACGGGTGCGATCCTCGCACCCGCCGGGCGGCTCCGCTCACCGACGTCCCGACCGGCCCGGATCCCGGAACGGCGCGACGGGTCAGCTGCCGGTGAGGAAGGCGTTCTCGCGGGCGAACGTCCGGTCCTGGTGGGCCGCCAACTCCTCGGCCCGCAGGGCCTGGGCGCGGTGGGTCTCCACGTCCTCGATGCCGTGCCGGACCCCGAGCCGGATCACGCCGTAGAGGAAGACGAAGCCGAAGACGTACAGGATCACGGTGGTGAGGAAGACCAGCATGCGGCCACGGTAGAGCGGCCCGGAACCGCAAGAGGTTTCATCTCCGGCCGGTTCCCCCGTACGTGTCGGCGAGGTGGTCGGCCCAGGTGCGGGCGCCGGTCGGGGTGGCGGTGGTGGTGAGCCCGCCGGCACGCAACTCCCGGCCGAGCCGCCCCGGGATCCGCACCGGCAGCAGCGGACGGTGCGACCGCCGGGCCGCCCGCCAGGCGCGGACCGCCTCGTCGTAGCGGAGCACCTCCGGGCCGCCGAATTCCTCGATCCGCCCCGACGGACCGCCGGCCAGCATCGCGGCGAGCCGGCCCGCCACCTCGCCGGGATCGACCGGCTGGGCGAGCACCGCCCGGTCACCGAGCACCGGGCCGAGCCGGCTCGCGGCCCGCAGCAACTCCTCCAGGAACTCCGGAAACTGGGTCGCCCGCAGCACGCTCCACGGCACCGGCCCGGCCGCGACCACCTGCTCGGCGGCGAGCTTGTGCCGGTAGTAGCCGAGCGGCACCCGGTCGACGCCGACGATCGAGACGTAGACCAGGTGGCCCACCCCGGCGTGCCCGGCGGCCAGCACCAGCCGGCGGGTGCCCAGCACGTCGATCTCGTGGGTTCGCCGGTTCGGCGAGGAGGCCAGGTGCAGCACCGCCTCCACCCCGTCGACCGCCGCGGCCAGCCCCTCACCGGTGGCCAGGTCGGCCGCCACCCACTCCACGCCGGCTTCGCTCCGGGGCCGCCGGCTCACCGCGCGGGCGACGTGCCCCTCGTCGCGCAGCCGGGGCAGCGCCACCCGCCCGAGCCGTCCACTCGCCCCGGTCACCAGCACCCGCATCGTGGCTCCTCTCCCGCGTCCGTCCACCGGACGGGCCGGCGGGCCGGATCGTGACGCCCGGGCCCTCGTACCCCCGATCCTGCGGCCCTCGGCCGGTCGGCCCGGGCGGATCCGGTGGTCAGGCGGTCGCGGCCGCGCGGCGCACCACGCGGCCGGCGAGCAGAACCCCGAGCAGTCCGCAGCCGGCGGCCACGGCCAGCGTCGTCGCGTAGCTCGCCGGGCCCGGCACCGAGCCGGCGGCCAGCACGGCCCCGGTCAGCGCCAGGACCGTGGCGGCGGAGAGCGAGTCGCCCAGTTGCAGCGCCGAGCTGTTCCGGCCCTGCTCGGCCGGGGCGGACAGGTCCAGGGTGAGCACCGACAGGGACGGGTAGAGCAGTCCCATGCCGAGGCCGGCGACCGCCCAGGCGAGCACCGCGAACGCCACCGGCACGGCCGGCAGGAGGGCCACCGCGACGCCGGCCGTGCCGACGGCGATGCAGGTCAGCCCGACCCGGGGCAGGGTGGCGGCCGACCGTGGCGCGGCGATCCGGCCCTGGATCCAGGAACCCACCGACCAGGAGAGCGCGCCGACGGTCAACACCAGCCCGGCCGCGGTCGGCGAGAAGCCCCGCTCCCGGGACAGCATCAGCGGGATCACCACCTCCGCCCCGGCGAACGCCGCCGAGGCCAGGCCGCGCAGGCCGATCACGGTCGGCAGCCCCCGCGCGGCCCGCAGAAACCCCGCCGGCAGCAGCCGCGGTACGCAGACCAGCAGCCCGACCAGCGCCGCGCCGATCAGCCCGGCGGCGAGCGCGCCGCGCTGCTGCCCCCCGTAGTGCAGCAGTGCGGCGCTCGCCCCCGCCCCGCAGGCCCAGGCGATCCGGGCCAGCGCACCGGCCGGCGGGCGGGTCGGCACGGCCGCGCCCAACGCCCGCAGCCCCGGCTGGACCAGCAGCACCGCCGGCACCGCCACCGCCGGCACCGCGAGGAACACCCAGCGCCAGCCCAGGTGCTCGACGATCAGCCCGGCCAGCGCCGGACCGACCAGCGACGGAACCACCCAGGCCGCGGCGAACGCGGCGAACACCCGCCGCCGCAACTCCTCCGGGTACGCCTGCCCGACGATCACGTAGAGCGCCACGGAGAGCAGCCCGGAGCCGAAGCCCTGCACGACCCGCCCGACGACCAGTACCTCCATGGTGGGCGCGGCGCCCGCCACCACCAGGCCCGCCACGAACCAGGCCACGCCGTGCCACATGGCCGGGCGTGGCCCCCGGGCGTCGCACCAGATGCCGGAGGCGACCATGGCGACCACGCCGGAGGCGAACGGGCCGCCGAAGGCGAGCGCGTACAGGCCGAGCCCGTCCAGGGTGCGGGCGACCGTCGGCATGGCGGTGCCCACCGCGAGGGCTTCGAAGGCGAGCAGCGACACCAGGGCGACGCTGCCCACGGTCATCGCCCGCAGCCGCGGCGACCAGAGGTGTGCGGGCGGGGCCGGCGGTACGGCCGTGACGGTCGACATGGGCTCCAGCCTCGGACCTCAACCGGGGTTGAGGTCAACGGTGAGCCCCGTCTCGTCAGGCCGACTCCAGCGCCTCACCTACCCCTTTCACCAGTCCCGAGTAGTGCTGGTCGGCCAGGAGGTGCCCGGCGGTGATCACCAGGGCCAGCGGCCACTCGATGACCTGGAGTGCGGCGAGCACGCCCAGCCCCGCGTAGTAGGTCAGCTTGTCGGGCGGGGGCACCGCCACCTCGCCCAGCATCGGGATCTCCACCCGCCGGCAGTACGTCTTCATCATTTCCCGCGACCCGCTGAGGTTGCGTGTCAGCGTGCTCATCCGCGCCTCCCCGGTTCCGATGACGAGGTCGATCTCGGAGCGGCATTCCACCGGCCTCCCCGTCCATGCCCCGGGCAGTGCGGAAACTTCCCCCGGCACAGGGGCATAACGGACGCCGGGCCGGGAAGTCGGGCTCGCCGGGACGAGGTGCGGGAGGCGAGATGGCGTACGACGACGGGAGCACCGGGGAGCGGGGCCGGCAGGCCGGCCGTACGCCTCGATGACCTCACTGGGCCGAGTCGCCGGCCTCCTTCTGTCGCCGGCCACCGTGCCCGACGCGGTGGCCCGGGTCGCGCGCACCGTCGCCACCGCCGTGCCGGACACCGCCCGTACCGTCGGGTCTGCCCTGCCGGGAACGGCCAGGAACGCCGTGCCGGACAGCGTCGCCGAGGCGGCGGGGAGCGTGGGCGCCGCGGCGACCCGGCTGGCCCGCCTGGCCGGGCTGACCCGGCGCCGGGTCTGGTCCCGCGCCGGCCGGCACCACATCGAGGTGCACGGCGTCTGCCAGGACGGCGGGGACCGGCTGGCCCGGCAGGTCGAGGCGGCGCTGGAGGCGCTTCCCGGGGTGGCCTGGGCCCGGGTCAACGCGCCGTCGGGCCGGGTGGTCGTGGCGGTCGAGGAGCCGAAGCCGAAGCTGCGCGACCTGATCGCCACCGTGGCGCGGACCGAGCGGGTGTGCCCGCACGAGCCGGACCCGGAGATCCCGCCGCCGCATCCGCCCGAGGAGGGGCCGCGCACCCCCCGCACCCTGGGCGCGCTGGCCTCCGACGCGCTCGGCCTGACCATCTCGGCGGCCACCCGGATCCTGCCGTTCGCCCCGGTTCCCGGCGAGGTGGCCGGCTTTCTCGCCGCGGTCGACCTGCACCCGAAGCTGCACGCGCTCGCCGACCGTGGCCTGCGGGCCGACCCCCGCGCCGAAGTGCTCTTCCCGCTCGTCGAGGCGGTGGTCCAGGGGCTCACCGGCGGCTGGACCGGCATCGTGCTCGACGGCGCGCAGCGGGTGGTGCAGTGGGGCGAGGCGCGGGCCCAGCTCGCCGCCTGGGCGAAGGCCGAGCCGAGGCTGACCGGCGAGCCGGACCGCGCGGTCGCCCGGGTGCCGGACGGCGAGCGGCCCTGCCCGGTCCCGGACGGGCCGGCCGAGCGCTACGTGAGCCGGATGCTGGCGGCCGGCGCGGCCGCCGGGGCGGCGGCGGTGCCGGTGGTCGGCGGGAAGCGGGCCGCCGCGCTGGCCCTGTCGTCGCTGCCCAAGGCACCGGGCAGCGGCCGCGAGGGGTACGCCGCCCAACTCGGCCGGATGCTCGCCCGGCGCGGCGTGATCGCCATGGACCGCAGCGTGCTGCGCGAGCTGGACCGGCTCGACACGGTGCTGCTGGACGCCGCGGTGCTCGGCACCGACCGGGGCGTGCTGTCCGACCTGGCGCCGCTGCCCGGCGCCGACACCGGCCAGGTGGCCGCCCGGGCGTTCGCCCTGTTCGACCCGGCCGCCCCGGACGCCGTCCGGAACGGCGACGGCTGGCGGCTCGGCCCGCTGGACCGGATGGACGCCGAGGACCCCGGGGACACCCCGGACAGCAGCCGGCTACGCGCGGACGGCGGCCGGCTGCTCGGCCTGGCCCAGGGCGGCCGGCTCGCCGCCGTGCTGCGGGTCGAGCCGGAGCCCGTGCCCGGGGTGGACGCCCTGGCGACCGCCACCCGCCACGCCGGCCTGCGGCTCGTGGTCGCCGGCGACGACGACGGCCGGTACGACTTCGCCGACGCCCTCGTGCCCGGCGGCGCCCGGCTCGCCGACTCGGTCCGCGACCTGCAACGCGAGGGCGCGGCGCTGCTGGTGGTCTCCGGCGACCGGGCCGCGCTCGGCGCCGCCGACTGCGGGCTGGGCGTCTCCGCCCCGGAGGACCTGCCGCCCTGGGGCGCGCACCTGCTCGTCGGCGACGACCTGCGGATTCCCGCCCTGCTCATCGACGCGACCGGGGTGGCCCGGCGGATGACCAGGCAGAACATCCGGATCGCGATGGCCGGCACCGGGCTGGCGGCGCTCGGCGCGTTCACCGCCGACCGGGAGCGGCTGCCCGGCCGGGCCCTCTCCGCCGTGAACGGGGCCGCCGCCCTCGCCTTCGCGCACGGCGTCTGGCGAGCCCAGCGACTGCCGGACCGGACCCGTACGCCGGTGCCCGCGCTCACCGCCTGGCATCTCATGCCGGTGGAGACCGTCCTCGACCAGCTCGGCGCCCGCCCCGAGGGGTTGACCGGCGAGGAGGCGGCCCATCGCCGGCGCGCCGTGACCGGGGACGGGCACGGCCCGCCCGGGCTGCTCCGCGCGTTCGTGGAAGAGCTGTCGAACCCGCTCACTCCGGTGCTCGCCGCCGGGGCGGTGCTCTCCGCCACGTTCGGTTCGCTGGTCGACGCCGCCCTGGTCGGCGGCGTGGTGGGCGGCTCGGCGCTGATCGGCGCGGTGCACCAGCGCAACACCGAGCGGTCTCTGGCCGAGCTGCTGTCCCGCTCGGCGGTGACCGCCCGGGTGCTCCGCGACGGCGCGGAGCGGGTGGTGGCCGCCGAGGAGCTGGTTGCCGGGGACGTGGTCGCGCTGGGGTCCGGCGACGCCGTCCCGGCCGACTGCCGGGTGCTGACCAGCGACGGGCTGGAGGCCGACGAGTCGTCCCTGACCGGCGAATCGCTGCCGGTGGGCAAGAGCGCCGAGCCGGTGGTGGCCGCCGCGGTCGCCGAGCGGCACTCGATGCTCTACGAGGGCACCACGGTCGCCGCCGGCCACGGCACCGCCGTGGTGGTGGCCACCGGTGAGGAGACCGAGGCGGGACGCACCCTCGCCCTGGCCCGGCAGGCGCCCCCGGCCAGCGGAGTGGAGAGCCGGCTCGGGAAGCTGACCAGCGCGGCCCTGCCGCTGGCCGCCGGCTCGGCCGTCGCGGTGGCCGGGGCGGGGCTGCTCCGGGGCGTACCCCTGGTGGAGACGGCGGCGACCGCCGCGAACCTGGCCGTGGCCTCGGTGCCCGAGGGGCTGCCGTTCCTGGTCAGCGCCGCGCAGCTGGCGGCGGCCCGGCGGCTGGCTGAGCACGGCGCGTTGGTGCGCAACCCACGCACCATCGAGGCGCTGGGCCGGGTCGACGTGCTCTGCTTCGACAAGACCGGCACCCTCACCGAGGGGAAGCTGCTGCTGGCCGGGGTGGGTGGCGACGACGACCGGTACGCCCCGCCGGACCGGCTGGACGGGCCGCTGCGGCTGACCCTGGCCGCGGCGCTGCGGGCCACCCCCGCAGCGGCCGACCCGGACGAGCTGCCCCAGACCGACCGCGCGGTACGGCGCGGCGCGAGCAGCGCCGGCGTCGTGGAGCAGACCGGCGCGCCGGACTGGAGCGCGGTGGGCGGGCTGCCGTTCGAGCCGTCCCGGGGCTACCACGCCACCGTCGGCCGCACCGCCGACGGCCTGCTGCTCAGCGTGAAGGGCGCGCCCGAGTCCGTGCTGCCCCGCTGCGCGGCCCGGCGGACCGCCGGGGGCGACACGCCGCTGGACCGGGCCGGCCGGGACGCGCTGCACGCGATGCTCGCCGAGCGGGCCGGGGCCGGGCACCGCATCCTGGCCGTGGCCGAGTGCCGGGTCGGGGCCGAGTCGGTGACCGACGAGCAGGTCGACGGGCTGGTCTTCGTCGGCTTCCTGGCCCTCGCCGACGGGGTGCGGGACAGCGCCGCGCCCGCGGTGCGCCGGATCCGGCAGGCCGGCGTTCACACCGTGATGATCACCGGAGACCACCCGGCCACCGCCGAGGCGATCGCCGCCACCATCAGCCCCGACCACGGGGAGCAGCGGGTGGTCACCGCCACCGAGCTGGACCGGCTCGACGACGAGGCCCTCGCGGAACGGCTCATGGCCACCGACGTGGTGGCCCGCTGCACGCCGGCGCACAAGGTGCGGATCATCCAGGCGTTGCAACACCGGGGCCGGACGGTGGCGATGACCGGCGACGGCGCCAACGACGCGCCGGCCATCCGCCTCGCCGACGTGGGCATCGCGCTCGGCCAGCGCGGCACCCCGGCGGCGCGCGCCGCGGCCGACCTGGTGGTGACCGACGACCGGCTGGAGACGATCATCGCCACCCTCGTGGAGGGGCGGGCCATGTGGTCGTCGGTCCGCCACGCGCTGAGCATCCTGGTCGGCGGCAACCTCGGCGAGATCGCGTTCAGCGTGCTGACCGCCGCCGCCACCGGCCGGTCGGCGCTCACCGGCCGGCAACTGCTCCTGGTCAACCTGCTCACCGACCTCGCGCCGGCCCTGGCCATCGCTGTCCGTCCACCCGCCTCCGACGGGGCCGACCACCTGCTGCGGGAGGGCCCCGACACGTCGCTCGGCGAGACGCTGACCCGGGAGATCGCGCTTCGGGCCGGCGCCACTACGCTGGGCGCGACCGCCGGCTGGACGCTCGCCCGGTGGACCGGCCGGGAGCGCCGGGCCGGCACGGTCGCGCTCGCCTCGCTGGTCGGCACCCAGCTCGGCCAGACCGTGCTGGCCGGCGGCACCAGCCCCGCCGTGCTGGCCTCCACCGCCGCCTCGATCGGCGCCCTGGTCGCCGTGGTGCAGACCCCGGGGGTCAGCCAGTTCTTCGGCTGCACCCCGCTCGGCCCGGTGGGCTGGAGCATCGCCGCCGGTTCCGCGCTCGGGGCCACCTTCGCCAACGGCGCGCTGACCCGGCTGGTCGACCGCCTACCCCAACGCGACTCCCACCCGCATGCCGGGGCCGATCAGGGGTACGGCGAGGAGCATGACGCCTGAGGTGACCTTCGTCGGTACGGCGACGACCCTGTTGCGGATCGGCGGGTTCACCCTGCTCACCGACCCGAACTTCCTGCACCGGGGCCAGCGGGCCTACCTGGGCAAGGGGCTGTGGTCGAAGCGGAGCACCGACCCGGCGCTGACCATTCCCGAGCTGCCCACGCTGGACGCGGTGGTCCTGTCCCACCTGCACGGCGACCACTTCGACCGGGTGGCCCGGCGCGGGCTGGACCCGGCCCTGCCGATCCTCACCACACCCCAGGCGGAACGGAAGCTGCGCCGCTGGGGGTTCCGGGCGGCGGAGGGGCTGCCCACCTGGCGCTCGTACGAGCTGCACCGCGGGGACGAGACGCTGCGGCTGACCGCGCTGCCCGGCCAGCACGGGCCCGGAGCGGTGGACCGGCTGATGCCCGACGTGATGGGCACCCTGGTCGACCTGGAACACGCCGGCGCGCGCCGCTTCCGGCTCTACGTCACCGGCGACACGCTGCGCCGCCCGCAGCTCGCGCAGATCCCCGAACGATTCCCGGACATCGACGCCATGCTGATCCACCTCGGCGGCACCCGGGTCGCGGGCATCCTGCTCACCATGGACGCGCGGCAGGGCGCCGACGTGGTGGAGTTGATCCGGCCCCGGCTCACCGTGCCGATCCACTACGACGACTACCCGGTGTTCCGCTCCCCGCTGCGGCACTTCGTCGAGGAGGCTCGGCGCCGGGGCTTCGTCCGGCAGGTCCGCACCATCCACCGGGGCGAAACCGTGCCGCTGACCCCCTGACGTGGTTCGCCGCCCCACCCGACGCGGGCCGGAGGGGCGGCGAAACGGCGGACTCGGTCAGGCGCGCTCGGAGATCGCCTCGATCAGGTCGCCCACCGGGCGTTCCGGCAGGGAGCGGGCCACGTCGGCGACCGCCACGATGCCGACGAGCTCGTGCCCGTCGATCACCGGCAGCCGGCGTACCTTGTGCTCGCCCATGGTCCGCAGGATCTCGGCCGCGTCGTCGTCCGCGCCGATGGTCACCGCCTCACCCTGGGCCAGCTCACCGGCGGTCACCTCGGCCGGGTCCTTCCCCTGGGCCAGCACCTTCACCACGATGTCCCGGTCGGTCACCATGCCCTTGAGGCGGTTGTCGTCGCCGCAGATCGGCAGCGAGCCCACCCCGAGCTCGGCCATCCGCCGGGCGGCGGTCCGGAGGTCGTCCTGCTCCCGGACACAGCTCACGTCGCTGGTCATGATCTCGCGTGCGGTCGGCATTGGCATGACACCTCACTTTCGGGGGGTTGTTGTCCGTACCTCTACCCCCGCCCGCCGCGGCCATGCCGCCAGCGCAAATAGGATCGATCGCGGGCCAGGGCTGCGGTTAGGGTCCGGCGGTGCCGTCACCTCGCCTGGAACAGATCACCCCGGACAACGTCCTGGCCGCCTGCGCGATCGCCGTCCGTCCCGACCAGGAGGGGCTGGTCGCCCCGGTCGCCCGGTCGCTCGCCGAGGCGTACGCCCAGCCGGCGGTCGCCTGGCCGCGACTGATCGTCGACGACGACCGGCCGGTGGGCTTCCTGATGGGCTTCCTCGACATCCAGTGGCGTGGGGACGATTCGACCGACGTCCGCTCCGGCCTGTGGCGGCTGAACATCGCCGCGGACCAGCAGGGCCGGGGCTACGGGCGGTTCGCCGTGGTGGCGCTCGCCGACGAGTTGCGCCGCCGGGGCACCGACCGGATGTTCGTCACCTGGGCGCCCGGCCCGCACGGCCCGGAACGCTTCTACCACCGCCTCGGCTTCCGGCTCACCGGCGAGACGAGCGGTGACCAGGTGGTCGGCGTACTGGCCCTCTGACGGTCAGTGCCAGGTGGCGGCGGCCCGCCGCAGCCGGTCGTTGATCGCCCGGCCCACCCCGACCTCGGGGACCGGCTCGGCGACGATCTCGGTGACGCCGGTGGCGTCGAGCCGGTGCAGGGCGTCGAAGAGCCGCGCGGCCGCCACGGTCAGGTCGCCCTCGGGCGACAGCACCTCCACCGCCGCCCAGTCACCGAGCGCCGGCGGCTCCCGGAAGGCCAGGAACCCGCGCCGCCCGCCGTCCCCCTCGGCTGCCGCGCCCAACCGCAACGGGGTACGCGGGGCGTAGTGCGCGGCCAGCGTCCCGGGCGCGACCGGCTGGCCCGAGTTGCCCGGGCGTACCTCGACCGGCCCGACCGCCTCGACCAGCGCCTCCACCGGCAGCGCGCCCAGCCGGAGCACCACCGGCCGCTCGCCGCGGGCGTCCACGATGGTCGACTCGATCCCGCACCGGGTCGGCCCGCCGTCGAGCACCACGTCCACGGCGGCTCCCAGCCCGGCCACCAC
This sequence comes from Micromonospora sp. NPDC005299, assembly GCF_042872345.1. Classification (NCBI taxonomy): domain Bacteria; kingdom Bacillati; phylum Actinomycetota; class Actinomycetes; order Micromonosporales; family Micromonosporaceae; genus Micromonospora; species Micromonospora sp. NPDC005299. The sequence goes on from NZ_JBIAKG010000003.1 coordinate 499,887, forward strand.
GTGCTCGGCGCGGGTCGGGCTGAGCTGGCCGAAGCGGTTGGCGCTGGGCGCGGCCACCGGCACCCCGGCGGCGGCGATCAACGCCCGCGCGGACGGCTCGTCGGGCACCCGCACGGCCATGGTGTCCAGGCCGGACGTGACGATCGGCGGAATCGCCTCGGGCCGGTCCACGATCAGGGTGAGCGGGCCGGGCCAGAAGCGCTCCACCAGCGCGGCCACCGCCGGCGGCACCGCACCGACCAGACCGGGCAGGTCGGCGGCGTCGGCCAGGTGGCTGATCAGCGGGTCGAAGCTGGGGCGGGCCTTCGCCTCGAAGATCCGGGCCGCGGCTCGGGCGTCCAGCGCGTTCGCGCCCAGCCCGTAGACCGTCTCGGTGGGGAAGGCGACCAGCCCGCCGGAGCGCAGGACGGCGGCGGCCTCGGCGATGCCGCTCTCGGCCGGCAGGACGCGCGGGGATCCGGTGCTCACGCACCCGACGCTAGCCTGCCGCGGACGCCGGCCGGGCACTACCCTGCCTGCATGGGCAGGCGGGTGGCGCTGGCGGTGGCCGGCGTCCTCGTGCTGGTCGGCGGTCTCGGCCTGCTGACCGCCGTGCCGGCCGTCCAACGGGCCATCTCGCCGGACGCCGAGCCCACGCCCCTCCCGCTCCGCCTCACCGGCCCCCGCTATGACGACCTCGCCGTCGACCTCGGCCCCGGCCGCTACGCCGTCTGGGCCACCCGGCCGACCAGTGCCCCCGACCCCGACCGCTGCCGCGTGACCGGCCCGGGCGGGCGGCCGGTGCCGGCGGGCGAACCCGGGCACGTGGTCGAGTGGACCGAGGTGGCCACCGACGACACGACCTGGACCTGGACGTCGACCTTCGCCGCCCCGGTCGCCGGCGAATACCGCCTCACCTGCCGGCTCGACCCCGACGCCCCCGGCCAGCAGTACGCGGTCACCCGCGAACCGGACCGCCGGCTCGCCCTGCGCCTGCGGCTGGCGCTCTGGCGAGGACTGCTGGTGGCGGCCCTGCCGGCCGGCCTGGTGATCCTCAGCATGACGCTGACCTGGCGCCGCCGGCCGGACTGAACTCGTTTGCGGCCTGCCCGGGGCCGATCCAGGATGGTCGGCGTGAGCCGGATGAAGATGCACGCCGACGAGGTGCAGACCGACGTCGACCTGGTCCGCCGACTGCTCGCCGGGCAGTTCCCGCACTGGGCCGACCGGCCGCTCCGCCTCGTTCCCTCCCACGGGACGGATCACGACGTCTACCGGCTCGGCGACGACCTGGCGGTGCGGCTGCCCCGGATCGGCTGGGCCACCAAGCAGGCGGCCCGGGAGGCCGAGTGGCTGCCCCGGCTCGCCCCGCACCTGCCACTGGCCCTGCCCGTGCCGCTGGCCATGGGCCGCCCCGCCGAGGGCTACCCCTTCGACTGGTCGGTCTACGAGTGGCTGCCGGGCGAGAGCGCCAGCACCGGCCGGTACGACCCGGACGCGGCGGCGGTCGACCTGGCCGCCTTCGTCGCCGCGATTCGGCGGATCGACACCGCCGGCGCGTACCCCCGGCCACCGCAGGCCCGGGGCGCCGACCTCGCGGAACTCGACGAGGGGGTCCGCAACGCGGTGGGCCGGCTCGGCGACCGGGTCGACGGCGCCGCGGTGCTGCGCGCCTGGCAGGAGTCGCTGGACGCGCCGGCCTGGAGCGGGCCGGGGGTCTGGCTGCACGGTGACCTGCTGCCCGGCAACCTGCTGGTGGTCGACGGCCGGCTCTCCGCGGTCATCGACTTCGGCGGGCTCAACGTCGGCGATCCGGCCTGCGACCTGCAACCCGCGTGGAACGTGTTCACCGGCGGCAGCCGCGCCCGGTTCCGCGCCGAACTGGCGGTGGACGACGCCTCCTGGCTGCGTGGCCGGGGCTGGGCACTGCTCCAGGCGGTGATCGCCCTGCCCTACTACTGGGACACCAACCCGGGGATCGTCCGGCAGACCTCCCACGCACTGCGCGAGGTGCTCGCCGACGCCGGCCGCTGACCGGCGACGCGGCCCACCACTACTGGGCGGCGTCGCCGTCCGGCCGGTCGGCCGGATCCGGGTCGGTGTCCGGGAGGGTGGGCGCGTCGGTCGGATAGAGGCCGGCGACGAACCCGTACACCTGGTCGCCGGAGCGCGGGATCTGGGCGAAGCGACGGGCGATCGCCTGGACCTCCGCCCAGAACGTCCGCACCTCCTCGATCGGAATGCGCGCGTGGACGAGCGTGCACCGTAGGTCGTCGGTGGCATGGGCCGCCGCGGCCTCGGCGGCCGCCTCGGCGAGGCCGTTGATCCGCGCGACGACCTGTTTGTCCTCGGGCCGGTTGAGCACGCCGACGTAGAAGGTTCGCGCGACGCGGCCGTAGAACCGCTCCTCGATCGCCCGGACCCGTCGCGTCCGCACGAGCCGGAGCAGGCCGGCGTCGACCAGCAGGTTCACGTGGTAGGCCACGCTGCTCTTCGGACGGTCGACCGCCCGGGCCATCTCGTTGACCGTGGCGGCCCGCTCCAGGACCAGCTCCAGCAGGGTGGCGCGCAGCGGGTCGGCCAGCGCGCGCAGCTGCTCGGGCGCGGTGACCACGAGCAGGTCGTCGAGGCCGTAATCCGGGATCTGCTGATTGACTGACATTTCTCGACCGTTCTAGAATTCTGGATCATTCGATCACTCCGGTTCGATGACAGGAGTCTAGAGATGGCCGACATCGTTCTCTTCCATCACCTGCAGGGGCTCACCGACGGCGTACGCGCCTTCGCCGACGACCTGCGCGCCGGCGGGCACACCGTGCACACACCCGACCTGTTCGACGGCGAGCGACCGGCGACCCTCGAGGAGGGCGCCGCGCTGACGAAGCGCATCGGCGGCGCGGTGCTCGACGAGCGCGCCGACCGGGTCGTGGCCGACCTGCCGAAGGACCTCGTCTACGCCGGCTTCTCCTGGGGTGCCGCCACCGCGCAGCGGCTCGCCCAGACCCGGGCCGGCGCCCGCGGCGCCCTGCTCTACGAGTCCTGCCTGCCGGTCACCGGCGAGTGGGCCGTCGGCCCGTGGCCGGACGGCGTCCCCGTGCAGATCCACGGCATGGACAAGGACCCGTTCTTCGCGCTGGAGGGCGACATCGACTCCGCCCGCAAACTGGTCGGGATCGTCGGGCCCGAACGGGGCGAGCTGTTCGTCTACCCGGGCGACGCGCACCTGTTCACCGACAGCTCACTGCCGTCCTACGACGCGGACGCGACGGCGCTCGTCGTGCGGCGCTCGCGGGAGTTCCTCGACCGGCTGGGCTGACCCGTCAGTGGCACACCACCGCCACGTTGACGAAAAGGCCGCACGAGGCGACCGTCGTCAACGCGATCGCGCTGGCGGCCCGGAGCGCGACGTCGACGAGACCACGTCCCCGACGGGTGATCGACAACGTCTGCTCCAGCACGACCAGGAACACCCAGCCGAACAACAGGAGGGTCAGGTAGAAGTCCCAGGCCGGGTTCGCGAACGCGCTCGCGTTGCCGTTCCCACCGTAGTTGGGGCAGTCCTCGTAACGGGTGATCGGCTGGAGGACCGCCAGCAACGCCACGAAGAAGGCGCCACCGAGGAGGCAGACCCAGAAACCGCTGAGACGGGACGGCCGCTGGCGATCTTCGATCATCGGCTCAGCGTAGAGGCGCGCCGGCTCGGTCCAGGTACAGCACCACCGCCTCGTCGCCGGCTAGCTACCGGACGTCGACAGTGAACCCTGGTCGAGTCGCTGAACCGCATCGACGATGTCGGGAAAGGCATCAATGAAAGCGTCGACATGACGGTGGTCGAAGTCCGCCGGCTTCCGGACCCCGCTCTGCAGGCAGCCGACGAAGTGCATACCCGCGCCGCCGGCGGCCAGGGCGTCCCCAGGTGAGTCCCCCACATACACGCACTGGCCCGGCGGGAGCCCGGTCGTCGCCAGCAACTCGTCGAAGGCACGCGGATCGGGCTTACGGAAACGCGTGTTACCGGCGTGGTAGATGCCACTGACCCGCTCGGCCAGGACGTGATCCGGCTCCAACATGTGCCGAACCTCGTCCTCGGTGCGCGACGTCAACAGAAACACCGCCCGACCGGTCAGCACGAACTCGTCCAGGGCGGCCAGGTTCTCCGGCGGGATCACGTCCAGACGACCATCGGCGATGTGCCGTTCGAGCGCACTCCGATAGAGCGCCGAGAACCGGACCAGGTCTATACCGGGCGACCGTTTGGGCATGGCATCCAACAGCGGTTCACCCCAGGTGGCCAGATGCACATCCCGTGGCATCGGAGGCCGGCCCATCTCCGCCAGAACTTCGTTCTCCAGTGCGAACGAGGCGGCCTGCGTCAGGCACAGAGTGTCGTCCACGTCCACGATGACAGCCCGAATCACGAGCCCAGCGTAAAGACTTCGTGCATGGTTGTGGATGGTCGGCGGTCGCCAGCAGGCCGCAACTCAGGTCGCCATCCCGTATGCCGCCGACCCGCCCTTCTGGGGAGCGGGCCGCCGCCCGGCCCGCCACGTCAGGGGGACCTTGACGGACGACCGTCAGCCCCGCCGGTCCTCACCTCGGGCCGGCGAGCGGTGCTGGGCTCAGCCCGACGGGCATCCTCGTCCAGCCCCGCTCGCCTCGCCCGGTACGATCGCGAGCTTGTTCTCACTGCAGGGAGCCCATGAGATCCGCGTGCGGCCGCCCCGGCAGTTCCCATGCTGAGAGTAGGTTTCGTCAATGGCATGCCGTATCAGTGAGCTCGTGCTCAAGTGCCGCGACCCCGAGGTGCTGGCGCGGTTCTGGTGCGAGGTCCTGGACTTCATAGAGCTCGATCGCGAAGAGGGGGTCTACATCGAGATAGGCCCGCGCGAAGGGTTCGGCGGCCCGCAGCCGACGATCTTCCTCATCCGCAACGACGAGCCGAAGAACGGGCATGCCCGGCTGCACATCGACGTCAACCCCACCGACCGCGATCAGGACGCCGAGCTCGAGCGCCTCCTGGCCGCCGGGGCCAAACTCGTCGACAGCGGTCAGCCTGCGGATGCGTCCTGGCACGTCCTCGCCGATCCAGAAGGCAACGAGTTCTGCCTGCTCAAGCGCCGCCTCGACCCACTCTGACGGCCCTCGCCCAAACGATCGACGCAGCCGCCACCCCGCAGCCGCCGACAAGATCTGGCGACCCCATCAATAGCTGGGGGGCCGGGTGGATGCTCGACCCGCCCCGTGTCGCATGCGTGTTGGTGAGGCATTGACCCAGCCAGCGGAACCTCGCCATCCCGTCGCCGTCGACCCGCCCTTGTGGGAGCGGGCCGCCGTCGGGGCCGCCACGTCAAGACGGCCTTGACGCACGGACGGACGCTGGCGGTCCCGGCGGCGGTCTGCTCGGCTCGCCCCGGGTCTTCGGCGGTGGGATGGCGCTATCGCAACCACCCACGGACCGCGACCCGCCGACGGAGCCCCGGCCATCCTGGAGCCGGAGCGCCCCCGCCGGAGGCGCACTAGCCGCAACCCCGCGACCGCCGCCAGCTCGCCGACGCGGCCGGCGTGCGCTCCCTTACGCCGCGCGGGCAAGTGGCCGCGCGGCCCGGCCGGCTGCCGGCCCACCCCTCACTCGTCAACGGTCTGTCGTTCTGCAGCGGCCCCCGGGCTTCCCGCTGTCCGCGCCAGCCGCCGGGCGTCAGGCGTGACGGCCGCAGAGCGATAGCGGCAGCGGCCGGCGCACGCCCTGGCGGCGGCGCGTGCGGCCCGTTGCGGGCCGCCTTGATGTTGCGCAGCAACTTCCGCCGCCAGATCTGGCGTCCATCTCTCGTACGCGCTGGGCTCCTCGGCCATGTCGCTGAGGTCGGGCCGTTCAAGTTCCGTGCCACCTGGCATGACCGTGACGACGTGGAATGGTCGGCGGAGTTCACGACCGAGCGGGAAGCGGCTGACTGCGTAGCCATGAAGGCAGCGGTTGGGCTGCGTTTCCACGATCTCCGGCACTGCTATGCGACGTGGTTGGTGTCGGGCGGCGTCCCGGTCAACGTGGTCCAGGCGGTGATGGGCCACGAGCAGGCGTCGACCACGCTCAACCGCTACACGCACACCCCGGCGGACTTCCATGAGTCGGTGCGCAGGGTGTTTGGCCGGCCTGCTGACGATCCGCTGACTACCAAAGATGACCCTCAATCCGAGGGGAAGCCAACGGAGGAGGGAAACGGGCCGTGACCTGGCCGGATGATGTGGTGGAGCCCAGGGGACTCGAACCCCTAACCCCTGCCTTGCAAAGGCAGTGCTCTGCCAGTTGAGCTAGGGCCCCGAGGCGGGCGGATTCGCCCGTTGCGGACAGTCGGAGCAGGCGCGGTCAGCGCAGGTCGGGCGCGGTGGTCGCCTCGTGCCAGAGAGCACGCTCGTCGTTCGAGGCCTTGATCTTCTTGGCCACGACGGCGGCCACGCCGACGACGCCGGCCAGGATCAGGAGCTTCTTGAACATGGGCTTGACCCCTCGCGCTCGACTACCGTCGGACGATGTGCGGTGGGGCTAGCTGGAATCGAACCAGCGACCTCAGAGTTATCAGCTCTGCGCTCTAACCGACTGAGCTATAGCCCCGCGTGGCGACGAGCAAGGTTAACCCATCGCCGCCGTGGCTCCCAAATCGGGGGGCCGTGGCGGCGCGCTCACCCGCGCCACCCTGAAACCTACCCGGACAGGCGACGCCGGGGCGACCGCTTTACGCGGCGCCCCGGCGTCGTCGTCGGGTCAGTCCCGCTCGGCGAGCGTCAACTCGATCCCGCCGACCAGGTCGGCGCAGACGTTGTAGACGAACGCGCCCAGCGTGGCCAGCGCGGTGAAGAGCACGACGTTGACCAGGCCGATCAGCGCCGAGCTGAGGATCACGCCCTTGGCGGTGATCCGGAAGCCGCCGCCGCCCTGGCCGCCGCCGGCGTTCACCAGATCGGTGAGGCTGTCGTTGACGCTCTTGAACACGCCCATCGCGTCCAGTGCCAGGTAGAGCACCGACGTGGCGACAACCACCACGATGAAGAGCACCACCGAGACCGCGAACGCGAACTTCATCACGGACCACGGATCGATCCGCTTGAGGTTCAGCCGGGCCCGGCGCGGTCCGCGCGACGCGGCCGAACTGACCGAGGTACGCGCGGCGCGTACCGCCTCGCCCACGCGGGCGGCCCCGACGGCGGCCGCACCGCTGATGCCCGGCGGCAGGCCACCCCCGTTGGCGGGGCGGCCCGCGGCGGCGGGACGGCCGCCGTCGGGCGACGGCTTCGGTGCGGTGCCCAGGCCGGCGCCGACGCGCGGCTGGGTGCCGGTGGTGCCGGTGGACGGCCGGGCGGCCGCCGCCGGCTTGGGCGGCTGCGGGGTCGCGCCGGGCTTCGCCGCGGCCGGGGCCGCCAGGCCGTCGGCCGACGTCGGAGCGTCGACCTTCGTCTCGGCCTGGTCGGACGGCCGCGAGTCCTCGCCGGCGTTTTCCGGCGGCGGCGCCATGCCGGGAGCCCGGGTGAATTTCGGGGCAGGCGCGTCGGCGGGGACGGTGGCCCGGCCCACGGCCGCGCGGCCGGTCGCTGGTGTACCGCCCTGCGCGGCCTCCTCGTCGACCGGGTTGGCCGAGGTCCCCGTGTTCCCCGACTTCGCCTGTGTCTCCGTCATCAACTAGTCCTGTTCGTCAGGCTCGTCGGCATTGCGAGCAATCGCCACGATAGTCACGCCGTCCGGGAGGTCCATCAGCTTGACCCCCATTGTGTTCCGGTCACGCGTACGGCGTACAGGCTTCACCGGAGTCCGGATGACGCCACCGTTGCTGGTGATGGCGAACAGCTCGTCGTCCGGGCTGATCACCACCGCGCCGACCAGACCACCGCGTCGCTCGGTGATCTTCGCAGTCAGCACGCCCTTACCTCCCCGGCCCTGGACCGGGTATTCCTCGATCGGGGTACGTTTCGCGTATCCCCCGTTCGTCGCGACCAGCACATCCATTTCCATGCCCTCGCGGACGACCTCCATCGCCAGCAGGACATCCTCCTCGCTGAACCGCATGCCGATCACCCCGGAGGTGGCCCGGCCCATCGGGCGCAGCGCCTCGTCACTGGCGTTGAAGCGGATCGCCTGGGCCTTCTTGGAGACCAGCAGGAGGTCGTCGGTCGGGGCGACGAGGGCAGCACCGACCAGCTCGTCCTCATCGCGCAGGTTGATCGCGATGACTCCGCCGGAACGGTTGGAGTCGAACTCCTCGAGCCGCGTCTTCTTCACCAGGCCGTTCTTCGTGGCCAGTACCAGGTAGGGCGCCACCTGGTAGTTCGGGATTTCGATGATCTGCGCGATCTGCTCGTCCGCTTGGAAGGCGAGCAGGTTGGCCACGTGCTGGCCCTTGGCCACCCTACTGGCTTCGGGAAGCTCGTAGGCCTTGGCCCGGTAGACCCGGCCCTTGTTCGTGAAGAACAGGATCCAGTCGTGAGTGGAGCATACGAAGAAGTGGCTGACGATGTCGTCCTGCCGCAGGGTCGCCCCGCTGACGCCCTTGCCGCCCCGCCGCTGGGAGCGGTAGAGGTCGACCTTGGTGCGCTTGGCGTACCCGGTGCGGGTGATCGTGACGACCACGTCCTCGCGGGCGATGAGGTCCTCCATCGAGACCTCGCCGTCGAACGGCACGATCTTGGTGCGCCGGTCGTCGCCCCACTTGGCGACGATCTCGCCCAGCTCCTCGGAGACGATCCGCCGCTGCCGCTCGGGCTTGGCCAGGATGTCCTTGAGGTCGGCGATCTCCACCTCGAGCTTGGCCAGGTCGTCCAGGATCCGCTGCCGCTCCAGGGCGGCCAGCCGGCGCAGCTGCATGTCCAGGATCGCGGTCGCCTGGACCTCGTCGATCTCCAGCAGCCGGATGAGGCCCTGGCGGGCGTCCTCGACGGTGGGCGAGCGCCGGATCAGGGCGATCACCTCGTCGAGCGCGTCCAGCGCCTTGGACAGACCGCGCAGGATGTGCGCGCGCTCCTCGGCCTTGCGCAGCCGGAACGCGGTCCGCCGGCGGATGACCTCGATCTGGTGCTCGACGTAGTAGCGGATGAACTGGGCCAGGTTGAGCGTGCGCGGCACGCCGTCGACCAGCGCCAGCATGTTGGCGCCGAAGGTCTCCTGGAGCTGGGTGTGCTTGTAGAGGTTGTTCAGCACCACCTTGGCGACCGCGTCGCGCTTGAGCACCAGCACGATCCGCATGCCGGTACGCCCGGAGGACTCGTCGCGGATGTCGGCGATCCCGGCGAGCTTGCCCTCCTTGATCAGCTCGGCGATCCGCTCGGCCAGATTGTCCGGGTTGACCTGGTAGGGCAGCTCGCTGACCACCAGCGCCGGCCGGCCACGCTTGTCCTCCTCGACCTCGACCACGGCCCGCATCCGGATCGACCCACGGCCGGTCCGGTACGCGTCCTGAATGGCCGCCTGGCCGACGATCAGGCCGTGGGTCGGGAAGTCCGGACCCTTGACGATCTCCAGCAGCGCCTCGAGGGTGGTGGCCTCGTCGGCCTCCGGGTTCTCCAGGCACCACTGCACGGCCGCGCCGATCTCGCGCAGGTTGTGCGGCGGGATCTTGGTGGCCATGCCGACCGCGATGCCCTCGGAACCGTTCACCAACAGGTTCGGGATCCGCGACGGCAGGATGGTGGGCTCCTTGGCCCGGCCGTCGTAGTTGTCCTGGAGGTCGACGGTGTCCTCGTCGATGTCCCGGAGCATCTCCATGGCCAGCGGGTCGAGCTTGCACTCGGTGTACCGCATGGCCGCGGCCGGGTCGTTGCCCGGCGAGCCGAAGTTGCCGTTGCCGTCGACCAGCGGGTAGCGCAGCGACCAGGGCTGCGCCATCCGGACCAGCGCGTCGTAGATGGCGGAGTCGCCGTGCGGGTGGAACTGGCCCATCACGTCACCGACGACACGCGAGCACTTCACGTAGCCGCGGTCCGGCCGGTAGCCGGAGTCGAACATGGCGTAGAGGATCTTGCGGTGGACCGGCTTGAGCCCGTCCCGGACGTCCGGCAGGGCCCGCCCGACGATCACGCTCATCGCGTAGTCGAGGTAGGAGCGCTGCATCTCGACCTCGAGCCCGACCGGCTCGATCCGGTCGTGCGCGACGACTGCGGCCAGTGTCTCCGGGGTCTCCGGCTCGTTCGGCGTGGACTCGGGAGTATCGGTCACTGTTAACCCTTATCAGACTCAGAGTCGTTTTCGTGCTGTGGATAACGTCTGTGGATACCGGCCAGACTGTGGATAACTCTGTGGACCGCCGGGCCGGCCGGTGGATCTCCGGCCGGCCCGGCGGTCCGTCAGATGTCCAGGAACCGCACGTCCTTGGCGTTGCGCTGGATGAACGACCGGCGCGCCTCGACGTCCTCACCCATCAACACGCTGAACAGCTCGTCGGCGGTTGCGGCGTCGTCGAGCGTCACCTGGCGCAGGGTGCGGGTCGCCGGGTTCATCGTGGTCTCCCACAGCTCGGGATAGTTCATCTCGCCGAGACCCTTGAACCGCTGGATGTCGTCCGGCCGGGCGTTGGCCTTCTTCTGCTGGCGCAGCGCGATCAGCCCGTCCCGCTCCCGGTCCGAGTACGCGTACTGCGCGTCGTCGCCCTTCTTGTTCCACTTGATCTTGTAGAGCGGCGGGGCGGCCAGGTAGACGTGCCCCAGCTCGACCAGCGGCCGCATGAAGCGGAACAGCAGGGTGAGCAGCAGCGTCTGGATGTGCTGGCCGTCGACGTCGGCGTCGGCCATCAGCACGATCTTGTGGTAGCGCAGCTTCTCGATGTCGAAGTCGTCGTGGATGCCGGTGCCCAGCGCGGTGATGAGCGCCTGGACCTCGTTGTTCTTCAGCACCCGGTCGATCCGGGCCTTCTCCACGTTGAGGATCTTGCCGCGGATCGGCAGGATCGCCTGGGTACGCGGGTCGCGCCCCTGCTTGGCCGAGCCGCCGGCGGAGTCACCTTCGACGATGAACACCTCGGACTCGCGTGGGTCGGTGGACTGGCAGTCGGCCAGCTTGCCCGGCATCGAGCCGGACTCCAGCAGCGACTTGCGCCGGGCCAGCTTGCGCGCCTGCTGCGCGGCGATCCGGGCCCGGGCGGCCTGGGACGCCTTGGTGATGATGGTCTTGGCCTCGGCCGGGTTCCGGTCGAACCAGTCGACCAGCCACTCGTTGCAGACCCGCTGCACGAAGCTCTTCACCGGGGTGTTGCCGAGCTTGGTCTTGGTCTGGCCCTCGAACTGCGGGTTGGCCAGCTTGACCGAGATGATCGCGGCCAGGCCCTCGCGGATGTCCTCGCCGGAGAGCTTCTCGTCGCCCTTGAGCAGCTTCTTGTCCGCGCCGTAGCGGTTGACCACGCTGGTCAGCGCGGCCCGGAAGCCCTCCTCGTGGGTGCCGCCCTCGTGGGTGTTGATCGTGTTGGCGAAGGTGTAGACCGACTCGCCGTACGACTCGTTCCACTGCATGGCGATCTCGACCGACATGCCCTCCTCCTCGGCGCCGAACTCGACCACCGTCTTGTGGATCGGGTTCTTCGAGGCGTTGAGGTGCCGGACGAAGTCGGCGATGCCGCCCTTGTAGAGGAAGGTCACCTCGCGGGGCTTGCCCTCCTCGCCGTCGGGCACCCGCTCGTCGAGCAGGTGGATGGTGAGGCCCCGGTTGAGGAAGGCCATCTCCTGCAGGCGCCGGTAGATGGTCTGAAAGTCGAAGTCGACCGTCTCGAACACGTCCGCGTCGGGCCAGAAGGAGACCGCCGAGCCGGTCCGGTCGGTCGTCTCGCCCTTCTCCAGCGGGGTGGGCTTGGAGTTGTGGTACTGCTGCCGCCAGACGAAGCCGTCCTTGTGGATCTCCACGGCCATCCGGGTGGAGAGGGCGTTCACCACCGAGACGCCGACGCCGTGCAGGCCGCCGGAGACCGCGTACGCCTTGCCGTCGAACTTTCCGCCCGCGTGCAGCACGGTCAGCGCGACCTCGACACCCGGCTTCTTCAGCTTCGGGTGGAGGTCGACCGGGAAGCCGCGGCCGTTGTCGGTGACCTGGACGCCGCCGTCGGCCAGCAGCACCACGTCGATGGTGTCGCAGTAGCCGGCCAGCGCCTCGTCCACGGCGTTGTCGACGACCTCCCACACGAGGTGGTGCAGACCGCGTTCACCGGTGGACCCGATGTACATACCGGGCCGCTTCCGGACCGCCTCGAGGCCCTCGAGAACGGTGATCGACTCGGCGCCGTACTTCTTGTTGTCCTCCGCTGCCACCCTCGGCCACTTTCTCGCACCGGCCGCGCCAAGGCGCGGGGCGCGGGTTCGGCGGACAGGACGCGACGTCGGCGCGCACAAACCGGTCCCCGGATCTCCAGGTCACGGATCGCGTGCGCCGGGCGCCGCGGTTGCCCGCGGATCGCGATCGGCTCGACCCGATGCGGGACAATGATCAAGGGCCCTGTGGGCCCGTGTCCGTCGCTCCGTGTCGGGTCTTTCGTCTCGCCCTCAATCTTACTGTGCGCAGCCGACCAAACCGCCACTCGGCACCCCTCCGGGGCGGCTGAGAATGCCGTAGCGGGCCGAATCGCGCTGTCTGCGACTCCCCCTACACGCCTTGGCCTGATCGAGGGCGCGGCCGGCACCGGATCGGTACCGGTGGGTGACCGACCGGGGGTCGCGGCGGGACCGGCCGTGCCGTACCTTTTGCGGCGCCGCCACCTGCGGTCTTGATCTTTCCCCGTCGGAACCGGGACGATCGACCCGATCGGTCGGACAACGTGCTTGCTGAGAGGTGACGCCAGATGGGGCTGGACAACGTCGCGGTGCACTGGCCGCGGACCGGCCGCTTCTACGATCCGGTCGCGCCGGCCGAGTTCGTCGACTTCGGCGAGATCGTGGACATGCCACGCATCTCGGCACCGACCGCCGCGCTCGCCGAGCTGATCGCGAAGACCGGCACGGTGCGGGCGACTGCCTACACCGAGTTGGTCGACCTCATCCTCGGCCTGGAAAATGTGCTCTACGCCACGGAGAACTCGGCCGAGGACGAGGACCCGGTGATCGACCCGGACGGGTGCTCCTGGATCGCCGAGGGCGTGGAGAAGTTCGTCGCCCGGCACCGCCCCTTCGGCGAGGCCGTCACCTTCGAGTCGGTGAGCGAGGTGCTGCGCTCGCTGCTCGGCGACGGGCGCCTGGCCGAGCAGCAGCTCCGCTGGCTGGACAGCCGGCTGGACAAGCTGCGCGACGAGAGCGGCGAGCCGCCGCAGTGGAACTTCACCTGCGCCGAGCTGAGCGTGCTCGCCGCCTTCTACCGGCGCTGCGCCGAGCGCGGCTTCGCGGTCTACGCCGACGCCTGACCCGGCTGCCCGGCTTCGCCCGGCCCGGCCGTCGCGGCCCGGTTGGCCGCCGCGATCACCTCGGTGAGCACCGTGTGCAGGTGCCGCAGGTCCGCCAGCGGCAGGCCGAGCCGCTGCACGATCGCCGGCGGGATCCGCTCGGCCTGCGCCCGGAGCGCCTGCCCGCTGGCGGTGAGCGAGACGGCCAGACTGCGCTCGTCCGACGCGTCGCGCTCCCGCCGCACGTAGCCGGCGGCTTCGAGCCGCTTCAGCAGCGGTGACAGGGTGCCCGGGTCGAGCTGGAGCAGCCGGCTCAACTCCCGCCCCGACAGCGGCGCGTGCTGCCAGAGCGCCAGCATGACCAGGTACTGCGGGTGGGTGAGCCCCATCGGTTCCAGCAGCGGGCGGTAGACCGCGACGACGCCGCGCGCGGCGACGGAGAGCGCGAAGCACACCTGCTGCTCCAGCGCCAGGGGATCGTCCTCGACCCGGTCGGCCACCCTCGTCCTCCTCGTTCGTCGTTGCGATCGTAGCAACGATTGGTGTACCAATTATTGGCGTACCAATCATGTGGGGTCGGCGAAGGAGAGCGGGCGGATGAGCGGCGACGAGCAGCAGGTGGGCGACGCTTCCGGCAAGGGCGGTCGCCTGCTGGGCTGGGTGTTCCAGAACCTCGCCGGCCCGTCCCAGGTGCAGGGCGCGGTGCAGGGCGGCTCGCGGCTGGCCCGCGAGGCCTGGAAGCAGGACCTGGAGCGGCGCAAGCAGTGGAGCCGCGACCAGCGAGAGCTCAAGCGCGCCCAACGGGAGGCACGCCGCGGCGACCGGTGACGGTCAGCCGTAGGTGTCGCGGGGGCCGCGGCCCCGCACCCGACGCGGGCCGCGCGACCAGGACGGCGCCGCCGGACCGTGGATGTGCAGCTTGCGCACCACGTTGTGGCCCACCTCGCTGGCGATCTGCTTGAGCAGCGAGCCGGCGAGCAACCGCAGCTGGGTGGCCCAGGCCGTCGAGCGGGCCTCCACGGTCAGCTCGCCGTTCTCCAGCTTCACCGGGCGGCTGTGCTGCGCCACCTCCGCCCCGACCACCCGCTCCCAGGCGCCGAAGACCGTCGCCTCGGCCGCCGGCTGCTGCCAGCCGCGCGCCTTGACCAGCTTGTCCAACACCGCGCCGAGCGGCTGCGGGTCCCGCGGATCCGGCCCCGGGCCGGAGTAGCCGCGCAGCCGCTTCTCGCCGTCGCCACGGACCGCGCCGCGCCGCCGCGTGCCGCCCGCCGCCTGCCGGCGGGCCTTCGCCGCGTCCAGCACCGCCCGGGCCAGCTCCGGCCCGGACGACCCCTCCGGCAGGGCCGCGCCGGCCTCGCCGCCCGGCTTCGCTTCCGGTCCCTCCGGGGTACGCCCGCCGCGTCCCGGCCCCAGCCGCGCGGGCGGGAGCTCCACCTCATCCGACACGCCGTACCGTCCCCTCGCCCACCGCGTACCGGGTGCCCCGGAGGGTCGCCGGCACGTCGTCGTCGACCGCACAGGTCACCAGGAGCTGGCTCGCGCCGCCGACCAGCTCGGCCAGCCGCTCCCGCCGGCCGGCGTCCAGCTCGGCGAAGACGTCGTCCAGCACCAGCACCGGCTCGATCCCGTCGGCGCGCAGCAGGTCGTAGCCGGCCAGCCGCAGCGCCAGCGCGTAGGACCAGGACTCGCCGTGGCTGGCGTAGCCCTTGGCGGGCAGCGGGCCGAGGGTCAGCGCCAGGTCGTCCCGGTGCGGGCCGACCAGCGTGGTGCCCCGCTCGATCTCCGCCGACCGACTCGCGGTCAGTGCGGCGCCGAGCGCCTCGACCAGCGCCGCCCGGTCGGTGGTCGACTCCGGCAGCTCCACCGACGGCCGGTACGCGATCCCCGCCGCACCCCGGCCCGCCGCCACCGCGTCGTACGCCTTCGCCACGTGCGGGGTCAACGCGGCGACCAGCTCCAGCCGGCCGGCGAGCAGCTCCGCGCCGTGGTGCGCCAGGTGGGTGTCCCAGACGGCGAGGGTGGACAGGTCCCCGCCCCGCGAGCCGCCCGTCTTCCGGGCCAGGTACGCCGTCCGCAGCAGCGCGTTGCGCTGCTTGACCACCCGCTCGTAGTCGGCGCGCACCCCGGCGTACCGGGGCTGGCGGGTGACCAGCAGGTCGTCCAGGTAACGGCGGCGCTCGGCCGGATCCCCGCGGACCAGTTCCAGGTCCTCCGGGGCGAAGAGCACCAGCCGCAGCGCGCCGAGCACGTCGCGGGCGCGGCGGGCCGGGGAGCGACCCAGCCGGGCCCGGTTGGCCTTGCCCGGGACGATCTCCAGCTCGACCAGGAGCTCCCGGCCCTCGTGCGCCACCGCGCAGCGGATCACCGCCGAGCTGGCGCCCATCCGGACCAGCGGGGCGTCCGTGGCGACCCGGTGCGAGTCCAGGGTCGCCACGTAACCCAACGCCTCGACCAGGTTGGTCTTGCCGACGCCGTTCGCGCCGACCAGCACGTTCGGGCCCGGCTCCAGGTCGACGCCGACCCGCTCGTACGAGCGGAAGTCGACCAGTTCGAGCCGGCGGACGTACACAGGCTGTGGATGCCGGTCAGCGCTTGCGGACGGCGTGGCCGCCGAACTGCTGGCGCAGCGCGGCGACGGCCTTCATGGCGGGCGAGTCGTCCTGCCGAGAGGCGAACCGGGCGAACAGCGAGGCGGTGATGACGTTCAGCGGCACGGCGAGCCGGACCGCCTCGTCGACCGTCCAGCGGCCCTCGCCGGTGTCCTCGGTGTAGCCGCTCAGCTCGGTCAGCTCCGGGTCCTCGTCGAGCGCCCGGTCGAGCAGGTCGAGCAGCCAGGACCGGACCACGGTGCCCTCGCGCCAGGACTTGAAGACGCCCGGCACGTTGGTCACCAGCTCGGAGGCGGCCAGCAGCTCGTAGCCCTCGGCGTAGGCGTGCATCAGGCCGTACTCGATGCCGTTGTGCACCATCTTGGCGTAGTGGCCGGCGCCGACCGGGCCGGCGTGCACGAAGCCGAACTCACCCTCGGGCTTGAGCGCCTCGAAGATCGGCATCAGCCGCCCGACGTGCTCCTGGGCGCCGCCGACCATCAGGGCGTAGCCGTTCTGCTTGCCCCAGACGCCGCCGGAGACGCCGACGTCGATGTAGCCGATGCCCTGCTCGTTGAGGCGCTCGGCGCGCGGGGCGTCGTCGCTGAACCGGGAGTTGCCGCCGTCGATGATGATGTCGCCCTCGCCGAGGACGCCGGCGAGCTCGTCGATGGTGGCGTCGGTGACGCCGGCCGGGACCATCACCCAGACGGCGCGGGGCGACTCCAGCTTCTCGGCCAGCTCCGTGAGGCTCGCGACGTCGCTCAGCTCCGCGTTGCGGTCGTAGCCGACCACCTCGTGACCGGCGGCGCGCAACCGCTCGCGCATGTTGCCGCCCATCCGGCCGAGTCCTACCAGGCCGAGCTGCATCTGCTCCTACCTCCGTACGTCTGGATCGTGCTGCCGGCGATCAGCGGGACACGCGGATCGGCATGATGAGGTACCGGTACCCCGGGATGACCTCGCCATCCTCGCCGGCGGGGGAAATCACCGCGGGCTTGAAGGCGTCGACGAACGCCAGCTGGGCGTGCTGGGCGCCCAGGTTGGTCAGGCCGTCGATCAGGTACTGCGGGTTGAAGCCGATGGTCAGCGCATCGCCGGTGAAGGTCGCCTCCATGGCCTCGCTGGCCCGGGCCTCCTCGGTGCCGCCGGCCTCGACCACCAGGCCGTCGGAGCTGAAGCTGAGCAGCACCGGGGTGGTCCGCTCGGCGACCAGCGCCACGCGCTTGACCACCTCGATGAGCGTGGCGACCGGGACCCGGGCCTCGGCGTTGTGGCTGGCCGGGAAGAGCGAGCGCACCGGCGGGTAGTTGGCCCCGTCGAGCAGCCGGCTGGTGGTCCGGCGGGTGCCGCCGGAGAAGCCGATCATGCCCTCGCCGGCGGCGCCCTGGGAGAGCGCCATGGTGACGTGGCCGCCGAGCGGGCCGAGGGCCTTGGCGGTGTCGTGCAGCGTCCGGGCGGGCACCAGCGCGTTGAGGCTGATCTCCGGGTCGTCCGGGTTCCACTTCATCTCGCGCAGGGCGAGGCGGTAGCGGTCGGTGGCGAGCATCGCCAGCGTGCTGCCGGAGAGCTCGATCCGGACGCCGGTCATCATCGGCAGCGTCTCGTCCCGGCCGGCGGCCACGGCCACCTGGGCCACGGCTGCGGCGAAGGCGGCCGCGTCGACGGTGCCGGCGCTCTCCGGCATCTCCGGCAGGGACGGGTAGTCCTCGACCGGCATGGTCGGCAGGGTGAACCGGGCGCTGCCGCAGACCAGCTCCAGGTGCGCGCCGACGGCGGCGATGTCCACCGGCTTGGCCGGGAGCGCCTTGGTGATCTCGGCGAGCAACCGACCGGAGACCAGGGCGGCCCCGTCGGCATCACCCTGCACCTCGACGGTGACCTGGCTGGAGACCTCGTAGTCGAAGCCGGAGACCTGGAGGTTGCCGTCGGTTACCCGGAGCATCACCCCAGCCAGCACCGGCACGGAAGGTCGGTTGGGCAGGCTCTTGGCGGTCCACGCGACCGCCTCGGCGAGCGCGTCGCGCTCCACTCGGAACTTCATCAATGCCTCCGCGTCGACGTCAGCGACAACTCTCTCATGCCGACCGCTGCCACCCGTCCCGCCCGACCGTGCGGGTACCCATCGCACCTTAGGGCGCGTGGGCATCGGCTGTGCGCCCGACCCCGTGGATCCAGGTGCCCGGGCGACTGCCGGCGGCAGTGCTCCGGCCCGATCCACAGGAAGTCCAACGGTGATGATTGGTTTTTGTTGTTTTAGAAGAGATAACTCATCGTCTTCATCGCACCTGTGCAAACTGTGGAGAACCGGCGTCCGCCCAGGTCAGACAGGTTATCCACCGGTGGTTTCGCTGTGGAGAACCGGGGGTGCAACCCGTGTCTGAGTCCACAGCCGTCGCCAGCCGCCGGGTTTTCCACGGCTGTCCACCGGTTGTCCACCGCTAATCCACCGGGTTTCTCCCCAGTGTTGTGGACAGCGCCGACGGCGTCGACCGTCGTCATCCCCAGAACCTTCAACAGGTCGCCCACAGGCCGACCGTCGTCGGTGGACAACCCGACCGTCGTCCCCAGGCGTCCACAGCCTCGTCCCCAGGGGTTGTCCACAGTCTGTGGGTAACCGGGCCGGAACCGAGCGTGGTTATCCACCGCCTGTGTCACAGGGGATGTGGACAACCGGGCCGAGGTGTGGATGAACACGACTCCGATCCTGGGCCCTGCACCGGGTCGAGGGTCAAGCCCCGGCTCTCCAGCGGCACGAAAAAGCCCGGCCGGTGGGCCCGGCCGGGCGTCGCGTCGGCGTACCGGATCAGGTGGTCTGCTTGATCCGGTTGGTCAGCTCGGCGATCTGGTTGTAGAGCGAGCGCCGCTCCGCCATCTGCTGGCGGATCTTCCGGTCGGCGTGCATCACGGTGGTGTGGTCCCGGCCGCCGAACGCTTGCCCGATCCGGGGCAGCGACAACTCGGTCAGCTCCCGGCACAGGTACATGGCGACCTGGCGTGCGTTGACGAGCACCCGCGAACGGGACTGGCCGCGCAGGTCCTCCAGGCTCACCCCGAAGTAGTCCGCGGTGGAGGCCATGATCTGGTCGGCGTTGATCTCCGGTCCGGCACCGTCCGGCATGAAGTCCCGCAGCACCTCCTCGGCCAGCGACAGCTCGACCGACGAGCGGGTGAGGCTGGCGAACGCGGTGACCCGGATCAGCGCCCCCTCCAGCTCCCGGATCGAGTTCGACACCCGGGAGGCGATGAACTCCAGCACGTCCGGCGGGGCGTACATCCGCTCCTGTGCGGCCTTCTTCTGCAGGATCGCGATCCGGGTCTCGAGGTCCGGCGGCTGGATGTCGGCCAGCAGCCCCCACTCGAACCGGGTCCGCATCCGGTCCTCGAGGGTGGCGAGCTGGCGCGGCGACCGGTCGGAGGTGATCACGATCTGCTTGTTGGCGTTGTGCAGGGTGTTGAAGGTGTGGAAGAACTCCTCCTGCGTCCGCTCCCGGTTCTCCAGGAACTGGATGTCGTCGATCAGCAGGATGTCGACGTCGCGGTAGCGGCGCTGGAACGCGCTGGTCTTGTCGTCCCGGAGCGAGTTGATGAAGTCGTTGGTGAACTCCTCGGTCGAGACGTACCGGACCGAGCGGGCGTTGCCCAGCGTCGTGGCGTAGTGCCCGATGGCGTGCAGCAGGTGGGTCTTGCCCAACCCGGAGTGGCCGTAGATGAAGAGCGGGTTGTACGCCTTCGCCGGTGACTCGGCCACCGCGACGCTCGCCGCGTGGGCGAAGCGGTTGGACGAGCCGATGACGAACGTCTCGAACATGTACTTCGGGTTGAGCCGGTTGCCGCTGCCCTCCGCGCCGCCGGGCATCCGCCGGTCGGCCTGACCGCCGCGGCGGTCAGGGCCGCCGCGGCCGGGGCCGCTGTCCGTGGCGCCGTCCCGGGGCAGGCCGCGCAGCGGCGGCGGGGCGTCGGCCGGGCCGGGCGCCTCCCGGTAGCGGGGCTCGTAGCCGGCGTCGGGAGCGGGCGGTTCGATCCGGGACCGCTCGTCGAAGCCACGGTGCTCAGGGGTGGTGGTGCGCAGCGGCTCGGCGAAGGCGGCGCTGAACAGCGTGTCCTGCCCGTCCCTGCTGGCCGGGATGAGCTGCGGCCGGGCGCCGTCGGCGGTGCGCTGCCGGGGGGCCGGCTCCTCGGCGGGCGGCTCCGGACGCGGATCGGCGTACGCCGGGGCCTCCGGCCGGGCCGGGGGGAAGCCCAGCTCGGGGTAGCCGGGCGCGGCGTCGGCCGGGCCGGGTTGGTCGAAGCCGGTGAGCAGGTCCGGCGGGCCCGCGGGCTCGGCGGCGGGCTCGGGGTTGCTGCGGTAGACGGTGCCCGCCGGGCGGCCGCCCGGGTCCTCCGTGACGCGCACCGTGACGGCCACCTGGATGGGCCGGCCGAGCCGGCGGCTCAACGCCTCGGTGATGGCCGGGCGGAGGCGGGACTCGATCACGTCCCGGGTGAACGCGTCGGGCACGGAGAGCAGTGCGGTGTCCTCGACGATCGCCCGCAGCCGGGTCAGCCGGAGGTACGCCCGCTGCTGCGCGGAGATGATCTCGTCGGCGAGTTCGTCGGTCGTCGCCGTCCACACCGCGGCAAGGTCGATCGCTCCGGTCACCGTCGTGCCACCCCCTCGCCTCTCCTCACGCCCGCCCGGACGGCTGACCGGTCGTCATCCACAGGTTATCCACAGCCTGTGTGTACCGACCGATTGTGGCCGCCCACCGGACGCGGGTCGGACCTGCCCCCTGGTTCCCGGAGGCGCTGAAGCGGGTTCACCGTGCCGAACGATTCACTACCTTGTCCGGTCTTGCCGGTCAGCGACAACCGACACTCCAGCTCGGCGCGTCTGACGCCGCGCGGCGACCTGGAGCCGTCGTCCCGGACCCCCGACGCTGACCGCAATCGGGCACGCTAACAGCGCGGACCCCGCGCCATCAACCGTCGACACCGGGGCAGCCTTGTCAACATCAGTGAAAACCGCCCCTTCGGTCGCGCTCCGGGCGCTGGTCACGGCCGGGGTGTGAGGTTTGACGGTCATTGCCGCCCTGCGTAGCCTGGAACGGCTGCTCTCTCGCCCTCTGCTAGGGTGATGAGTGCTTGCTGTCCGCGGTCAGCTCCCCGCCTCGCCGGGGCCCCGCACCACCGGGCAGCACCGATCGGAGGCCACCGCCGAGGTGGCCTGGACCACCACACGACCCCGGGCGATCCCCCGCGCGGGGCGTACGACAACGGAGAGCCTGACGTGAGCAAGCGCACCTACCAGCCGAACAACCGCCGGCGCGCGAAGACCCACGGCTTCCGGCTGCGCATGCGCACCCGTGCCGGCCGCGCCATCATCTCGACCCGTCGCTCCAAGGGCCGCACCCGCCTGTCGGCCTGAGGCCGACCGGTCCGGTCCGGGGACGTGGGCAGTCGTGCTGGCCGCCGCGCAACGACTGCGGCGCAGCAGTGACTTCGCCGCAGCGGTTCGGGGTGGCCGACGCGTCGGCCGTGGCGCCGTCGTGGTGCACCTGACCCTCCCCGAGCAGACCGGATCCACCGCGACAACCTCGCCGGAGCCGGCGCGGAGCAGCGGTGCGGAGACCTCCGCACCCCGCCGCGCCGGCTTCGTCGTGTCCAAGGCCGTGGGTAACGCCGTGGTCCGGAACACGGTCCGCCGCAGGCTCCGTCACCTGGTCCGCGAGCGGCTGACCGACCTGCCCGCCGGCAGCACCCTGGTGGTACGCGCCCTGCCGCCGGCCGCCCAGGCGTCGTACGCCCGGCTCGGGGCCGACCTGGACGCCGCCCTCGCCGCCGCGCGCTCCCCCCGGGGCCGGCGGTCGCGGTGACCGAGCACACTGCCGCGCCGCGGCCCTCTGCCGGTGCCCGCATGCTGCTGGCGCCCATCATCGCGTACCGTCGGTGGATAAGTCCGGCACTGCCGGCCCGCTGCCGGTTCTACCCGTCGTGCAGTGCCTACGCCGTCGAGGCGGTGTCCCGGCACGGTGCGCTGCGGGGAGCCTGGCTGACGGTCCGGCGGCTGTCGCGCTGCCACCCCTTCCACCCCGGTGGACACGACCCGGTGCCGGAGCCGGGCGACCGCCGCCATGCCGACGTGACTGGAGCCTGAGTGTTTAGTCTCGACTGGATCTACTACGCGATCTCGTGGATCCTGCTGACCTGGCACTCGGCCTGGGACGCCATCGGGGTCTCGGTCGGGGCCGTGATCGGCACGAACTGGGCCTGGATCCTGTCCATCATCTTCCTGGTGGTCACGGTCCGGGTGATCCTGTTCCCGGTCTTCGTCAAGCAGATCAAGTCGCAGCGGGCCATGCAGGCGCTCCAGCCCAAGGTCAAGGAGCTCCAGGAGAAGCACAAGGGTGACCGGGAGACGCTCCAGAAGGAGATGATGGAGCTCTACCGGAAGGAAAAGGCCAACCCGCTGATGGGCTGCCTTCCGATGTTCCTCCAGATCCCGGTCTTCCTCGGCCTGTTCCACACGCTCAAGCGGCTCAACCCCGACAACCAGGGCAAGACCCTGTACGGCTGGACCGTCGAGCAGTTCAACAGCGCCTCCAGCGCGAAGCTCTTCACCGCCCCGATCTCCGGCCGGTTCGGCTCCACCGCCGACGAACTGGCGAACCTGGGCGCGAACAGCACCACGGTCAAGATCGTCGCCGGCATCCTGGTGCTCATCATGATCGCCACCACCTACCTGACCAGCCGGCAGATGATCCTCAAGACCGGCTGGGCCGAGGACCCGCAGCAGCGGATGGTCCAGCGGCTGATGCTCTATGGCATCCCGGTCTCGCTGCTCATCTCGGGCTCGATCTTCCCGATCGGTGTGATCATCTACTGGGTCACCAACAACCTCTTCACCCTGGGCCAGCAGCAGTGGGTGCTGCGGAAGTTCCCGCCGCTGGTGCCGCCGAAGACCAGCACCGCCGGCAAGACCACCGCCGGCAAGGCCGCCGCCCAGCCGGCCGGGATCGCCGGCCTCCTCGGCCGCAAGACCGCCCAGCCGGCCGTCAAGGCCCCGGCCGCCGCCCCCAAGGTGGCCGGCCCGAAGCCCGGCGCCAAGCCGGTCAACCCGAAGAAGAGCGGCGGCCGGCCCGCCAAGCGACAGGGCTGAGCCCCGCCGGGCCGCCGCCGGACACCGGTGGCGGCCCGTTCCGGTCCCCGAGCTGCCACCCGAGGAGTCGGCGCCGGGCCGGAACCGCCGCGCGGAGCGCGGTCACGGGCGAAACTGGCCCGTACAGACGTGCCCGAGGGCACCGGCGAACCTCCCGCCGGCCCCGGGAGACCAGCGGACCCGACGGTCCGGCCGAGCGAGTACGGAGATGAGACCGTGACCGACACCAGCATCCCCAGCGCGGACCAGTCCCTGGACGAGGAGACCGCGCCGGCCGCCACCACGGAGGAGGCCGAGGACACCCAGGCCGAGGCCCGGGAGAAGAAGGCCCCCGCCGACAGCGACCTGTTCCGGCAGAGCGAGATCGCCGCCGACTACGTCGAGGGGCTGCTCGACATCCTCGACTACGACGGCGACATCGACGAGCTGGTCTCCGGCGGCCGCCCGGTCGTCGAGGTGGTCGGTGCCCGCCTGCAGAACCTGGTCGGCCAGCGCGGCGCCACCCTGGAGGCGCTCCAGGAGCTGGCCCGGCTGGCGGTGTTCCGGCAGACCGGTTCGCCGAGCCGCCTGCTGCTCGACGTCGGCGGCTACCGCGCCGCCCGGCGCAAGGAGCTGGCCGCCGTCGCCAAGAACGCGGTGGAGAAGGTCAAGGAGCACGGCGAGCCGGTGCGCCTGGAGCCGATGTCCGCGTTCGAGCGTAAGTGCGTGCACGACGTGGTCAACGCGATGAGCGGCGTGGAGAGCGAGTCCGAGGGCGTCGAGCCGAACCGCCGGATCGTCGTCCGGCCGGTGACGGACTGACGTAGGTGGCTTCCGACGAGACAACGGCGGGTGCCGTGGCCGGCCCGGGCGGTACCCCGCCCGGGCCGTCGCCTGTCCACGCCGACCCGGCCGTCGACCCGGTCTTCTCCGAGGGCGACGCCCCGGCCCACCCTTCGACCCCGGTCACGCCGGCGACCCCGGTCGACCCGGCCTTCTCGGGTGATCCGGTTCCGGCGACCGCGCCGCCCGTCGTCGAGGCCGACCCCGCCGCCGGAATGGCGCTGACCTTCTCCAGTGAACCGGACGGGCGGCCCGAGCCGTCGACGCCGGCGGAGGCACCGGCCGCGCCGACCCAGGGAGGGACGGTCGCCCCGGTGTTCGCCGAGCCGGCCCCCGCCGGTCGCGACGTGGACGCCCGGTCCGCCGGTGGTGGAAGCGACGCCCAGCCGGCCGACCCCGGCTCCTCCCTTGTGGACAGTGCGGACGGGCATCAGCCGTCCCCGGCGGGGGCGACGTTGCCGCCCGAGTTGGCGGACGCCGCCCGTACCCTCTTCGGCGACCGGCTCGACCTGGCCGCCGCGTACGCCGAACTGCTGGCCACGGACGGCGTGGTGCGCGGCCTCATCGGCCCCCGCGAGACGCCGCGGCTCTGGGACCGTCACCTGCTCAACTGCGCGGCGATGGCCGAGCGGATCCCGGAGGGCGCCAGCGTGATCGACGTCGGCTCCGGGGCGGGCCTGCCCGGCCTGGTGCTGGCGATCGCGCGCCCCGACCTCACCGTGACCCTGGTCGAGCCGCTCGCCCGGCGCACCGCCTTCCTGATCGAGGCGGTGCAACAACTCGGGCTGACCAAGTGGGTGCGGGTGTTCCGCGGGCGCGCCGAGGAGGCCGCCACCGGCTCCCGGGACCGGGAGCCGCTGACCGCCGACATCGTCACCGCGCGCGCGGTGGCCCCGCTGGACCGGCTCGCCGCCTGGTGCCTGCCGCTGGCGACGCCCGGCGGCCGGCTGATGGCACTCAAGGGCGCCTCCGCCGCCGAGGAGATCGCCGAGCACGCCGCGGCGGTGGCCCGGCTCGGTGGCGGCGGGCCGGAGCTGCACCGGTGCGGGACCGGCGTTATCGACCCGCCCGCGACGGTGATCGAGGTGGTCCGCGAGCGGATGATCGGCCCGGTCAGGAAGAAGGCGCCGAAGCGCTCGCGGGGCGGCCGCCGCCGCGGCGCGCAGGGCCGGGATCGCTGACGCGGCAAGGCTTGCCGGACGCCCACCCGGTCGTTGGACCGGGTGGGCGTGAGCTGATCGATCAGAACCCGACGTGGACCCGCTGCGCCCGTCGGCCGTAGGCTGGCCGCGCGCCGATAGTGTGGAGCGGCGGTGCCGGGCGGCACCCGAACCCGACCGTTCCCACCGGGCCGGTGACGCCGCGCGCGAGCGCGGGGGCCTGAAAGACGGGTGCGGACCGACCATCCGGAGCGGGCAGGGATGACAGGTGCATGACGACGGCAGGTACGACGATTCACGGGTGACCGGGCCAGGCGGGGGACCCTCCGCCACCGGCCCCGTTTCACGTGAAACCAACTCCCCGGGCTGGTCGCCGAACGGCGAGCCCCACGACCCGTCCACGCGGCCCCCGGACTGTGAACCGGTGGTGCGGCGGGACGCCCCGGCCGGCGCCGTGCGGCCGACCTCGTCCGTACCCGCGAACGTCCCGCCAGCGCGGGACCCGCACGATCCGAACGGCGGCCCGGCGAACGCGCCCGCCTCCCGTCCGGCCCCGGTGCGCGGCAACGCCACGGCCCCCGCGCGCTATGAGCCGCAGCCGCCGGTCGTGACCGTTCCGCAGCAGCCCACCCCGGAATCCGCGCCGGACATGACCAAGGCCACGACGGCCCCTTCCGACACGCCACCGGCTGCCGGCTACGGTGCCGAACCCCCGACGAGCACGTACGTTTCACGTGAAACCCCGACGCGCGAAGAGGATGATCCACCGTTGGCTATGGAGGCTATGCGCGCCGTGCAGATCCTGAATCCCAGTGGTGAGGTCACCATGCCCCGCCCCGAACGGACCCGGGTGATGTGCGTCGCCAACCAGAAGGGCGGCGTCGGCAAGACCACCACCACGGTGAACCTGGCGGTGGCGCTCGCCCTGCACGGCAACCGGGTGCTGGTGGTCGACCTCGACCCGCAGGGCAACGCCTCCACCGGGCTCAACGTGCCGCACCACACCGGCGTGCCCGACGTGTACGACTGCCTCATCGACAGCGTGCCGCTGGAGGAGGTGGCCCAGGCCGTCGAGGGCATCCCGAATCTGTGGTGCGTGCCGGCCACCATCGACCTGGCGGGCGCCGAGATCGAGCTGGTCTCGGTCGTCGCCCGGGAGTCCCGGCTGAGCCGGGCCATCGCCGCGTACCCCGGGCACTTCGACTACGTCTTCATCGACTGCCCGCCCTCCCTCGGCCTGCTGACCGTCAACGCGCTGGTCGCCGCGCAGGAGGTGCTGATCCCGATCCAGTGCGAGTACTACGCGCTGGAGGGCCTCAACCAGCTGATTAACAACATCAACCTGGTCCGGCAGCACCTCAACCCGAAGCTCGAGGTCTCCACGATCCTGCTCACCATGTACGACCGGCGTACCCGGCTGGCCGACGCCGTGGAGCAGGACGTCCGGAACCACTTCGGGGACAAGGTGCTCCAGGCCGTGATCCCCCGGAACGTACGGGTCTCCGAGGCGCCCAGCTACGGGCAGTCGGTGATGACCTACGATCCCGGTTCGCGGGGGGCCACGAGCTACTTCGAGGCCGCCCAGGAGATCGCCGAGCGAGGCGCCAAGGAGCCGGTGAGCCGGAATGCGTAGTGCGGAAAAGTCGCTGGGAGGCGTCGCATGAAGAACCGTCCTCGCGGCGGTCTGGGCCGGGGGCTCGGTGCCCTCATCCCCACCGGGCCCGTGTCGGGTAGTGCCCCGGCGACCGCCGAACCCGAGAACGGTACGGCGGCGGCCGTCCCGGCCACTCCGGTCGGCGGTGCGGCGGCGGCCGTGACCGGAGCCCTCGGCGTCGACGACGTGGCCGCCCCGGCCGCTCCTGTCGCCGAGCCGGAGCCGCAACTGAGCCCGGTCCCCGGTGCCCGCTTCGCCGAGATCCCGGTCGACAGCATCGTGCCGAACCCCAAGCAGCCCCGGCACGTCTTCGACGAGGAGGCGCTCGAGGAGCTGAAGATCTCGATCCAGGAGGTGGGCTTCCTCCAGCCGATCGTCGTCCGCCAGCTCGACAGCGAGAAGTACGAACTCGTCATGGGTGAGCGGCGCTGGCGCGCGGCCCAGGCGGTCGGTCGGGAGAACATCCCCGCCATCGTCCGGGACACCAAGGACGACGCGATGCTCCGGGACGCGCTGCTGGAGAACATCCACCGGGCCAACCTCAACCCGCTGGAAGAGGCCGCCGCGTACCAGCAACTGCTGGAGGAGTTCGGCGCGACCCACGAGGAACTGGCCCGCCGGATCGGCCGGAGCCGGCCGCAGATCTCCAACACCATCCGGCTGATGAACCTGCCGGCCCAGGTGCAACGTCGGGTCGCCGCCGGGGTGCTCTCCGCCGGCCACGCCCGCGCCCTGCTCAGCCTCGACGACTCCGAGGCGCAGGAGCAGCTCGCCAAGCGCATCGTCGCCGAGGGCATCTCCGTACGCGCCACCGAGGAACTGGTGGCCCTGGCGCTCGCCGACGGCCCGGCCAAGGCCCCGGCCGCGAAGCGCCGGCCGAAGCCGCACGCGCCCGCGCTCACGGACCTCGCCGACCGACTCTCCGATCGCTTCGACACCCGGGTCAAGGTCGACATCGGCCGGAGCAAGGGCAAGATCACGATCGAGTTCGCGACCGTCGACGACCTGGAGCGGATCGTCGGGATCATCGGCGTGGGGCAGGAGGAGCAGCCCGGGGAGTGAGTAGGCCCGTCGTTCTCGGCCGCGTGGTCCCTGCGGGGACGACGCGGCCGAGCCGTTTCCGGGGCTGCCGGTCGCGGTGTTCGGAGCTGTCAGTTCTGATCAGTGGTGCGGGGGTGTAATGCCTCGCTCCGGGCGTGCTGGTCGCCCCCTGACGTCCGTTAGCGGGGTGGACCCCTGCGGCCCGCTCTGCTCCGCTGCGCGGCTTCTGCCGGGTCGCGGAAGGGCATCTGTGCGCCGGCCTGGAAGGGCCTCAGGGCGGGCCGGGCGTCTCCGGGCGTCTCGGGGTGCGGTGTTAGCCATGGGTGCCTGTGCTCAGTCCTGGCACCTCCTGAGGGGCGGCTGTGTCGGCAGCGACCTACGACGCGATCATTGCGGGGGCGGCTACCCATCGCCTCGTGGTTCTTGCCGGGTCCGCCGTCGCCCTGGCGCAGCGTCGTCGTCGCCGGGTCGCCCGATCGCCGTCGCCCTTGCCTCCGCGCCGCTGTTGCGCCGTGTGCCGTGCGGCTGCGCCGCCGTGTGGCTGTGCCTTGGTGCGGCCGCCGTGGGGCCGTGGCTCTCTGCCGCCGTGTGGCCTCACCGCCGTCCGCCGTCGTCGCCGCCGTATCACCGGCTTCCCAGGCCCGCTTCAGCGAGCGGGTGACCACGCTGGTCCGCACCTATGCCGGTCTCGCCGGGCTCGGGCTCGCCACCAGACTCTCGGGCTGGCGCGGTGGTAGTCCGGGGATGTGATCGACCGCTAGGCGACGATCCCGGCCGACCTGGTGGACTTCCGGACCGGCCCGCCGCCCGCCGTCGTCGCCGCCCCGTCGTCGCCGCCCCGCCGTCGGCGTCGTCGCTCCGCCGTCGGCGTCGTCGCTCCGCTGTCGTCGTCGCCCCGCCGTCGGCGTTGTCGCCGCGGTCGTGCGCCCGCCCTCGCCGTCGTCGCCTGCCCTCTCCGTCGCCGTCGTGCTTGCCCTCGCCGTCGTCGCCCGCCGCCGCCGTGATCGCCGTCGTCGCCCCCCGCCGCCGCCTTCGCCGTCGCCGGCCACCGCGCTGGTCATCGACGGGATGCCCGGTGGCTGTCGTCGTCGCTGTCGCTGTGGCCGTCATCGTCGCCGTGCCAAGGTGCCGGCCGATGCGTTTCACGTGAAACAACGGCGTAGCGGCGGCCTCGTTTCCGGCGAGCGTCTCGCGCCGTCGGCCCCCGCCGGTCCGGAGGCCCGGACGCCGTGGCCCCGTGCCTCGGCGTGCTGCCCGGCGCCGCACCGCTCACTCGGGCCGCCTCTTGTGGCCGCCCGTCGCCAGTCGGGGTTCCCATGTCTGTCTGCCGCTATCGCGGTTCGGTCCGCGCAGCCGCCGCCCCGTCGGTCGGCCCCGCACCTCCGCCGTCGGCCCGTCGCCGAGTCGGTTAGGTGTTTGCCGCCTCGCCCTCTGGCCCTCCTGCCCCTGCCGCACGGCCGACGGTCCTCAGCCGGGCGCGCCCGGTTCGCTGGCCCCGACCCGTGCCCGATGCAAGCCCTCGTACGGGTGCCCGCCCCGTTGCTTCTCGTCGGCCTTCATCCGGCTCGCGTGGACGCTCCTCTCGGAACCGGGCGCGGACGCAGAGGCCTTCCGTCCCGAGCCCTGTGAGCGCCCTGGAGCCGCCTACCGTTCGTTCTCGCCCAGCGAGCGCCGGCACAGGATCATCAACCGGCTCAGAGGCGCTGAGCGGGCCGGTGGGGCGGTTCCCCACATGAGTCGCCGCACCGCTCGCTGCTTCGCCGTGCGTCTGGGGCCGCGAGATCGTTAGCTGAGTCGCCGTCCAGCGGTTGGTTCCGGTCGGTCGGCCCCGCGCGTGCGGCAGTCGCATAGGAGGTGCCGGTGCCGACGCGATAAGCGCCGCCTTCCCGGTCGCTACGTGGGTCAGGTGCCTGCAGTCCACGGACCTTCCGACGAGCTGGCGCCCCGAGCTACACGACGAGTGCCGGCGCGGCGCGAAGGATCCGCAGCCGCGGGCCGCCAGCTCGGAAGAACGTGGGACCCGGCAGATCCGCTGTGCTCGGAATGGCAACTCGTGCCAACCCGCTGGCGGCCGGCAAACTCGACCGGTCGCTGCCGGCCTACGAAAACCCGCCCTGCCGGCCCACCCGAACCCGTGCCATGTCACGCCCAGCCCATCGCGACGCCGCACCCGTTCGCTGTTTCACGTGAAACCGTCCGATCAGCCTCCACCGGGAGCCGCGACGCCACTGCCGCCGCGTAAGGCGGGCGGTGGCACTCCCGAGCGGATTTCGCGGACTCCGTCGCCCCCCGTTTCACGTGAAACACGAGCGTCGGCCGTCACCGGATCCACGATTGCGCACCTCCTCGCGGACCGTCCCGGAAAACCACCCGGAACCGGCCGGTGCCGATCCCCGCCTCGCTCGTTGTGAAGGAAGGATCGAGGCGCCCCCGGGAGCCCGAGACGACCGCCCCCGTTATCCACAGCGGTTTTCCACAGGCCCTTGCCGTTTCACGTGAAACACCGCGCGGAAACCCTTGCTGAGCAGTGGATGACGCGCTGTGCTGGTGATCTCAGCGGCCTGTGGACAACGCGGTGGACAACCGGTTGTGGATCGACGAGGAACGCTCAGCGGCCGGGCGCTCAGTAGGGACAGGCGTCGCCAACTCGGTTAGGGTCAGCGTCGTGCAGGACACCCCTCCCTCAGTCCCGGACTTCACCCAGTGGCCCTCCTTCCCTTTCGAGGGCGATCTCCACGTCAAGCAGCTCGACGAGCCCGTGCCGGTCGAGCCTCCCCGCCGCGGCGAGGGGAATCGGGAGTGCACCGCCTGCAATGCGCCGGACGAGGCGTACATCTGGGTGGGTGAGCGATGGCGGGTCCGGGCGATGGACCGGCCCACGGGCCTGCCGATGGTGCTGATCCTGGAGTCCCGGTCGCACCTCGACCTCGGCGATCTGCCGAACCTGCTCGCCGCCGAGTTGGGCGTCATGACCGTCCGCCTGGAGCGGGCCATCCGCTCGCTCGACGGTGTGGCCCGGGTGCACGTCAACCGCTGGGGTGACGGCTCCGCGCACCTGCACATGTGGTTCCTGGCTCGGCCGTACGGGCGGCTGCAATTGCGGGGCACGTTCCTGTCCCTGTGGGACTCGATCCTGCCGCCGATCTCCGAGGCGCAGTGGCGGGAGAACTTGGCGATGGTCGCCGCGTGGCTGGCCGAGTTCGGTGGCCGTCCGCTCGCGGAACCGCCCCGCATCCAGTGGCAGGCGCCGTCGAGTTTCAATGCCCAGGCGGCGGGCGCGTCCGCGGAGCCGGCGGAGGAGGAGACCGCGTCGGTCATCGAGGCTGCGGATGAGATCCCGGAGGCCGAGGTGACGGAGCAGCCCTCGACCGAGGAGCCGCAGCAGACTGAGACGCCGGACCGGACCGAGGCCCAGGAACAGACCGCGGCGCCGGAAAAGGCGGAGGCACCGGAACGGACCTACGCGCCGAAGCAGGCGGAGACGCCGAAGCAGGCGACTGAGTCAGCCTGACGTCACGGGCGGCGGGCGGCGGCGCGGCTCACCAGAGTGCCGAGCGCCCGTCCGAAGTCCAGCCCGGCCGCCTGGACGGCCAGCGGCAGCAGCGAGGTCTCGGTCATCCCCGGGGAGACGTTGACCTCCAGCACGTGCGGCTGCCCCTCCGCGTCGACGATCAGGTCGACGCGAGAGAGGTCGCGGAGGCCGAGCGCGGTGTGCGCGGCGAGCGCCACCCCGGTTACCCGCTCGGTCGTCTCCGGGTCGAGCCGGGCGGGCGCGTGCCAGGTGGTGCGGCCGGCGGTGTAGCGGGCGGCGTAGTCGTAGACGCCGTTGCGGGGCACGATCTCGACCGGAGGCAGGGCCTGAGGGCCCTCACCCAGGTCCAGCACGGAGACCGCCACGTCCATCCCGGGCACGTAGCGCTCCACCAGCGCGGTCTGGTCGTACCCGAAACAGCCGACCATGGCGGCCGGCAGCGACGCGGCGTCCCGGACCACGGCGGCGCCCAGTCCGGAGCCGCCCTGCGCGGGCTTGACCATCAGCGGCAGGCCGAGTCGGTCGGCGATCCGGTCCAGGACGGCCACCGCGCCCAGTTCGGAGAAGCGGTCGTGCGGCAGCGCCACCCAGTCGGGCGTCGGGATGCCCGCCTCGCGCAACACCGCCTTGGCCGAGGGCTTGTCCCAGGCGAGCCGGGACGCGCGGGCGTCGCAGCCGACGTAGGGCACGTCGCAGAGGTCGAGCACGCCGCGCAGCGAGCCGTCCTCGCCGGTGGCGCCGTGCAGGGCGATCACCACGGCGTCCGGCGGGTCGGCGGCGAGGGC
Organism: Micromonospora sp. NPDC005299; assembly: GCF_042872345.1. Taxonomy (NCBI): domain Bacteria; kingdom Bacillati; phylum Actinomycetota; class Actinomycetes; order Micromonosporales; family Micromonosporaceae; genus Micromonospora; species Micromonospora sp. NPDC005299. The sequence goes on from NZ_JBIAKG010000003.1 coordinate 531,917, forward strand.
GGGCAGCAGCGCGACATCGGCGTCCCGCAGTTCGGCCTCCACGCCGACCGCGCGCAGCGCGTCGAGCACCCGCCGACCGGACCGGAGCGAGACGTCCCGCTCGTAGGAGAGCCCGCCGGCGAGCACCAGCACGTGCAGGTCGTCGGTGGCGGCGGATCCGGTCACGGAAGTGTGTGCGGCAGGGCTGACGGACATGCGGGAATCATGCCAAGTCGGGACCGGGCGTGTCCGAGCCGCCCTGCCGGCGCCGCGGACCCGACCCGCCGACCGCGCCGAAGACCTTGCGCATGGCGATCTCCTGCTCCATCACGCCGGCCAGCCGGCGGACGCCTTCCCGGATCCGCTCGGGCGGCGGGAAGGAGAAGTTGAGCCGCATGTTGCCGGCGCCGGTCCCGTCGGCGTAGAAGCCGGTGCCCGGCACGTAGGCGACCCGGGCGGCGACTGCCCGCGGCATCATCGCCTTGGAGTCGAGGCCGTCGGGCAGGGTCGCCCAGACGAAGAGGCCGCCGGCCGGGGTGGTCCAGGTGGTGCCCTCCGGCATCAGGTCCGCGAGCGCGTCGAGCAGGGCGTCCCGGCGCTCGCGGTAGACCTCCCGGTAGACCTTGAGCTGCTGCCGCCAGGGCATGGTGGCCAGGTAGGTCGAGACGGCGGCCTGCGCGTAGCCGCTGGGGCAGAGGATCTGCGCCTCGCTGGCGATGACCAGCTTGTCGCGGACCGCGTGCGGGGCGAGGATCCAGCCCACCCGCAGGCCAGGCGCGAAGGTCTTGGAGAAGGTGCTCAGGTAGAACACCCCGTCGCGCCGCCGGGCCCGCAGCGGCGCGGGCGCCTCGCCCTCGAAACCGAGCTGACCGTACGGGTCGTCCTCGACCACCAGCAGCCCGGCGCGCTCGCAGATGTCGAGCACCCGCTCGCGTCGCTCCTCGCTCAGCGTCACGCCGGTCGGGTTCTGATAGGTGGGGATGGTGTAGAGGAACTTCACCCGCCGGCCGGCCCGGGCCAGGTCGGCGATGGCCGCCTCCAGCGCCTCCGGGATCAGCCCTTCGGAGTCCATCGGCACGTGTGCCACCTGGGCCTGGGCGGCCTGGAACACCCCGAGGGCGCCGACGTACGTCGGGCCCTCGGCGAGCACCACGTCACCCGGGTCCAGGAAGAGCCGGGCCACCAGGTCGAGCGCCTGCTGACCGCCGACGGTGACCACCACGTCCTCCGGCGAGGCGCCGCAGGACGCGTCGATCCCGGACAGGGCCATCACCTCGCAGATCCGCTCGCGCAGCTCCGGGGTGCCCTGGCCGATGCCGTACTGGAGGGTGGTGGCGCCGTGCTCGGCGCCGAGCCGGCCGAGCATCTCGCCGACCGCGTCGAGCGGCAGGGCCGCGATGTAGGGCGCCCCACCGGCGAGCGAGACCACCTCCGGCCGGCTGGCCACCGCGAAGAGTGCCCGGATCTCGGAGGCCGTCATCCCCCGGACCCGCCGGGCGTACCGGTCGGTGTAGTCGTCGAGCGTCGTGCCGGTCATGACATCACCTCGATCGGGTGTCGGCGGGGCTGCCGCCCGGTGTGGTACCCGCGATGCCGGCAACCATGGCGGCGCGGGAGGCCGGTTGGTCGATCGTAGTCGGCGCCGGCCAGCACCGGGCCCGCCATGTGGGTACGTCCACATCCCGGACCGGTCCCTCCCCGGCTCGGGTGGAGCGTTCGCACGTCCTCTCCCGTAGCGTCGGGCGGAAGCGTACGATCGCTCGTCGGGGGCAGTAAGGCGGCGGGAGACCGCGGTGGTCTCCCCTCCGGGCCTATGGGTGGGGTGCTCATGTCGCGACGTCTGGTCAGTCTGACCCTGGACACGCTGGAGGACCTGCCCCGCTCCTGTCGCCAGTGCGTCTACTGGGAGCTGGACCCGGTCTCGGCCGAGCGGGCGTGCGCCGCCGGCGACCCGGGGCTGGAGAAGGAGGCCTGGGTTTCCCAGACGCTCCTGGAGTGGGGTTCCTGCGGCAAACTCGCGTACGTCGACGGCATGCCCGCCGGTTTCGTCATGTACGCCCCACCGGCGTACGTTCCGCGCTCGATGGCCTTCCCCACCTCGCCGGTCTCCGCGGACGCCGCGCTGCTGATGACGGCCCACGTGGTGCCCGCCTTCGCCGGCGGAGGCCTGGGTCGGATGCTGGTCCAGGGGGTGGCCCGGGATCTCACCAAGCGTGGGATCAAGGCGATCGAGGCGTTCGGCGACGCGAAGTTCGGCGACGACGGGGACAACCCGACCCGGGCCTGCCTGGCGCCGGCCGACTTCTTCCTCTCGGTCGGCTTCAAGACGGTTCGCCCGCACCCGCGTTACCCCCGGCTTCGACTGGAACTGCGCACGGCGTTGAGCTGGAAGTCCGACGTCGAGTACGCGCTGGAGAAGCTCCTCGGCTCGATGAGCCCCGAGACGCTGCTCCGCCCGGTCCGCCCGGCTCCCGCCACCCGCTCGATGAGCTGAGGCCCGGTCGCGTCAGTCGACCACCGTACCGGCGGCCACCACCGCCCGCAGCTCGCTCACGTCGATCGAGCCGGTCGGCACGTCCCGCTCGATCGGGTAGTACATCCGCTGCACGGCGGCGACGATCGCCTCGACCAGCCGATCGCGGAACCGGGGGTCCACCAGCCGGCCGCGGTCGGCCGGTGAGGTCAGGTAGCCCACCTCGACCCGGACCGCGGGCATCCGGGTCAGCCGGAGCAGGTCCCAGGCCTTGGCGTGGGTGCGGCAGTCCCGCAGCCCGGTGCGGGCCACGATCTCCCGCTGCACCAACCCGGCCAGCCGCTCGCCGGTGGCGGAGGTGACGCCGTTGTTGGTGCCGTAGTGGTAGGTGGCCACCCCGTCAGCCGCCGGGTTGGCGTGCCCGTCCGTGTGCAGCGAGATGAAGACGTCGGCGCCGAGGGAGTTGGCCAGCTGGGCGCGGTCCGCGTCCGGCAGGCAGGTCCGCGGGGACGGGCCCCGGGTGAGCTGCACGCGTACGCCGGCCGCGGCGAGCCGCCCCTCCAGCCGGCTGGCCAGGTCGTGCACGAGGTCCGCCTCGGTCCAGCGCAGCGGGCCGTCGGGCACGACGACGCCCGGGTCGGTGCCGCCGTGCCCCGGGTCGATGACCACGGTCCGCCCGACCAGGGTCGGCCCGGCCTGCCGGATGGCGTCGGACTCGCGGAGCCACTGCGGCCGCCCGCCGACCACCTTGCGGCCGAGGCGGCGCAGCGCGTTGATGGTGTGCGGACCGCACGTCCCGTCGGGTTTCAGCCCCATCTCCCGCTGGAACTGGGCGACCGCGCGGGAGGTGCGGACGGCGTAGATGGCGTCGGCACGGCCCACGTCGTACCCCATCTCCAGGAGCCGTTCCTGGAGCGACCGGACGTCCTCGCCGATCAGCGGCTCGGGGACGGCGTGGTAGAGGGTGCGCGCGCCGAACCGCCAGCGGGCCGCGTCCAGCGCCCGCCAGGTCTCCGCGCCCACCCGCCCGTCCACGCTGAGGCCGCGGGACTGCTGGAACGCCCGGACGGCGCGCTCGGTCTCCGCGTCGAACTCCTCGCCTCCGCGGCCGGCCGCAAGCAGCTCCAGGCCGGTGAGGACGGTGCGGATCTCGGCCACCGCAGGTCCCCGGTCACCGGGTCGGATGGGACGCACGACGACCCCCTCTGCACGGACGCTGGCTGGCCGGAGACTCCGGCGGAGGTGCTTCCCCGCCGGGGACGCCTACGGAGCGTATCGTGGCCGGTCACCGACGATCACGGGTTCGCCGCAGGTCAGGAAACGCGGAACCCCCGTCACCCGGGATCGGGTGGACGGGGGTTCCGGCGGTGTCGGGCGTCGGCTCAGAGCGCCGACTCGATGAGCTTGACCAGCTCACCCTTCGGCTTGGCGCCGGCGATGGACTGCACCGGCTCGCCGTTCTTGAAGATGGTCAGGGTCGGCACGGACATCACCCGGTAGGTGCGCGCCGTCTCGGGGTTCTCGTCGATGTTGAGCTTGACGATGGTGACCTGGTCACCCATCTCGCCCGCGATCTCCTCCAGCAGCGGCGAGACCTTGCGGCACGGACCGCACCACTCCGCCCAGAAGTCGACCAGAACCGGCTTGTCGGACTTCAGCACGTCGCTAGCGAAGCTCGCGTCCGTGACCGCCTTGGTTGCTCCCACTATGAACCCCTCCTCCGGGACCTTTTCGTGAAAATCTTTCAGCCTTGCAGGGTGGCGATGAAGCGCTCGGCGTCCAGGGCGGCCGCACAGCCCGTGCCGGCCGCCGTGATCGCCTGCCGGTAGATGTGGTCGACCACGTCACCGGCGGCGAAGACACCCGGAATGCTGGTCCGGGTGCTCGGCGCCTGCACCTTCACGTACCCCTCGTCGTCGAGTTCCACCTGGTCGCGGAAGAGCTCGCTGCGCGGGTCGTGGCCGATCGCCACGAAGACGCCGGTGACGTCGAGCACCTTGCTCTCGCCGCTGTGCACGTTGCGCACCCGTACGCCGCTGACCTTGCCGTCCTCGCCGAGGATCTCCTCGATCATGCTGTTCCACTCGACCTTGATCTTCTCATTGCCGAGGGCGCGAGCGGCCATGATCTTGCTGGCGCGGAACGAGTCGCGGCGGTGGATGATGGTGACCGACTCGGCGAACCGGGTGAGGAAGCTGGCCTCCTCCATCGCCGAGTCGCCGCCGCCGACCACCACGATGTGCTGGTTGCGGAAGAAGAAGCCGTCACAGGTGGCGCAGGACGACACGCCGTGCCCCAGGTACTCCTGCTCGCCCGGCACACCCAGCGGGCGCCAGGCCGAGCCGGTGGAGAGGATGACGGCCCTGGCCCGATAGGCCGTCTCGCCCACCCAGACGGTGCTCACCGCGTTGGAGCCGACCTCGCCGGTGTCCTTCAGCTCGACCCGGGTCACGTCGTCGGTGAGGAACTCGGCGCCGAACCGCTCGGCCTGCTTGCGCATGTTGTCCATCAGCTCGGGGCCGAGGATGCCGTCCGCGAACCCGGGGAAGTTCTCCACCTCGGTGGTGGTCATCAGCGCGCCGCCGGACTGCACGCCCTCGATGACCAGCGGCTTGAGGTTGGCGCGCGCGGCATAGACCGCCGCGGTGTAACCGGCCGGCCCGGAGCCAATGATGATCAGGTTGCGGACCTCGTCCACTGCCGTCTCCCGATGTGTGTGTTCGTCACCGGCGCGCACCGATGTCGATCCCGAGTGCCGACGGCTCAGCGGCGCCGACACCTGACTTGCAGAACGTCATCGTACGAAGCGGGGATTCCCGAGCCGGTCATCCGGTGGGTCACGTCACGTGGCGGAACCCGCCCGGGTGACCGCGACCTCACCCTACCCGCGTGGTGAAGCGGGTGTCCGCGCTGGACCCGGGGACCCCGCACTCGGGTCCGCTCACCCAGGCCCACCGGGCGCCGCCCGCGTCCGTGAAGGTGACCACCAGCGCCGGTCGGCCCTGGAACCGGGCGTAGTCGACCAGGTCGACGGCGAGCGGGCCGGCGCGGTGTTCGGCGCCGATCTCGGACAGGCAGGAGGCCAGCGCCTCGGGGCGGGCGAGCCGGTCCAGCCCGGTGGCCTCCGAGAGCCGGTGCTCGTCCTGACCACCCGCGGGGTTCGCCTTGTCGCTCTGCAGGGGCCCGACGACCCCGGTTCGCATCCGGGAGAGGGCGTCCGGGGTGTAGTCGGTGCCGCTGTGCAGGGCAGGCCCGGTGGTCCGGTACGGCGCGGCGGCCAGCGGAGCGGCCTCGCCGTTGGCCCGGCTGCCCGCGCTGTCGGCCGCCCCGGTGATCCGGCCGGCACCCGTGTCGACCAGGTGGCTGACCCCGAACCCGACCGCGGTCACCGAGGCGGCTGCCAGGGCGACCGGACCGGCGAGCCGGGTCCAGCGCCGCGAGCGGCGTCCCGGTCCGGTGTTCCGGCCCGGCCGGCCCGTCCCGCCGGTCGGGCCGGTGCTCCGGCCGGGCTGTGCCGGCACGGCGGTCGGCGTCGAGCCCGGCTCGGGAAGGTCGGACGCCAGGTCGCCGGTCGGGGCCGGGCCGGCGCCGGCGAGCGCCGCGCTGATCCGGTCCGCCACGGACGGCGGCAGCTCCGGGACGGGCTCGGCGGCCCAGCCGGCCAGGTCGGCGTGGACCAGCTCAACCGCCCGGGCCAGGGCCGCGTGCGCCTCGCCCCAGGCCGGGTCCTGCTCGACCAGTCGGGCGACGGCCACCTGCTCCGGGGTGCCGTCCAGCGCCCCGCCGAGGTAGTCGGCGAGCAGGTCGTGGTCGACCTCGCTGAACTCCCGGGAAGTCACGTCTCCTCCTGGCTGGCGTCGCGCCGGGACCATCCCGACGTGGATCCGACGCCCTCGGGTGGCCGCGGGTTCCCACCGGTGACCCGGGGCACGTCCGCCACGTCGTCGGAACCGGTCCGCAGATGCCCGAGGAGCACGGCCAGCCGGGCCCGACCGCGAGCGCACCGGCTCTTCACCGTGCCCTCGGCGACCCCGAGGATCCGGGCGACCTCGGCCACCGGATAGCCCTGCACGTCCACCAGGACCAGCGCGGCCCGCTGTTCGACCGGCAGCGCGGCGAGGGCCTGCCGGACCACCAACGCGGTGTCGTGGTCCCGGGCCGGCGCGGCCGGCTCCACCCCGCCGGTGTGCCGGCCGGGCTGCCCGTCGGTGTGGACGCCGTCCGGCAGCGGAACCGTGGCGTGCGTCTGGCGCCGCCGGATCCGGTCCAGGCAGGCGTTGACCACGATCCGGTGCAGCCAGGTGGTGACCGCCGAGTCGCCCCGGAACCGGGCCGCGGCGCGGTGCGCCGACAGCAGCGCGTCCTGGAGGGCGTCGGCCGCCTCCTCTCGGTCGCCGAGCGTCCGCAGGGCCACCGCCCAGAGCCGGTCCCGGTGCCGGTGGAACAGCTCGGCGAAGGCGTCCCGGTCACCGGCGACGTGTGCCCGCAGCAGGTCGAGGTCGGACACACCGGCCGGCGGGCCGTCCCCGGTCGCCGGCTCGGGCGTACGCCCACCGCGACCCGCCATCACCACGTCCGGCGGAGGTGGTGCACCGGGTGCGGCGTACGGCTCACGAGCCCTGGACCGTCAGTTCCTGGACGCCGAGCTTCCAGCCACCGCCGCTGTCCTTCGCCGGCAGCTCGGTGATCCAGAAGAGGAGGTACTGGTACTTCTTCTCCGGATCGAACCCGTCGAAGGTCATCGTGGTGCCGTCGTGCTCCTCGAACGGCTGCCCGATCCGCTCGGTGTAGGCGGCGACGAGGTCCTTGTCGCCGGAGGAGCTGGACGGGAACTCGGCCTTGCCCGCGCGCAACTCCGCGGAGGCGCCGGTGGACGACAGGGTGGCCTGGATCGACTTGACCGTGTGCGGGGCGCCGAGATCGATCCAGATCCCCATGCCCTTCTTCAGACCGCCGAACTTGCCGTTGTTCCGGTAGCTGGCGGTCTCCCAGCCCTCGTTCGGGTCGCCGTCGATCACCTTCTCGGCGTCCCGCACCTCGGCGCGGTCCCGGCTCTCCGGGTCGATGATCCGGACGTCCTGGATGTTCAGCTTCCGGACCGGGGCGGCCGGCGCGCTGGTGCCGCCGGCGGGCGCGCTGCTGGACGGCTGGGCCACCGGCTCCTTGCTCGGGTCCTTGTCGTCGCCGAGGGCGCTGATCCCGATGAGCAGCCCGACCAGGGCCACCGCCAGCAGGGCGGCGATCCCCAGGGCGACCTTGCGGCCGCCGGCCGCGGCCAGCGGCGAGGGCTCGTCCTCGGTGTCGGCGGTGAACCGCAGCGGACCGGCCTGCTCCAGGAAGTGCTCGTCGGCGGGGATGTCGAGCCGGTTCAGCTCGGCCGACAGCACGTCCGACGAGGGCGGGGCGATCTCCCGGTCGAGCAGGTCCATGGTGAGGTCGTCGAGGTACGCCGGCACTCCGGCACGCACCTGCCGGGGCGCGGCGATGGCGCCGCCGGCGTCCCGGACCGCGTCGGGGAGGGCGGCGCGGCCGTGGCCGGCGGTGGCGCCGTGCAGCGGGGCCTCGCCGTGCGGCCAGTGCCCGGTCAGGGCGAAGTAGAGCACCCCGCCGACCGCCCGAAGGTCGTTCTCCTGGCTGTCCGCCCCGTCGGTGCGCGCGTCGGCCAGCACCACGCGGCCGTCGTCGCTGATCATCACAGTGCCGGGGTGGACGTTGCCGTGCACCATGCCGGTGGCGTGCACGGCGGCGAGGGCGCTGGCGACCGCGCTGCCGATGGCGGTGGCGCGGGCCGGGTCCATCGGACCGTCGGCGGTGACCAGCTCGCGCAGCGACTGCCCGTCCACCCACTCACGGACCACGTAGGCCCGGTCCGCCTCGTCGATCGCGTCGTAGACGCCGACCAGGTTGGGGTGGATCACGCGGCTGGCCGCGACGGCCGCCTGGAGCATCTCGGTGGCGGAGTCGCCACCCGGGTAGCGGAGGACCACCGCGACGGGACGGCGCAGCACGACATCGACTCCGCGCCAGACCAACCGGCCCGCGCTGTCGTTGTTGATGTGCTCGACCAGCTCGTACCGCTCGGCCAGGACCTCACCGACCGCGGGAGCACCGAAGGTCGCGACCGGAGGAGATGTCTCCTCCGCCTCCTGACCCTCGCCGACCTGGGTCACCCGTCCTCCCTCGGTGATCGTGTCGATCGATGGACCCGTGCTGCTGGGCATGTGGCTTCCCGCTCTGCCTTGGCTGGAACCGGCAGACCGGTGTCGACGCCCGCGTCGGCACCTGCCGTGCCCGTCGAGAGTGACCTTACCCGGGATGCCCGGTTCTCCGACATGTCATCTTCCCGCCGGAGCCGGTGGGAACGCCAGTGGCCGCGGGGATCGGCCGGGTGAACGGCCGGTCGGCCACGTCGCTGGGACACGCACGCCCAATCTAGATGTTGACGGCAAGTAGTCGGCGCAGGGGCGCACCGGTGTGGCGGCCTCCGTGACCCGGGTGGGTTTCCCCTGCTCCGGCCGGTCACCCTCAGCCGTACGGTTGGTTGTCCACAGGCCGAGAGGCCCATTGGGCGGGGGAACCCTGAGTTATCCACAGCCGTATCCCCAGGCTGGTGATCGTCGTTCACCGTCCGTCATCGGTGCTGGTCGAGGTCACCGCCCGAGCCGGCGGCGGACCATCCCGACCACCTCGGTGATCTCGCCGATCCGCAGCACCATGGCCAGCCCGAGGTACGTCACGCCGATCACCGCGCCGCCGATCACCAGCTGGACGACTGCGGCGAGCCAGCTCAGGTGCGCCGGGTCGCCGGGAAGCAGCTTCACCACCAGCAGGCCGACCAGCGCGGCGCCCAACGCGGCGAGCACCACCCGGCCCATGGTCCGCATGATCCCGCCCAGCCCGATCCGGCCCACCCGGGGCCGCAGCAGCAGCGCCGAGACGACCGCCGCCGCCACGTACGAGATCGCGTTGCCGAGCATCATGCCGGCCGCCGCAAAGGTGGCCGAGAAGGACAGGTAGAGGCCCACCTGGAGGAGCACCCGCAGGGCCACCACCGGGATGTTGACCAGGGCCGGGGTGCGGGTGTCCGGCAGCGCGTAGAAAGCGAAGGTGAAGAGCTGGCTGATCGCGAACGGCACCAGGCCGACCGCCGCCACCAGCAGCACGGTCGAGGTGGCCACCGCGTTGTCGCCGGTGAAGGCGCCGTACCGGAAGACCACCACCGAGATCGGGCCGGCCAGCACCGCGTAGCAGACCGCGACCGGGGCGAGCACCGCGGTGACCATCCGGGTGCCCCGGGACAGGTCGGCGGTGACGTCTTGGAGCCGGCCGTCGGCGGCGGCCGCGCTCATCCGGGGCATCAGCGCGGTGATGATCGAGACGGCGATGATCCCGTGCGCCATCATGAGCAGCAGGAAGACGTTGTTGTAGATCAGCAGGCCGGCGCTGTCCTCGCCCGCCGCCCGGGTGAGCAGGTTGACCACCACGAAGAGGCCGAGCTGGTTGACCGCGACGTAGCAGAACATCCAGGCGCCGAGCTGGGCCAGCTCGCGGAGCCCCAGCTCGCGGAAGTCGAAGCGCAGCTTCCACCGGAAGCCGACCTTGCGCAGCGCCGGCAGCAGGCCGGCCGCCTGGACCGCCACGCCGAGCAGGGCGCCCCCGCCGACCAGCAGGATCTTCCCCCAGCCCATGTCCTCCGGCCGGATCGCCTCCGCACCGTAGATCAGGATGTAGAGGCCGAAGGCGCCGATCACCACCAGGTTGTTGAGGATCGGCGCCCACATGGGGGCGGCGAAGTGCCCCCGGGTGTTCAGCACCGCGGCGATCAGCGCGCTCAGGCCGGTGAAGAACAGCATCGGCAGCATCAGGTACGACAGGTTGGTGACCAGGCCGGTGTAGTTCTCGTCCTTGCCGCTGGCGTAGAGCGCGGTGAGCACCGGTGCGCCGGCCATCGCGATCAGCGCGGCGGCGGCCAGGGCGAGCACCGCCAGGGTCAGCAGCCGCTGGGCGTACGCCTCACCCCGGTCCGGGTCGGTCTTGCGGCGGCGGACCAGCACCGGGATCAGCACGCTGGTGAGCACGCCGCCGAGCAGGAACTCGTAGACCTGGTTCGGCAGGAACTGGGCGGTGGTGAAGACGTTGCCCACCAGGTTGCCCAGGGCCGCCCCGACCATCAGGTTGCGGACGAAGCCGGTGCCCCGGCTGACCAGGCTGCCGATCGCCATCACCGCGCTGTTCGCCGCGGCGCTCGTCTCCGCAACCACCTCCTGCGGTGGCGCGACCGCCTCGGCGCCCGGCTGGTTCAGCGGTTCCGCCGAGATGAAAATGGCCTCGTCGTCCGGCGGCAGGCCGTCGCCGTGCGCGTTCGCGCTGCGGTAGAGCCCGCCGCTCATCTCCCAGCCTCCAAGGGGTACGTCAGAGCCGGGCCTCGCCGGTCCCGCCCAACCGAGACCTTAGTCAACCTCGCTCCGATACCCGCGCCCGGCGCAGGAGATGCGACCCGGGCCCGATAGGCTGGCGATCCCATGTCCGAAGTCTCCGCCTCCCACGCCGCCGACCGCCGCGACCTGACCGCCGCGCAGCGCAACGCCGTCGCCGAACTGCTCCGCGTCTCGCCGGTCGCCGACGAGCTGGGCCGGCGTTTCGCCCAGGCCGGTCACGAGCTGCACCTGGTGGGCGGTTCGGTCCGGGACGCCCTGCTCGGCCGCCTCGGTGACGATCTGGACTTCTGCACCGACGCCCACCCGGATGAGACGATCCGGATCATCCGCGGCTGGGCCGAGTCGATCTGGGAGACCGGGCGGGAGTTCGGCACCATCGGCTGCCAGCGCGACGGGCTCCGGCTGGAGATCACCACCTTCCGTGCGGAGGCGTACGACCAGGTCAGCCGGAACCCCGTCGTCGAGTACGGGACCAACCTGGTCGACGACCTCAAGCGCCGGGACTTCACCGTCAACGCGATGGCGGTCAGCGTTCCCGATCACCGGTTCACCGACCCGTACGGCGGCCTGGCCGACCTGGCCGCGAAGATCATCCGTACCCCCGGCACGCCGCAGGAGTCGTTCCGTGACGACCCGCTGCGGATGCTGCGCGCGGCCCGGTTCGCCGCCCAGCTGTGCTTCACGGTCCACCCGGACGTCCGCGCCGCGATGACCCGGATGGCCGGCGACCTGGACCGGATCACGGCCGAGCGGATCCGGGACGAGTTCACCAAACTGCTCTGCGGCGCCGATCCGATCACCGGGCTGCGGCTGCTGGTCGACACCGGGCTGGCCGACCGCTTCCTGCCGGAGCTGACCGGGCTCAAGCTGGAGATCGACGAGCACGCCCAGCACAAGGACGTCTACGAGCACACGCTGACCGTGGTCGCCAACGCCATGTCGATGGAGGAGGACGGCTGCGACTTCGTGCTGCGGATGGCCGCGCTCCTGCACGACGTCGGCAAGCCGGCCACCAAGGCGGTCGGCCCGGACGGCCGGGTCAGCTTCCACCACCACGAGGTGGTCGGCGCCCGGCTGGCCAAGGCCCGGATGAAGGCGTTGCGCTACCCCAAGGACGTGACCTCCCAGGTGGTCAAGCTGGTCGGCCTGCACCTGCGCTTCTACGGGTACGGCCGGGGCGAGTGGACCGACTCGGCGGTCCGCCGCTACGTCACCGACGCCGGTGACCTGCTGTCCCGCCTGCACAAGCTGACCCGCTCGGACTGCACCACCCGCAACCGGCGCAAGGCGTCCCAGCTCGCCGCCGACTACGACGCGCTGGAGGAGCGGATCGCCCGGATCGCCGCCGAGGAGGACCTGGCCCGGGTCCGTCCCGACCTCGACGGCAACGCGATCATGGAGCTGCTCGGCGTGCCGCCGGGACCGCTCGTCGGGCGGGCCTGGCAGCACCTCAAGGAGCTGCGGCTGGAGCGCGGTCCGCTGGACCGGGACGAGGCCGAGGCCGAGCTGCTGCGCTGGGCCCGGGAACAGGGCGTCCTCGGCTGACGCCGGCGGCCAGCTGACGACGATACGGCGGCGTGTCGACCGAACGGTTGACGCGTGAGAGCCGATGTCTCCCGCATGATGTTGGTCATCACCGGCCTCCCGCTTCAGGGGTGAGGCGGTTCTGATCGCATCCGCCCGTCCGGTTCGGACGGTCGCTGGACACGGGGAGAACTCTCAGTGAGAAGCCACGGCGCGCTGCGCCGCTCTGCCCTGGTGGGGCTCGCCCTCACCTCGGCAACCTCCATCATCTGCGCCGCCACCGGCGGCCCCGCCCTGGCCGACCCGACCGACCCGCCGCGGGCCGAGGTCCGGGGCTCGGACACCGCCGGTGCGGTGCCGGACCGCTACATCGTCGTCCTGAAGGACGGCAAGGCCACCCCCGCCGAGGTGCGGGCGAGCGCGTCGGCGCAGGCCGACGAGCACGGCGGCACGGTCCGCCGGGTGTTCAGCAAGGCGCTGCGCGGCTACTCCGCCACCATGAACCGCCGGCAGGCGGAGAAGCTCGCGGCCGATCCCGACGTCGCCTACGTGCAGCAGGTCCAGCGCTGGTCCGCCAGCGGCACCCAGAGCACCCCGCCCTGGGGCCTGGACCGGATCGACCAGACGAAGACCAAAACCGACAGCAAGTACACCTACCCGGCGACCGGGGCCGGCGTGACCGCCTACGTCATCGACACCGGCATCGACATCGCCCACCAGGACTTCGGCGGGCGGGCCAGCAACGGCTACGACGCCGTCGACCAGGACAACGTGGCCCAGGACTGCGACGGCCACGGCACGCACGTGGCCGGCACCATCGGCGGCACGAAGTACGGCGTGGCCAAGGACGTCAACCTCGTCGCCGTGCGGGTGCTGGACTGCGAGGGCAGCGGCACCAGCGAGCAGGTGCTCGCCGGCATCGACTGGGTCACCGCCAACGCCGTCAAGCCGGCCGTGGCCAACATGAGCCTCGGCTTCGGCGGCACCGACCAGGCCGTCAACGACGCGGTCAGCCGCTCCATCGCCTCCGGCGTCACGTACGCCGTCGCGGCCGGCAACAGTTGGCAGGACGCCTGCGGCGTCTCCCCGGCGAACGTGCCGGCGGCCATCACGGTCGGCGCCACCGACCAGGTGGACTTCCGGGCCTGGTTCTCCAACTACGGCCGCTGCCTGGACACCTTCGCGCCGGGCACCGGCATCGTCTCCGCCAAGATGGGCACCACCGACGGCTCGGTGGCGATGAACGGCACCTCGATGGCCTCCCCGCACGTGGCGGGCGCCGCCGCGCTGCTGCTCGAGGCGCACCCGGCCTGGACCCCGCAGCAGGTGCGGGACTCCATTGTCACCACGGGCCTCGGCGGCGCGGTGCACGACACCATGGGCTCGATCGACCGGCTGCTGCACATCGGCACGGTCCCGACGGCCCGCGGCTCGTACGGCCTCAAGGCGCGGGTCAACGGCCGTTACGTCACCGCGGACAGCGCCGGCACGAAGCCGCTGATCGCCCGGGGCACCGGAATCGGGGCGTGGGAGAAGTTCGACGTGGTCGACGCAGGCAGCGGCCTGGTCGGGTTGCGCGCCCGGACCAACAACAAGTTCGTGACCGCGGAAAGCTCGGGCGCGAAGCCCCTGATCGCTCGTTCCGCCTCGATCGGCGCCTGGGAGACGTTCCAGATCGTCGACAACACCGACGGCACGATCAGCCTGAAGGCGACCGTCAACGGCAGGTACGTCACCGCGCCGAGCACCACGTCCCCGCTCATCGCCAGCAAGACCGCAATCGGCACGGCCGAGAAGTTCGACTTCGACGCGCCCGCCCCGGTCGTCGGCATCAAGTCGCTGGCGAACGGCAAGTTCGTCACCGCGGAGAGCGGCGGCCTCAAGCCGCTGATCGCCCGGTCCGCCAGCGTCGGGGCCTGGGAGAAGTTCGAGATCGTCAGCGTCGGCGACGGTTTTGTCGGCCTGAAGGCCCTGGCCAACAACAAGTTCGTCGTGGCGGAGAGCGCGGGCGCGAAGCCGCTGATCGCCCGGTCCGCCTCGATCGGCGCGTGGGAGACGTTCGACTTCCTCGACTACAACCCGGACGGCTCCATCTACCTGCGGGCGGAGATCGACGGGCAGGCGGTCACCGCCGGCAGCACCGGCGCCAGCCAGCTCATCTCCAGCCGCACCATCGACTGGGACAGCGAGACCCTGGGTCTCGGCATCGGCGAGAAGTTCGTCGTCGCGGTCATCTGACCGTCCACATAACGGCGCCCGCCGGCATCCCCAGCAGGGGAGACCGGCGGGCGCTGTCGTGTCACGGGGTGACGGTCGTGCCCTCCACGGTGTTCTTGCCGTTCGTGTGCGCGCTGCCCAGCTTGGCGAGCAGCCCGGCCAGGTCGATGCCGGTGAGGTCGCTGCCGAGCTGGAGGCCCTGCGCCACGTTGCCGGCGACCGACTTGGTCAGCGACGACGCGCCGTCGGTGGAGATGACGGTCATCTTGTCGATCGCGCCGATCGGGGCGCTGGCCGCCTCGACCACCTGCGGCAGCACCTTGACCAGCAGGTCCAGCACCGCGGCCTCGCCGTACGCGGCGAACGCCTCGGCCTTGCGGGCCATCGCGTCGGCCTCCGCCTGCCCCTTGGCCAGGATGGCCGCGGCCTCGGCCTGACCCTCGCGCTCGACCGCCTCGGCGATCGCGGAACGCCGGCGCTGCTCCGCCTCACCCTCCTTGGCGCCCTCGATCGCGTTCGCCTCGGCCAGCGCGGCCCGGCGGGCCCGCTCGCCCTCACCGGTGAGCCGGGCCTGCTCGGCGGAGGCCTGGGCGGCGGCGATGGTGGCCTGCCGCTGGGCGTCGGCGCGCAGCACCGCCGCGTTGCGGTCCGCCTCGGCCTCCTGCTCGACCTTGTAGCGGGCCGCGTCGGCCGGCTTGCGCACCTCGGTGTCGAGCTGGCGCTGCTTCAGCTCGGCGTTGCGCTCGGCCACCTTCTGCTGCTCGGACAGGATCGCCTGGTCCCGCTCGGCCTGGGCGAGCGGGCCGGCCGCCGCGGACCTCGCCTTGGCCGCGTCGATCTCGGCCTGGATGGCGGCCTGCTTGAGCGACAGGTTCCGGTTCGCCTCGGCGATCGCCTCTTCGGCGAGCAGCCGCTCCTGCTCGGCCTGCTGCCGGGCCCGCGCCTCGGCGATGGCCGCGTCCTTGAGCACCCGGGCCGCCTCGGGCCGGCCCAGGTCGGCCAGGTAGGACCCCTCGGCCAGGATGTCCTGGAGCTGGAAGGTGTCCAGCACCAGGCCCTGGTTGGTCATCGAGTGCTCGGCCTCCTCGGCGACCGCGCTGGCGAAGGCGGCCCGGTCCCGGATGACCTCCTCGACGGTGAGCCGGCCGACGATCGAGCGCAGCGCGCCGGCCAGCACCTCCCGGGTGAAGTCCTCGATCTCGTCCTGCTGGTGCAGGAAGCGCTGGGCGGCCGCGCGGATGGCGTCCTCGGTGCCGCCGACCTTGACGATCGCCACACCGTGCAGGTCGGCGCGGATGCCCTGCTTGCTGACCGCGCCCTTGATGCCGACGTCGATCCGTCGGCTGGACAGGTCGAGCGACTGGAGCTTCTGCACCACCGGCAGCACGAAGACCGACGCGCCGAGCACGACCTTCTGGCCGGACATGTCGGTGGAGCGTCCGCCGTCGGCGGTCTGGGTGGTCCGGCCCTTGCGGCCGGTGACGATGAACGCCTCGTTGGGGCCGGCCACCTTGATCCGGGAGAGCACGAAGAGGACGAGGACGACGGCGAGGAGGACCGCGCCGCCGATGGCGACGAGCAGGGGCATGGGAGTTCCCGTCTGTGCTGGAGTGTCAGTAGGTCTCGACGTGCACGCTGGTCTCGCTGAGCGCTTCGACCACGAAGATCCGTGCGCCGACCGGGATCGGATGGTCGGCGCGGGCGTTGAGTTTGACCGGCTGGCCGGCGAGGCGTACCCGGACCTCGCCGTAGCCGCCGGTGGGTACCGGGGTCACCACCAGGCCGATCGCGCCGACCAGGTGGTCCCGCGTCGGCGTGGCGTCCGTGCGCATGTTGCGGGCCGCGCGGCTGAGCCGGGCCGCCAGCCAGCCGGTGGGCACGGCGGCGAGCACGCCGCCGGCCGCCGCCGCCGCGATCATCCCGGGGGTACGCCCACCGAGCAGCTCGTTGACGATCGCGGCGCCGAAGCCAAACGCCCCGACGAACCCGGCAACCGCCTCCAGCGACACCGGCCCGTCGACGTCCGGATGGCCCAGGTGCAGCACGCCTGACCCGAGCAGGGCGAGCGTCAGCACCCCGACCCCGACCCCGCCGATGATCAGGAAGATGAACGTCCCCGTGGCCACGACCTGCACGGTATCGATGTCGTGCAACATCAACGACCGCTGAACGGTCAGCGCGGAGCGACACTCACCTCAAGATCGACCAGCTGCTTCGGCAGTGGCTGGCGGACCAGCTCCCGCCCGGACGGGTCCGCGAGGACGAAGTCTCCCGTCCCGAACGGTCGGCGGTACAGCAGCCGGTCGTCGGGGAGCCAGACCACCTCGGCGCTCGGCAAGGGGTGCACCACCCGGCCGGTCGCCGTCTCGACCAGTAGCGGCTCCTGCTGCCCTCGGACGACCACCAGCGTTCCGTCGGGCGACCAGGCCCACGGGCCGGCCGGGTCGCCGGGCACGGGGAGCAGCCTGGTGGGCCGGCCGTCGTCGGCGGAGAAGAGCTGGACGCCCCGCCGCTTGTCCCGGACGGCCTCGTTGTGGCCTCCCCCACCCGTCTGCGGCAGCACGACCTCCCGGCCGTCGCGGGTCCAGGTGAAGTCGCAGTAGTCGGTGCAGAAGTACGCCCGCCGATCCACCCGGTAGGTGTGCTTCGTGCCGTCGACCTCCATCACGATGAAGCCCTCGTTGTCGAGCTGGGTCGTGGTGAAGAGTAGCCGGCGGCCGTCCGGTGACCACCGCGGGACGGAGAGCGCCCGGCCCACCACGTACCAGCGGGTCTTTCCGCTGGCCAGGTCGAACAGGCCGACCTCCCGGGGGCGGTCGTCGTCCCGGACCGCGACGAGGGAGCCGGTCGGCGCCGGGAAGATGCCGTCGTAGCGGTCGGTCGCGAAGTAGCGTCCACGGCCGCGATCCAGCAGGAAGCCGTTGCCGGATCCGCCGCTGACCTGCGCCCTGGTCACCACCCAGCCACCTGGTAGCACGAGTGGCTTCGTCGTCCAGTCCGGCCCGGGCGGGGGCAGCAGGGTCGGCGACGGAGTGGCGGTCGCGGGCGGCGTGGCGGGGGGCGGGGCCGCAGCGGGCCGCAGCAGCACGAACGGCAGGGTCACGGCGACGACCGCGACCAGCGCGGCACCGGCCGCGGCCACCCGCCGCCGGCGGCGCAGCCGGCGACCCCGACCGAGCGCCCGGGCGGCCAGGTCCGGCGCGGGGCCGGCGTGGTCCGCCAGCTCGCGTACGGCCGCCCGGAGGGTCTCGTCCTGCGACGTGCTCATCGGGTCACCTCCGCTCGACTGGTCCGCTCGTCCAGCCCCGGCACCAACTGGCGGAGCTTGGCCAGCGCCTTGGCGCTCTGGCTGGCCACCGTGCCGGTCCGGCAACCGAGCAGCGCGGCGGTCTGTTCGACGCTCAGGTCCTCCAGGTAGCGCAGGGTCAGCACGGCCCGCTGCCGGGGCGGCAGCGCCCGCAGCGCGTCCCGCAGCAGCATCCGCAGGTCACTGTCCTCGCCGGTGGCGGCCCGCTCCGGCAGCTCCGCCAGCGGCACCTCCGGGCGCCGCGCGCGGCGCCGCCAGCCGGAGACCTGGTCGTGGTAGAGGATCCGTTTCACGTACGGTTCCGCGTCGCCGCGGATCCGGGGCCAGCGGGCGTACGCCTTGGCCAGCGCGTTCTGGAGCAGGTCCTCCGCCGCGTGCTGGTTCCCGGCCAGCGCGTACGCGACGCGCAGCAGCGCCGCTCCCCGTTCGTTGACGAACGCGGTGAACTCCCCGTCGACCTCTGCCACCGCCCACCTCCGTAGCTCAGACGCCCGGGGCGGGAGGAACTTTGCCTCATGGCGCGGGACAATGGGCGACATGCGTTGGACCGTGCTCGACTCGCCGATCGGGGAGTTCTCCGTCGGCACCGACGCGGACGCCGTCCGCGGGGCGCACTTCGGCAGGGTGGCGTCGGCGACCGAGGAGCCCGGCGACGAGGTCGCCCGGCTGGCGGTGGCCGAGCTGCGGGCGTACTTCGCCGGTGAGCTGACCGGGTTCACCGTGCCGGTGGTGGCGCCACGTGGGTCGGAGTTCGAGCGTGCGGTCTGGCGGGAGATGACCCTCATCCCGTACGGGGAGACGAAGACCTACGGCGAGGTGGCGAAGGCCGTCGGCGATCCGGGGGCGGCCCGGGCGGTCGGGGTGGCCTGCAACCGCAACCCGGTCCCGGTGATCGTGCCCTGCCACCGGATCGTCGGGGCGGGCGGCAAGCTGGTGGGCTTCGGCGGCGGGCTGCCGCGCAAGGTGACCCTGCTGGAACTCGAAGCGGCCGTGGCGCTGCGGCGAGCCTGGTCCTGACGTACGCCGACGAAGAAGGCCGGGTCCGTGCGGACCCGGCCTTCTTCGGTGTGCTCAGCGCGTCAGCGCTCGATCTCGCCGGCGATGAACGCCTCGACGGCGGCGTGCGCGTCGTGGTCGGCGTACTGCTTCGGCGGGGACTTCATGAAGTACGAGGAGGCGGAGAGGATCGGGCCACCGATCTTCCGGTCCAGCGCGATCTTCGCGGCCCGGACGGCGTCGATGATGACACCGGCCGAGTTCGGCGAGTCCCACACCTCGAGCTTGAGCTCGGCGTTGAGCGGGGTGTCACCGAAGGAGCGACCCTCCAGGCGGATGTACGCCCACTTGCGGTCGTCCAGCCACGGCACGTGGTCGGACGGGCCGATGTGCACGTCGCTCTTCTGCATCTCGTGCGGGATCTGGGAGGTCACCGACTGGGTCTTCGAGATCTTCTTCGAGACCAGGCGGTTGCGCTCCAGCATGTTCATGAAGTCCATGTTGCCGCCGAAGTTGAGCTGGTACGTGCGCAGCAGCTCGACCCCGCGGTCCTCGAAGAGCTTCGCCAGGGCGCGGTGCACGATGGTGGCACCGACCTGGCTCTTGATGTCGTCACCGACAATCGGCAGGCCCGCGTCCTCGAACTTCTTCGCCCACTCGGGGTCGGAGGCGATGAAGACCGGCAGGGCGTTCACGAACGCGCAGCCCGCGTCGATCGCGGCCTGGGCGTAGAACTTGTCGGCCTGCTCGGAGCCCACCGGCAGGTAGGAGACGACCACGTCGACCTGCGCGTCACGCAGCGCCTGGGCCACGTCGACCGGCTCGACGTCCGACTCCTCGATGATCTCGCGGTAGTACTGGCCCAGACCGTCGAAGGTCGGGCCGCGCTGCACGGTGATGCCGGTCGGCGGCACATCGCACAGCTTGATGGTGTTGTTTTCGCTGGCCACGATGGCCTCGGCGAGGTCCATGCCCACCTTCTTGGCGTCCACGTCGAACGCCGCGACGAACTTCACGTCGGAGACGTGGTAGTCGCCGAAGGTGACGTGCATGAGACCCGGGACGCGGTCGTTCGGGTCGGCGTTCCGGTAGTACTCCACGCCCTGCACGAGGGACGAGGCGCAGTTACCCACACCGACGATGGCGACGCGGACGGAGCCCATAACGTCTGCCTCCTTCTTCTTCATCACGGCCGCTCTTTCCTGGACTCTCCAGGCGGGGGCGGGCTGTCGTTTTCTCCTCGGCCGCCGGCCGTCCCGGGTTGGGGGACCGTCGGGGCCCGGCCGGAGCGCTCGTTGGCGATGAGCTCCTCCAGCCAGCGGACCTCGCGCTCACAGGCGTCGAGCCCGTGGCGTTGCAGTTCCAGGGTGTACGCGTCGAGCCGCTCGGCTGCCCGGCCGAGCACGTCACGAAGGCCTTCGCGACGCTCCTCGATCTTTCGACGACGACCTTCCAGGATCCGGAGCCGGGTGGCCTGGTCGGTCCGGGCGAAGAACGCGAAGTGCACGCCGAAGCCCGTGTCGTCGTACGTCTCGGGTCCAGCCTGCGCTATGAGCTGGGCGAAGCGTTCCTTGCCCTCGGCGGTAATGGTGTAGACCACCCGACCGCGTCGGCTGGTCAGCGCGGGAACCTCCTCGGCGGTGGCGGGTGTCTCGGCGGCTTCGGTGATCCATCCCGCCGCCTGCAGCCGGCGCAGGGTCGGGTAGAGCGAGCCGTAGCTGATCGCCGCCCGGATCGCGCCGAGCTTGGCGGTCAACTCCTTGCGCAGCTCATAGCCGTGCATCGGAGCCTCCTGCAGGAGACCCAGGATGGCGAGCTCGAGCACGGGCCATCCCTTCTTACCCCTGGCGCGAAGTGGTAACCGCCGCGATGTATCGAACCGATACATCGCACGTTAGCGGAGACGCATGATCAGGGCAAACCTGGATTCTGCGGTTCTGCCGTCACGGATCGTGACCATGGTCGCCTCACCCCGCCGGACCGCGTACCCTTTCCCGCATGCGTACGCAGCGCCAGGTCGTCGACTACTCGCTCCAGAAGCGAGCGGTGCTGCGTGAACTCCTCACCGGGCGGATCGGCACCTACGACGTCTGCGACGCCTCGCCGTACCTGAAGAACGCCGCCCGCTTCCACGGCGAGCCCACCGACGAGCGCTGCCCGATCTGCCGCAGTGAGAACCTCATCCACGTCCACTACATTTACGGCGACGAACTCAAGCAGTCGGCCGGCCAGGCGCGCACCCGGGCGGAGTTGCCGGTGCTGGCCATGACGCTGCGTGAGTTCCAGGTGTTCGTGGTGGAGGTGTGCCCCGGCTGCGACTGGAACCATCTCGTCGAGCAGTTCCTGCTCGGCCGGGACGGGCTGGCCGGCGGCACGGAGGACGCGGTGGAGCGGGAGACCGCGACCGGCTCCACCCCTCGGCGAAGGCGAGAGGCGCAACGGTGAACCTGGCTGTCCCGATCGATCCCGGCCCGACCCCAGGGCGGGACGACCGACAGTCACTAGGTCTGAATGGTCCGAATAGCTCGGATTTGACGCCTGCGCCCCGGCACACCCGGGGTGTAGCGTCTCGTGTTCCATCTCACGGCAACCCGGTGGCGGCGCGCCCGCGCCCCACCGCGACCGGCAGGGTGTGAGGAATGAACTACGGCGATCCCAGTTCTTCGCGTGGGCGGGCCCAGATCCCGGGCCCGAACGGCGAGCCCGGTTCTCCCGGGAGCCCGCACGGGAACGGCTGGTCCTCCGGGTCCGACGGCGCTGCCTCGGCCCGGGCCTCCGTGACGCCGCGCGGCTCCGCGTCCGGTGGCCGGGCCTCGGTCGGCGGCGCGGCCCCGGCACCTCGTGGCGCCGCCGGCTCGGCCTCGGTGGGCCGTGCCGGCCCGGGGCGCGCCTCCGTGCCCGTCTCGCCGGCCCCCGGCGGTGCATCGGGGCGGGCCGGCTCCGGGCGGGCCTCCGTGCCGGTGTCCCCGGCCGGCCCCGCCGGGCGGGCCTCCGTCGGCGCGGCGAGCGTCGGCACGGCCGGGCGGGCGAGCGTCGGTTCGGCGGCAGTGGGTGGCCGGGCCGCGGTGGCCCGCGCCGGGGTGCCCGGCATGGCCGGTGGCGGCCCCGGTGGGCCGGGCGGCCCGACCGGCCCGGGTCGCGGGGGTCGCGGCGGCCGCGGGGACGACCCGGCGTCGCGGGCGCGGGCGAAGAAGCGCCGGCGCATCAACATGATGATCGCCGGGTTCGCCGTCTTCATCATGCTCGCCGGCATGGGCGTGGTCGGCTTCACCTGGTACTCGCAGAAGGTGCTGCTGCCCGAGGACACCATCCCGCCGCTGTCGACCACCATTTACGACAAGACCGGCAAGACGGCCATCGCCAAGATCGGCGACCAGAACCGGCAGCTCGTCACCATCAACCAGATCCCGGAGTACGTCCAGCACGCCGTCGCCGCGGCCGAGGACCGGAACTTCTACCGGCACTCCGGTGTGGACTACAAGGGCATCGCCCGGGCCGCCTGGAACAACATCAGCGGCGGCGACAAGCAGGGCGCCTCGACGATCACCCAGCAGTACGCCCGCAACGCGTTCGACAACCTGAACCAGGACACGTACGGCCGCAAGGTGAAGGAGGCGATCCTCGCCTCCAAGCTGAACGACCGGTACGACAAGAAGACGATCATGCAGCACTACCTGAACGTGATCTACTTCGGTCGGGGCGCGTACGGCATCCAGGCGGCGGCGCAGACGTACTTCAACAAGGACGTCTCCAAGCTGACCGTGGCGGAGGCCGCCGTGCTGGCCGCGTTGATCAAGCAGCCCGAGCCGAGCACCACGCACAAGGGCTACGACCCGGCGATCAACCAGGAAGCCGCGCTGGACCGGTGGAACTACGTCATCAGGGGCATGATCACCGAGAAGTGGCTCGACGCGCCGAACATGCCGCCGCATCCCACCGAGTACCCGACCAAGACGCTCCAGAAGCCGAAGAAGAACAACGGTGGCGGCTTCGGCATCGACACCCCGTACGGCAACGTCGTCAACTACGTCGCGCAGGAGATGCGCGAGATGAACCTCTGCACCGACAACGAGGCCGAGGTCACGCTGAACAAGCCGCTCTGCGCGAAGGCGCTGAGCCGGGGCGGTTACCGGGTCACCACCACCATCGACACCAAGATCCAGGCGGCGGCGCTCGAGGCGGCGCAGCGGGCCAAGAAGGGATCCGAGCTCTACAAGCAGCCGGCGAATTTGATGGCGGCCATGGTGTCGATCGACCCGAGCAACGGCGAGGTGCGGGCCTACTACGGCGGTGACAACGGCACCGGCACCGACTACGCCGGTAAGAACTACGACAACGGCGTCGTCAGCGGCGGCCACTCACCGGGCTCAAGCTTCAAGATCTACACCCTGGCGGCGGCGCTCAAGGCCGGCATCTCCATCAAGTCGCGGTGGAAGGGCTCGGCGTTCACCCCGAAGGACACGAAGTTCAAGGTCAGCAACGCCGGTGCCGACCGGGTCTCCTGTGGCGACTCCTGCACCCTTGAGCTGTCGACGCTGAAGTCGCTGAACGTGCCGTTCTACTACATCACCGAGCAGATCG
Organism: Micromonospora sp. NPDC005299; assembly: GCF_042872345.1. NCBI lineage: Bacteria > Bacillati > Actinomycetota > Actinomycetes > Micromonosporales > Micromonosporaceae > Micromonospora > Micromonospora sp. NPDC005299. The sequence goes on from NZ_JBIAKG010000003.1 coordinate 555,432, forward strand.
GCCCGGACAAGGTGCTTGACATGGCCAAGCAGGCCGGCGTCACCACCATGTGGCGCACCGACACCGATCCGGCCAAGGCGTACGACCTCACCAAGGCGGACCCGAAGGATCTGGCCCCCGCGCCGTTCTTCCACGTGATCGGCTACGGCCAGTACCCGATCACGGTCCTCGACCACGCCAACGGTGTCGCCACCTTCGCCAACCAGGGCGTCTACAACAAGGCGCACTTCATCAAGAAGGTGGAGAAGCAGAACCCGAACACCGGCAAGTGGGACCTCGTCGGGTCCCCCAAGCTGAAGTCGCAGCAGCGCATCCCGAAGGACATCGTCGCCGACGTCACCTCGGTGCTGGAGCAGTACCCGGCCAAGTCGTCCCACCGTCCGCTTGACGACGGTCGGAAGGTCGCTGAGAAGACCGGTACCTGGGAACTCAACGAGAAGACCACTGATAACGGTGACGCCTGGATGATCGGCTACACGCCGCAGCTCGCCACCGCCGTCTGGGTCGGTAACAAGGGCGACCGCAAGGCGATCGAGGACAAGGACGGCAACAAGATCAGCGGTGCGAGGATGCCCGGTGCCATCTTCCAGCGCTTCATGAACGACGCGCTGAAGGGCGAGGACAAGCTGGACTTCCCGCCGGCCGCGCACGTCGGCAAGGACGACGCCGGCAACGGCGAGCAGCCGCCGCCGGAGGTGCCGCTGCCTGGTCAGCCGGGCCAGCAGACCTGTGACCCGCTGGGCCTGTTCTGCTCGGACGGCAACAACGGTGGCGGCAACAACGGCGGCGGCAACAACGGCGGCGGCGGCAACACCGGGCCCGGCCTCCCGCCGGGACCGGGCGACACCGGTGGTCGCGGCGGCGGTCTGCTACCGAGCACACCACCGACCCGCCAGACATACTGACGACCACGGCCTCATGAACGGCGGCCGGACCACCCGGTCCGGCCGCCGTCGGCGTTTCGCGTAGCGGAATTTGTGTGCGCGAGACGGGACGGCGGGGCCCGGCGTACGGCAGGATGCCTCTCCATGAGCACCCAGTCGACGGCAGGCATCGACGAGAACGGGTCCGACCCACAACACCAGCTCGGCGCGTCCGCGGCCGCGCGACGACCTGGAGCCGTCGTGGACCACCCGTCCCGCTCGGACGGCTTCGTCCGCGGCGCCGCCGAACTGATCGGCGGCCCGCTGGGCGACCATGCCGTCGCCCTGGACCGGCCCGCCGGCCGGGAGGGCCGGTTCTGGACCGCGGCCCGGATCGTGCTGGCCCTGGTCTGCCTGACGCTGGCCCTGCACTGGGTGCAGAAGTCCCCCTGCCAGGACGGTGCCTGGCAGAACAACGTCCAGTACACCCGGATGTGCTACACGGACGTGCTGGCCCTCTACTACGCCGAGGGACTCAACGAGGGCAAGGTCCCCTACGCCGACCACCCGGTGGAGTATCCGGTGCTGACCGGCTACTTCATGGGCGCGATCGGCCTGCCGGTGCACGCCCTGGGTGTGGACAATCCCGGCATCAACCAGGGGCAGTGGTTCTACAACCTCAACGCGCTGGTGCTCAGCGCGCTCGCCGTCGCCACCGTCGCGGTCATCCTCAGCCTGCGCCGCCGACGACCATGGGACGCCGCCCTCTTCGCGCTCTCGCCGGCCCTGGTGCTCACCGCCACCGTCAACTGGGACCTGCTCGCCGTCGGGCTGGCCGCGTTCGGGCTGCTGGCCTGGGCGCGCCGCCACCCCGCCTCCGCCGGCGTGCTGCTCGGCCTGGCCGGGGCGGCGAAGATGTGGCCGCTCTTCCTGTTCGGCCCGATCCTCGTGCTCGCCCTGCGCGCCGGCCGCCTGCGGGCCGCGCTCACCGCCACGGCCACCGGCGCGGCGGCCCTGATCGCGGTCAACCTGCCGGTGGCGATCCCCTACCGGGAGAACTGGGAGCGCTTCTTCGATTTGAACACCACCCGGCCGATCGACTGGGGCACGCTCTGGTACATCGGCCGCTACCTGGACGGCAGGATCAGCCCCTCCGCGCCCGGTGACCTCGGGCCCTTCGAGTGGCTGAACGCGCACATCTCCGCCCTCAACTGGCTGTCGTACCTGCTCTTCGGGCTCGCCTGCCTCGGCGTGGCAGCGCTGGCGCTGCTCGCACCGCGCCGGCCCCGGCTCGCCCAGCTGGCGTTCCTGGTGGTCGCCGCCTTCCTGATCTTCAGCAAGGTCTGGTCCCAGCAGTTCGTGCTCTGGCTCCTGCCGCTGGCGGTGCTCGCCCGGCCCCGCTGGGGCGCCTTCCTGGCCTGGCAGTTCGCCGAGGTCTGCTACTTCGCCGCCTTCTACGGCGAGCTGCTCGGCGCGGCCACCACCCGGCCGGTGTTCCCCGAGGGCGTCTTCGTGCTGGCCGCCAGCCTGCGCCTGATCACCGTCGCGGTGCTCTGCGGGTTCGTGATCCGGGACATCCTGCGCCCCGAGCGGGACGCGGTGCGGGACACTTACGCGGACGACCCGGACGGCGGGGTGCTCGACGGCACGCAGGACGCGCCCTGGTACCAGCGCTGGCGGCACGGCGCCGCCGCCGACCGCCCCGCCGAGGCGGTCACCGCCTGACCGGTGGAACCGATCAGAGGCGGTAGACCACCGCGTCGCCGACCTCTTCCCGGGTCACGCCCAGCCCGTCGACCGGCCGGTCGAGCATCCCCTCCCACGGGGTGCCGCCGAGCCGGTCGCGGAGCACCACCACGTTCTTCACGCCCAGCCGCCGCAGGTAGTCGACGCTGCCGAAGTCGGGAAAGCTGACCGTGGCGTCGCGGACCTGGGCCTGGGAGTTCGGGGTGAAGCCGCTGCCGCCGTTGACCATCCGCTGGAACCGGTCGGTCGACCAGAGCATCACCGGCTGGTCCAGGTTCTGGCTGCTGGGCAGCACCAGCATGGGCCCGTCCACCGTCCGCATCACCGCCGGTTGCTGTGGCGCCACCGGATGCGGCGTCACGTTCAACCCCTCCACCACGACCAGCAGCAGCGGCACGAGGGTGGCCAGTCGCAGCCACGGGCCCGGCCACGGCGGGACCCGCTCGGCGGCGAGCTCGCGTACGCGGGCGCAGAACGCGGTGACCGCGCCGGCCGCGAGCAGGCCGAGCAGAAGGGTGGTCCAGAGCATCATCCGGCCCGGCGTCCGCAGCCCGTTCCAGCCCGGCAGGTGCTCGAAGAGCGGCACGTAGGTGAACCGGCCGCCGAGGAACCGGGTGCCCATGGCCAACGCCATCGTCAGCAGCACCCCGGCCAGCAGGAAGAGCCGGTGGCGGACCCGCCAGACCGAGAAGAAGAGGCCGCCGGCGGCCAGCGCGTAGAGCACGAAGCCGGGCAGCAACGTCATCTCCGGGTGCCAGGGCAGCACGGCGCGGGCGCCCTCGTGCAGCTCACCCCAGATCCGCGACTCCGCCGGGGCGGTGAAGAACCCGCTGGCTGGCGGCGAGTAGAGCTGGATCTCGCCCAGCGTCCGCGCCGCGTTCGGGTGCAGCTCGGCGACCTTGAAGTACGGCACGGCCAGCAGCGCGCCCACCGCGGCGAAGACCAGCCCGCCGAGCAGGTCGGCGAGGAACAGCCGCCAGCCGAACGGGCGCTTCACCCAGCGTCGCCGGACGAACCAGACGACCGCCGAGACCAGCACGACACCGGCCAGCAGGTACGCGAACGGCAGCCCGATGCCGAAGCCGAGGCTGAGCTGCCAGGCGGCCACCAGCCAGCCCGCGAACGCCCAGCCGGCGTGCCGGCGCCGCGGCCGGTAGCCGTGCCGCAGCGACCAGCCGTGGCCGCGGGCGAGCATGGCCAGCGCCAGCGGGATGCCGCCGTTGGAAAGAATGTGCAGGTGCCCGGCCTGGGCCAGCAGCCACGGGGCGTACGCGTAGCTCGCCCCGGCCACCGCGCCGCCGATCCGCCCCGCGCCGAGCTGCCGCGCCAGCGCGTACGCCCCGAAGGTGGCGAGGGCGTGCGCCAGCACGAACATGATGTTGTAGCGCAGCAGGGCGTCCTCGGGGCCGACCCCGATCATGCCGGCCGGGGCGTACCCGAGCAGAGTGTCGGAGAAGGCGAAGCTCCCCGACTCGGGGAAGAACGTGTTCGAGTTCCACAGCTGCGCCGGGTCGGTCAGCAGGATGTGGCCGGACCAGGCCAGCTGCCAGGACTGGAGGCTCGGGTCCCAGTAGTCCTGCGGCAGCGTGTAGCGCGGGTAGCGCAGCGTGGGCCAGGTCATCAGCACGGCCAGCGCCAGCGAGGCGACGGCGGCCAGGGTCCACTCGTGCACCAGGGCGCGGCCGACCGTGCGGACCACCCGGCGGGGCCGGCTGAGCACGGGATCGGGCGCGGGACCGAACGCCGTCCAGGGATCGGCCGGCTTGTCCCCGTCCTTGCCGTCGGCCCCGGTCTCGCCGTCCTTTCCCGCCGTGCCTGGCGCGGCCTCGCCGTCGATCTCGGCCCGGCTTTCGGGTCCGCTCTCGCCGGTCCCGGTGTCGGTCCCGGCCCTGTCGGTCCCGCTCTTGTCGGTCCCGGCCCTGTCGGTCCCGCTCTTGTCGGTCCCGGCCCTGTCGGTCCCGCTCTTGTCGGTCCCGGTCTCGTCGGTCCCGGCCTTTCCCGTCCCGGCCTTGGCGCTGCTTCCGGCCTTGTCGCGGTTCCTGGCCTTGCGGCCGGTCCTGGCCTTGCCGTTGGGTCGGGCCGCGTCGTCGGCTCGGGCCGCGCCGTCCGTTCCGGCCACCTCGGCGGCGTCCCCGGCGACCGTGCCAGTGCCGCCGGCGGTGGCGGTCGCGGCGGTCTCCGCCGCGGCGGCGCCCTCGGCGCGGTCACCGTTCCGGCCCACCTCGGCGGCCGGCGGCGGCGCGTCCCCCGGCCCGGTCGAGGTCGCCTCCGATGCACCGCCCGCCGTGGCGCCCTTCTTCCGACCCCGTCGACGGACGGTCGCCTTCGGCTTCGCGCCGGACGCGCTGTCGCCCGTGGCCGCGGCCGGGTCGCTGTCGGCCCGGCCGCCGGTCGCGTCGGACTGCTCGGTGGTCATGCCGTCGGACCCAGCTGCCCGCGCAGGAACGCGATGTCGGCCGCCTGACCCTCGGTGCCGCCGGGGGTCTCCACGATCACCGGCGCGCCCGCCGCCCGGATCACCGCGACCACCAGCTCCGGGTCGATGGTGCCGCCGGTGAGGTTGTCGTGCCGGTCCTGGCCGGAGTTGAACGTGCCCTTGGAGTTGTTCGCGTGGATCAGGTCGATCCGGCCGGTGATCGCCTTCACCCGGTCGACCAGCCCGAGCAGCTCCTCGCCCCCGGCGTGCGCGTGGCAGGTGTCGAGGCAGAAACCCACCTCGTAGTCGCCGAGCGCGTCCCAGAGCCGGGCCAGCGCGTCCAGGTGCCGGGCGCAGGCGTTGTCGCCGCCGGCGGTGTTCTCGATCAGGATCGGGAGCGGGAAGCCGCCGGAGTCCGCCGCGTACGCGAAGGTCTTCCGCCAGTTGTCGAAGCCGACGCCGAGGTCGTCGCCGGCGTTGACGTGGCCGCCGTGCACGATCAGCCCCTTGGCGCCGACCGTGGCCGCGGCGGCGGCGTGGCCGAGCAGCAGTTTGCGGCTGGGGATGCGGATCCGGTTGTTCAGCGTGGCCACGTTGATGACGTACGGCGCGTGCACGTAGAGGTCGACGTCGGCGGCCCGCAGGCGCTCGGCGTCCTCCCGCGGCTTCGGGGCCTTCCAGCCCTGGGGGTCGGCGAGGAAGAACTGCACCGCCTCGGCGTCCCGGGCGGCCGCCTCGGCCAGCGGGTCGGTCGGATCGACGTGGGCTCCGATTCGCATGCAGGGCAGCCTACGTCGCGCCCCTGACGAGCGGGGCTCCCGCGCGCGGGGGTTCCGTGGTACGGATCGCGTCACCACCCGGCCCGGTGGTCGTTGTCCGAGGTGGGATCGATGGTCGACGCTCCGGCCGGACGCGGGTCCACAGCGCGTACGACGAAGCGGAGGCCCCCGGCAACGGGACGCCCCGCCGTGCGGCCCGGCACGACGGGGCGGGATCCGGCTCGTCAGACCCGAAGGCTGGCCCTGGAGCCAGTCCGGCGAATTCCTCCATTTCCCCCAAGAGGTGACGAGAGCCGTTGTATGGTCAGACCAGGTAACAACACGATAAAGCTCCGCGGGGCGTCCTCGATCCAACCTCATCGGTGTGGTCGTTCCTCCCCAGGTCCCACCCAAGGAATGCGGACGGGACGCCCCGCGGCCCCGTGGACAGGGGTCCACCTTCCGGCACGCGACGCCGGAGGTGGGCCCCTGTCGCCGCGTCCGGACGCCGAGGGCGACCGGCCCGGGCATGATCGTCCGGACCGGGTATCCTGGTCCGGTTGTCCGCGTCCGGCCGGGTTCCCCCGGTACCGGCACGGGCCACGACGCACGACCTCCTGCCACGGAAGGACCGTGGCCGCTTAGCCCACAGGAGGTGAGCACGTCTTGCGTCATTACGAAGTCATGGTGATCCTCGACTCCAGCCTCGAGGAGCGCACCGTCGCCCCGTCGCTCGACACGTACCTGAACGTGATCCGGACCGCGGGTGGCTCGGTGGAGAAGACCGACGTGTGGGGCCGCAGGCGCCTCGCGTACGAGATCAACAAGAAGGCCGAGGGCATCTACGCCGTCATCGACCTCCAGGCGACGCCGGAGGCCGTGGCTGAGCTGGACCGTCAGCTCCGACTCAACGAGTCGGTGCTGCGCACCAAGGTCATTCGCCCGGAGATGCGCTGAGCATCTAGACCCGGCACGTCCGGATCAAGCCTCATCGACGCTGTCGGAGGGCTCTGAGAGCCTGTAGGGCACAGAGATGAGTGCGCGAGGAGATGGTCATGGCAGGAGACACCACCATCACGGTCATCGGCAACCTGACCGATGACCCCGAGTTGCGGTTCACCCCCTCCGGGGCGGCGGTCGCCAAGTTCCGGGTCGCCTCGACGCCCCGCTTCATGGACAAGGCGTCCAACGAGTGGAAGGACGGCGAGCCGCTGTTCCTCTCGTGCACGGTCTGGCGGCAGGCCGCCGAGAACGTCGCCGAGTCGCTGCAGCGCGGCGCCCGGGTGATCGTGTCCGGCCGGCTGCGTCAGCGGTCGTACGAGACGCGCGAGGGTGAGAAGCGCACCGTCATCGAGCTGGAGGTCGACGAGATCGGCCCGTCGCTGCGCTACGCCACGGCGAAGGTGCAGAAGATGTCCCGCTCCGGCGGCGGCGGAGGCGGCTTCGGTGGTGGCGGTGGTGGCGGCCAGGGTGGCGGCGGAGGCAACTTCGACGACCCCTGGGCCTCGGCTGCACCTGCTCCCTCGCGCGGTGGTTCGGGCGGCGGAAACTTCGACGAGGAGCCCCCGTTCTAATGGCGCCGAGCGCCCGCGATCGCAAACCAGGAGCAAGATCAATGGCCAAGGCTGCGGCACTTCGCAAGCCGAAGAAGAAGGTGAACCCGCTCGACAAGGACGGGATCACCTACATCGACTACAAGGACACCGCGCTGCTGCGCAAGTTCATCTCCGACCGCGGCAAGATCCGCGCTCGGCGGGTGACCGGCGTGACCTCGCAGCAGCAGCGGCAGATCGCCCGTGCGGTCAAGAACGCCCGCGAGATGGCGCTCCTGCCGTACACGGCCACGGCCCGCTGAGAGGAGGCACCGACATGAAGATCATCCTGACTCAGGAGGTGTCCGGCCTCGGTGCCCCGGGCGACATCGTCGAGGTTAAGGACGGCTACGGCCGTAACTACCTGCTGCCGCAGGGCTTCGCGATCGCCTGGACCAAGGGCGCGGAGAAGCAGGTCACGGTCATCCAGCGGGCCCGCGCGGCCCGCGAGATCCGCGACCTCGACCACGCCAACGAGGTCAAGGCCCAGATCGAGGGTCTGAAGGTCAGCCTGAAGGCCCGCGCCGGCGACGGCGGGCGGCTCTTCGGCTCGGTCACCCCGGCCGAGATCGTCGACGCCGTCAAGGCGGCCGGTGGTCCGACCCTGGACCGTCGTCGGCTGGAGCTGTCCAGCCACATCAAGTCGCTCGGCGCCTACCCGGTCAGCATCCGGCTGCACCCTGAGGTGACCGCCAAGTTCGACCTGAACGTGGTCAAGGGCTGACACCCGAGAGCACGACGGAAGGGCCCGCACCGACACCCGGTGCGGGCCCTTCCGCATGTCGGGGGGTGGACGCCGGTCGCGGCGTCACCCGATCGGCTGGCCCGTCACCGCGCTGATCACCACGGTGGAGAGCCCGCCGCCCACCACGGCCGACGCCAGCGCCACCGTCGCCGACCGCCACGTCGTGCCGACCCGACGCAGCACCACCGCCACCACGAGACTGCTCAGCAGCGCCAGCCCGAACCGCGGCGCCCCCGCCACCAACGAGGCGATGGCGTGTGCACGTGGCGAGTCACAACCGCCCCCGGTGATGTCGGTGACGCACCCCGCCGGGGGCTGGCCATCGAGGAACAGCAACCCGACGACGAGCAGCAACGCCGGCACCACGTAGCAGGCGGCCGTGTAGAACAGCGACCGCAGCGGCCCACCCGGATCCGGGTCGAGCAGGTCGTCCTCCAGCGGGCGGCCCCACGACCCGCCGCCGACCGTCTCCACCCGCCGTCGCAGCGTCGACGCCCCGGCCCGCCCTGCCACCACCGGCTCCACCGGCCGGCGGCGGGGCGCCGGACGCGGCGCGGTGGAGGCGACCATCGGCGACCGCGGGGCCGACGGCGGCGTCTCCGTCCAGCGGGGATCGTCACCGGCCAGCCGCGTCCCGGACCAGAACGCCTCGGCCCGCTCCGGCGACGCCCAGCCCTCCCGGGCCGGTAGCGGCGGCGCCGTCCGGTCCCAGTGGTCGACCTCCGCGTACCGGTCTCCGGCGCCGGTCTCCCGGACCCGGTCCCACGGGCCGGGGTCGGCCTGCCGGTCCCACTGGCCGGTGTCGGTGAAGCGGTCCCACTGGCCCGTGTGTTCCGTGCGGTCCCAGCGGCTCTCCGCCTGATCCCACCGGCTGGCGGTGGCGGAACGCCCCCACGCGTGCACGCCCGACGCGTCCCACGGGTCGACCGCCGGCTGTTCCGCCGGGTCCGGCTCGGCCGCCCGGCCGCGCTCCCACGGGTCCACGGCCGGCCGCGACCACGAATCCGCCGCCGCGCGCCGGCTCCGCCGGGTCGGCCGCTCGGCGTCCCACCGGTCACCGTCGTCGCCCGACTCGGGCGCCTCCTCCAGCCCCGACCAGGTCACCTGCGGCCGCCGTGTCGCCGCGCGACGCGGCCGGCTCCGCGGGGCCACCCCGGAAACCGGCTCGCCCTCGATCCCGTCGGCCCGCCGGCTCCCGACATAGCCCTGACCCTGCGGGGTGTCCAGAGTCCACTCGGCGGTGTGCTCGGACACCGGGCCGGCGCCGATGGCCCGCAGGTCGCGGCGGTCGTCGTCGCGGCGCCAGTCGGTCTCCGCCCGCCAGCCCCCACCCGAGTACGGCGGCTCGACGTCCTCGTCGTCGTCGCGAGCGGCGTGCCGACCCCCGCCGTCGGCCCGACGGATCCCGGATTCCAGCGCCCACCGGGGAAGATAGGCGTCGACGGGCTCGCCCTGGCCGCGCTCGACGGCGCGCCGACGGCTCGGCGTGCGGTAGCTCTCGGGGGTGGACGACTCGACCGGGAGCGGACCGGCGGGAGCGTCCCAGGAGGCGCTCGGCCGGCGCTCGCGCGGGCTGCCCTCCCCGCTTCCCCAGTCCCGGTTTCTCACGGCGGGAGAGTGACCCTTCTCAACCGAAAATGCAATCCGCTGTCCAGGTGTAGCCGTTCGCAGAGATAGTACGGGACGAACGGCGCCCAAGCTCGACCCGAAATCTTCCGTCCACAGGGTGGGGATCGCGAAACCCCAGGTCAACGTCGAGCGCGCCCAAATTCCCCATCACTTATCCACACCCTGTGCACACCCTGCGCACATGCCTGCCCACCGGCGTCCACAGGTTGTCCCGAGGCTCGTCCACCGGTGCTGTTGAGCGGCTGACCTCGGGTTCCGTATCGTGGTCCCCCGACCGTCCGGGCGATGGCCCCCGATCGACCGGAGGGTCGTCGGAACTTGTCACACCCTGGCGGTAGAGCTGGATCCGATCCGACGCAGCAAGGGGGGAACCCGTGTCGGTCACCGACGAGACGCGCTCGGAGCGGGCCGGGGGGCCACCGCCCGCGCCGGCGCAGCGGGACGGCCAGTTCGAGAAGACCCCGCCCCAGGACGTGGCCGCCGAGCAGTGCGTCCTCGGCGGGATGCTGCTCTCCAAGGACGCCATCGCGGACGTCGTCGAGATTCTCAAGTCGAACGACTTCTACCGCCCGGTGCACGCGACCGTCTTCGACGCGATCCTCGACATCTACGGTCGCGGTGAGCCGGCCGACCCGATCACCGTGGCCGCCGCGCTCGCCGACTCCGGCGACCTGGCCCGGATCGGCGGCGCGCCCTACCTGCACACGCTGATCGCCAGCGTCCCGACCGCCGCCAACGCGGCCTACTACGCCCGGATCGTCGGCGAGCGGGCGGTGCTGCGCCGGCTGGTCGAGGTCGGCACCCGGATCGTCCAGCTCGGCTACGGCACCGGCCAGGGCGGCAGCCGGGACGTCGACGACGTCGTCGACCTCGCCCAGCAGGCCGTCTACGAGGTGACCGAGAAGCGGGTCAGCGAGGACTTCGCCGTCCTGGCCGACATGCTCCAGCCGACGCTCGACGAGATCGAGGCGGTTGGCGCGCAGGGCGGGGTGATGACCGGTGTGCCGACCGGCTTCAGCGACCTCGACCGCCTGCTCAACGGCCTCCACCCCGGGCAGCTCATCATCGTGGCCGGCCGGCCTGGTTTGGGCAAATCGACCGCGTCTATGGACTTTGCCCGAAATGCTGCTATTCGGGCCAACCAGGCGGCGGCGATCTTCTCCCTGGAAATGAGCAAGGTCGAGATCGTCATGCGACTCCTCTCGGCCGAGGCGCGCGTGCCGCTGCACGTGCTGCGTAGCGGCCAGCTCTCCGACGACGACTGGACCAAGCTGGCCCGCTGCATGGGCGAGATCAGCGAGGCGCCGCTCTTCGTCGACGACACGCCGAGCATGAACCTCATGGAGATCCGGGCCAAGGCGCGGCGACTCAAGCAGAAGCACGACCTCAAGCTGATCGTGGTGGACTACCTCCAGCTGATGACCTCGCCGAAGCGCACCGAGAGCCGGCAGCAGGAGGTCGCGGACCTGTCCCGTGGCCTGAAGCTGCTGGCCAAGGAGGTCGAGTGCCCGGTGATCGCGGTCAGCCAGCTGAACCGTGGTCCCGAACAGCGCACCGACAAGCGACCCCAGCTGTCCGATCTGCGGGAATCCGGCTCGATCGAACAGGATGCCGACGTCGTCATTCTGTTGCATCGCGACGACTACTACGACAAGGAGTCGCCGCGCGCCGGGGAGGCGGACCTGATCGTTGCCAAGCACAGAAATGGACCGACTGACACGATCACGGTTGCCGCCCAATTGCATCTTTCGCGATTTGTCGACATGGCCATCGTCTGACCACGCCGGCTGGTCGCCTCTCCTGCTCGCGGAACGATTGCCGCCCGCCTACCTGCTGCTTGACCGCCGTGCCGAATGAAGCCGTCAGCCGAGCAGGGGGAACCAGCCGGCGGCCTCGCCCAACTCCAGCCGGTCGCGGTCGGTGAGCGGCACCCGGCCGGTGGCCTTGAGCAGGTAGTCCCGGTCGTCCCAGCCGGTCGGCCGGACAGCCTCGTCGCTGAGCAGCCCGTCCACCGTGGCCACCGCCACCCGGGTGGGGGCCTCCGCCGGGAGCGGGGCGTCGGGCAGGTCCACCACCAGGTCGAGGTGGTGGATGACCGCCTCGGTGATCAGGGTGGCGAGGAAATCGGGTACCCGCAGCACGTGCCCCTGCGTGGTCACGTGCCCGTCGGGATCGGCGGCGGCGGCCGCCCGGACGGCGGCGGGCGCGGTGTCGGACCAGATCCGCACCACCCCGCTGGGCCGGTCGAAGGCGGCGGCGGAGCGGCGCGCCCACCAGGCGTGCTTCACGCTCGCCTCGTCGTCGCCGCCGGGCGTGAACGCCCGCCAGTAGCTGACGTCGTCGACATCGGCCGGGCCGGATGCCGGGCTGGCGAGGGCGACCAGCGCCCGTTGCGCGTCGCAGAGCACGTGGAAGAGCAGGTCGGCGACGAGCCAGCCCCGGCAGCGGGTGGGCCGTTGCAGGCCGGCGTCGTCGAGTCGGGTGACGACGGCGGTGATGCCGTCGTACGCCTGCGCCAGCGCCTCGTGCGGCCGGATCGCGCTCATGCCGTGCAGCCTGCCACGGCGTGGCGGAGTCGGCACGACGGTGACGCCGGGCCGGTGGGTCGCCGGCCCGGCGTGGCGAGGGTCAGTCGAACAGTTCGCCGAGGAAGCCGCCGTGCTTCTTCTTGCGGCGGTAGTGGCCGTGGTAGCCGTAGTGCTGCTGGCCGTACGCGGGCTGCGCGTAGCCGTGGCCGGGCGGCGGCGGAGGCGGCGGGACGGCGCCGTAGCCGGGCTGGTGGGGAGCGGCGGCGGGCGGTGGCGGCGGGGGCGGGGTGTAGCCGCCTCCGGCCGGCGCGGCCTGCCGCGCGCCGTGCTGCTGGTTCCAGTTCGCCTCGGCCTCGAACAGCTTCTCGAGCTCGCCGCGGTCGAGGAAGATGCCGCGGCATTCGCCGCACTGGTCGATGATCACTCCGCTGCGCTCGTACTGGCGCATCTCTCCATGGCATTTGGGACAGGTGAGCTGCATGACACCGAAGGTACCCGGTGGAATCACGCGGTGGCGGTGAGCGCCTGTGTCACCTCGTCGTCGGCGACCTCGTGGAAGTCGTCGTAGTAGGCCCCGACGGCCATGAAGTCGGGCGGCACCTGGGGGCAGATCACCTGGTCGGCCTCGGCGGCGAGCATCTCGTACGCCTGGTCGGAGCCGACCGGGACGGCCACCACCACGCGGGCGGCGCCCAGGTGCCGGGCCACCTGCACGGCGGCGCGGGCGGTGGCGCCGGTTGCCAGCCCGTCGTCGACGATGACGGCGATGCGCCCGGCCAGGTCGAGCTGCGGGCGGGCACCCCGGTAGAGCTGCTCGCGGCGGTCCAGTTCAATCTGCTCGCGCCGGCGTACCTCGGCGCGTTCGTCCGCGTCGATCCGGTCGGCGACCATGTCGTTGAGCACCTGCACCCCGCCGGGGCCGAGCGCGCCGTACGCCACCTCGGGGGCCAAGGGCATGCCGAGCTTGCGGACCACCAGCACGTCCAGCGGCGCGCCGAGCCGTTCGGCGATCACCTGGGCGACGGGCACGCCGCCGCGGACCAGCCCGAGGACGATGACGTCGGGTCGCCCGGTGAGGTCGCCGAGCTGGTCGGCGAGCATGCGTCCCGCCTCGGCCCGGTCGCGGTAGGTGGTCATGCCTCAGGTCTACGCCCTCCGGCCGGGCCGCGCCGGCCAGTTGCCCGGAAAGGCGGTCCGGGAGCGACCTCGGGGCGGTGCTCCGCGAGCGCGAGGGCGGGGGCGAGGACCAGCAGGGCGATCGGGTAGAGCAGGTAGCCGAATCGGGTCGAGGGCATCAGCAGGATCGCGGCGAGCAGCCCGTACCCGCAGATCAAGGCTGTGGCGGCGGCGGTGCGCGGCGGGCGGCGCAGCAGCCGGGCGGCGATCGCGACCCCGACGGCGGCCAGCAGCGCGGCGGCGACCAGCCGGCCGGCGGGCAGCGCGCTCGCGATCAGGTGGCCGGGGAACGGGGACTGCGCGGGGCTGGTCACGAGGCCGTGCCCGAGCGGGAAGCGCAGCACGTTCTCCACCAGGGCGTCGCGGTCGACCAGCAGCACGGGGAGCAGCGCGAGGACCGGCAGGCCGAGGGCCCCCACGGCGGTGCGCAGGCCGGCCCGGCGGGTGGCGGCCCAGCAGACCAGCACGACCGCCACCGGCCAGGCGAACAGCTTCAACGCGCCGGCCGCGCCCACCGCGAGCCCTGCGCGGCCGGGCCGGCCGGCGGCGGCGAGGGCGAGGGCGAGGAGGCAGAGCGCGAGTACGGGGAGGTCGTCGCCGCCGGTGGCCAGGGTGAGCGCGCAGATCGGCAGGACGGTGGCCGCCTGCGCGGCACGCAGCACGGCGGCGGCGGGCCGGGGTGCGGTGGAGCGGGCGGTGGTCCGCACGGTGCTCACGGCGGCGGCCAGCGCCAGCGCGGTGACCAGGGCGAACCAGACCCGCGCGTCGGTCCACCAGACGTCGACGGCGGCCCGGGGCAGCCCGAACAGCGCCATCCCGGGCTGGTAGGGGGTGTAGCCGAGCAGTTGCTCGCCGGGGGGCAGGGCGGCGATCGCGTCGTGCCCGAGGTAGGGGGTGCCGTGCTCGGCGAGCCGCGCGCCGGCGTGCTCGACCACGACCACCTCCTCCTGCGCCCGGTCGGTCCGGCCGCCGGCCCGCTGGATGCTCTGGGCGACCACCGGCAGCAGGGCGGTGCTGGCCCAGGCGAAGCCGGTGACCGCCCAGCGGGCGGGCAGCCCGGCGAGGGGGGTGCCGGGATGCCGGCGTCGGGTCAGGAGTTGGACGGTCGCGGCGAGCGCCGCCAGGGCGTAGCCGATGGTGGCGAGGGTGCCCCAGGCGCGGTGCGGCAGCAGCGTGGAGGTGGCGGCGGTGACCGCGGCGAACAGCGCGGAGACGGCGTAGAGGCCCACGTCGAGGGCGAGGCCGCCGGCGGCGGTGTCGATCGCCTGCCAGCGGCGGAAGGCGGGGGCGGTCCGGTCGGCGTCGGCGGTCACGCGGGCCAGTCTGGCAGACCGGGACCGCGTCCCGGCCTGCGGATCTTGGCCGACGCCGATGGTCAGGAGGTGGCGGTGCGGCTGCGACCACCGCCGGCGCGGCGGCCGGGCAGGCGGATCACCGCGCCCGCGTCGTGCAGCGGCGGCGCGAGGGCGCCCGGCCGCCCACCGGCGCCCCGCTGGAGGGCGGCGAGGAGCGTGCCGGACGGCAGTGGCCGGGCGAACAGGTGGCCCTGCCCGGCGGCACAGCCCAGCTCCCAGAGCGCCCGCCGCTGCGGCTCGCTCTCCACGCCCTCGGCCACCACGGTCAGGTCGAGGCTGCGGCCCAGGTCCAGCGTGGAGCGGATCACCGCGGCGGCCTCGGTGGCGCTCTCCATCGCGGTGACGAAGCTCCGGTCGATCTTCAGTTCGTGCACCGGGATCCGGGAGAGCAGCGAGAGCGAGGAGTAGCCGGTGCCGAAGTCGTCCAGGGCCAGTCGTACGCCGGAGTCGCGGAGCCGGCTGAGCACCCGGTCGACCACGTCGAGCTGGCTGAGCGTCAGCGTTTCGGTCAGCTCCAGCACCAGCCGGTCCGGCGGCAGGTCGTGCGCCCGCAGCCGGGCCAGCACCGCCCCGGGGAAGCGGGCGTCGAGGAGGCTGCGCGGCGACACGTTCACCGAGACCGGCAGGTCGAAGCCGGCGTCCCGCCAGGAGCCGGCGGCGATCAGCGCCTGGTCGAGGATCGCCTCGGCGAACGCGGGCAGCAGCCCGGAGCGCTCGACCGCCTCCAGGAAGCGCAGCGGGTCGATCATGCCGTGTGTCGGGTGGTGCCAGCGCGCCAGCGCCTCCGCGCCGATCACCTCGCCGCTGCCCAGGTCGACGATCGGCTGGAAGTTGACGGTGAACTCGTGGTCGGCGACCGCCCGGGGCAGCTCACCGCCGAGGGTGAGCCGGCCCAGGTCGGCGGTGTCGCGGGTCGGGGCGTACGTGGCGATCCGCTGGCCGGCCCGCTTGGCCTGGTACATCGCCACGTCGGCGCGGCGTAGCAGCTCGGGCATCCCCCCGCTGGCCGGGGCGACCGCGATGCCGCCGCTGGCCTCCACGCTGATCCGCATGCCGTCCAGGTCGAGCGGCTCGTGCAGCGCGGTCAGCAGCGCCTCGGCCCGGTGCGCGGCCACCGCCGGGGCGGGCAGGCCACGCAGCAGCACGGCGAACTCGTCGCCGCCGAGGCGGGCCACCAGGTCGTCCGGGCGGGCCGCGCCGCGCAGCCGGTCGGCGACCTGCGTCAGCACCCGGTCACCGGCGCCGTGCCCGAGGGTGTCGTTGACCTCCTTGAAGTGGTTGAGGTCGATCAGCACCAGGGCGGTGACGCCGTCGGCGTGCCGGTTGGTGAGCTGCTCGGTGCCCTCGTCGAGCAGGTGCCGCCGGTTCGAGAGCCCGGTGAGCGCGTCGTGGGTGGCGGCGTACGCGTGCTCGTCGGCGATCCGGGCCAGCTCGGCGTACGCCTGGGCGTTGCGCACGGCGGTGCAGAGCGCCGAGGCGAAGGTGCGCAGGGTGTACTGCTCGCGCTCGGACAGCTCGACCGGCCCGGCGAACCGCAGGCGCAGCACGCCGATGTCGGCGTTCTGGTCGTGCCCTTCGAGGCGCGTGGTGAGCACCGAGCCCTCGATCGCGCTGGGTGTGCCGGCCGGTCCCCGGAGGGTGATGGCGCCGCCGGCCCCCCGGACCAGGCGCCCCTCCTCGCGCAGCTCGATGTCGACCTCGTCGGCGGAGAAGAGTTCGGTGGCCTGGGTGACCGCGGTGGTGAGCACCTGGTCGAGATCGACCACGTTCAGCGCGTCGGTGGTGCGGGCAAGGCGCTGCCAGGCCTCCCGCTCGGCCCGGCTGCGCACCCGGCTGGAGTTGGCCAGGTGCAGGCTCAGGACGAGGGGCGGGACGACCACCAGGAAGGTCGGGTTGATCCGGAGGATGAGCAGGGTGGACAGGACCACCGAGAAGCGGGCGAGCACACTCGCCAACCGGAGGTCGAGCTGCTGCCGGAAGCGGTTGAGGATCGGCGTTCCGGTGGCGAACGCGAGGACCGGGAACATGAGCAGCTCGTCCAGCACCACGACCGTCAGGTAGGCCAGCACCAGGGCGGGCAGGGAGCGGCTGATCGACCCGGACCACGGCCAGGTCCAGCCGGCGGCGACCAGCACCAGTCCGCCGGCGGCGGCCAGCGTCATCTCCTTGGCGATGCCGAAGGCCAGTTTGATGGCGGGCAGCCGGGTGATCGTGCGGGCGATCGCGACGCCCAGGCCGGTGGCGACGATCACCCACGGCACGGGGGCGACGGCCAGCCCGATGACCGTCGCGGCGTCCGTCCAGGAGATGCCGTGGGTGGTGGCGCGGATGCGGATCCGGACATTGACGGTCGCCGCGACGGCGACAAAGAACGTGAGTGCGGCGGCCCGGGTGAGGTTGGGCTCGGTCACCAGGCCGCGGCTGTCAATCAGTCGGAGGCTGACCAGCGTCGAGACCCCGGCGGCAAACACGACGAGACCGACTAGCAGCAGCAGCCGCCGATCGGTCCCATTGTCGCGTGCAAGGGTGCGAGTCACGTAATGGCCTCCACCGCGCCCATCCCGTAGCGGTGCGTGCACCCGTACTGTACGGCGCGCTCAAGCGGCCGGGTAGGCCCTCACAGCCAGTCGTTGCCGCGCATCTGCTCTACCCTTCGCTCGATCCTGCGGAGCCGTTGTCGCCGACCCCCACCGACGCAGGACAGCTTATGGCGTTTAGGCCGAGTTGGTAACATTAGATGTCCATATGCGCAGAATGCGCGAATGACGCCGCCTCTTGTCACTCACTGTCTTTGCCTGAAGACTGAACGCATATTCGGGGCGACGTTCCAATGGGATTATCGAGTCCCCCATGCGCGATGTCTCTAGTCGTTCGGGCACTGGGTTGCATCACACGCCGCAGATCCACGGACCGGAAAAATGTCGTCGCTCTCTGATATCTTTTGAAGTCGTGCGGTGGATCGCGCACTATCTTCCGTTAAGACGTCTTCCGCATATATTGGCGGGAAATGCAATGGTATTCAATTCGGCACTGCGGAGGAAAGGCTTTGGCGGAGGTCCGGCGCCCGTCCCGCCGAGGGCACCGAAGCGGGCGTCCGGTCGTACCGGACGGATAGGCTCGCGGCCGTGACCGAACCCGCGCAGCTCACCCACGTCGACCCGGCCGGCGCGGCCCGGATGGTCGACGTCTCCGCCAAGCCGGTCTCCGGCCGGCTCGCGGTCGCCGCCGGCCGGCTCCGCACCACCGCCGAGGTGGTGGAGTTGCTGCGCCGCGACGGCCTGCCCAAGGGCGACGCCCTGGCCGTCGGCCGGCTCGCCGGGATCATGGGGGCGAAGCGGACCCCCGACCTGATCCCGCTCTGCCACCCGATCGCCCTGCACGGCGTCACGGTCGACCTGCGCCTCACCGACGACACGGTCGAGATCACCGCCACGGCGAGGACCGCCGACCGGACGGGGGTCGAGATGGAGGCGCTCACCGCGGTGGCCGTCGCCGGGCTCGCCCTGGTCGACATGGTCAAGGCGGTCGACCCGGCGGCCTCCGTGGACGCGGTCCGGGTGCTGCGCAAGGAGGGCGGCAAGACCGGCGAGTGGGTCCGGCCGGAGGACCGGCCGTGATCCGGGCCCGGGTGATCGTCGCCTCCAACCGGGCGGCCGCCGGGGTCTACGCGGACACCAGCGGCCCGCTGCTCGTCGCCGGCCTGCGGGAACTGGGCTGCGAGGTCGAGGAGCCGGTCGTGGTGCCCGACGGCGAGCCGGTCGGCGCGGCGCTGCGGGCGGCCCGCGACGAGGGCGTCGACGTGGTGCTGACCAGCGGCGGGACGGGCGTCACCCCGACCGACCGCACCCCCGAGGTGACCCGCGCCCTGCTCGACTACGAGATCCCCGGCATCGCCGAGGCGATCCGGGCGCACAGCCGCGACGCGGTGCCGACGGCCGCGCTGTCGCGCGGGCTGGCCGGGGTGGCCGGTCGGATGCTGGTGGTCAACCTGCCCGGGTCGCGGGGCGGGGCGAAGGACGGGTTGGCGGTCCTCGGGCCGATCCTGCGGCACACCGTCGACCAGCTCCGCGGCGGCGACCACTGACGAGGTTTCGCGAAGCGCCCCGGGGCCGTCGGCGGCCCGGCCGGGGATAGGCTCGGCCGATGAGCACGGAAGCCGCAGCCGCCACGGTCGAGGTCGCCGCGCCGCCGCCGGCCGGGTGGGACGAGGCCCGCTCCCGGGTGTACGCGGTGGGTCTCGCCGCCGCGCTCCCCACGGTCGGCCGGCCGCTCGCCGACGCCGACGGACACACCCTGGCCGAGCCGCTGACGACGCGTACCGACCTGCCCGCGTTCCCGACCTCCAGCGTGGACGGCTGGGCGGTGCGCGGGGACGGCCCGTGGCGGGTGGTCGGCCGGGTGCTCGCCGGGCAGACCCCGTCCCCGCTGGAGGCCGCCGGCAGCACGGTGGAGATCGCCACCGGTGCGATGGTCCCCGAGGGCACGACGGCGATCCTGCGGATCGAGGAGTCGACCCGGACCGCCGACGGCCGGGTGGCCGGCACGCCCCGCCCCGCGCCGGAGTGGCGGGAGCCGGGCGAGGAGGCGTACGCGGGGGAGGAGCTGCTGCCCGCCGGCACGCCCGTCGACCCGGCGGTGATCGGCCTGGCCGCCTCCTGCGGGCACGACACCCTGCGGGTCCGCCGCCGGCCCCGCGCCGCGCTGCTGGTCTTCGGCGACGAGCTGCTGACCGCTGGTCCGCCGGGGGCCGGCCGGGTCCGGGACGCGCTCGGCCCGGCCGTGCCCTCCTGGCTGCGCCGGTACGGCTGCCAGGTGCGCCCCGCCGACGTGGTCGGTCCGGTGGCCGACACCCTCCCCGCCCACGTGGCCGCGCTGCGCGCCGCGCTCGCCGACGCCGACCTGGTCTGCACCACCGGCGGCACCATGCACGGCCCGGTCGACCACCTGCACCCGACGCTGGAGACGCTCGGCGCCGACTACGTGGTGAACACCGTGGCGGTCCGGCCGGGCTTCCCGATGCTGCTGGCCCGGCTGGTCGACGGCGACGGCCGGGTCCGCTTCGTGGCCGGTCTGCCGGGCAACCCGCAGTCCGCGGTCGTCGCGCTGGTCTCGCTGGTCGCGCCGCTGCTCGCCGGCCTGCAGGGCCGGCCGATGCCGGTGCTGCCGCAGGTCACCCTGGCCGAGCCGGTCCCCGGGCGGGGCGACCACACCCACCTCGCCCTCGTGCGGTGGGACCGGGTGGCCGGCACCGTGCACCCGGTCCGCCACGTCGGCTCGGCGATGCTGCGCGGCCTGGCCGGCGCGGACGGCTTCGCGGTGATCCGGCCGGGCACCAGCGGCGCGGCGGGCGACCGCGTGCCGCTCGTACCGCTGCCGCTGACCCCCGGGGAGCGGGCATGGTGAGTGCGCGGAGTGAGCCGGTGTTGCGAGCCCCGCAGTCGCGAACCCGGGCGGAACAGTGAGCGCGAGCCCGGAGGTGGCGAACCAGGGTGGAACGGTGAGCGTGGTGCTCGGCGCGGTGACCGAGCGGCCGCTGGACCTGGCCGCGCACGAGGCGGCGGTCGCGGACCGCCGGGCCGGCGCGGTGGTCTCGTTCCAGGGCGTGGTCCGCGACCACGACCACGGCCGCACGGTCACCCTGCTGGAGTACGAGGGCCACCCGACCGCCGAGGCCGTGCTGCGCGAGGTGGCGGCCGAGATCGCCGCCGACCCCGAGGTGTACGCGGTCGCCGTGTCGCACCGGATCGGCCCGCTGGAGATCGGCGACGTGGCCCTGGTGGCGGCGGTCAGCACCGCCCACCGGGCGGCGGCCTTCGCGGCCTGCGCGCGGCTGGTCGACGAGGTGAAGGCGCGGCTGCCGATCTGGAAGCGGCAGGTGTTCGCCGACGGCACCGAGGAGTGGGTGAACTGCCCCTGACTCCTCAGCGCCGGGCCGCGGGCTGAACCGCGCGGGCGAGCCGGTCGTGATAGAACGCGGGCTCCGCGCCGGGGCGCCAGGGCAGCGCCGCGACCAGCACGATCAGGGCGACGGCCAGGGAGTTCTCCATCAGCGCGCCGAACAGGCCGTCCTGGTAGTGCGACACCTCGGGGAGTTGGTGCTCGTACGGCCAGATCGGCGAGATCAGGAAGAGCAGGTAGAGCCCGAGCGCGCCGACCCCGTGCCGGAGCCCGGTGAGGGTCGGGTACCAGATCGGCGGGCGCAGCGCCGGCACCCCCGTGGCCGGTGGCGTGCCGGTGCCCCGGGGCAGCAGGCCGCGGCTGGCCTCGCGCCGGCGTACGGCGGCGTCGGCCAGCACGATGATCGCCGGGATGACCCAGACCAGGTGGTGCGACCAGGAGATCGGGCTGATCACGTTGGCGGTGAGCCCGACCAGCGTGAACGCGGTCAGCTCGTCGCCGTCGGCGCGCGCACTGGCCGCCCGGGACAGCCCGAGCGCCAGCATCAGCACCGCGAAGGCCAGCCAGAGCAGGCCGGGCGTCTCGATCGAGTCGTAGAGCCGGGCCAGCAGGCCGGCGAGCGACTGGTTGGCGGTCATGTCCGCCGCGCCGACCCGCTCGGTCTGCCAGAGCACGTCGGTGAAGTACGTCCGCGATTCCGCGCCGACCAGCCCGAACGTCGCCATGGTCACGCCGATGGTCGTGGCGACCGCGGTCAGCGCGGCCCGCCACTGCCGGGTGATCACCAGATATGCCAGGAACAGCGCCGGGGTGAGCTTGACCGCGGTGGCCAGTCCGATGCCGACCCCGGCCCAGGTGCCGCTGTAGACGAACCGGGCCAGCGCCGAGTCGGCGGTCTCGTAGTGGGTGCCGCGCCTGGCCCGCCAGCGCAGGCCGACCAGGTCCGCCATGATCAGCGCGAAGAGCAGCAGGTTGACCTGGCCGTAGCCGAGGGTCTCCCGGGACGGCTCGATGGCCACGGCCAGCGGGGTGGCGATGCCGACGGTGAACCAGAGCGACCAGCCCAGCCGGTCGACGATGGGGCGCAGCAGCGCGGCCAGCACGACGGCGAGCGCGGCGATGCTGGCCAGGACGTTGAGCCAGCCGGCGGCGTCGACCGGCAGCCAGGACATCGGCAGCATGGCGAGGCCGGCGAACGGCGGGTAGGTGAAGCCCAGGGTGGTGGAGGGGGCGATGAAGTCGTACAGTTCGTTGCCGCTCGCCCACCACACCACGGCACCGTGGTAGATCTTCATGTCGAAGAAGTTGTACGGCCGCCCGAAGGCGCCGATGGCGAGCCACGCGGCGTAGGCGACGGCGGCCACGGTGCCGGTCCGCACGACGGTTCGGCGATCGATCCCCCGCGTGGCCCGCTGGAGGGGAGCGAGGCGGCCCATCCGTCTACCGACTGTCGTCGGCATGGCGTGGCCACCCCCGTACCAAGGTCGTCCTGCCCGTCCAGGTCCAGCACGGAGCCTAGAACGGCGCCTCACGTTGCTGCCTCCCGCGTTACGCGACCGTGTCCGATCCCACACGTGTTTTTGACATTTCCACCGCGTTAACGGGTCTCGGGCGGTTCAGGTGATTGGTGGCCTTGCGGGGGGTGGAGGCCGTATTGATGCAGGTCAGCCGGGGATTCGGCGGGCGGTGGCCGCCGAGCGTACGGCGATCTTCGCCTCCCGGCGGGCGGTACGGACCGCGCGCTTCACGGAGCGGCGCGAGTGGTTGATCCGGTGGCCGGTGCGCCAGCGGAGCCCCGGCTTGCCCTCGGTGTCGGCGGCGGCGAGGAGGAGACCCCCGAAGAGCCCGAGGTTCTTCAGGAAGTGGATCTGGTTGTTGTTCCGCGCCGCCGGGTCGTCGTTGTTCCAGAAGGGATGGCCGGCCGCGGTGGTCGGCACGAGGGTGGCGGCGAGGACGAGCGCGGCCGGCCGGGTGAACCTGCCGGTCGCCAGCATCAGCCCGGCGACCAACTGGGTGGCCGAGTTGGCCCGGACCAGGGTCGCCGTGTCGGTGGGGATGCGGGGGTTGATGTTCTGGAGCAGCGGCGTGACCTTGTCGGTGATCGGCTGCGCGGCCGGGACCAGCCGTCCCGGATTCCGCAGGTTGCGGGCGCCGCTGACCACGAAGATGCCGCTCAACATGACGCGGGCGAGGGAGCGCACGGGCTTCATGGCTCAGTCATACCCTGTCGCGGCCCCCGCCACCCCTGCAACACCCGAAAGGGATCGGCCGACATGGACGTCCGGAGAGTACCGATTTCAGCGACCGTCGCGGATGGACCGGCTCTGGGCGGTAAGGTCGCGCGGGTGACGACCCTGCGACTCCGACCCGAGGACCCGGCGGACGAGGAGCCGGTCGCCCGGGTGCTGGCCACCGCTTTCGCCCGCCCCGACGTGGCCACCCCGCCCGAGGTGGGGCTGGTCGAGGACCTGCGGCGCAGCGACGCCTGGATCCCGGAGCTGGCCATCGTCGCCGAGTACGGCGGTGAGGTGGTGGGCTACGCGCTGCTCACCCGGGTGCGGGTGCGCACCGACGGTGGCGCGTGGCCGGCGCTGGCGCTCGGCCCGGTTGCGGTGGCCCCGCACCGGCAGCGGATCGGGCACGGCGGCGCGGCCGTGCAGGCCGCCCTCGACGCCGCGACCGAGCTGGGCGAGCGGCTCGTGGTGGTGCTGGGCGACCCGGCGTACTACCGCCGGTTCGGGTTCGGCCGGGCGGACCGGCTGGGGCTGACCAGCCCGTGGTCGGGCCTGGGTGAGCCGTGGCAGGCGCTGGTGCTGCCGCCGTCCACCAGCGACGAGCCGCCGCCCCCGGCCGGGGAGGTCGTCTTCCCGCCGCCCTGGTCGAAGGTCTGATCCGCGGTCAGGCCGGCTGGGTGCGCAGGTAGCGGCCGAAGTGCGGGACGGTGAAGGCGACCGTGCCCCGCTCGCCCGAGTAGATCAGGCCCTTCTTGATCAGCGCGTCCCGGGCCGGCGAGAGGCTGGCCGGCTTGCGACCGAGCGCCCGCGCGATCTCCGCGGTGGGCACCGCCGCGTCCATGTCGTCGCGGCCGCCCTCCTCCCCGTCCACCAGCGCGAGCGTCGCCATGGCACGCATGTACTCGCGCTCGGCCGGCGTGGCCCGCTCGAACCGCGAGCCGAAGAAGCCCACCGCCAGCTCCGCCTCCGCCTCGGGCGCGGCGACCCGGACGTCCGCGGCGGTGACCGGCGAGCGGGGCGCATGGTCCCAGGTGGCCTTCCCGTACGCCTGGACGAAGTACGGGTAGCCGCCGGACTTCTCGTAGAGCAGGTCGAGGGCCTTCTGCTCGTACTCGACCTCCTCCCGCTCGGCCGGGGCGCAGAGCGCCTGGTCGGCGGCGATCCGGTCGAGCCGGTCGATCCGCTGGTAGCGGAAGAGCCGCTCGGAGTACGACTTCGCGGCGCTCAGCACGGCCGGCAGGTGCGGCAGCCCGGCGCCCACCACGATCAGCGTCGCGCCGAGCTGGGACAGCTCGTGGCAGGCGGCGCAGAGCGCGGAGACGTCCTCCGCGCCGAGGTCCTGCATCTCGTCGATGAAGATCGCGACGCCGGTGCCCACGTCGGTGGCCACCGCGGCGGCGTCGGTGAGCAGCTCGACCAGGTCGATCTCAATGTCGCCGGAGTCGGCCCGGCCGCTGCTGGCCGGCACGTCGATGCCGGGCTGCCAGCGGTCGCGCAGCTTCGGGGCGGCACCGCCGCGCCCGGCCGGGGCGGCGCGCTGGGCGAACGCCTTCAGCACCCCGAGGAAGGCGTCGATCCGGTCGGGGGCGCGGTGTCGGGGGGCCAGCTCGCGGACCGCCATGTGCAGCGCGGCGGCGACCGGCCGGCGCAGCGACTGGTCGGGCCGGGCCTCGATCTTGCCGGTGCCCCACAGGTGATTGATGGCCTGCGAGCGCAGGGTGTTGAGCAGGACGGTCTTGCCGACGCCGCGCAGCCCGGTCAGCATCAGGCTGCGTTCCGGCCGGCCGCGGGCGATCCGCTCCAGCACCACGTCGAAGACGTCCAGCTCCCGCCCCCGCCCGGCGAGTTCGGGCGGGCGCTGACCGGCGCCGGGGGCGTACGGGTTGCGGACCGGATCCACGAATCGCACAGTATCGGGCCGTCTAGCGGCGGGGCTAGACATGCGTAGATGCGACTACCGCGTGTCGGGTGTCGAGACAAAACTAGGGCTGTCTAGCGTGGATGCTAGACAGCCCTAGTTTTGGCTACCGGGTCCTACCGGCGCTTGAGGCAGAGCACGAAGTCAAGGGTGTCGAGCCGGCTGTCGAAGAAGTACCAGTCGGTGTAGCCCTCGACCTTGGCGCACTTCGACTCGGCGTCCTTCTTGCCGCTGGTCGACCCGTCGATGCGGCGCAGCACCTGGTAGGTCTTCGCGGCGCACTCGGTGATCACCAGCTTCGGCTCGGCGGAGCCGCCCTCGTTGGCGACGCACTGGCCCGCCTTCACGAAGCGCGGGTCGGTCGAGGAGGCCGGGGCCGGCGGGGTGGTGGGCGCCTCGGCCGGCGCGCTCGCGGCCCCGGTCGGGCCGGCCGGTGCAGAGGTGGCGGCCGTCCCGCCCGTGCTCGCGTCGTCCCGGCCGAGCATCCAGTAGGCCCCCGCGCCGCCGAGCAGCAGCACCGCCAGCACGACCAGGACCACGAGCAGCGGCCCCTTGCCGCGCTTCGGCGGCGTCGGCTCGGCGTACGGCGGCTGGCTGCCGTAGCCCGGATCCGCCGGGTAGCCCTGGTAGGGCGGGGCGGCCGGCGGCGGGCCGGCGTTCCAGGCGGGGGCCGGCTCGTAGCGCTGGGTCGACTGGTCGTAGCGCTGGGCGGGCGGCTCGTAGTGCGGGCCGGGTGGCTCGTAGTGCGGGGCGGGCGGCTCGTACTGCCGGGTCGGCGGCTCGCCCCAGTCGCCCTGCTGCCCGCCGTAGCCCGGGTCGTAGCGCGGATCGGCCGGCGGAGCGTAGCCGTCGTCGGGGCGCCGTCCACCCCACGGCTCGGGGGAGCCGCCGCCCGGTGGTCCGAAGTTCGACATGAACGCCCTCCTGCGTACGCCAGTGCTGAGAGGCCGGCCACCAACAGGGGACGCCGACGCCGTGGTCACCGTAGCGTGGTCCACCGATGAGCTCACGCCCCACGAGTGCGACGCCCGCCGTCGACCACGCTGCCCCCCCGGCCCGGCCCGCCCTGATCTGGACGGCGCTGGTCCTGGTCTACGTGCTCTGGGGCTCGACGTACCTGGGCATCCGGGTCGCGGTCGAGTCCCTGCCGCCGCTCACCTCCGCCGCGATGCGGTTCGCCGCCGCCGCGGCGGTGCTCGCTCTGGTGCTGCGGCTGCGCCGCGGGCCGGGGGCGCTCCGCGTCGATTGGCGGCAGCTCGGCTCGGCCGCGCTGGTCGGGGTGCTGCTGCTGGCCGGCGGCAACGGCCTCGTGGTGCTCGCCGAGTCCGGCCCGGAGGGGACCGCGCTGCCCTCCGGCATTGCCGCACTGCTGGTGGCCACCGTCCCGCTCCTCGTGGTGCTGCTGCGGACGGTCGGCGGCGACCGGCCCCGGCCGTGGACCTTCGCCGGCGTCGCCCTCGGCTTCGTCGGTCTCGTGCTGCTCGTCCTGCCGAGCGGTGGGTCGGGGAGTGTGCCGCTGGCCGGCGCGCTGACCGTCGTGGCGGGGGCGGTCAGCTGGTCGGTCGGCTCCTACCTCTCCGGCCGGATCCGGATGCCGGACAACCCGTTCGTGGCCACCGTCTACGAGATGGTCGGCGGCGCGGTGGCGCTCGCCGTGATCGCCACCGTCCGGGGCGAGCTGCACGGCTTCTCCCCAGCCCAGGTGACCGGCCGCTCCTGGGCGGCGCTGGCCTACCTCATGGTGGCCGGCTCGCTGGTCGCCTTCACCGCGTACGTCTGGCTGCTGGCCCACGCCCCGATCTCCCTGGTCTCCACCTACGCGTACGTGAACCCGGCGGTCGCGGTGGCGCTCGGCGCGCTGTTCGTCGCCGAGCCGGTGACCGCGCAGGTGCTGCTCGGCGGCGCGGTGATCGTGGCCGGCGTCGCCGTGGTGGTGAGCACCGAGCGTCCGCGCCGGCCGGCGGCACGACCCGTCGACGGGGCAGCCGCGGAGCCGGCCCGCCGGTAACGTTCCGGCCCGTGTCGGCCGGGCTGGTGACGGGTGCCGCGCTCCTCGGCGCGCTGGCCGGCGGGGCCGCGGTTCCGCTGGCCCGGCTTTGTGGCGCGCCGACCGTTGCCGACCAGGGCAGCCGCGGCAGCAGGCTCGGGCTGACCCTGGCCGGAGCGTTGGTCTTCGGCGGGCTCGCCGCCGCGCGAGGCCGCGACCCGGCGTTGCCGGCGATCCTGGCGGTGGCGGCGGTCGGGCTGGTGCTCGCCCTCGTGGACCTCGACTGCCTGCGACTGCCCGACCCGCTGGTGGCCGCTGCGGCGGCAGCGGGCGGGCTCGGCCTGGTCGGGGCGGCGCTGGCCGCCGGCACACCCGGCCGGCTGCTGGCCGCCCTGGCGGGCGCCGCCGTCTCCCTCGCCGGCTACGTGCTGCTCGCCCTGCTCCCCCGGTCGCAGCTCGGCTTCGGCGACGTCAAGCTCGCCACCGCGCTCGGCCTGCCGCTCGGCTGGCTCGGCTGGCCGACCCTGGGCCTCGGGCTGCTCCTTCCGCACCTGCTGAACGGGGTGATCGTCGTCGCCCTGCTCGCCGCCCGCCGGGTCCGCCGGGACACCGCCGTCCCGTTCGGCCCGGCGATCCTCACCGGCGCCTGGCTGGCGGTCCTGCTCGCGTGACCGTTCCGCTCGCCACGCCGCCGTTCAGATCAGGCGGAGCTGGCGGTCGCGGGGGCGGCGGGGTTCGGTGTCGCCGAAGCGCTCGAACAGGCCCGGGTCGATCACGTCGAGGAACGGGGACGGGCGGCACTCGCGTTCCGACCCGTGCCGCGTACGCCGCGCCGCGTGGCTCACGTAGAGCCGGTCCTGGGCCCGGGTCAGCCCGACGAAGAAGAGCCGCCGTTCCTCGGCCACCGCGTCGTCGTCCGGTTCCTGCCCGGGCCAGCGCAGCGGCAGCAGCCCGTCCTCGGCGCCGACCAGGAAGACCGCCGGGAACTCCAGCCCCTTCGCCGCGTGCAGGGTGAGCAGGGTGACCGCCTCGGCGCGCGGGTCGAGGGCGTCCACCTCCGCGCCGGTCGCCAGTTGGGAGAGGAACAGCCCGAGGTCGTCGCCGCAGCGCCGGGCCAGCGGGGTGAGCAGGTCGACCGCGGTGCGGACGTCCTCGGGGCGTACCGCGCCGGAGCCGTCGAGGGTCGGCACGGCGAAGCGCTCCGCCAGCAGTTGACCGGCCAGCCGTACGCGGGCGGTCAGAGAACCGTCGAGCCCGGCGTGCCGCAACTCGCGGGCGATGGCGCTCACTCCCGGCCGGTCGCGCAGGCGGTCGTGCGAGCGCTTCTGCACGGGGATGTTCGCCCGGGCCAGCGCGTCCACGATCGGCGCGGCCTGCGAGTCGGTGCGGTAGAGCACCGCGATGTCGGAGAAGGACAGCGAGGTGGCCCGCCCGTCGATCCGACCCGAGTCGAGCGAACGGTGGGAGAGGCCGCCGACCAGGTCGTCGATGGTGCGTACCAGGAAATCGGCCTCGTCCGCGACGGAGGTCGCGGCGTAGCGACCGACCAGCGGGGCCTCCGGGTCGAGCCGGGCCGGGTCGAGGCGGCGGCCGCGGACCAGCGACGACGGCGCGATGGCCTGCACGGCGGCAGCAAGGATCGGCGCCGACGAGCGGTAGTTACGGTTCAGCCGGACCAGTCGGGCGTCGGTGAAGTCCTGGGAGAAGCGCAGGAAGTAGCCGACGTCCGCGCCCCGGAACGAGTAGATCGCCTGGTCGGGGTCGCCGATCGCGCAGAGGTTGCCGTCGGCGGGGCTGAGCAGCCGGAGCAGGTCGTACTGGACGGCGTCGACGTCCTGGTACTCGTCGACGAAAATCCACTTCCAGCGCTCGCGGTACTCCCGCACCAGCTTCCGGTCGGCCCTCAGCAGCGCCACCGGCAGGGTGAGCAGCTCGTCCAGGTCGACCAGGTCCCGCTTCCGCAGCAGCGCGGCGTACCGCTCGTCGTCCTCGCCGGCCTCCGCGCGGGCCGCGGCCCGCTCGGCGTCGTCGGCGATCCGGAAGTCCGCCGGCAACCCCGCGGCCTGCGCGTTCTCCCGCAGGATGGTCAGGCCCAGCGAGTGGAAGGTGCCGACGGTGACGTCCTCGGCCACCGGGCCGAGCAGCCCGTCCAGCCGGTGCCGCAGCTCCTCCGCGGCCCGCCGGGTGAAGGTGATCGCCAGGCACTGCTCCGGGAAGACGTTCAGCTCCGCGCAGAGGTACGCGATCCGGTGGGTCAGCGTCCGGGTCTTGCCGGTCCCCGGTCCGGCCACGATGAGCAGCGGGCCGCCCGGCGCCGAGGCGGCCACCCGCTGCATCGCGTCGAGCCGGTCCAGCAGCCCCGTGCCGACCTCCTCCATCCCGGCGAGCATCGGCTCGAACGGCTCGTGCGGGGAGGGCGCCGGCGCGATCGGTGGTGGGGGCGGCGTTGCGGGCTTGCGCTTCGGCTCGGCCTTGGCCGCCGCCGGGCGCCGGGCCTTGGGCTTCGGCGCCGGCTCCGCGGGCTTCCGCTGCGCGGGCACGGCCACGGGTACGTCGAAGAGCGTGTCCTGGCCGGCGCCCCCGCTCGACGACCCCAGCTCGGCCGGGTCGAAGAGGGTGATCACGCCGTACTCGCCGTCGTAGCCGGGGACCCGGCGCACCTCGCCGCGGCGCAGCCGGCCGATGCCCTCGGCCAGCAGCTCACCTCCGACCCGGCCGATCTCGTCCAGCGGGGTACGGGTGAGGATGTCCAGCTCCGGGCCGAGCGCGGCGACCAGCTCGTGGAGCTTCCCCTCGACCTTCTTGGAGCGGGCGCCCACCTTGTTCAGCTCGCCGAGGATCTCGGCCAGCGGCACCAGGTGGGTCACCTCCCGGGCGTGCGCCGGCCGGTGCCCCTCGGGCCGGTCGGCCAACTCCGCCACCCGGCTCAGTACGCCCACCGTCAGCGGCTTCCCGCACTCCGGGCAGCGCCCGCCGGCCTCCCGGGTGCGCTCCGGGGACCAGTTCACCCCGCAGAGCCGGTGCCCGTCGGCGTGGTACTTGCCCTCCTCCGGGAAGAACTCGATGGTGCCGGCCAGCCCGTCGCCGGTGCGCAGCGCCTCGCGGATGGCGAAGTAGTCGCGGGCCGAGTCGAGGACGGTGGCCTCCCGGGCCAGCGCCGGAGGTGAGTGCGCGTCCGAGTTCGACACCAGCTGGTAGCGGTCCAGGCTGCCGACCCGCCAGTTCATCTCGGGGTCGGAGGAGAGGCCGGTCTCCACTGCGAAGATGTGCTCGGCCAGGTCGGCGTAGCAGTCGGCGATGGCGTCGAAGCCGGACTTCGAGCCGAGCGCGGAGAACCAGGGCGTCCAGATGTGCGCCGGCACCAGGAAGCCGTCCGGGCTGGCCTCCAGGGTGATCTCCAGCAGGTCGCGGGAGTCCAGCCCGAGGATCGGCCGGCCGTCCGAGCCCAGGTTGCCGATCCGCCCCAGCGCGGCGTTGAACCGGGCCACCGCGTCCAGGTCCGGCAGGTAGATCAGGTGGTGCACCTTCCGGGTCCGGTCGTCCCGCTTGTAGATCGTGGAAATCTCCACGCTGAGCATGAACCGGACCGGGTCCGCCTCCGCCGCGCTGGCCAGCCGCGGCGGCAGCCGCCGGGCGATGTCCCGCTCCGCCTCGGGGCTCAGCCGGTAGAGGCCGGGCTCGGCCGGGTGCAGGGTCTCGCGCAGGTGGTCGTACCAGGCGGGGTGGGTGAAGTCGCCGGTGCCGAGCACGCCGATGCCCTTGCGTCGGGCCCACCAGCCGAGGTTCGGCAGGGTCAGGTCACGGCTGCACGCGCGCGAGTACTTCGAGTGGATGTGCAGATCCGCGACGAACGGCGGGAGGCCACCGGGGGGTACGGCGCTGAACGGAGGCACGCCGCATCCTGTCACGCCCGGTCCCCCGGCCGCCCGCCGCCACGCGTACGCGTGACGTGAGCAATGCGGTGCTGGACCGGGCTGCCGGGACGCGCTATGGGGCGCGCAGCTCGACCAGGGTCACCTGCGGCGGCGCGCCCACCCGGACCGGCGGGCCCCAGAAGCCGGCGCCGTTGGTCACGTAGACCTTGGTGCCGTCCACCTCGCCCAGACCGGAGACCACCGGCTGCTGGAGCTTCACCAGCAGGTTGAACGGCGCCATCTGGCCGCCGTGGGTGTGCCCGGAGAGCTGGAGGTCCACGCCGAACTTCGCCGCCTCGTGCGCGGCCACCGGCTGGTGGGCCAGCAGCACCACGGGGCGGCCCGGGTCGCGGTCGCCGAGGGCGGCGGCGTAGTCGGCGGGGGCGGCCAGCCCGGTGCCGGTGGCCGTGACGTCGTTGACCCCGGCCAGGTCGAGCACGCCGCCCCGGGCCCGGATCTCCTGGCGCTCGTTCTGGAGCACCCGCAGGCCGAGCCGGTCCACCTCGCGCACCCACTCCTCCACCCCGGAGTAGTACTCGTGGTTGCCGGTGACGAAGAAGCTGCCGTAACGGGAGCGCAGGTCGCGCAGCGGTTCCGCGGCCGTGCCCAACTCGGCCACCGAGCCGTCGACCAGGTCGCCGACGACCGCCACCAGGTCGGCGTCAAGCTTGTTGATCATCGCGACGATCCGCTCGGTGTGCGACCGGCCGCGCAGCGGCCCGAGGTGGATGTCCGAGACGGTGGCGATGCGCAGCCGGTCCATGGCGCGGGGCAGCCTGGCCAGCGGGATCTGCACCCGGTCCAGTCGGGGCGGTCCCATCGCGGTGCCGACGCCGTACCCGGTGACGCCCGCGGCGGTGAGCCCGGCGAAGATGGCGGCCCCCCGGGCCAGCAGCAACCGGCGGGACGGGTCGTGGTC
The DNA here is from genome assembly GCF_042872345.1 of Micromonospora sp. NPDC005299. Lineage (NCBI taxonomy): Bacteria > Bacillati > Actinomycetota > Actinomycetes > Micromonosporales > Micromonosporaceae > Micromonospora > Micromonospora sp. NPDC005299. The sequence continues at coordinate 587,110 of NZ_JBIAKG010000003.1, forward strand.
CGGCGGGCCCCCGGCGGGGCTGCCGCCGTCCTGCGGAGCGCCGGCCGGCGGCTCGGCGGACCCGGCGGGCTCCGCCACCGCCACGGGCGACGGCTCCGCCAGCGCGACGGGTGACGTGGACGCGGGGCCGGCCGTCGCCGGTTCGGCGACGCCGGCGGCAGAGGCGTCCGCGCGGTTGGTGCCGCCCGCCGGCACCGGCGACGGCGCGATCGCCGCGCCGGTCGCGGCCCGCTCGCGGCGGCGCAGCACCAGCTTCGCCACCGCCATGGGCACTTCCAGCACCAGCAGCAGCACGAGCAGGTAGAACATCAGGGCCAGCCACAGATAGCCCGGCCAGGCCAGCCAGTCGGAGCCGCTGCGGGTGCCCGCCATGGTCGCCGGCACCAGCAGCGCCAGCAGCAGCGCGACCACCCCGCCGGCCTTCCGCAGCCGGCCCGGCCGGGTGGTGTCCCGCACCAGCCGCTTCCACAGGTAGAGGTGGATCAGGGCGATGACGAGCACAGCGAAGCCCAGGAACGACGCCATCGCCAACACGGGAGCCTCCCTCAGCCGCCCGCGAAGGGCGGCAGCACGTCGACCGTCGCCCCGGCCGGCAGCGGTGCCTGACGATCATGGCAGGCCACGCCGTCGACCAGGAAACTCGCCGCCTTCAGCACCATGGCCAGCCGCTCGCCGTGCCGCTCGGTCAGCTCGTCGAGGAGCGCGTCGAGCGACCGGCCGGCGGATGTCGTCTCCTCGGCGCGACCGGCCGCGGCCCGCGCGCCGGCGAAGTAGCGGACGGTGAGCTGCACCGGTCAGCCTCCGATCGCCGACATCGGACGGGCGGGTTGCAGGAAGGTGGGGTCGTCGATGCCGTGCCCGGCCCGCTTGCCCCACATCGCGGCACGCCAGCGCCGGGCCAGCTCCTCGTCGTCCGCCCCGGCGCGCAGCGCGGCGCGCAGGTCGGATTCCTCGGTGGCGAAGAGACAGTTGCGGACCTGGCCGTCGGCGGTGAGCCGGGTCCGGTCGCAGTCTCCGCAGAACGGCCGGGTCACGCTGGCGATCACACCGACCCGGGCCGGGCCGCCGTCCACCAGCCAGGTCTCGGCCGGGGCCGCGCCCCGCTCGCCGGGGTCGGCGGTCAACGTGAACTCGGCGCGCAGGGCGGCGAGGATCTCGTCGGCGACGACCATGGTCGACCGGTCCCAGCCGTGCTGGGCGTCCAGCGGCATCTGCTCGATGAACCGCAGCTGGTAGCCGTGGGTCAGGGCGAAGCGGAGCAGCGCGGGTGCCTCGTCGTCGTTGATCCCGCGCATCAGCACGGCGTTGACCTTCACCGGGGTCAGCCCGGCGGCCGCCGCGCCGGCAAGCCCGGCCAGCACGTCGGCGTGCCGGTCCCGCCGGGTCAGCCCGGCGAACCGCTCCCGGTCCAGGGTGTCCAGCGAGACGTTTACCCGGTCCAGCCCGGCGGCGCGCAGGGTGGGCGCGAGGCGGTCCAGACCGATGCCGTTGGTGGTCAGTGAGATGCGTGGGCGGGGCTCCAGAGCAGCCACCGCCGCGACGATGCGGGCCAGGCCGGGCCGGATCAGCGGCTCGCCGCCGGTGAAGCGGACCTCGGTGACGCCGAGCCGGTGCACCGCCACCCGGATCAGCCGGACGATCTCGTCGTCGTCGAGCAGTTGCGGCCCGGCCAGCCAGGGCAGCCCCTCGGCGGGCATGCAGTAGGTGCAGCGCAGGTTGCACTTGTCGGTCAGCGAGACCCGGAGGTCCCGGGCGACCCGGCCGTAGCGGTCGACGAGGACCCCGTCGGTCGTCGTCGGGGCGGCGGTCACCCGTCGACCGTAGCGCGTCCGGTGCCGCGCAGCGCGGCGCGGGCGACGGAGTCCACCGCTGCCCGGTACGCGGCCCCGAACAGCGCGGTGTGCACCAGCAACAGGTGGAGCTGGTGCAGCGGCACCCGCTCCCGCCAACCGTCGGCCAGCGGCCACGCCTCCCGGTAGGCGGCCGTGATCCGGTCGAGGTGCGGCGGGCCGCCGAAGAGGGCGAGCTGGGCCAGGTCGGTCTCCCGGTGGCCGCCGTGGGCGGCGGGGTCCACCAGCCAGACCCGGTCGTCGAGGCCCCAGAGCAGGTTGCCGGGCCAGAGGTCGCCGTGGATCCGGGCCGGCGGCTCGTCGCCGCCGAACTCGGCGATCCGGTCGATCAGCTCCTCGACCGGGCCGACCTCCGCGGTGGTGAGCGCGCCGTTGTCGACCGACATCCGCAGGTAGGGCTGCAGCCGCCGCCGGGCGAACCACTCCGACCACGGGCCCGGGTCGGGCGTGTTGTCCTGCGGGAGCGCGCCGATGAACCCGGGCCACTCGGCGCCGAGGGCGGGGGCCCCGGCGCGGTGCAGCCCGGCCAGCTCGCGGCCGAACAACTCGGCACCCTCCGGCGTCGGCTCGCCGGTCTCGACCCAGTCGAGCGCCAGCAGCTCCGGCAGCGCCACCACCACCTCCGGTACGGCGACCGTGCCGGCCTCGCGCAGCCAGCGCAGCCCGGCGGCCTCGGCGGTGAAGAAGCCGTCGGGCGCGGCCCGCTCGGCGTGCTCCGGCCAGGTCTTGGCGAAGACCGAGTGCCCGTCGTCCAGCGTGAGCCGGGACGCGGCGCAGATGTCCCCGCCGGAGACCGGCGTCTCCCGGATCCGTTGGTGGGTCAGGAAGGTCGGCAGGTGCTCCGGGTGTGCCCGCAGGTACGCCAGGTCCATGAGCGCAACGTAGCCGGTCCGGAGGGCCGGTGCGGGCCGTGCGCGGCCCCACGGCGTGCCGGTCCTCGCCGACCTGGCCCGATACTCTCCGTATCTGTGGACAACCCGCGTGTCGTCCACAGGGCCTGTCGCGCCGGCATCGCTGCGCCGCACGCTCCCGGCATGAACTCCATCGAGCGTCCCCGCCTCGCCGTCCGCTCGCCCGCCGACCTCGTCGCCGCCGTGCCGTACCTGCTCGGTTTCCATCCCGCCGACAGCGTCGTGGTGGTGGCGATGCGTGGCCGGCGGGTCGTCTTCGCCGCCCGGAGTGACCTGCCCGAGCCGGGCAGCGACCCGCGCCGGGCCGCCCGGCACCTGGCCGAGGTGGTGGCCCGGCAGCGCACCGACGCCGCCACCGTGCTCGGCTACGGTCCCGCTGCCCGCGTCACCGGCGCGGTCGACGCGGTCGGCGAGGCCCTGGACCAGGCCGGGCTGCTCGTCCTCGACGCGCTCCGGGTGACCGACGGGCGCTGGTGGTCCTACCTCTGCGCCGAGCCGGCCTGCTGCCCGCCCGAGGGCACCCCCTACGACGCGGCGGCCAGCCAGGTCAGCGCGGCGGCCGTCTTCGCCGGTCAGGTCGCCCTGCCCGACCGGGCCGCGCTGGCCGCGCAGGTGGCCCCGATCGACGGGCCGGTCAGGGTGGCCATGCGCCGGGCCACCGTCCGGGCCCGCCATCGCCTGATGGAGCTCGCCGGGAAGGCGACCGGACCGACCGGGAAAGCAGCCCGGCCGGCCGGGGATGCCGGACTCGCCGGGGAGGCAGCCCGGCTGGCCGGGGATGCCGGTCGGACCGGGGTGGCGGCCGGGCTTGCTGAGGAGGCGGCCGGGCGGGCCGGAGAGGCGGTCGGGAACGCGCCGGTGGACGGCCGCGCGGTCCGCTCGGCGGGGGTGGCGGCGGTGCGCACCGCGTTCCGGCGGCACCGGCGCGGTGAGCGGCTCGGCGATGACGAGGTGGCCTGGTTGACGGTGCTCCTCACCCACCTCCCGGTCCGCGACCACGCGTGGTCCCGCACCGACGGTCGGGACGCCGACATCAGCCTCTGGACGGATGTGCTGTGCCGGGCCGAGCCGGAGCTGATCGCCGCCCCAGGGTGCCTGCTGGCCTTCGCCGCCTGGCGGGCCGGTCACGGCGCGCTGGCCGCCGTCGCCCTGGAACGGGTGCTGGCCGCCCATCCCGGCTACTCGCTCGCCGTGCTCCTCGACGACGCGCTGCGCCGCGGGCTGGCCCCGTCCGAGCTCGACGGCTGGCCCGCGACCGCCGGCCCGCTGGTGCTCCGCCGCCGCCGGCGCCGCCCCCAATGACCGCAGGAACAGGCCGCTCAGCGCCGCGAGGACGCCGGTGACCGCGCACGCGATGCGCCTCGCCGGTGACCGGGTCAGCCGGGCACGCGCTGCGCCCCGGTGTAGACGTTCATGGTCCCGCCGCGCAGGAAGCCGACCAGCGTCATTCCGGCCTCCTCGGCCAGGTCGGCGGCGAGCGTGCTGGGCGCGGAGACCGCGGCGAGCAGCGGCACCCCGGCCATCCACGCCTTCTGGGTCAGCTCGAAGCTCGCCCGGCCGGAGACCAGCAGCACGTGCCCGGCCAGCGGCAGCCGGCGTTCCCGGACGGCCCAGCCGACCACCTTGTCCACCGCGTTGTGCCGGCCGACGTCCTCGCGCAGCACCACCAGCTCGCCGTCGGCGGTGAAGAGCCCCGCCGCGTGCAGGCCCCCGGTGCGGTCGAAGGCGCGCTGGGCGGCGCGCAGCCGGTCGGGCAGCCCGGCGAGCAGCTCGGCGGTCACCGTCAGCGGATCCTCGCGCACGTCGAACTGCGAGCGGGTCCGGACGGAGTCGATGCTCGCCTTGCCGCAGACCCCGCACGAGCTGGTGGTGTAGAAGTTCCGGGACGGATCGGTGACGGGCTCGGGCACGTCGGGGGCCAGCACCACGTCGACCACGTTGTACGTGTTGGGGGTCTCCGCCCCGGCGCAGAGCTGCGCGGTGCGCACGTCGTCGGCCGACCGGATCAGCCCCTCGGTGAGGAGGAAGCCGATCGCCAGGTCCAGGTCGTCGCCGGGGGTGCGCATGGTCACCGCGAGCGGCTTGCGCCGGCCGGGTCCCGCCGGGCCGACCCGGATCTCCAGCGGCTCCTCCACCGCCAGGGTGTCCTGCCGGCGTATCCGCGCCCGCCCGTCGGCCGCCGCGTCGAGGTCGATCCGGAGCACGCCCCGCCGGTCAGTCGCCCGTCCCATGCCGCCCATCCTGCCCCGCGCCCCTGGCGACCCGCACGGCGACGCCGCCGCGGTTACCGTGGGCCGGTGACGGCGTACGCGGCGGTGGTGCTCTCGGGCGGCGCGGCCCGCCGGATGGGTGGGGTGGACAAGCCGGCCCGGCCGGTCGGCGGCCGGCCCATGCTGCACCGGGTGCTGGCGGCGGTGGCCGACGCGGGCGCGCGGATCGTGGTCGGCCCGGCCGGCCCGGTGCCCGAGGGGGTCCGGGTGACCCGCGAGGAGCCTCCCGGCGGCGGCCCGGTGGCGGGGACCGCCGCGGGTCTGGCCCTGCTCGATCCCGGCACCACCACCGTCGCGCTGCTCGCGGCGGACCTGCCGCTGCTCACCGCCGCGGCGGTGGCCGAGCTGCGGGGCGCCCTCGACGGCTCGGCCGCCGGGGTGGCCTGCTACGTCGACGGCGACGGCCGCCGGCAGCATCTCTGCGCGGTGTGGCGGGTGGGCGCGCTCCGGGCCGCCCTGGACCGGCTCGCCGCCGAGCGCGGCGGCACGGTCGACGGGGCGCCGGTGCGCGGGCTGCTCGCCGGCACGACCGTACGGGAGGTGTCCTGGTCCGGGTCCGGGCCGCCACCCTGGTTCGACTGCGACACTGACGAGGACGTACGGCGGGCCGAGGAGTGGACGAGATGACGGCGATGGACGACTGGGTCACGGCGGCCTGCGCCGAGCTGGGGCTGGACCCGGCCGAGGTGCCGGTGCCGACCGTGCTCGACCTGGCCAGGGACGTGGCGCACCAGGTGCTGCGGCCGGGGGCGCCGGTCACCGCGTACCTCCTGGGGGTGGCCGTGGGGCGCGGCGCGGACCCGGCCGCGGCGGCCGCCCGGCTCGGCGCGTTGGCCGGCACGTGGCCCGTGGAGCTGGACGGGTCCGCCCCCGGCGAGTAGCGCCTCCGGTCGGCTGTCCGATGCCGGTCGGGGTGATTGGACCCCCATCGTCCGTGGGTAGGGTGGCGAGGACGGACGGAGGCGATCATGACGGCAGACCACCCCTCGGCGCCGGCTGGTGAGCCCGCCGGCGCGGCGCCGGAGCAGCACGAGTCGATCCTGCTGGACGAGCCGACCACGGCCGACCTGCGGGCCAAGGTGACCGAGGCCTGGCGGGAGTTCGCCCGCGCGCTGGCCGATCGGCTGCGCGGGCTGCCCGCCGGCGCGCACCTGGAGGTCACCCTCGACCCGACCGCCTCCGGCACCGGGGACGCCGTCTACTCGGTGAGCGTGGACGCCGGCGAGGAGAGCCGCCTCTCGGCGCGGGCGGTCGGCAACGCGACCCTGCCGCAGGGCTACCGGCTGGACCGGGCCGCGGTGGCCGACATGATCGCGCTCGGCTGGTCCCCGCCCGGGGTGGTGGCGGGCTCCGGTGAGCAGTTCGGCCTGGACTGCGTCGCCGACGAGGCCGTCCGGTTGTCGGCCGTGCTGTCCCGGACGCTGCGCGACGTCTACGGCGCCCCGCACCCCGCCTTCCTGGTCTACCTGGTGCACGACGCCGAGGGGGAGCCGCTGCCGGAGGAGCCGCTCGGCACCGCGCGCAGCGAGTTCGGCCCGGACCGCGACGTGGAGGCCGACCTCGACGAGGCGCTGGCGGCCGCCGCCACCGCCCAGGCCGGCGAGAACGACGTGCTGGCCCTGGAGGAGCGGGTGCGCACGGTCGTCTCCACGATGCTGAAGTCCAAGGCCGACCAGGTGCAGGTCGACTCGGACGGCGACATCAACATCCGCGCCGGCTCGGCGATGGTCTTCGTCCGGGTCCGGGACAACCCGCCCCTGGTCGACGTCTTCTCCCCGGTGCTCACCGAGGTCGAGCCGACCGAGCGTCTCTACGTGAAGCTCTCCGAGCTGACTAACCGGATGCCGATCGGCCGGCTCTACTGCGCCGACGACACGGTGTGGGCCTCGATCCCGGTGTTCGGCCGCAACTTCCAGGCCACCCACCTGATGCTCGCCGTGCAGGTGATGACGGGGCTGGCCGACGAGCTGGACGACCGGCTGCACGGGGAGTTCGGCGGCAAGCGCTTCTTCGGTGAGGGGGACAAGCCGGCGCGCCCGCAGGAGCACCGCACCGGCATGTACCTCTGACGGCGGCGGCGGGGGGCGGGGCCAGGCGGCGTCAGGGGACGTCGAGGAGGGTCTTGCCGACCGTGGCCCGGGACTGGATGGCGGCGTGCGCGTCGGCGGCCCGCTCCAGCGGGAAACGCTGCCCGATCAGCGGCCGGAGCCGGCCGGCGGCCCCCTCGGCGAGCGCCTGTTCGGTGAGGGCGCGCAGCTCGTCGGGCGTGCCGCCGGGGCGGACCAGGGTCACCCCGCGAGCGGCGGCCTCCGGCTCGGGCAGGTCCGCCCAGGCGCCGCCGGCCAGCCCGAAGCTGACCATCCGCCCGCCCCGGTCGAGCAGGTCGAAGGCCGCCCGGGCGAGCGATCCACCCACCCCGTCGAAGACCACGTCCACGCCGCCGACGGCCGCCCGGACCCGGTCGGCCCAGTCCGGCTCGCGGTAGTCGACCACCGGGTCGAGGCCGCGCTCGCGGAGCAGGGCGACCTTGCGGGGACCGCCGGCCGCGGCGACCACCCGGGCGCCGGCCGCGGTGGCGACCTGGGTGAGCAGTCCGCCCACCCCGCCGGCCGCCGCCTCGACCAACACCCGCTCGCCGGGCCGCAGCCCGGCCGCCCGCGCCAGCATGAGCGCGGTCCGGCCGTCGGCGAGCAGCGCCACGGCCGCGTCCAGCGGCAGCCCGTCCGGTACGGGGATCGGCATGCCCTGGTCCACCGCCACGCGCTCGGCGTACCCGCCGGCGCCGCCGGTGGTGCTGACCACCCGCCGGCCGAGCAGCGCCGGGTCCACCCCGGGGCCGACCTCGGCGATCGTCCCGCCGACGCCGTTGCCCGGTATCACCGGCAGCGCCGCGGTGAACGGGCCGAACCCGGTGGCCCGGAACATCGTCTCGACGAAGGTGATGTTCGCGTGCGCCACCTCGACGAGGACCTGTCCCGGGCCGGGCACCGGATCCGGCGCCGGTCCGGGGACCAGCACCTCCGGCCCGCCGAACTCCCGTAGCCACACCGCCCGCACGTCGCCTCCCGCTGTCGTCCTCGGAACGTCCCGGTCCAGTTGACGACCTGAAGCGCGGTTGAGGTCAAGCCGAGGAGGGGCCGACGCCGGGGGACTCGACCAGCCGGGAGAGGACGATGGTGCTGCGGGACGAGGTGACGAAGGACTCGGCCCGCAACCGCTCCAGCGCCTCCTCCAGGTGTGAGATGTCGGCGGCCCGCAGGTGCACCAGCGCGTCCGCCTCGCCGGAGACCGTGTACGCGCCGACCACCTCGGGATGGCGGCGGGCGGCGGCGCCGATCTGGGCCGGGGTGGTCCGGCCGGCGCAGAACAGCTCGACGAACGCCTCCGTGGTCCACCCGACGGCGGCCGGGTCGACGACCGCCGTGAAGCCCCGGATGACCCCCGCCGATCGGAGTCGGTCGACCCGGCGCTTGACGGCGGGGGCGGAGAGTGACACCCGCGTGCCGATGTCCGCGTACGAGGCGCGGGCATCCGCCACGAGCAACGCAATGATTCGCTGGTCGACCGCGTCTATCTGCAACGTTCCGCCTCTGGGAAGCAATGGTTGTGGCTGTTACCAAAGTTGTACCGTACCTACTCTTGGTGACCGTGAACCAGCAGCGAGTCCCGCGAAAGCGGACATATCTCATGTGCTCGCCCGAGCACTTCGCGGTCGAGTACGCGATCAACCCGTGGATGGACGTGACCGCCCCGGTCGACGCGGAGCTGGCGGTCAAGCAGTGGGACCGCCTGCGCGAAACCCTGGTCGGCCTCGGCCACGAGGTGCACCTGCTCACGCCCGGGCGCGGGCTGCCGGACATGGTCTTCGCCGCCAACGGCGCGTTCGTGGTGGACGGCACGGTCTACGGCGCCCAGTTCAAGCACGAGCAGCGGGCCGCCGAGGCCGCCGTGCACCGGGCGTTCTACGAGGAGAACGGCTGGCGGTTCATGGCGCCGAGCGAGACCAACGAGGGCGAGGGCGACTTCGCCTACCTGCCGGAGGCGCACGGCGGGCTGGTCCTCGCGGGCCACGGCTTCCGCACCGAACTGGCCGCGCACGCCGAGGCGCAGGAGGCGCTCGGTCGACCGGTGGTCTCGCTGCGCCTGGTCGACCCGCGCTTCTACCACCTGGACGTGGCCCTCGCCTCGATCGACGACGAGAACATCGTCTACTACCCGGGCGCCTTCTCGTCGGCCAGCCAGAAGGTGCTCACCCAGCTCTTCCCCGACGCGGTGGTCGCGGACGACGACGACGCCCTGGCCTTCGGCCTCAACCTGGTCAGCGACGGGCTCAACGTGGTGCTGAACAGTGAGGCGACCCGGCTGGCCGGCAAGCTCAAGACGGCCGGCTACCACCCGGTCCCGGTCGAGCTGGCCGAGCTGAAGAAGGGCGGCGGCAGCGTGAAGTGCTGCATCGCCGAGCTGCGCCACTGACGCACGGGAACGGGCGGCCTCCCCTCGGGGAGACCGCCCGTTTCGCGTACGTGGGGTGGATCAGCCGAGCGTGGCCAGCTCGTTGATCACGACGTTGGCGAGCATCCGGCCGTCGAGCTGGACCTGGCGCAGGTACCACTTCTGCTGCGGAGTGCGCGACTGGTTGAACTGCCAGGCGCCACGCGGGCTGTCGATCTGGCCGATCTTGCCGAGCGCCAGGTTGACCTGCTGCGGGGTCGGGTTCTCACCGACCAGCCGGATCGCCTTGTCCAGCACCTGCGCGGCGTCGTACGAGGCCATCGCGTAGGTGGTGGGGGAGACGTTGTACGTCTTGCGGTACGCCGAGGCGAACACCCGGTTGGCGGTGTTGTTCAGGTCGGCCGAGTAGTTCAGCGCGGTCTGGATGCCGTGCTTCTCGATCAGCCCCCGCTCCTCGCCCTTCTCGCCGTCGTCGAGCTGGCCGAGCACGGTGCCCTCGGTGAGGAAGCCCGGCGCGTAGATCGGGCCCTTGTATCCCTCGGCGTAGAGCTGCTTGACGAACTGGACCGCCTGCGCCCCGGCGTAGTGGCAGAAGACCGCGTCGGGCCGGCGGCCCAGGGCCCTGGCGATCGGGCCGGTGTAGACCCCCTTGCCCGGGTTGGGGTAGTCGGGGGTGAAGATCGGGTCATCGCTCAGCCGGCGGCCGCCCTGCTCGTAGCCGCGCCGGAGGCCGTCGATGACGTCCCGGCTGCTCTGGCCCTGGGTGCCGAAGATGGCGATCCGGCTGGACGCGTCGAGCGTCTGCCGCAGGTACTGCCCGAGCGCCTCGCCCGGCTCGTTCAGCACGTAGGAGGTGCGCCAGATGTAGACGACGCTCTGCAGGCTGATGGGGGAGGCGTTGGAGCCGACCAGCGGCATCCGCGCCTGCTCGACCGCGTCCCGGATGCCCAACATCACGGCGGAGCTGACCACGCCGGTGAGCGCCAGCACGCCCTCCTTGACCAGCCGGTCGACGGCGGCCTGGCCGGTCTTGGCGGTGTCGCCCTCCTCGGCCGGCACCAGCGTCACCGGGTGGCCGCCGAGTTGCCCCTCGTTGAGGGTGAGGAACATCTGGAACCCGTTGGTGATCTCGTCCCCGATGACCTTGTTCGGGCCGCTGCCCGGGACGATCAGCCCGATCTTGATCGGGCTGCCGGGCTTGGCCTCGTCCACGGTGTCGGTCCCGGAGCCGCAGCCCGCCGCCAGCCCGGTGGTACCCAGTGCGGCCAGCAGTTGTAGGGCCCGCCTGCGGTTCATCTGCGACACCGATTTCCTTTCCGATGGAGCGGCCAGGGTGCAACGCCCCCTCGGCGTTCTACCTGCTCCGCGACGCTGCGTCAATGCCAGGAAGATCATCGTGAAGCGACCGCAACGCGGCGACCACCCGCGGCCAGGCCGCCGAGTCCGGGGCGATTAGCCCGAAATGCTCACATTCGGGCAGTTCAATGAGCGTGGCGGGACTGCCGGCGGCCCGGGCGGCCGCCACCCAGGACCGGCTGATGGCGATCGGGACCTGCTGGTCGAGAAGCCCGTGCAGGACTACTGTGCGTGCCCGTATCGGCACCAACGACGATGGATCCGTGGCCGCGTACCGGTCCGGGACGTCGGCCGGGCCGCCGCCGAGCAGCGCGGCCACCGCGCCGGAGTCCAGGTCCAGCCGGTACGCCTCGGCGAGGTCCGCGACCGGCGCCAGCGCGAGCACGCCGCCGACGGTGGCCGGGGCGTGCGCGGCCACGTAGAGCGCCAGGTGCCCGCCGGCCGAGTGGCCGACGACGATCGGTGGGGCGGACGCCACCAGGCCGGGCAGCGCGGCCGCGGCCAACCCGGGCAGCGCCGCCACCCCGGCCAGCACGTCGGTGAGGGTGTGCGGCCAGCCCCCGCCCGGCTGGCCGGTGCGCCGGTACTCCACCTGGGCGACCGGGTGGCCGAGCGCGGCCAGCGCCGCCGCCATCGGGCCGGTGTGGGTGCGGTCGTACTCGGCCCGCCAGAAGCCGCCGTGCACCACGACCACCAGCCGGCGGGGCGGCCCGCCGCCGGCCGGCCGGCGCAGGTCGGCACACTGGTCCGGGTGGTCGCCGTAGGTGACGGTGGCGTCCGGCGGCGGGGCCGGCCGGGTCAGCACGGCACGCGGGTCTGCGGGCATGACGGCGACGGTAGCGCGCCCCGGCCGGGTGGTTCCGGCCCGGCAGCCGGTCCGGGCGCGTGCGCGTGGTGGCGGTGGGTAAAGATGGGTCCCATGACCGAAGCGCGCTTCGCCGGACAGGACGACGACGAACAGGGCAACGATGGCATCCCCGGCACCGTGGTGGTGGTCGGGCCGGACGGCCGGCCGGTCGGCACCGTGCAGACCGACGAGGGCCAGGGTGAGGATCCGACCCGCCTGGTCGAGCAGCCCGCCAAGGTGATGCGGATCGGCAGCATGATCAAGCAGCTGCTGGAGGAGGTCAAGGCGGCGCCCCTCGACGACGCCAGCCGGCACCGGATGCGCGAGATCCACGAGCGCTCGATCGTCGAGCTGAAGGAGGGCCTCGCCCCCGAGCTGCGCGAGGAGCTGGAGCGGATCTCGCTGCCCTTCACCGAGGACCAGGCGCCCAGCGAGGGCGAGCTGCGGATCGCCCACGCCCAGCTGGTCGGCTGGCTGGAGGGGCTGTTCCACGGCATCCAGGCCGCGCTGGTCGCCCAGCAGATGGCCGCCCGCGTCCAGCTGGAGCAGATGCGCTCCGGCCGGCAGGCGCTGCCCAGCGGCCCGGGTGGCGGGATGGTGCCGGGCATGCCGGGCATGCCGCAGGGCAACGAGGGCCACGCGCCCGGCCAGTACCTCTGACCGGCCGGGGCGCGAGGGCGCCCCGGCCGCTCAGGCCACCCCGAAGACCTGTTCGAGATACGCGGCCACGCCGTCGGCGGTGTTCGGCCCGGTCACCTCGTCGGCGATCGCCAGGACGGCCGGGTGCGCGTTGGCGACCGCCACCGCCCGGCCGGCCCAGGTCAGCATCGGCAGGTCGTTCGGCATGTCGCCGAAGGCCAGCACGTCCCGCTCGTCGATGCCGAGTCGCGCCGCGTACCAGGCGAGGCCGGCCGCCTTGGTCACCCCGGCGGCGGAGATCTCCACCAGCCCGCTGTACGACGAGTGGGTCGCCTCGGCCAGCCCCTGAAGGGCGCCGGCCACCACCCGGACGAACACGTCCGGGTCCTGCTCCCCGGCCCGGGCCAGCAGCTTCACGGCCGGGACGGCGAGCAGCTCCTCCGGCGACTCGATGGCCCGGATCGCATCGGCGTCGGCGTCCCAGCGCAGCGGGTAGTGCGCCTCGTGCCGCATCTGCCGGCTGTCCACGATCTCCACCGCGAGGCTCACCCCGGGCACCTCGGCCCGGAGCCGCCGGGCCACCTCGGCCAGCAGGTCGGGGGCGAGCGGGTCGGCGCGGAGCACCTCGTCGGTGACCGGGTCGTACACCACCGCGCCGTTCGCGCAGATCGCCGGCAGCGGCTCGGCGAGCTGGTCGTACACGAGCTGGAGCCAGCGGATGGGACGGCCGGTGACCAGCACGACCGGCGTGCCCGCCGCGGAGATCCGGGCCAGCACCTCCGCCGTGCGCGGGCTGAGCGTCCGGTCGTCCCGGAGCAGCGTGCCGTCGATGTCGCTCGCGACGAGCCGAGGTGCCTCTCCCATCACCGGGAGAGTAGTCGGTCCAGGTAGACCGCGACGCCGTCGTCGTCGTTGCGCAGGGTGATCTCGTCGGCCGCGGCCCGCACCTCCGGGTGCGCGTTGGCCACCGCCACGCGGCCCCAGCCGGCCCACTCGAACATCGGCAGGTCGTTCGGCTGGTCGCCGAAGACCAGCACCTCGGCCGGGTCGACGCCGAGCCGCTCGGCGACCACGCTGAGCCCGGTGGACTTGTCCACCCCGGGCGGGCAGATCTCGACGAAGCCGAGCCCGGCCTGGGTGAGCGAGGCCAGTTCGGCCGGGACGATCCGGCGGGCCACCGCCAGCAGCTCGTCCACGTGGTGGTCGGCGGTCCGCGCGAACGCCTTGAGCACGTCGCAGGAGAGGCACTCCGCGCGGCTGCGCGCCTCGAACCGCTCGGGGTAGGGCCAGCTCGGGTGGTAGTCGCCCCAGAGCGGCGCGTCGGGCTCGTCCGACGCCTCCACCATCACGGTGAGCGGGCCGACGGCGGCCTCCAGGTCGGCCACGATCCGGGCCAGCACGCTGCCCGGCAGGCGCTCGTCGCGCAGCACCAGCGGCCCCGCCGGATCGCTCTGGTCGACCACCCGACCCCCGCCGGCCATCACCAGGAAGTCGGCGGCGCGGATGTCGTTGCGGGTCAGCTCGGTCAGGCGGGGCCCCCGGCCGGTGGCGCCGACCACCGGGATCCCCGCGGCCCGCACCCGGTCGAGCACCTCGTGGGTGTAGGCGGAGACGGTCTCGTCGCTGCGGACGAGCGTGCCGTCGAGGTCGGTGGCGATCAGCTTGGGCAGTCCCGGGCGGGTCATGGTTCCTCCTTCGCCCGCCGCCGTCGCGTCGGCCGTCCAGGTCCTCGGTGCCGCGGCCACCGGACGGCGGGCAGCAACCGTATCTCGCGGAACGGGTCGCAACCATGGCTTTTCGGCGAATCGGACACCAACCCGCGGCGGCCGTCCGGTGTCCCTCGCGGCTCGCCCCGCAGGGCGGCAGGCGGGTGGTCCGGGGCGGCTGAAGGACCTGGCCGCCGCCCGGTCAGCGGGGCGGTTCGGGCCGGGCGAAGGGCGTGGTGGGCTGCACGCTCAGGTCGGTCGGGCCCGGCGGCAGCTCGTCCTCGGTCGCCCGGCGCCGGCCCCGGCCGGACCAGCCGTCCGGTGCCCCGGCGGCCGGCTCCGCCCGGGGCTCATCCACTCGACCGGCCGGCGCGGCGCCGGTCCGGCCGGCCAGGTGCAGCGCGGCGGCCAGCAGCACGGTGGCGAGGAAGGCGGTGACCAGGCCGCGCCCGTGCTCCACCTGCAACCGCTGCTCGGTGGGGAAGAAGAGGGCGCGGCGGCTCAGCTCCTGCAGCGAGAAGGCGGTCGCGATCAGCACGGCCAGCAGGGCCGCCGCGAGGCCGAGACCGGCGAGCCGGGCATGCTGCCGCACCGCCGGCGCGCCGCGCAGCGCCAGGGCCACGGCGACCGCCAGGCCGAGCAGACCCACCAGGTACGCCACCCCGAAGCCGCCCACCTCCGCGACCCCGCTCGGAAGCCGGACCGTGCTGCTCCCGTCCGGGCCCTCGTTGGGCACGGTCATCACCAGCCACTCGCCGATCAGCGAGGCGACCGCGGCCACCGCGCCGAGGCCGGCGAGCACCGGCGGGAGGCGATGGTCCCGGCCCAGGCCGGCGAGCGAGCGCCCCACCCGGCCGGGCGGAGCTGGTTCGGCGTCGCCCCACTCCACGACGGCGGTGCCGTCGGACCGGTTGTCCTGCCTGGGGATGGGGAGATCCTGGGACATCGGCCACCTTCCCGTACGCGGGCCTGCCCCGAATCATGACACGGCCGGCACGCGGTGACAGGGACCGCAAGCGCACAGCCCGGTGCGGGGCGGGCCGCTTTCCGTTAGCGTCGGTGCCATGCCTATCCGTACCGCTTCCGCTCGTTGGCAGGGCAACCTCACCGAGGGGTCCGGCACCGTCCGCACCGGCAAGGGCGGCCTGACCGGCAACTACTCCTTCAAGTCCCGCTTCGAGGAGGGCGAGGGCACCAACCCCGAGGAGCTGATCGGCGCCGCGCACGCCAGCTGCTTCTCGATGGCCCTCTCCAAGCAGCTCGCCGACGCGGGCGCCACCGACGCCTCGGTCGACACCACCGCCAAGGTGCACTTCGACAAGACCGACGCGGGCATGACCGTGACCCGGATCGACCTGGAGACCGTCGGCCAGGTCCCGGGCCTGGACGAGGCCCAGTTCACCAAGCTGGCCGAGGCGGCCAAGGAGAACTGCCCGATCTCCCGGCTGCTCTCCCCCGGCGCGCAGATCACGCTGAACGCCCGCCTGGCCTGACCACGCCGGACACGGCAGGGGTGCCCCACCGGGCGCCCTTGCCGTGCCGCGCGCCGATGTGAAGGGGTGACCGGGCCGCGTGGCCGTGCAGATGAGCCGGGAGCGGTTCGAGGAACTCGTCGGCGAGGCGCTCGACGAGGTGCCCGAGGAACTGCTCGGGCTGATGAGCAACGTGGTCATCCTGGTCGAGGACGACCCGCCGCCGGGCGAGGACCTGCTCGGGCTCTACGAGGGGCACGCGCTCACCGAGCGGGGCTGGGACTACGCCGGCGTGCTGCCGGACCGCATCCTCATCTACCGCAACCCCATCCTGGCGATCTGCGACACCGAGGACGACGTCGTGGACGAGGTCGCGGTGACGGTGGTGCACGAGATCGCCCACCACTTCGGCATCGACGACGAGCGCCTGCACGCCCTCGGCTGGGGCTGACCGGGCCCGTGTCGCGCCCCGCTCGGCCGATCCCCGCTGTTGCGCGGGTCCCCTAACCTCCGGTGCAGGCACACCCCGATGCAGGAGGAAACCCATGCGCAGCGCGCTGTTCTCCGCGGAGAACCTTGAGAAGGAATCCCAGCAGCCGGGCATGCGGCTGCAGAACTCCAAGATGCTGAAGATCGAGCTGAACGGCGAGGCGATGGCCCGGGTCGGGTCCATGGTCGCGTACCAGGGTCAGGTGCAGTTCCAGGCGCTCGGCTCCGGCGGCATCGGCAAGTTCATCAAGCAGCGGCTCACCGGTGAGGGCGTGCCGCTGATGAAGCTCTCCGGGCGCGGTGACGTCTTCCTTGCCGAGCTCGCCAAGGACGTGCACATCATCGACCTGGAGCCCGGCGACGCCCTGTCGATCAACGGCTCCAGCGTGCTGGCCTTCGACTCCACCCTCCAGTACGACATCAAGATGGTCGGCGGCGCCGGGATGGCGTCCTCGTCCGGCCTGTTCAACTGCGTCTTCAGCGGCCACGGCCGGATCGCGATCACGACCAAGGGCACCCCGGTCGTGCTCAACGTCGACCAGCCCACCTACGTCGACCCGCAGGCCGCGGTCTGCTGGTCGGCCAACCTCCAGACCGGCTACCACCGGGCCGAGCAGCTCGGCCTGGGCACGCTGCTCGGCCGGAGCACCGGCGAGGCGTTCACGATGAGCTTCGCCGGTCAGGGCTTCGTCGTGGTCCAGCCCTCCGAGGAGCCTCCGGTGCAGGGCAGCGGCGCCCAGCAGCAGCAGGGCGGCCTGCTCGGCGGCCTGCTCCAGTGACCGCCCGGTGTGCGGGGTGCCCGGTCCGGGCGCCCCGGCACCGTCAGTTCAGCTCGCCGGCGCGCAGCCGGGACAGCCAGGCCGCCGCGTCCGCGTAGTCGGTGTCGGAGAGCCCGGCCGGAGCGGGGACCGGTCGGTCGCCCGCCGCCGGGCTCCAGCGGTGCCGGGGGTACGACCCGAGGAAGCGCACGCCGGCGCAGACCCGGCGCAGCCCCTGCAGCGCCTCGCCGAGGCGTACGTCGGCGACGTGGCCGGTGCAGTCCAGGAAGAAGACGTACCGGCCGAGCGCCTCGCCGGTGGGGCGGGACTCGATCCGGGTCAGGTTCACCCCGCGGGTGGCCAACTCGGTGAGCACCGACAGCAGCGCGCCGACCCGGTCGTGCGCGATGTAGACCGCCAGCGAGGTCACGTCGTCGCCGGTCGGAGGCGGGGGCGGGCCGGGGCGGGAGACCAGCGCGAACCGGGTCACCGCGTCCGGGTGGTCGGCGATCTTGTCGGCGAGCACGGCCAGCCGGTGCCGGGTGGCGCCGATCGGCGCGCAGATGGCGGCGTCGTACTCGCCGCTCGCCGCGCCCGCCGCGGCGGCGCCGTTGGAGAGCACGTCGACCACCGTGGCGTCGGGCAGGTGGTCGCGGAGCCAGCCCCGGCACTGGGTGGACGCCTGCGGGTGGGCCGCCACGTTGCGCACCTCGGCCAGCGCGATCCCGGAGCGGGCGGCGAGGACGAACTCGACCGGCAGGATCACCTCGCGGGTGATCACCAGGGGGTCCCCCTCGGCCAGCTCGTCCAGGGTCACCCCGACCGCGCCGCCGATCGAGTTCTCCATGGGCACCAGAGCGGCGTCCGCCTCGCCGGCCCGTACGGCGTCCAGCGCCTCGCCCACGCTGCGTGCCGGCGTCCGGCCACCTCGCTCGGCGGCGGGGACGGTGCGCAGCGCCTGCTCGGCGAAGGTGCCCTCGGGACCCAGGTAGACGAAGCGGGTCGGCGGTGTTCCCGGCATGTCGACCAGATTACGCACCCGGGGTGCCGTCGCAGGCCAGGGTCCGGATGCCGGACGGGCCGGCGGCGCGTACCTCCACGCCGCAGACGTCGGTGCCAGCGGTGACGAGTTCCAGCGCGGCGGGCCGGCCCCGGGTGACCACCTGGAGTTCCTCGTGCCCGCTCACCGCCAGCACGGTGTACTGCCAGCCCTCCGCGCAGAGCGGCCCCGTCCGCACCGTGACCCGGACGTCGCGGGGCAGCACCCGGGCCGAACCGCGCAGCAGGGCGACCACGCGGTCGCCGGAGGGGCCGGACCGGCAGGGTGTGGCGGTCGGGTCCGGGGTCGGGGCCGTGCGGGCCGGTCCGGTCGGGGTCGCCGGTGCGGTCGGCGTCGCGCTGGGGGTGGCGGAGGCGGTCGGGGCGGTGGTCGCGGACGCGGCCGGGTCCCGCAGCTCGGGCGGCGCGCCGCAGCCGGCGAGGGCGAGCAGGGCGGCCAGCGCCACCGGGAGGCGTCGGCGGGCGGGGTGGGGCGGGATGCAGGGCACGGTGCGATCCTCGGCATCGAGGGATGTCGTCATGGCCGGTCGGCCGAGCCCATCGTAGGAGGATCACCCGGGCGGGTGAAGTCACGCGAGGATCCGGTGCCCGGCCCGCTCCAGCGCACTCGTCGCCTCGGCCAGCCGCACGGCGGGCACCAGCAGATGATCGGTGTCGTACGTGGAGAAGGCCACCACGTTGACCCGGGCCTGGGCGAGCGGGTCGACCAGCGCGGCGAGGGTGCCGGTGACGGCCGCTTCCAGCGGGCCGACCAGCCGCAGGCAACGCCATTCGGTCTCCATGTCCGCCCCGGCGGGTGCCCGCTCGGCGGGGCAGATCACCGAGATGCCGTCGGCGGTCCAGCTCACCGTCACCACGTCGCGGTCGCCCAGCGCGCCCCAGATGTGCGGGGGCAGCACGGTGCCGGCCGGCAGGCGGCACACCGCGTACTCGCCCGGCAACAGAGCGACATCGAGCATGAGGGCACCCTACGGCCTCCACGCGGCTGTGCCCCAGCACCGTCCGGTGCGGCGGTCGCCACACGTCCTCGCAGGTCAGACCGCCGAGAAGAAGGTGAGCGAGCCGGCCACCTGGCCGTCGGTGAGCACCGGCGTGGAGATGGCGTCCACCGTCGTGCCGGCGTCGGAGCCGGGCCCCTGGACCCGGAGCAGCCCCCGGGCCAGCCGGCCGGAGAGCAACGCGAGCAGCGGCGGGATCTTGTCGGTCTCCTGCTCGGTCAGCTCGCTCGGGCTGGCGGTGAAGTCGACCAGGCGCAGGCCGCCCTCCAGCAGCGGCCGGCCGATCACGTCCTCCGGGGCGCCGAGGCAGAGCAGGTCGCAGCCGGACGAGGAGATCGCCACCACGGTGGTGTCGGCGTCGATCAGCAGGCACGGCTCGGCGGCCCGGGAGACCATGCCGGACCACCGCCCGACGTTGTCGGACTCCTGCTCGGTCGGTGTCCCCGCCGCGGGCACGAACACTTCCGAGAGCGAGAGTTCGACGTGGGCCACCGCGCCTCCTATGTACACCGACGGTCTGTCCACGCTAGCCGGTCGTCGCGACGACCGCCCGACCGCGCTGCGTCTCCGGTCGCCGGAGCCGCTCGGGTCGTCCGGGGCTCGGCGGGACCGGGGGACAGGTGTCGGCGCGTCGGTGCCCGGTGCCGGGCGGCCGGGCACGGCGCGGGGCCGACGGCACCACCGGGGCGGAGCCGCGGACCGCGTGGCGTCGCCGGAGACGTTACCGGCGAGCGGCCCGCTTGTCAGCGGCCGTTCGGCCCTCGTCGTACCACCGGTAGTCGGCCGCTGGACGGTACGTGCCGTTGAGCCACGTCGACGGGGCCTGGGCGACCCGGGAGAGCTTCTCGGCGGTGGCCGGACTGATCCGGTTGCCACCGGCCACGAGCAGGCGGTCCAGCTCCCGGTGGGTGGCCATGAGGCAGTCCTTGGGCAGGCCGTAGACGCTGATGACCCCGGAGCCGACGAAGGTCAGCACCGGGGTCACCGGGATCGGCAGGCCGACGGCGTCGGAGAGGGCCTTGCTGGCCCGCTTGGCGTCGCGGCGCGCCTCGGCCACATAGGGCGGACGCTTGCCGTTGATCTGCACGACGTCGCCCGCGACGAGCACCCGGGCCCGGCCGTGGTCGGCGATGGTGACCGCGAAGAGCCCGCTCGGCCCGATGGCGAGGAACCCGGCCCGCTCGTCCCGGGTGCGGTCGAGCAGGACGTCCGCGGTGTCGGTGCGGGGCCACTCGATGACGTGCCAGGCGGGGCCGAGGTGGTCGAGTTGACCGAGGGCCCGGGCCCCGGCCGCCTCCAACCGGCGGGCCCCCCGCTCGGCCCGTCGGCGGCGGGCCCACTCCAGCGGAGTCGGTCGGGCCGGCTCGAGCACCGAGGTGGACTCGACCCGGGGGTGCGGCACCGAGACGGGCGGCAGTGCCCGGCTCGGTACGGCTCGGCGAGCGGGAAAGACAGTCATCGCGACCTCCGGCAAAAGGTCTCTCGAAGTTATGTCTCCACTACCCTACGTTGCGCACCCCGGTGGTCGGCAAGTTGGAGCGCCGGAATGAGTGCGGATGAATGCCATATTCATTCACACTCCTTTTCTCGGATGGTGCGGAAGCCTGTCCTAGGCTGCGAAGGTGACCCACTACGTGGACAGCGAGGTCGGTCGGCTCGGCACGGTGCTGCTGCACCGCCCGGGGCCGGAACTCGCCCGCCTCACCCCACGCAACAACGACTCCTTGCTCTTCGACGCTATCCCATGGGTGGGCCGGGCGCAGGAGGAGCATGACGCCTTCGCGGCCGCCCTGCGGTCCCGCGGGGTCGAGGTGCTCTACCTGGCCACGCTGCTGGCCGAGACCCTCGCCGTGCCGGACGCGCGGGTCGAGCTGACCGAGCTGGTGCTCCGCTCGCCCCGGTTGGGCGACACGCTGCGCCGACGCGTCGCCGACCACCTGACGTACCTCGACCCGGCCGCGCTGGCCGACGTGTTCATCGCCGGGCTGGCCCACGAGGAGCTGCGGATCGGCCCGGACCGCCCCGGCGGTCTGGTCTGGACGCTGATGGACCGGCACGACTTCGTCATCGACCCGCTGCCCAACCTGCTCTTCACCCGCGACTCGTCGGTCTGGATCGGGGACCGGGTCGGGGTGACCAGCCTGGCCATGCCGGCCCGCCGGCGGGAGACCACGCTGACCGACGCGATCTACCGCTACCACCCGCGCTTCGTCGGCACCGAGTTCGTCTACCACCCGGAGCTGGAGCACCTGGAGGGCGGCGACGTGCTGCTGCTCGCGCCGGGGGTGCTCGCCGTCGGCGTGGGCGAGCGGACCACGCCGGCCGGGGCCGAGCGGCTGGGCCGGCAGGTCTTCGCCGCCGGCCTCGCGCACACCATCCTGGTGGTGCCCATCGCCCAGGAGCGGGCCACCATGCACCTGGACACGGTCTGCACGATGGTCGACGTCGACGCCGTGCTGATGTATCCGAACATCGCCAGCGAGCTCTCCGCGTACACGGTCATCGCCGGCGCGGACGGCGAGGACCCGCGGGTCGACGGCCCGGCGCCGTTCCTGCGGGCCGCCGCCGACGCCATGGACCTCGACCAGCTTCGCGTCATCGACACCGGGCTGGATCCGGTCACCGCCGAACGGGAGCAGTGGGACGACGGCAACAACACCCTCGCGCTCGCCCCCCGGCTCTGCGTCGGCTACGAGCGGAACGTGGAGACCAACGCCCAGCTCGAACGGGCCGGCATCGAGGTGATCGCGATCGCCGGGTCCGAGCTGGGCTCCGGCCGGGGCGGACCCCGCTGCATGTCCTGCCCGCTGGTCCGCGAACCGCTGCGCCGCTGAAGGAGGGGACCCCTTACCCGCTCAGCGCAGGGTGAGTTGGCGGCCGAGCAGGCCCTGGCGGGCCCGGCGCCCGGCGGCGTCCAGCGGCTCCCGCTCCTCCAGCGCCTCGGCGTACCGCTTGGCGAACCCGGTCACCGGTTCCTCCCAGTCGGCGGCCGGCACGTCCTCGGGCAGGTCCCAGACCGGCACCAGGCGGCCGTGCGCCCGGAACATGCCGGCGAACCGGGTGTCGTCGCCGAGGGTCAGGGTGCCGGCCACGCTGAGCCGGGACAGCGCGTCCAGCGCCGCGTCCTCGTCCTCCGGCAGCACCCAGCGCACGTGTGCCTTCTCCGGCACCTGACACCAGTACGCGGCCCGCGCCGCGGCCAGCTTGACCGTCGGGTAGATAGCCGCGTTGGCCCGCTCCAGGGACGCCTGCACGCCCGGGTCGTCGGCGGCGCCCGGGTCGAGCCAGAACTCGAAGCCGTCGTGCATGCTGATCTCCAGCGGGCCGTCCACCAGGATGTCCTGGAGGCGGGGGCCCGGGCCGGGCAGCGGCGGCACGCTCACCTGACCGCCCGGCTCGGTCCGCAGCGCGCAGAGCAGCGCGTCGGCCAGGTCCCGCGAGACGTCGCCGGACTGCTGGTGCCGCTGGAGGCCGATGAAGACCCGCCCGTCCGGCTTGGTCATCGCCGGGGCGGCCATCGGCAGCACGGTGGCCAGGGTGACCGGCCGGTCGCCGTGCTCCTCGACCAGCTCGGGGGTCAGCCGCAGCGGCGCGGAGGCGGCCGGGACCAACTCGCGCAGGGCGATCCACTCCGGCTCGTCGACCAGACCCTCGAACGGTCGGGGCACGAAGACGTCGCGCACCTTCTCCCGCTTCGGGGTGGCTTCGGCGGCCCGCTGGCTCTTTCGACGCTTGCTCACGGCGACACAGCCTAGATGCCGGACCGGACGGCCGTGGGGAGGACCCGCCTCCCCGGTCGGCTCAACCGGCCACGACCAGGTCCGGTCGGGTCGACCAGGTCGGGTCGAACTCCGCCCAGACGCTCTGGCCCAGCCCGTCCCGCTCGACACCCCAGCGGCTGGCCAGCCCGGAGACGATGTGCAGGCCGCGCCCGTCGACGGCGTCCGGGGTGGCGACCCGCATCAGCGGGCCGGAGACGGAGCCGCCGTCGGTCACCCGGAGCTGGACGGTCTGCCCAGTGGCCGCCGCCCGCAGCCGCCAGGCCACCCGGACCACGCCCCCGGGCAGCGGGTCCGCGTGCCGCACGGCGTTGCCGACCAGCTCGGCGAGGACCGCGACCAGGTCGGCCAGCAGGGTCGGGGGTACGACGTCGGCGAGCTCGTCGGCGAGCCGGTGCCGGGCCAGGCGCGCGCCGGTGGCGTGGTGGGGCACCACCACGCACCACGATCGTTCGGCCGAACCCGTCCCCACCGTCGTTCCTTCCACCCCGTGCGGGCCGGGTTCACCCCCGTGGCAGCCGCACCTCTGCGACCGTACCCCCACCGGCCCTCGGTCGTAGGGATACCCATCCATTCTGCTGTTCAACGATCTGCCGGACGAGATAGAGCCCCAGCCCGGCCCCCGGGTAGCGACGCCGGTCGCCGGACTCCCCCTGCCAGAACCGGTCGAACGCCCGCTCCACGTGCTCCGGCCGGATGCCCATGCCCCGGTCGGCGACCCGGAAGGAGACGGTGCGTTCGTTCGCCTCGGCGCAGACCTCGATCGGGGTGTCCGGCAGCGAGTACTTGCCGGCGTTGGTGCTCAGCTCGGTGAGCACGGTGGCCAGGCTGTACCGGTCGCCGAGCGCCTTGGGCAGGTCGGCCGGCAGGTCGAGGACCACCCGGTGCCGGACGTCCGCCGGCAGGTCGGGCACCGCCGCCCGCAGCGCGTCGGCCAGGTCGAACGGGGCGGCCGGCTCGCCGCCGGGGCGGTTCTCGGTGGCGGCGGTGAGCAGCCGGTCGACCAGTCGGGCCAGCTCGTTCGCGCGCTGCCCGATGATCCGGGCGGCCTGCCGCCGGTCGTCGTCGCTGAGCGACTCCCAGTGGTCGGTGAGGGTGTCCGCGTACCCCTTGATCACGGTGACCGGGGTGCGCAGCTCGTGGCTGGTCACCGCGACGAAGAGGTCGCGGTCGTGGTCGCGCCGCTGCTGGTCGGTGATGTCGCGGAAGGTGACCACCCGCAGCGTGCCCGGCCCGGGCAGCTCGCCGGACGTGATCCGCAGCCAGCGGCCGTCCGGCAGCCGGTGGTCGAGGACCTGCCCGGACGGGGGGAGCGGGAACGGCAGCGGCTGGCTCAGCGCCTCGCCGGCCGGCCGCCCGGTCACCTGGGCGGCGGCCGGGTTCCAGAGCCGTACGTGGTGCTCGCGGTCCACCACGGCCAGGCCGTCGGCGAGCGCCGCCACCACCGGGCCGTCGCCGTGCACCGGCAGGCCGGTCTGGTCGCCGTACATGTGGGCGATGCAGGCGGCCACGTAGCCGACCACGGCGCGCTGGGAGGCGTCCAGCGGCCCGTCCTCCTGATAGAGGGCGTGCAGGCTGCCCACCGTCAGGCCGCCGATCTCGGCGCGGGCCAGGATCATCCGGCGCAGCCCGCGGGCGGTGAGCTCGTCGGCGAGCGCGCCGGGGATCGCGTCGACCCGGACCTCGCGCACCGGCGGGCCGGAGAGCAGGCAGACGGTGGCCGGGTCGGTGGCCGGCAGCGGGCAGCCGGTGGCGAACTCGGCGCTGCCGGTCGCGGCGATCACCCGGCCGCCGGCGGGGGCGAACTCCACGAACACCAGGCCGGCCGCGCCGATGGCGGGCTCCACCTCGCGGAGCAGCCTGGTGAGCACCGGCAGGCCGGACTCACCCGAGTTGATCATTTTGATCACGCTGGTGTGGCCGGCGATGAGGGCGGTGAAGTCGGTTCGCTCCGGCATGTCCCGAGTGTGCCCCGCCGCCCGGTGCGGGGACACCCCCGGCCGGGCGACCGCCCACCGGTCGGACCGGCCGGCCTCACCGGCCCAAGCGGGCCAACGTCCGGGCCGGGCGGTCGGTGATCACCCCGTCGACCCCGGCGGCCAGGACCAGCTCCAGGTCCGCCCGTTCGTTCACCGTCCAGACGTAGACCTGGTTGCCGGCGGCCCGCAGCGCGGCGACGAGCTGCGGACGGGCGCGGACCAGGCCGATCCCCGGCCCGGCGATCCGGGTGCCGAACGGCAGCCGGCCCAGCCGCAGCCAGCGCGGCAGCACCTCCAGCAGCAGCACCGTGGGCAGCGCCGGCGCGAGGTCCCGGATCCGGCGTACGGCCAGCGGGGAGAAGGACATCACGGTGACCCGGACCGGGTCGTCCGGACCGGGCTCGGCCAGGCCGTACCGGCGCAGCACGGTGACCAGGCGGCGCTCGACGTCCCCGCCGTAGCGGGACGGGTGCTTGGTCTCGATCAGCAGCCGGACCGGCCGCCCGGCGGCCAGCACGGCGTCGAGCAGCCGCTCCAGCGTGAGCAGCCGGGTGTGCGACTCGTCGAGCTGTTCGTCCCCGTCCGCCGCCACCCCGCCGGGGTGCCACGAGCCGAAGTCGAGCGCCTCCAGTTCGGCGAGCGTGCGCGCGCTGACCAGCCCGCGACCGTTGCTGGTCCGGTCCAGCCGGCGGTCGTGGACGCAGACCAGGTGCCCGTCCCGGGTGAGCCGGACGTCGCACTCCAGCCCGTCCGCGCCCTCGTCGAGGGCGCGCAGGTAGGCGGCGAGCGTGTGCTCCGGCAGGTCGTACGACGCGCCGCGGTGCGCGAAGACCAGGGGAACGGTCATGGCCGCGCCGCGCCTCAGGCGACCCGGCCCGGCTGCCCGTCGTCGGTGATCACCGGGCGGCCGGCGGCGGCCCAGTCGCCCATCCCGCCCTCGACGTTGCGCACCTGGTCCCAGCCGTTGCGCATCAGGTAGGCGACCACCTGCGCGGACCGCCCGCCGGAGCGGCAGATCACGGCCACCTCGCGGTCGTCCGGCACCTCGGCGATCCGGGCGGGCAGCTCGGTCATGGGCAGGTGGTGGGCGGCGGGCGCGTGGCCCACGGCCCACTCGTCGTCCTCCCGGACGTCGAGCAGGTAGACGTCGTCGGGCACGGCCGACGCGGGCACGCTGGGAACCTGGGGTCCGAACACGGCTACCAAGCCTAGACGGTTGATCCGGTCAGAGTCGGTTGACCCAGCGGGGATTGGCGGCGGCCCACTCCGGCATCCGGGTGCCGCGCACCGCGTCGAAGAGCCCGCCGCCGCCGTTGTCCAGCACCACGTAGGAAACCTGGTCGATGGTCTGCGGGTAGGAGGGCACCTGGACGCCGTGTAGCGCGTCCGCGGGCAGCCCGCGGAGCGCGAGGAGCAGGTCCTCCAGGGGTACGCCGTTGCTGTCCAGGGTCAGCGCCCCGCCGACCGCCCGGAGCACCCGGTCCAGCTTCACCGGGTCGCTGCGCAGGTGGGTCTGGCCGGCCCGGTCGAGCACCGCCCGGAGCATCTGCTGCTGGTGTCGCTGCCGGTCGAAGTCGCCGCCGGGCAGGTCGTAGCGCTGCCGCACGTAGTCCAGCGTCCGGGCGCCGTCCATCTGCTGGCAGCCGGGGTCGAACTGGGTCTTCGTGTGGATCGACCGGACCGGGGTGTCGACGCACATCCGGATGCCGCCGAGCAGGTCGATGACCTGCTTGAAGCCGGAGAAGTCGATCAGCGCGGCGCCGTCGAAGCGAATCCCGGTGAGCCGGGCCAGGGTGGCGCTGAGCAGCCGGGCCCCGGCCTCGCCACCGCCGCCGTGCTCGTACGCCGCGTTGACCTTGTCCCGGCCGCCGCCGTAGCCGGGCGCCGCCGGGATGGCGACCAGCAGGTCGCGCGGGACGGAGATCAGGTACGCCTGCCGGAGCCCGGCCGGCACGTGCACGATCAGGATGCTGTCCGAGCGCTGGTCCTCGGGGTTCGCGCCGGGCCGGTGGTCGGAGCCGATCAGCAGGTAGTTGAGCGGGCCGGAGAGGTCGGTACGCGAGTGCCGGGCCGCCGCGTCGAGCAGTTGTTCCTTGGTGACCGTGCGGTCGTACCGGTTGCCGAGCCAGTGCAGCCCGGCCACGCCGAGGGTGGCGAGCAGGAGCAGGGCGAGACCGGCGCCGAGCAGGAACCGGGGCCACCGGGCGGGTCGACCCCGCCCGCGTGTGTTCCGTGCTGGCCTGGACGTGACATTCCCCCCGTAGCCGCGACATGAGACCCGCTCACGTCAGGCTACGGGGGGAAGCTCCGGCCGGTGCCGCTTTGGCGCGGCTACCGGCCGGTCACCAGGTCATTTGCGGGTGGACAGGACGGACGGGTTCGACACCACGAAGTCCGCGAGCTTGTCGTTCTTCACCGCCTGGAACATGTCCATGGTCGTCTCGTTGAACTTCTCCCGGCCGTTGCCGGCGGTGCTGTAGGTGCCGCCGTTGGTGCGGAGGGTGACCAGGTCGTTCCCGTTGACGCCCTTGAGCGTGAAGATGAAGTTCGCGATCGGCACGCCGCCGGTGTCCAGGATGAACGCCTTGCCGGCCGCCTTGATCAGCTGGTTCAGCTTGATCGGGTTGGTCAGCATGCCCTTGTCGGTGGCCTTCTTCGCCATCGCCTTGATCAGCTGCTGCTGGTTCTGCTGCCGGTCGTAGTCGCTGTTCGGCAGACCGTAGCGCTGGCGGGCGAAGTCGAGGGCCTCCCAGCCCTCCATCTCCTTGCAGCCCTTCTTGTGCACCACCGGGGTCATCGCCTTGCCGGTCTTCTTCGCGTCCGCGTTCCACATGGGCTTGCCGTCGACCATCATCATGTGGTGCGACTTGACCTCGTGGCTCACGCAGATGCGCACGCTGCCGAGGGCGTCGATCACGTTCTTGAAGCCGCCGAAGTTGATGATCGCGGCGCCGTCGAAGCTGATGCCGGTCATCGACTTGATGGTCTTGGCCATCAACTGGGCGCCGCCCTCCCAGCCGCCGCCGTTGCGGGCGCCGATCTGGAAGGCCGCGTTGATCTTGTCCGTGCCGCCCCGGTAGCCGTTCTTCTCGAAGGCCGGGATCTGCGCCTCGGTGTCCCGGGGGATGGAGATCAGATAGGCCTGGTCGTGGGTGGCCGGGATGTGCAGGATGATGATCGTGTCCGAGCGGACGTCGTCGGCGGCCCAGCGCTGGCGGGCGTCGACGCCGAGCAGCAGCATGTCGATCGGGCCTTCGAGGCTGTTGCCGCCCTCGGCGTCGGTCTTGCCCGCCTCACCGAGCAGGTTGCCCTGGTCGATGCTGCTGGTCGCCTGGCCGATCACCGCCTTGCTGCCGACGATCGCGACACCGCTGGTCATCATCAGCACGGCACCGAGGATCACGGTGAGTTTGGCCCAGAGCGGGTCCTTGCGCTTGGTGCGCTTCTTCCCGCCGCCGGGCCCGCGGCCGCCGTGGCCCGGCTGCGTGGGGACGATCGGGGGAACCCGCCCGGGTGATCCGGGCTCCAGTGACTGAGGGCGACGGCTGGTCTGGACCGGCATGCGTGCTCCAGCTCGGTGATCGGGGGCGGGACCACTGTACGTATCTGTTCCCGTTCTCGCGACCTCGTGCGAGGGCTATTCCCGTCAATCTCGGCCAATGGCTCAGGGTTGTGTCCGAACGGCCAATTGAAAAGATCCGGTCGGCGGTTGGCTCACCATGGGAAGAGCCTTGACCGCCGACCGGATGTGTCGCCTCGCGGGGCGGCGTCAGCCGCCGCTCCCGTCACTGTCGGTCTTCTGGTTGGCCTTCACCCAGTCGGCCATCGTGTCCGACGCGATGGCCTTGTACATGGCCAGCGCCTTCTCCCGGTCCGAGACCACCACCGACTGGCCGTCGATGGTCTGGCCACCCAGGTTCGGGCTGGTGATGAAGGTCAGGTTCTCCCCCCGCAGGCTCCGGAACTGCAGCGCCATGTCGGTCAACGAGAATCCCTGGTCGACCGTGACGGCGGCGGTGACCGCCTTGAGGAAATCGTTGAGCTTCTTGGGGTTGGTCAATGTCCCAGTGCTCGCCGCCTTGTCCATCAGCGCCTTGAGGAACTCTTGCTGGTGACGCATCCGGGCGAAGTCGCCGTCGGGGAACTGCTTGCGCTGCCGCACCCAGTCCAGGGCCTCGGCGCCGTTCATGTGGTTCACGCCCTTGGTGAACGTCCGGTACGGCTTGTGGATCGAGTTGATGGTCCGCTCCACCTTGAGGTCCACCCCGCCGAGGGCGTCGGTGACCTCCTTGAAGCCGGCGAAGTCGATCGCCATGACGTGGTCGATCCGGACGTCGCTGAAGCACTCCACGGTCTTCACGGCGAGCGGCAGGCCGCCGAACGCGAAGGCTGCGTTGATCTTGTTGCGCGAACCCGAGTCGCAGGACGCGCCGGCGCTCTCCGGGATCGGCACGTACAGGTCACGCGGGATCGAGACCAGGTAGGCCTGCTTGTGGTCGGCCGGGATGTGCATGACGATCAGCGTGTCCGCCCGCCACTTGCCGGCGGCGTCCACCTCGGCGTCCGGGTCCCGCGAGTCGCTGCCGACCAGCAGGATGTTCAACGCGCCGTCGACCTGCTTGGCCGGCCGGCCCCCGGTGATCTGGGAAAAGGGGTCCGTCCGGGCCAGGTCGCCGTTGAGGTTGCGGGCGTAGAGCCAGGCACCCGCGCCGCCGAGCAGCGCCAGCACCAGCACCGCGACGCCGGCCACCAGGCCGATGCGTCCCCAGTGCGGCCGCGGGCCGCGCCGGCCGGGACCGCCGGCGCCGCCGCCCGGCCCGCCCGGCCCGGTCGGTCCGCCCGGACCCCCCGGACCGCCGGAGCGCGGCTCGTCGTCGTGCGAGGGGTACCAGCGGGCGTCGGTCGCGCGGGCACGCCCGGTGGTGGCCCGGCCGGAGCCGGGGACCTGGGCGCGGCCCGCGCTCCGACTCAGGCGTGCGGGGAGCGGGACGCCGGCAGACGAGGTCGCTGACATGTAACCGAGGGTAGGTCGGCCGAGCCACCCGCGCCCTGAGGCGCAGCCGGGTGTCAGCCTCCTCCCAGCGGGGCTCAGTACCCTAGCCGGCCGCGGAAGTACTCGATCGTGCGTCGGAGGCCGTCTTCGGGCGTCACGGTGGGCTCGTATCCCAGCAGCTCACGGGCGAGCGTGAGATCGGGGCGCCGCATCTCCGGATCGTCGGCGGCGCGGGTGATGTAGCTCACCTCGGAGCTGCTTCCGGTGAGTGACACGATCGTCTCGGCCAGTTGCCGCATGGACATCTCGTGCTCGGTGCCGCAGTTGATCGGACCGGTCTCGGTCGAGTCGAGCAGCAGCAGGATGCCCCGCACCAGGTCGTCGACGTAGCAGATCGACCGGGTCTGGTTGCCGGTGCCGTGCACGGTGATCGGCTCGCCGCGCAGCGCCTGGGAGATGAAGGTCGGGATGGCCCGGCCGTCGTCCGGCCGCATGCGCGGGCCGTACGTGTTGAAGATCCGGACGATCGCGGTGTCGGTGCCCCGGCTCCGGTGGTAGGCCATGGTGGCCGCCTCCGAGAAGCGCTTGGCCTCGTCGTAGACGCTCCGGATGCCGATCGGGTTGACGTTGCCCCAGTACGTCTCGCGCTGCGGGTGCTCCTTCGGGTCCCCGTACGCCTCGGAGGTGGAGGCCATCAGGAACCGGGCGCCGTCGGCGGTGGCCCGCTCCAGCAGGTGCAGGGTGCCCACCGAGCCGACCCGCAGGATCTCCACCGGCAGCTTCTCGAAGTCGGTGGGGCTGGCCGGGGAGGCCATGTGCAGGATCGCGTCGAACCGCTCGGCCATCGCCGGGTGGTCGGTCGGCAGCCCTTCGGAGATGTCCGCCTCGATCAGCGTGAAGGTCGGCTTCTCGAGCAGGTGGGCGATGTTGTCCTTGGAGCCGGTGACGAAGTTGTCCAGCACCACGACCGTGCAGTCGCGCTCGATGAGCCGGTCGACCAGGTGCGACGGGACGAAGCCGGCGCCGCCGGTGACGAGGATGCGATGTCCGGAGCCGAAGCGGGGAGCGACCTTCATGCCGGCCAGCCTACTCAAGCCGGTGGGCCGGAGCCGACGACGGCTCCGGCCCACCGGGGTGGGGGGTGTGGTCAGTGGGCGCCTGCGCCGGTGAGCGAGCGCACCTCCAGTTCGGCGTACTTGTCCTCGTCGTGCTCCTTCGACAGCAGGGTGCCGATCCAGCCGCAGAGGAAGCCGATCGGGATCGAGATGAGGCCCGGGTTCGACAGCGGGAACCAGTGCCAGTCGTGCTTCGGGAACATGGCCGTCGGCGCCCCGGAGACCACCGGGGAGAAGAAGACCAGGACCACGGCGGCGAGCAGGCCACCGTAGATGGCCCAGACCGCGCCCGAGGTGTTGAACCGCTTCCAGAACAGGCTGTAGAGGATCGCCGGCAGGTTGCCCGAGGCGGCGACCGCGAAGGCCAGCGCCACCAGGAACGCCACGTTCAGGCTCTGCGCGAAGATCGACAGCACGATGGAGATCGCACCGATCACCAGGGCGGAGATCCGGGCGACGTTCACCTCCTGCCGCTCGGACGTCTCGCCGTTCTTCACCACGTTGGCGTAGAAGTCGTGCGCCAGGCTGGACGAGGAGGCCAGGGTGAGCCCGGCGACCACCGCCAGGATCGTGGCGAAGGCCACCGCCGCGATGATCGCCAGCAGGGTGGCCCCGCCCAGGTTCCCGCCGAAGAAGTCCTTGCCGAGCGCCTCGGCGAG
Source organism: Micromonospora sp. NPDC005299 (assembly GCF_042872345.1). Taxonomy (NCBI): domain Bacteria; kingdom Bacillati; phylum Actinomycetota; class Actinomycetes; order Micromonosporales; family Micromonosporaceae; genus Micromonospora; species Micromonospora sp. NPDC005299. The sequence goes on from NZ_JBIAKG010000003.1 coordinate 618,442, forward strand.
CTGCGGCGCGGCGGTGTTGCCGGCCTTGTCCTGCGCGGTGATCGCCTTCCCGCCGACCAGCGCCGCCGCTCCGAAGCCGAGGGCCAGGGTCAGCAGGTAGAAGACGCCGATGATGCCGATCGCCCAGAGCACGCTCTTCCGCGCCGCCTTCGCGGTCGGCACGGTGTAGAAGCGGATCAGGATGTGCGGCAGGCCGGCCGTGCCGAGCACCAGCGCGATACCCAGCGAGAGCAGGTCCATCTTGCTGTAGAAGGTCTTCAACGCGTCGCCGGGTGTCTCCACGCCGTAGCGCAACCCGGGTTCGAGGAAGGCCGCTCCCTTGCCCGAGGCGTCGGCCGCGTCACCGAGCAGGGAGGACAGGTTGAACTTGTACTTCGCCAGCACCAGCAGGGTCATCACCAGCGCACCGGTCATCAGCAGGAACGCCTTGACGATCTGCACGTACGTGGTGCCCTTCATGCCGCCCACGGTGACGTAGATGATCATCAGGGCGCCGACCATGATGATGGTGGCGACCTTCGCGGTGTCGGCGTCCATGCCGAGGAAGGTGGTGCCCGGCTTGATGCCGAGCAGCAGGGCGACCAGCGCGCCCGCACCGACCATCTGGGCCAGCAGGTAGAAGATCGACACCGTGATGGTGGAGACCGCGGCCGCGGTCCGTACCGGGCGCTGGCGCATCCGGAAGGCCAGCACGTCGGCCATCGTGTACCGGCCGGAGTTGCGCAGCAGTTCGGCGACGAGCAGCAGCGCCACCAGCCAGGCGACCAGGAAGCCGATCGAGTAAAGGAAGCCGTCGTAGCCGTACAGGGCAATGATGCCGGCGATGCCCAGGAAGGACGCGGCGGACATGTAGTCGCCGCCGATCGCCATGCCGTTCTGGAAACCGGAGAAGGACCGGCCACCGGCGTAGAAGTCGGTGGCGGTCTTGGTCTGCCGGCTGGCCCAGATGGTGATCGCCAGCGTGATCGCCACGAAGATCAGGAAGAGCGTGATGGTCAGGTTGCGGGCGGTGGTGCTGCCCGCCTCAGCCGCGAGAACCGTGTTCATGGGTCACCTCCCCCACCTCGGCGCGGAGCCGGTCGGCGACCGGGTCGATCCGCCGGTCGGCGAACCGCGAGTAGAGCCAGGCGATGACGAACGTGGAGACGAACTGGAGCAGGCCGAAGACCAGAGCGACGTTGATGTTGCCGACCAGCTTCGTGCCCATGAAGCCCCGCGCGTACGCGGAGAGGATGACGTAGAGCGCGTACCACAGGAAGAACGCGACGGTCATCGGGAAGACGAAGCCGCGCAGCGCGCGCCGCAACCCGGCGAACTCGTCCGACCGCTGGACGGCGAGGTACCGTTCCGCCGCCGACTCGGCGGGTGCGGACGCGGGTGTGTCCGTGGACATCTGTGGATCACCACCTTCGCAGGCGTGGGGGTTTTCGCGCACGGTAGAGAGCGCGCTCCCCTTCGGGGAAGGCTCGGATCGGCCACGGTCGACGGCTGCGCTGAACGGCAGTCCGGCTGCGCCGAGTGACTCAGGTCACTCCGCTCAGCGGTCGGTGGTCAGTCGGTCAGCCCCCGGTAGCGACCGCGGTAATGCAGCAGCGGCGCGGTCTCCTCGGCCAGGTCGACCGCCTCGATGGTCGCCTCGACCAGCAGGCCCCAGCCGTACTCCCGGGCGGTGTCGAGACGGCACCCCGCCCACCCGCCGGCGTCCGCGGGCACCGGCCCGTACGGCGTTTCGGTCCACGGGTCGAGGGCGAAAAGGCCGCCCGGCGAGGGGAAGAGGCCAGCGAACCGGTCGGCGAGCTGCCGGTGCTGCGGGCCGAGCGGCGCGACCGCGAACCGGCCCGCCTCCTCCACCGCCGCCCACAGTTCCGACTCCGGGTCGACCAGCCCGAGCAGCCGGTCCGGTTCCCCCTCCGCCACCAGGGTCGACGAGACGGTCAGCCCGGCCGGGCCGGGCGCGGTCCAGAGCGTCACCGGAGCGGCCAGCCGGCCGCGCAGCCGGCGGACCGGCGAGCGCTGCCCGGCCGGCACGGCGAACGGGTCGGTGTGGTGGATCTCGGCGCCCGGCTCATGATTCACGTGAAACATTGTGCCGCCCCGGCCCCGGGCCCAACCCAGGAAGCGCCGGTGCAGGTCCCGGGCGTCGGGAAGCTGCTCGGTGGCCTCCGCCAGGAGGCGACCGAGGAAGAGCAGCAGTGCGGTCCGATCGTGCCGGTACTCCACGAGCAGCGCCAGCCGGGCCGGCTGGCACGGCCACGGCGCTCCGCACGCCCGGCACCGCCACGCCGGCCGCATCGCCACGTGCGCCCTGGCCGGACCCGGCCGGTTCCAGACTTTGGACGAGTTCGGCCCCGTAAGGGGCCGCTTCTCGCCGAGGTCTCGGCGGTCGTTGCTCATCAACGCCTCCCCGGGAAGGGGTCGCCCCGGCCGGGGGATGGCCGGGGCGACCTGCCGCAGGACCGGCCGCCGGGTCGTTGCCTCCACCAGCCGGGCCGCGCCCCTCCACCCTGGACTCGGCGGCGCGGGCAGGGGAGGATGCCAGGGCTTACTACACAGCGCGATCACGTACTTACCGGAGAGGTAAGGATGAACATCGAGGTGTGGATCCGGGCGCTGAAGGCCGCCCGGGCGGGTGCGGACGTCTCCCAGGAAGGGCTGGCCGCGCTGATCAGGTGGAGCCCGTCAACGGTGGCCGCCATCGAGACCGGGCGACGCCGGCCGACCATGGAGTTCGCGGTCGCCGCCGACCAGGCCCTCGGCACCGGCGGCCTCCTCGCCAGCCTGCTGACAGCGGGTGAGGAGAACAGCGGGCCAGCCTGGTTCGAATCGTGGCCGGGCCACGAGGAGCGGGCGATCCGGCTGTGCTACTTCGAGCCGTGTCTGGTCCCTGGCCTCCTGCAGACCGAGGAGTATGCCCGGTCGGTCGCCTCGGCCGGCGGTTTGTACCGGAGCGATCGAGTGGAGGAGTTGGTCAGCCTCCGGATGAGCCGGCAGCGGCTGCTCTACCGGGAGAATCCACCCGAGTGCGTGTTCGTGATCGACGAGAGCGCTCTGCGCAGACCGATCGGAGGGCCGGCAGCCATGGACCGCCAGCTCGGCCGGCTGCTCGAAGCTGCCGAGCTTCCCTGTGTGCGACTGCATGTTCTGCCGCTCGATGTCGGCGCACATGTCTCGATGGGCGGTGGCTTCGTGCTGGCGGAGCTGCCCGGACACGACCGCCTGCTCTGTCTCGACAACGCCGCTCGCGGTCAGATCGTCGACTATCCGGAGTGGATAGGCTTGGTGCAGCGCAAATGGGAGCATCTGCTTGGTGAGGCGCTCGGCGAAAGTGCCTCTCTGGATCTGATCAACAAGCTGAAGGTGACGCCATGACGAGTGTCGCGCCCCGCTGGCGCAAGTCGGTCCGGTCGGCCAACGAGGGCAACTGCGTCGAGGTGGCGGACAATCTGCCCGGGGTGGTGCTGGTGCGGGACAGCAAGGACCCGTCCGGGCCCACGCTCGCCTTCACCCCGAACGTCTGGCGCTCCCTGGTCACGGGCCTGCGGCGGCACGGGCTCGACTGAAGGCCCTACCCTGCCGGGCATGTCTCTCGTCTCACCGCAGCAGCTCGCCCAGGAGCGCGTCGTCAGCGCGGACGCCATCCTCGGGGGTCAGGTCGACCTGCGCGCGTACCCGCACCGGCACCTCGTGGTCACCGCGAAGCACTCCTGGGGGCGCAGCGGGTTCCGGCCGCTCATGGAGGCGGTCGAGCACCTGTCGAACTACGGCTGGGAGCTGGTCAACGTGACCAGTGTCGGCGACGGGCACCACCTCTACGCGGCCATGCGTCGCACGGCCTGAGCGGACTACGCGGCGAGGGAGCGGCGCGCGGCGGCCAGCACCTCGGGGTCGGCGCAGCCGGCGGCGTACCCGGCGATCCGGCGGCGGATGTCCCGGCGCAGCAGCCAGACACCGATCCGCTCGGCGACCGGGCGCAGGAACCCGGGCCGGCACCGGAAGTTGTACCGCCAGGTGGCCAGGGTGGTGCCCGGCTCGGGGCCCGGCGCGAACCGCCAGCCGCCGCCGAACCGCTCGAAGAACCACGGCCCGCGCACCATCTTCATGCCCACGTTCGTCGGCGGCGCCCAGGAGACGTACTCGCTGACCATGGCCAGGCCGTGCCGGGAGCGGGTGAAGGTGCGCACACCCTTGCCGGGCCGGGTCGCCCCGTCGACGAAGTGCTGCTCCCGGACGAAGGGGTCCCAGCGGTAGCGGACCGGCGCCACGGTCTGGGACACCGCGAAGGCCAGCTCCGGGGGGACCGGAACGGTGGTCACCGCCTCGACGACCGGCATCAGCGCCTCGGGGTGACCGCGGCCAGCAGTTCCGGCTGGCGACGGTCCAGCGCGTCCCCGGCCAGGTACGCGCCGAGCAGCGCGGCGCCCAGCCCGTACGCCAGGCCGACCGGCAGGGCCAGCCAGAGCCAGACGTCGCCGAGCAGCGCGGCGGCCACCACCAGCGGCACGGCGGCCGCCGCCGAGGCCACCATGGACAGCAGGGTGTACAGGCTCTTCGCCATCCCGGCGCCGGTGTTCATGGCGAACGGGTTGCTCGTCTCCGGTAGCGAGTAGCCGCCGAGCACCGAGACGGACGCGTTGATCGCCAGCCCGCAGCCGTACGCGGCGGACAACCCGCCGGCCATCACGCCGAGCCAGCCGGGGCGCCCGAGCACGACGGCCAGCACCACGGCGACCGTGCCGAGGATCGGCACCACGTAGAGCGAGAACGCCACCATCCGGGCCAGCAGCTCCACCCGGCCCGGCACACCCGCCACCACGTTGGCCGCGTAGGCGCTGCCGTCGAAACCGAACTGGTTGGCCAGGGTCACCGAGGCGAGCACCCCGACGAACAGCATCGAGAGGCTGACCAGCACCGGGGACGAGTTGGCCGTGGCCTCCCCGAACGCGGCCCCGCCTTCGGTGGCGAGCCGGGAGCCGCCCAGGTTGACCATCAACGGCACGAAGATGCCGACCACCGCCACGGTGATCAGGTTGGCCCGCCGCCGGGCGTCCCGCCACCAGTAGCGGCACTCCCGGGCGACCAGCGCGCCGAACCGGTCCCGCCGGGCCCAGCCGAGGGCCCGGGGGAAGAACGGCCCGACCGCCGCGCCGGCCACCGTGCCGCGCCGGTCCCGGGACGGCCCGGCGCTCACCGCGCCCACCATCGCCGACTCCAGCGACCGCGACCACCACAGCAGGAGTACGCCGATCGCCGCCACGGTGATCAGGAGCTTCAGCACGGCCGCCGCGGCGTGCCCCTCGGCCACCTCGACGCCGGCCGTCCAGGGCGCGCCGAACGGGGTCCAGCCGACCACCCGGGCCACCCCGGTCAGCCGGTCCCAGTCGGCCTGCTGGACCGCGCCGAGCACGAGCAGTTGCAGCGGGCCGAGCAGGGCGGCGAGCACCGCGAGCAGCACGGCGGCCAGGTCGCGTACCCGGCGGGAGCGGAGCATGGTGGCGAAGGCGCTGGTCACCGCGCGGGCGGCGGCCACGCAGAGCAGCAGGCCGAGGACCACCCCGAGCACCCCGACCAGCGCGGCGAACCAGCCGCCCAGCGCGCCGGCGGTGAACACCAGCCCGGCGACCGTGAGCAGGGTCGACAGCACCGGGACGCTGACCAGGGCGGCCGCGAACAGGCCGGTGACCAGGGTGCGGCGGGACAGCGGGAGCAGCGCGAACCGGGCCGGGTCCAGGGTCTCGTCCACGCCGAAGAAGACCAGCGGCAGCAGCAGCCAGCCGAGGGTCAGCAGGCCGCCGCCGAAGGCGGCGGTCATCAGCGCGTACCGGGACTCGCCGGCCAGGCCGGGCGCGGCGAGCAGGAAGAAGCCGCTGACGGCGAACCAGAGCCCGAACAGCACGCCCCCCACGAACATGGCGATCCGCCAGCCCTGACCGCGGAAGTTGTTGCGCAGCACCCGCAGCTTGAGCCGGACGAAGTGCCGGGGCGAGACGGCCCGGGACGGCCGCTCGGCGGCGGTCACCGGGACAGCCACGACAGCTCCTGGCCGGTCGCGGTCCGCCCGCCGACCACCTCGACGAAAACCTCCTCCAGCGACCGCTCGCCGCGGACCTCGGCGAGCGTGCCGACCCGCTTGATCCGGCCGTCGGCCAGGATCGCCACGTGCGAGCAGAGCCGCTCGACGACCTCCATGACGTGGCTGGAGAAGACGACCGTGCCGCCGCCCACCACGTAGCGGTGCAGGATGTCCCGGATCAGGGCCGCGGAGACCGGGTCGACCGCCTCGAACGGCTCGTCCAGCACCAGCAGCCGGGGGCCGTGCAGCAGTGCGCAGGCCAGGCCGATCTTCTTCTTCATGCCGGCCGAGTAGTCGACCACCAGGGTGCGGCCGGCGTCGGTGAGCGCCAGCACGTCGAGCAGTTCCGCGGCGCGCTGGTCGACAACCGCCGGGTCCATGCCGCGCAGCAGCCCGTGGTAGGCCAGCAGCTCAGCGCCGCTGAGCCGGTCGAAGAGGCGTACGCCGTCGGGCATCACGCCGAGCAGCCCCTTGGCGCGTACCGGGTCGGCCCAGACGTCGTACCCGAGCACCCGGGCCTGGCCGGCGTCGGGCCGCAGCAGGCCGACGGCCATGGAGAGGGTGGTGGTCTTGCCGGCCCCGTTCGGGCCCAGCAGCCCGTAGAACGAGCCCGTCGGCACGTCGAGGTCGACGCCGGCGACCGCGACCTTGGTGTCGAACCGCTTGGCCAGGCCTCGGAGGGACAGCGCCGGGTGCTGATCGGTCATGTCCCCGACCGTAGCCCGCCCCGGCCAGCGGTCGATCCGGCCAGAGGAGGATCTTTTCGTCCTACCTGAGCCGTACGGGTCAGAGGCGCAGCGTCTCCGGGGTGTGCAGGCGGAGCATCGTGACGCCGACGTCCCGGGGCAGCCGCCGCCGGGTGGCCATCGACACCGCGACCATCACGGTGAACGCCAGCGGCACCGTCCACGCGGCAGGCTGGGTGGTGAGGGTGGCCGGCCAGCCGGACAGCGGGGGGCCGAGCACGGTGAGCAGCACCGCGCCGATCGCGGCGCCGCCCCCGACCAGCACCCCGGCGGCGGCGCCCAGGTCGGTCAGGCCGCGCCACCAGATGCCGAGCACCAGCAGCGGGCAGAAGCTCGACGCCGCCACCGCGAAGGCCAGCCCGACCACCTGGGAGACGTCCAGCCCGGAGACGTTCAGGGCGAGCACCGCCGGCACCCCGCCGGCGATCACCGTGGCCAGCCGGAAGCCGCGCACCGAGCCGCGGCCGAGGACGTCGGTGGAGATCACCCCGGCCACGCTGGTGAGCAGGCCGGACGAGGTGGAGAGGAAGGCCGCGAACGCCCCGGCGGCGACCAGCGCGGCGAGCAGCCGGCCGGTGGTGCCGTCGCCCAGCGCCGCCCCGGGCAGCAGCACCACCACCGCGTCGGTCTGGCCGGTGACCAGCAGCTGCGGCGTGTAGACCCGGCCCAGCACGCCGTAGATCGTGGGCAGCAGGTAGAAGACGCCGACCAGGGCCAGCACCACCAGCGTGGTGCGCCGGGCGGCGGCGCCGTCGGGGTTGGTGTAGAAGCGCACGAGCACGTGCGGCAACCCCATGGTGCCGAGGAAGGTGGCCAGGATCAGCGAGTACGTCCCGAACAGGCCCCGGTCGTCGTCGCCGGCCGTGTCGGGCAGCAGCCAGTCGGCGGCGGCGGTGGCCGCGCCGGAGACCTCGGGCACCGGATCACCGGCGGCGAAGTCGAGACGGTCGCCGGGGCGTACCTCCCGGAGGTCGCCGTCGGGCAGGGTGAGCGTCGCGCGGTGCTCGACCACGACGGTGGTCGCGGTCCGGAACGTCGGCCCGTCGGGCGGGGTGACCGCCGGGCGGGCGTCGGCCTGCCACTGCAACGCCAGGAAGATCGCGGGTACGGCGAGCGCCGTGAGCTTCAGCCAGTACTGGAAGGCCTGCACGAAGGTGATCGCCCGCATCCCGCCCAGCGCCACGTTCGCGGTCACCACCACGGCGACGAGCAGCGCCCCCACCGGATAGGGCGAGCCGGCCACCGTGGCCAGGGTCAGCCCGGCACCCTGGAGTTGCGGCACCAGGTAGAGCCAGCCGATGAAGATCACGAAGATGGTGGCGAGCTTCCGCAGTCGCCGCGAGCCGAGCCGCACCTCGCAGAAGTCGGGCAGGGTGAACGCCCCGGAGCGGCGCAGCGGGGCGGCCACGAAGAGCAGCAGCGCCAGGTAGCCGGCGGCGAAACCGACCGGGTACCAGAGCACGTCGACGCCGTACTTGAGGATCAGGCCGGCCACGCCGAGGAAGCTCGCCGCCGACAGGTATTCCCCGCCGATCGCGGCGGCGTTCCAGGTCGGGCTGACCGCCCGGGAGGCGACCAGGAAGTCGGAGGTGGTCCGGGCCAGCCGCAGCCCGTAGAAGCCGATCCCGACGGTGACCAGGGTGACCGCCACGATGGCGGGGACCACGTAGCCGTTGCCCATCAGCGCTCCGGCCGCTGGACCAGGTCGGTGAAGTCCTGCTCGTTGCGTTCCGCCAGCCGCACGTACGCCCAGCCGACCGCGATCAGGAACGGGAAGGCCACCACTCCGAGCAGCAGCCAGGGCAGGTTGACGCCGAGCAGGGTGACCCGGCCGACCGAGGGCGCGATGGCGAAGAGCCAGGGCAGCCCGCCCAGCCCGATCAGCACCAGCAGGCTCAGCCGCAGGGCCAGCGAGAGTTGGGCCCGCATGAGGCCCTGCACCAGCGTCTCGCCCACCCGGGTCTGCTGGGTCAGCTCCGAGCGGGTGCGCTCGGCGCGGCTGCGTGGCCGGGAGACCTCGGCCAGCACGACGCGGGTCCGCCGGGGTGGCTGCGGGGCGCGCGGGGCGGGGACCGGAGCCACCCGGTCGGGCCGCCCCGGAACGTCCTGCTCCTCGCCTCCGGTCATCCCCGGCAGTCTCGCCCGATCAGCGGGAATGTCAAGAGCACGGGGGACGGCCCTGTGGACAACGTGTGGACAACGCTTCACTCCTGTGGACAACCCGGTGGATGACGGCCGCCTGTTTGTGGACGACGGAGGGGATGCCAGGGTGAGCCGGTAGAGGGGAGCTTCTGATCGTTTCGCCGGGAACCTTCGGCCCACGCCACGAGTGGGAGAGATGTGAAGGGAGGTGACGGTGTCCGACGGTGATCTGATCTCCGAGCTCTACGGCGGTTCTTTCCGGCGGCTGGTCGTCCAGCTCTACGCCGTGACCGGGGACCTGAGCGAGGCCCAGGAGGCGGTCCAGGAGGCATTCACCCGTGCCCTGGCCGCGCCCGGACGGTTCGCGCGGCTGGACAACCCGGAGGCGTGGCTGCGGCGGGTCGCGGTGAACGTCGCCCGCAGCCGGCATCGGCGGCGACGCGTCCTCGAACGGCTGCTGCTCCGGATCGGTCCGCCGCCCGCCGTCGCCGACCGCTCGCCGGACCACCTGGCCCTGCTGGCCGCCATGCGCGAGCTGCCCGAGGGGCAACGACACGCGCTCGCACTGCACTACCTGGTCGATCTGCCGGTGGACGAGGTCGCGGCGACCCTCGGCGTCTCAGCCGGCACCGTGAAGTCCCGGCTCTCCCGTGGGCGGCAGGCCCTGGCGGAGCGGCTCAGGGATTCCGACACCACCAGCACCGGGAGGATCGATGTCCGACCGTGAGATCTCCGGCTTCCGGGTCGACACGGTCGCCGGGGCCGTCCGGCAGCCGCCGCTCGACGAGTTGCGGGCCGTGGCGCGTTCCCGCCGACGCCGGTCGCGGGGCCTGGGCGCGACCGCCCTCGCCCTGCTGGCGGCCCTGGTCGTCACGCCGCTGGTGGCCCAGACGGCCCGGTCCGGGTCGACAGCGCCGACCTCGCCGTCGCCCAGCCGCGGCCTGCCGGGCAAGCCCGGCGACTTCACACTGACCGGCCCGGAATCCGGGGTGGACGTGCGCGTCGACGGTTGCCTTCTGCGCTTCGCCCGCACCACCGACGGGGGCCGGACCTGGTCCGACTGGGACGACGCCCGCTACCAGGCCACCAGGTGCGAGCCCGGTCGGGCCGGGCTGGAGTATTCCGTGCTGGGAGACGGGATCTACCTGGTCTATGACGGCGGATTGCGCCGCCTCTCCACCGACCACGGCGGCACCTGGCAGGACGCGAACCAGGCGATCAGCGCGGTGCCGGCGTTCCCGGCCACCGCCCGGCCGGTCCCCTGCCACTTCACCTGCCAGGCCGTGGACGAGCCGCTCGCGGTGGACCCGTCGACGGGAAAGGTCTACCGGCTCACCGGGCCACCGCCGACCCCGCTTCAGCTCTTCAGCCTCTACCCCGCGTCGGACGGCAGCATCTGGACCACGTACGAGACCGGTGGGGCCACGGTCGGTGCCCGCAGCATGGACCGGGGCGCGACCTGGACGACCTGGACGCCCCCGGCGGGAGAAAACCTCCTGGCCCTGGTGGGGGTCGACAGCCGAGAGGGCTATCAGATCGTGTCCGGTGGTGACGAGGGAGTGGAGCTGCAACGGACCACGGATGGTGGGAGGCACTGGTCCACCACCCTGGTCGGCCTGCCCGAGGGGCCGCACTGGGATCTGACGGTGGGGGTGGACGGGTCCCTGCTGGCCATCACCCTGACCGGCCCGGAGGGTCACCGCGTGGCGGAGATGCGGGTCAGCCGGGATGACGGTCAGACTCTCACCGTGGCACGAGGGGACGGCATGCCCGTCGCCTCGGTCAGCGTCGCACCCGGATACGCGTGGCTTTTCGTCGAACGTGCCGGTTCGGGCGGGGAGGCGGACCGCCTGCTCCTGACGCAGGACGGGCGCGTCTGGACACACTTCCTCCTCGCCTCCTGACCGTGCAGGGGCGGGACGCTGTCGGTCCCGCCCCCGCAGACTGCTCAGTCGAGCCCGACGCGCACCGGATCGGCCGTGGCCGAGCCGAGCCAGGTGTGCGGGTTGCCGAACCAGCACCAACCCAGCTTCGGCGCGCCCTGGCTGATCCAGAGCGCCGGCACCCGCTTGTCCCCGCAGCGGGAGCCGACCAGCGAGAAGCACCGGTTGCTGGCCAGCGCCGGCGGGTGCACGGTGACGAAGGCGAGGCCCTCGTCGATGGTGATCGGCAGCCGGCCACGGGCGGTCATCTCCGCCAGCGCGGTGGACGGTGGCAGGTTCCGGTACTCCTCGCCCCGGTCCACGTCGAAGAGCAGATAGGCCGGCCCGGCCGGCACCTCCAGCTCCTTGATCGGGTCGAACGTCGGCAGGTCGTCGGCGGGGAAGTTCCGGTCGAGGATGCCGGGCTTCCGCTTGCCGGCGAGCGTGGTCAGTGCGATCCGCTCCTGGACGGGCACCAGTTCGCGGGTGGTCACCAGCAGGAAGGGCACCCGCCCGTCGGTGGGCGCGGCCAGGTCGGCCGCCCCGGCGACGGCCGCCGCGCGCAGCGGGGTGAGGAGATCGCGGAAGGCGTGCTCGGTCAGCCCGGCAAGGGCCGGGTAGCCGAGCTGCACCAGTCGGTCGAGTTGACGGTCGAATTCGGTCGCGGCGTCGTAGCGGCTGTCGGGCATGCGGCCTCCACTCTGTCGTACGGCCTGCCGTACAGCGTACGACAAGAGGCGGGTATTCCCGACCGGCGGAAGAATTTCTCGAATCAGCGGTTCCAGTCCTGCTTGGCCGCGCGGACCAGCTTGTCCTTCAGCTCCCGGGTGTGCCGCCGGCTCACCGGCAGCTCGGCCCCGTCGATCACCACCACGTAGCCGGAGTTGACCAGCCGCAACTCGGCGATCAGCTTGAGCTGCACCAGGTAGGACCGGTGGACCCGGACGAACCCCGCGTCGGCCCAACGCTCGGCGAGGGTGGCCAGCGAGACCCGGACCAGATGCGAGCCGTCCGCGGTGTGCAGCCGGGCGTAGTCGCCCTGCGCCTCCACCCAGCGCACCGCCGAGCGGGGCAGCATCCGGGTGGTCCCGGCCAGCTCGATCGGGATGGTCGGATCCTCCTCGGCCCGGGCCAGCGCCGCCGGATGCGAGGGGACCACCCGCGAACCGATCACCCGGCGCAGCGACTCGGCCAGCCGCTCGGCGCGCACCGGCTTGCGCACGTAGTCCGTCGCGCCCAGGTCGAAGGCGTCCACCGCGCCGTCGTCGTAGGCGGTCACGAACACGATCGCCGGCGGCCGGGCGAACCGGCGCAGCACCCGGGCCAGCTCCATGCCGTCCAGCCCCGGCATCCGGATGTCCAGGAAGACCACGTCCACGTCGCCGTCGCGCAGCACCCGCAGCGCCTCGGTGGCGTCGCCGGCCGTGTGCAGCCGGGCCACGCGGGGATCGGCCCGCAGGTGGTACGCCAGCTCGTCCAGGGCCGGCGGCTCGTCGTCGACCGCCAGCACGCGGAGAAACCCGGTTGCGGCGTTCATGACGTCGCCCGGACCCCGGGGTGGAACTTCGGCACCCGCATGCTGACCTTCGTACCCGAGCCCAGGCCGGTCTCGACGACCAGGCCGAACCGGTCCCCGAAGGCCGACCGGAGCCGCTCGTCGACGTTCGAGAGGCCGACGTGCTGGCCCGGATCGTCGGCCGGGTCGCTGGCGGCGCCGGCGAGCTCGGCGATGCCGGCGGTCAGCGTCGTCGGATCCATCCCCACCCCGTCGTCCTCCACCGTGATGTGGCACTCGGCGCCCGCGTCCCGGGCCTCGATGCTCACCATGCCGGTGCCCGGCTTGCGGGACAACCCGTGCCGGACCGCGTTCTCCACCAACGGCTGGAGGCAGAGGAACGGCAGGGTCACCGGCAGCACCTCCGGGGCGATCTGGAGGCGCACCTGGAGCCGCTCGCCGAAACGGGCCCGCTCGATCGTCAGGTAGCGGTCGATCGAGCGCAGCTCCTCGGCGAGCGTGGTGAACTCCCCGTGCGCCCGGAACGAGTAGCGGGTGAACTCGGCGAACTCCAGGATCAGCTCCCGGGCCCGTTCCGGGTCGGTCCGGACGAACGAGCCGATCGCGGTCAGCGCGTTGTAGATGAAGTGCGGGCTGATCTGGGCCCGCAGCGCGCGTACCTCGGCGCGGGCCAGGCGCTCCCGGGAGGAGTCCAGCTCGGCCAGGGCGAGCTGGTCGCCGGCCCAGTGCGCGGTCTCCAGGGTCGCCTGCACCAGGCCGGGGGCGGGCCGCTCGCCGGCCACCGCCACCAGCGCCCCGACCACCCGGCCGTCGGCGCTCAGCGGGGCCACCACCGCCCCCCGGACCGGGCAGTCCACCAGATCGCAGTGCAGCTCCGACTCGCGCAGCACCGTCGAGCGCCCGGTGCCGACCGCCCGCCGGGCCGCCGCGAGTAGTTGGTCGCCGTGGTGCGCGCCGTGCCCGTCGAGGGCGAGCAGGGTGTCCCGGTCCGTCAGGGCCAGCCCGGCCGCGCCCACCAGGGCCCGCAGATGGCGTACGGCCTTCGTCGCGCCCGCCGCGCTCAGGCCGCCCCGCAGCGGCTCGGCGGCGAGCCCGGCAGTGTGCAGCACCTCGTAGGTGGCCCGCTGGGTGGCCGTGGCGATGCCCCGGCGGGCGCGCAGCCGCAGCACCGCCCACAGCGCCGCGGCCAGCGCGGTGACCAGCGAGACGACGCCGAACACGGCCGAGAGGTTGCCACCCACGCCCGCGATCCTGACGGGTGGCGGCCCGAAGCGCTAGTACGCGCCCTTGCGGGCGAGCACCACCCCGACGGTCCGCCACAGGATGCTGAGGTCGTAGGCCAGCGACCAGTTGTCGACGTAGTAGAGGTCGAGCCGGACCGCCTCGTCCCAGGAGAGGTCGGAGCGGCCGGAGACCTGCCAGAGCCCGGTCATGCCCGGGCGGACCAGCAGCCGGCGCCGGACGTCGCCGAGGAAGTCGCCGTCGTCGGCGGGGAGCGGACGCGGACCGACCAGGGACATCTCGCCCCAGAGCACGTTGATCAGCTGGGGCAGCTCGTCCAGCGAGGAGGCGCGCAGGAAGCGGCCCACCGGGAACACCCGGGGGTCCTGCTTCATCTTGAACAGCATGCCGTCGGTCTCGTTCTGGTCGACCAGGCCGGCCAGCCGCTCCTCGGCGTCGACGTACATGGTCCGGAACTTCCAGACGCGGAAGGTCCGCCCCTCGTGCCCGACCCGGGGCTGCCGGAAGAAGACCGGACCGGGGTCGGAGATCCGGATGGCGATCGCGACCGCGGCGAAGAGCGGGGCCAGCAGCAGCAGGCCCAGCCCGGCGCCGACCCGGTCCATCAGGCTCTTGGCGAGCAGGGCCGGCCCGGACAGGGTCGGCTCCTCGACGTGCAGCAGCGGCAGGCCCTCGATCGGACGGATGTGCACCCGCGGGCCGGCGATATCGGTGAGCTGGGGCGCGACCACCAGGTCGACACCGGAGCCCTCCAGCTGCCAGGCCATCCGGCGCAGCTCGCCCGGCTCCGCGCTGGCCGAGCCGCAGACCGCGATGGTGTCCCCGCCGACCTCCCGCACCAGCGCGAGCACGTCCCGGCCGGCGTAGACCGGCACCGGGGTCTCGATGCCCCGGGCGGCGGCGTACCCGTCGGTGAGATGGATGGCCACCGGGACCAGGCCGGCCCCCGGGTTGCGGGTGACCGCGGTGAAGACCTCCAGGCACTCCGGCAGGGTGCCGACCAGCACCATCCGGTGCCCGGCCTGGCCGACCCGGCGGCGGACGGTGTGCAGCGCCAGCCGGGCCACCATCCGGCCCAGCAGGATCAGCAGCATCGCGCCGAGCAGGGCGAAGCCGACCGTCCACCGGGACAGCGCGTAGGTCTTCGTCGCGAAGGCGATGAAGGAGACGGTGGCGGCGACCGCCACGCCGGCCCGGGTCACCCGCTTGAACTCGTCCGGCCCGAGGCCGAGATAGCGCCGGTCGTAGGCCCGGTTGCCCCACAGGATGAGCAGCCAGCCGAGCGGCAGCAGCAGGAACGCGACGGTGTAGAACCACGACTGGGGCGCGTGCCGGAAGCCCGAGTCGGCCTGCTGGAAGATCTGGATGGCCAGGTAGCTGGCCAGCGCCGCCGCGCCGAAATCGATGAGCAGGAGGATCGCGATGTAGGGGCGGTGCCAGCGGGACACCCGGCGTCGGGCGCGAGCCCACGCCAACCGGGGTACGCCGTTGTGCGACGGCGGAGTCGGCGGCTGGATCTCGAAGCTGTCGACGTGCCGCACGCTCTCGCTCCGGCCTGTGTTGGTTACCGGGCGCTGGAGGCTTGTCGTCACCTCAACCCATGTCCTCCCGCATGACCCGCGCCCTCACTCGCCGTGAGGGCCCGAGTCGCCCACCGTCCCAGTCTCCCACGCGGGCCCGGCCCGGACCGCCCCCGGAGGGAGAAGCCGTCCGATGATGCTCGCGAGGATCTGGCCGGCTCCGAGTCGGTTGTGAAGCCGGGGACCGAGCCACTATACCGATGGATGGCGGCCCCGGTAGAGGTGCGGAGTGGGACCTTCGGTGATCCGCGGACGATTCCTCTCCGTAACCGAAGAGTGTGGTTACTCACCGTACGAGGCGGGACAACCGTCGGTCAGCCAGCGGCTTGCCGCCGGTCTGACAGGTGGGACAGTACTGGAGGCTCGAATCGGCGAACGAGACCTCCCGCACGAGGTCGCCACAGACCGGGCAGGGCAGCCCCTTCCGGGCGTGGACCTTGAGCCCGGAGCGCTTCTCGCCCTTCAGCTCCGCGGCCCGCTGCCCCATCGAGCGCCGCACCGCGTCGCCGAGCACCGCGCGGGTCGCCGCGTGCAGCGTGGCGAGCTGGTCGTCGGTCAGCCGGTCGGTGATCGCGAACGGGGAGAGCTTCGCCGCGTGCAGGATCTCGTCGGAGTACGCGTTGCCGATCCCGGCGAGCACCGACTGGTCGGTCAACACCCCCTTGACCTGCCCCCGGCGCCCGCGCAGCCGGGCGCCGAAGGTGGCCAGGTCGGCGTCGAGGGCGTCCGGGCCCAGCTTGCCCACCCCCGGCACCAGAGCCGGATCGGTCACCAGGTACGCGGCCAGCTTCTTCTGGGTGCCCGCCTCGGTGAGATCGAACCCGGAGCCGTCGTCGAGGCGTACCCGCAGGGCGATCGGGCCCTTGCCGGGGCGCAGCGGGGCGGTCGACGGAAACGCCTCCCGGTAGTGCAGCCAGCCCGCGCGGGCCAGGTGGACCACCAGGTGCAGGCCCTCGTCGAACCGGACATCCAGGAACTTGCCGTACCGGCCCGCGCCGACCACCGCCCGGCCCGCGACCGCGCTCGGCGGCGGGTCGTACGTCTTCAGCGCGCTGATCGCGGCGACCTCGAACCGCTCGACCCGCCGGCCGACCGCCCGTTCGCGCAGGTAGCCGGCGAGCGCTTCCACCTCCGGTAGTTCAGGCACCGTACAAAGGTAGCCTTCTTTCCCGTGAGAATCGTGGTGGCACACAACCGGTACCGGGAAGCCCAGCCCTCCGGCGAGAACACCATCGTCGACGCGGAGATCGCCCAGCTGACCGCGGCCGGGGTGGAGGTGCTGCCGTTCCTGCGCAGCTCCGACGAGATCCCCGCGATGTCGAAACCGGCCAAGGCGCTGCTGCCGATCTCGCCGATCTGGGCCCCGAAGGCCCAGCACGACCTGGACCGCCTGCTCGCCGAGCACCGCCCGGACGTGCTGCACCTGCACAACCCGTACCCGCTGCTCTCGCCCTGGGTGGTGCGGACCGCGCACAAGCGCGGCGTGCCCGTGGTGCAGACGGTGCACAACTACCGCCAGGTCTGCTCCTCCGGGCTCTACTTCCGCGACGGCGTGATCTGCCAGGACTGCCGGGGCCGGGCGCTGGGGGTGCCGGCGATCGTGCACCGCTGCTACCGGGGCTCCCGGGCGCAGAGCGCCCTGATGGCCACCACGCTCGCCGTGCACCGCCCGACCTGGAAGTCCGTGGACCGGTACATCGCGCTCACCACCGCGGTCGCCGACCACCTGCGCGACTACGGCATCCCGGACGAGCGGATCGTGGTCAAGCCCAATGCGGTGCCCGACCCGGGGACCCCGGCGCCGCCCGGGGACGGGTTCCTCTTCATGGGTCGGCTGAGCCCGGAGAAGGGGCTCGACCTGCTGCTGAACGCATGGCGGCGGCACCCGGTGGGGTCGCTGGGCCCGCTGCGGATCGCCGGCGACGGCGAGCTGCGCCCCCTGGCCGAGGCGGCCGCCGCCGAGCGGCCCGACGTGGTCTACCTGGGCCAGCTCGACCGCGCCGGGGTACGCGCCGTGCTGGCCGACAGCGCGGTGGTGCTCGCCACCTCCACCTGGCACGACGTGTTGCCCACCGTGATCATCGAGGCGCTGGCCAGTGGGCGACCGGTGCTCGGCACCGCGCTCGGCGGCATCCCGTACCTGGTCGGCGCGGACACCCCCCGGGAGCCCGCCGGCACCGGCCCGGCCGAGGTGGCCACCGCGGCGCCCGGCGACGGGCACGTCTCCCTGCCCACCGGGGTGCAGCGCGGCGAGGCCGGCTGGGTGGTCGCGCCCGACCCGGAGGCGCTGGCCGCCGCCCTCCCCCTGGCCCGGGCCGGCGCCGCGACGCTCGCCCCGGCCGCCCGGACCCGCTACGAGCGCACCTTCCACCCCGACGTGGTCACCAAGCGCCTCATCGACATCTACGCCGGGGTCACCCCCACCGCCCACTGAGCGGGGCGAGCCGCACCGTCAGTGCAGGGAGGCGCGGGCGGAGAAGGCGATGCTGGCCAGGAGGAAGCCGCCGTTGACGATCGTGAAGGCGACGATCACCCAGAGGGTCAGCGCGGGGGCCACGGTCAGGACCAGGCCGGCCAGGAAGACCACGGCGCCGTAGTCGCGGACCAGCTTCACCAGGCGGACCGGGAACGAGGTCGAGGTGACCATGCTGGCCGCGTTCGGGCCGGCCTGCATCACCGAGGTGACCAGGTTGACCATCCAGGTGCCGGCGAAGACCGCCACCAACCAGGTGGGCGTCGAGGGGCGCTGCGCCACCACGGTCGCGCCGAGCGCGGTGACCAGGGCGATCTGGGCGGCCACGTCGCAGAGCACGTCGACCCGTGCGCCGGCCGGGTTGTTCTGCTTGGTGACCCGGGCGAGCTGCCCGTCCGCGCAGTCCAGCGCGTACGCGATCTGCCAGGCGACCAGGGCGACCAGCCCGACCGCCCAGGCCGGGACGGACCCCGCCGCGACGTCGTCGGCGAGCGCCACCACGGTCACCGAGGCGGCCAGGCCGAGCACCAGGTTGGTGACGGTCAGCGCGGTCGGCCGCAGCCCCAGGCGCTGGGCGACCAGCGCGAAGACCGCGCCGATCCACTGACTGATCGACTCACTGAACAGGCCGCCGCCCCGGTTGACCCGGTGGAAGTCGGCGACGGAGGGGCGGGACGGCTCAGCCAAGGTGGTCGCGGAGTGCACCGGCGTAGTCTGCCAGCCGGTCCCGCGTCTCGGTAGGCGACATCGCCAGGTGTTCGAGGATGGTGTAGCGGTCCGGCCGGGTGGCCGGCGCGAACTGCACCGCCTCCACGAACTGCTCGTCGGTCAGGCCCACGTCGGCGGGCAGCCGGGGGAGGCCGTGCCGGGCCAGGCAGGCCGACATCTCGATGAGCCGGCGCTCGTCGCCCCGGAGGAAGGTGCAGAACAGGGCGCCCAGGCCGGCCAGCTCGCCGTGGGAGGCGGTGCCCGGGTAGAGCGAGTCGACGGCGTGCATGATCTCGTGGCAGCCGCCGCTGGCCGGGCGGCTGGTGCCGCAGACCGCCATGGCCAGGCCGGTGGAGATCAGCGCCTCGGCGAGCACCGTCACGAAGCTGTCGTCGCTCATGTCGCCCCGGTGGGCGAGCACCGCCTCGGCGCCCATCCGGGCCAACGAGGCGGCGAGCCCGTCGACCGGCTCCCCCCGGACCTGCCGGGCCAGCTCCCAGTCGGCCAGCGCGCTGATGTTGCTCACCACGTCGCCGATGCCGGCCCGGTTGTGGCGCTCCGGCCCCGCCTCGACGAAGTCCAGGTCCACGATCACGGCGATCGGGATGTGCACCCCGTAGGAGCCCTTGATCCCCTCGGTGACCAGGCTGGCCACCGGCGACGCGATGCCGTCGTTCGCCAGCGCGGTCGCCACGGTGACCATGGGCAGCCCGCGCCGGGTGGCCGCGTACTTCGCCACGTCGATGGTCTTGCCGCCGCCGATGCCCACCACCGCGTCGTACGACCGGTTGCGCAGCTTCGCGCCCAGGTCGTCGGCGGCGTCCAGGGTGCCGCCGGCCACGGTGAACAGGTCCGCCGACCGCAGCGAGGGGCGGATCAGCTCGGCGATCTGCTCACCCTGCCCGGGACCGACCACCACCGCCACGTCGCCCCCGGCGGAGATCCGCCCGTCGGCGAGGATCGCGGCGAGGTCGGCCACCGCACCGCGCCGCACGTCGATGTGCAGCGGGGTGAGGATCGTCCGGGCTAGTAGCGGCACGCGATCTCCCACGCCCGAGCCAGGTCCGCGTGGTTGTCGACCTCGACCCAGGAGACGTCGCCGATCGGCGCCGCCCGCACCTCGCCGCCCCGGTCGGCGAACTCCTGGTAGCCGTCCTCGTAGTAGAGGTTCGGGTCGCGCCGCCAGGTCGCCTCCAGGGCGTCGGCGAGCGCGCCGGCCACCTGCGGCTCGATCAGCGTCGCGCCGATGTACTCCCCGTACGCCTCACCCGGGTCCATCAGCTTGGTGATGCGGGTGAGCTGGCCGGCCGCGTCGAAGGTGGTCTTCATCTCCTCCTCGGCCAGCGCCTTGATGTTGTCGACGGCCAGCAGAATGCCGGGGCCGCGCTCGGCCAGCAGGGTCTTCTCCACGCTCACCGGGTGCACGGTGTCGCCGTTGACCAGCAGCACCCCACGGGAGAAGTGCTCCCGGGCCAGCCAGAGCGAGTAGGCGTTGTTCCACTCCTCGGCCTTGTCGTTGTGCACGAGGGTGATCCTGACGCCGTGCTTCTCCTCCAGCGCGGCCTGCCGCTGCCGGACCGCGTCCGCCGCGTAGCCCACCACGATCACGACCTCGGTCAGCCCGACCTCGGCGAGGTTGCGCAGCGCGATGTCGAGGATGGTGGTCTCCCCGTCGACCGGCACCAGGGCCTTGGGCAGGGTGTCGGTGTACGGGCGCAGCCGACGCCCCGCACCGGCCGCGAGCACCATCCCGATCATGCCGGCACCATCCTCTTCTCGACTCCGCTCCACTCGGTGGAGGATAACGTCGCGCCGCCGGCGGCCGTGGTTCAGCCCGGCAGGGCGGCCAGGTCGGCGAGCATCTCCAGCCGTTCCTCGGCGGCGAGCACCGCCCACGGGCCGGCCGCCCGGCGGTCCGTCTCCTGCTCGATCGCGACCCGCTCCGGCCCCGCGGGCAGCCCGGCGACGCTCGCCGCGGTGTGCCCCGCCGCGGTCCACGCCGCCGCGTACGCGTCCGCCCGGTGGTACCGCAGGGTGCCCAGCCGGTTCAGCAGCAGCACCCCGGGCGGGGTGCCGACCGGCTCGTGCGGCGGGGCCATGGTCGCGAAGGCCCCGGGCCCCGCCGACACGAACGCGTCCGCCAGCACCCGGCCCAGCGCCGAGACCAACCGCTCCACCCGCTCGTCGTGCCCGGCCCACAGTTCCTCGGTCACCTCGGCGTGCACGCCGTACAGCTCGGCCAGGAAGGCGAGCCCGCGCTCGGTGGCGCAGAAGCCGCCGTCCGGGAAGCGCTGGATCATCCCGTACGCGACCTGCTTGTCCAGCGCCCGCCGGCTGGCGGCCGGGTCGCGGTAGCGGGTCACCGCCGCGAAGCCCGCGGCGTCCACCGTGCCGCCCGGTGCGGCCAGCCGGGTGCGGAACTCCACCAGGACGCCGGTGGCGGCCGGACCGCCGTACCGGGAACTGAGCTCCGCGCCGCCGCCGTCGCGGCCGGCCAGCATTCCGGCGACGAAGGTCCGGTCGACCGCCGGGGCGACCAGCCCCGCGAACCGGTGCGGCGGAAGCGTTATCTCCTCGACCGTTCCGGCGCGGTGCGTCGGAACCCACGCCGCGCCGCGACCCGGAACGGTCGCGCTCACAGACCGATCGAACGCAGGGCGGCGAAGGCGTTCTCGGCGATCCGCCGGATCAGCCCGTCGTTGACGTCCCGGTGCTCGTCGAGCAGGTCGACGTCCCGCTCCGCCAGCCAGCGGAACTCGGTGTGCTTGCCCTCCTCCAGCCGGGGCCGGCTCAGGTCGCCGTCCACCCGGACCAGGAAGTCGGTCTCCACGCGGGTCAGTCCGTCGTCGCCGGTGTACCGGTATTCGCCGACCTGGCCGAGCACGTGCGAGACGGTCCACCCGGTCTCCTCGGTGACCTCCCGGAGCAGCGCGTCCTGCACCTCCTCGCCCGGTTCGAGGTGGCCGCCGACGATGTCCCAGCAGTTGGGGAAGAGGCGCCGCTCGGGGGACCGGCGCTGGATGAAGATGCGGCCGTCGTCGTCCACGATCAGCGCGCCGGCACAGCGGAGGGGCTCGGTGGGCACCTCACGACAGTAGCGATTCCGCGCCGTTCATGGCGATGCCCGGTCTTGTCCCGTTCCGCATCGATGGCCCACCATGTCCGTACCGAGGCCGCCGTCCCACAGAGGTGATGCGTGATGCAGGTACGAGAAGCGATGTCCAGCGAGATTCTCGTGGTCGGCCCGGAGCACACGCTCCGCCAGGCGGCCCGAATGATGTCGGCCCGCCGGGTGGGGTCGGCGGTCGTGATCGACCCGGATTCCGAGGGGATCGGGATCATGACGGAACGCGACGTGCTCAACGCAATCGGGGCCGGGCTCGACCCCGACGTCGAACGCACCGGTGCGCACCTGACCTGGGACGTGGTCTACGCGGGCCCGGACTGGACGGTGGAGGAGGCGGCCGCCGCCATGGCCCGGGGCGGGTTCCGGCACCTGGTGGTGCTCGACGGCCGGGAGGTCGCCGGGGTCATCTCGGTACGCGACCTGATGCGGGTCTGGGCGCGGGAGCACACCGCCCCCCACGTCTGAACCGACGGCGGAAAGGGCGATGGCCCGGCCGATACCGGCCGGGCCATCGTCGTGTCGTACCGCCTCGGGTCAGGGACCGACGAAGACGGCGGTGCCCCGCCAGTCCACGTCGTCGACGCCCGGACCGCTGCGCACGGTGGCGGAGCCGGTCGGCGCGCCGTCCGACCACGCCATCGAGGAGAGGTTGCCGGTGGTGCGGGAGACGACGTAGAGGGTGTCGCCGTCCAGGAACAGGCCGTTCGCGTCGGCGAAGGCGGTGGTGCCGGTGACCGTGCTCCGCTCGGCGCCGACGACGCCGGTGTCGGGCGCGAACCCGCGCCAGAACAGGGTGCTCTGGCCGGCCAGCGAGTAGTAGAGGCGGCCGCCGCTGTAGAACATGGCGGTCACGTTGGGCAGTTCGGCGGAGAAGTTGACCGCCATGCCCGCGTAGGTCTGGCCCTCCGGCGCGGAGCCGGTGACGACCAGGTCCCACTTGGCGTCGTGGTACGGGTCGAGCTTCTTCGGGGTGCCGAAGGCCTCGCCGTTGAACGAGCGCTTGTAGAGGTCGCCGTTGACCCCGTAGAACAGGTCACCGCCGACCCAGAAGGCGCCCTTCACCGTGGACCACCGGGTGTTGTCCGAGTTGGCCACCGTGGTCGCGTTGCCCACCGCGGTAGCGCCGTCGTACGACCGCTTGGTGATGCTGTCCACCGTGGTGGCCGGCGGCACCGGCGGGAGCTTGACGACCTCGATGCCCTGGACCAGCGGGTTCTCCAGCACCCGACCGAAGTCGATGTCGATGTTGCCGTCGCTGGTGAGCGCGAAGGCCCGCATGGTGCCCTTGTTGGTGGCGCCGATCGAGGCGATCGGGTCGAAGTCGTTCAGCTTGAGCACGCCGTCGATGCTGACGTCGAACTTGCGCTTGCCGGCCGTGGCCGTGCCGGCCCACCGGTTGGCCAGGTAGAGCCGGACCTGGACCGGGGTGCCTGCCGGGACCGGGAAGTCCCACTGCATGTCCGGCGTGGTGGACTGGTCCCAGCGCTCGCTGTTGAACAGCGCGACCGGAGTGCCGGCCGGCACGGTGGCGTCGAGCGTCGCGTCGGTGGTGTAGGTCGTGACGCTGCTGCCCGTGTTGTGGTTGGCGCTCGGCGCCGCCAGGCTGTCGGTGGCCCAGGCCGGGCCGCTCGGCGCGGCCAGCTGGTCGCCGCCCGCGTTGACCCGGTAGAGGACGTCCGCCGCGTCCGGCGTCGGCGCGGTCTTCACGATCTCGATGCCCTGGACGAGCGGGTTCTCCACCACCCGGCCGAAGTCGATGTCGACCACGCCGTCGCTGACCAGCGAGAAGGACCGCATGGTGCCGCGGTCCGTGGCGCCGGCGGCGGCCACCGGGTCGAAGTCGTTCAGCTTGAGCACGCCGTCGATGCTGACGTCGAACTTGCGCTTGCCGGCCGTGGCCGTGCCGGCCCACCGGTTGGCCAGGTAGAGGCGCACGTCGATCCGGGTGCCGGCGGCGACCGGGATGTCCCACTGCATGTCCGGCGCGGTGGACTGGTCCCACCGCTCGCTGTTGAACAGCGTCGCCGGGGTGCTCGCCGGCACCGTGGCGTCGAACGTCGCGTTGGTCGTGTACGTCGAGACGCCGTTGCCGGTGTTGTGGTACGCGCTGGGCGCGGTGGCGCTGTCGCCGGCCCAGTCCGGGCCGCCGTCGGTCGCCGGGATGGCCGGACCGCCGGCGTTGACCCGGTAGAGGACCTCGCTCTGCGCCGCCCGGCCGGCCTGGTAGACGTCGCCGGGCAGGCCCTTGGTGCTGGTGGAGTGCGGGGTGGCGCCGCCGCTCAGCGGGAAGAAGGCGAGCCGCTTCCGCTGGTAGTCGAAGTTGCCGATGTACTCCTGGTCGCTGCCCAGCCAGAGGCCCTCCGGGGTCACCAGCATCTCGGTGACGCCGTAGCCGCGGGGGTTGCGGCCCGGGTTCCAGGACAGCGGCAGGCCGCTGGCCGGGTCGAGGGCCGCGATGCTGGCCCGCGGCACCGCGCCCGGGCCGGCCTTGTCGCGGGCGAGCGGGTTGTTCGACC
This sequence comes from Micromonospora sp. NPDC005299, assembly GCF_042872345.1. Classification (NCBI taxonomy): domain Bacteria; kingdom Bacillati; phylum Actinomycetota; class Actinomycetes; order Micromonosporales; family Micromonosporaceae; genus Micromonospora; species Micromonospora sp. NPDC005299. Next base: position 642,484 of record NZ_JBIAKG010000003.1, read on the forward strand.
AGCGGAAGTGACCGCCGACGTAGACGGCCTCCTCGCTGATGCCGGTGGAGAGGAAGGTGTCGCCACCGCTGAAGTTGGTCCAGGTCGGCTGCTGCCCGTCGCCGCTGGCGGCGGTCTCCCAGCGGGCCGCCGAGTCGCAGAGCGTTCCCGGGTAGGACGCGCCGGTGGTCACCACGACGAAGTACTTGCCGCTCGGGGAGAACTGCACGTCCCGCACCCACGAGTCGAACGCGGTGTACTTGCAGGCCCCCGAGTAGCTGGCGGTGTTCCAGTCGGCGATGGTGGCCGTGGTCTCGCCCAGGTCGATCCGGACGATCTGGTCGTGGACGACCCCGTTGGCCTTCTTGAAGTTGCCGATGACCACGAGATGCTTGCCGTCCGGCGAGACGGCCAGCTTCTCCACGCCGACGCCGGCCTTCGCGCCGCCGTTGGTGCTGGTCCAGTTGTGGTTCTCGGTCAGCGCCACGGTGAGGTAGTCGGTGACCGCGCCCGTGGTGGGGTTCAGCGACGCCAGGCCGTTGCGAGTGGTGCCGGCCACCGTGCTGAAGATGCCACCCACCAGGAGCTGGCCGTCGACCAGGGCGAGGTCGGTCACCGTGCCGTTGAACGCCTGGTTCTTGAACGTGCTCACCGGCGTGCCGTCCGCGACGTTCAGCAGGACCAGCTTCCGGAAGTTCTGGTCGCCGACCTTGTTGAAGGTGCCGGCCACGTAGACGGTGCCCGGCGTCGGACCGGCGATGATCGCGGTGACCGCGGGGTCCTCGGTGTTGCCGGTGGCGAGCACCGGGGCGAAGGCCTCGTCGAGCTTGCCGGTGGCCTTGTCGAAGGCCAGCAGACCCTTCCGGGTGACCTCGGTGGTCGAGGAGCCGCGGTTCTGCGCCTTGGTGAACGAACCACCGACGATCACCTTGCTGCCGGCGTCGTAGATGGCCACGACGTTGCCGTCGTTGATGTTCGGCGTCTTGTCCGTCGGCACCTCGCTGACCAGCGTGGTGTGGTCCGGGGCGGGCGCGGCGAGCGCGGGTACGGGGGTGAAAAGGGTGGCGATGCCGAGCACGGCGGCGCCGAGGGCGGACACCGAGCGGTGTCTCAGGATCGAGGAAGGCACAGGCTACTCCGGGGGAAACGTCGGAGGCGCTGCGGTCATGGCCGGTGCCGGCGCGAGGTGGGGCGCCGCACGACCGACCGCAGACGTGAGAGCCATACCTTCTCGCATCCGGCCGCCGCCCGTCCACCCGGGACCGGGGTTTTTGACCGAGCAAACGCCCCAGGTCACACGAAAAGACGAGGGAAGATCATCGACCCGCTACGGAGGGTGGCGCCGAGGAGACACTGAGGTCCGGCGGCGGGGGGTTGAAGTACGGGTCGGTGGCCATCTCGCGGAACACCGCCTCGCTCTCCGGGTCGTTGCCGAAGGTGCTGTCGTACAGGGGTTTCGTGGTCTGCCGGGCGGCGAAGTAGATCGCCGCCTTGATCTGCGGGTGCTTCTTCAGGTACGGCCCGACCTCGCGCATCCAGTTGGCCCGCTGGCCGGGCCGGCCCTCCTGGGTGAGCCCGAACTCGCCGATCACCACCGGACGCGGGTGCTTCTGGGCGAAGGCCATGAAGTGGTCCATCCGGTCGGTGAAGCTGTTCCACTCCGGGCCGGGGTAGACGTCGGCGCAGAGCCAGTCGACCTGGTCGTCACCGGGGTAGTAGGCGGCGGCGTCCCGGTCGGGTTCGGCGAAGCCGTCGGCGTGGGGGCACCACACCCAGGCCGCGTTGGTGACGCCGGCCTCGGTGAAGATGGCCCGGACGTGCTTCCAGGCGGCGACGTAGTCCTCCGGGGAGTGCATGCTGGCGGCCAGGTTCGGCCGGTCCATCTCCCACCGGTAGCGCAGCAGCACCGGCACCCCGAACTCCTTGACGTCCGCGGCCCGCTGCCGGATCAGCGAGTCGTAGACGCCGCTGACCGTCGACCGGGTGTCGGTGCCCTGCCAGGAGATCATCTGGAGCTTCCCCTGGGACTGGAAGGCCCGCTCCGTGGCGCCCGGGAAGGCCTCGTTCCACTCGTGGAACATGTGCGCGATGGCCAGCTCGCCGCCGGCCGCGCGGTTGAACTCGTCGAACGAGGCCGCCCGCCCGGTGGCGTTGTGGAACTGCGGCTTGACCCAGGCGCCCACCCAGGCGCCCTTCTCCGGCAGCTCCGGCCCGCGCCCGGTGGTCCGGACCGGGCCGGTCCGGGGCGTCACCGTGGGCGGGGGCGGTGCCGCCGCCGTCGTCGCACCGTCCGGCCCGTCGGTGGAGCCGAAGTCACAGCCCGCCACCGCCGGAACGAGACAGGCCAGGGCGAACACGGCCGCCATCGTCCGTCGTAACCGTCGTACCACCGCAACCTCTCCCCAGGATGGTCGCCGGCCCCACGGTCCTCGGCCCCGGCGGCCCCGCGTCAGCGGAGCGGCACGCCGGGACGGGCGGGCGACCCCTGGCACTCTACCGCTGCGGCGGACCTCACGCGGTGTAGCCGAGTTCCCTGAGCAGCGGCCCAGCCTCGGCGAGCACGTCGGCCAGGTCCTGTTCGGTCAGTCGCTGCCGCCAGCGGCCGACCGAGTTCGGGCGGGCCTTGGCGAACCGGGCGTGCAGCGCCTGCCGGCCGGCCGGGTCGTCGACCGCCAGGAAGTCGGCGACCACCTCGGCCGCCTCGGCCGGGCGGCTGACGATGTCCTCGTAACGGAGGTGCCGGACCCGCTCCGCCGGCACGTCGGCGAGCTGGGCCAGCGCGCTGCCGGTGAAGCGGCGCCACATCCAGGCCGACCGGCCCAGGTCGGAGACCCGGCTGAACTCCTCGCGCCGCTCGGGCTCCACCCAGAACCGGGGCGCCGCGCCCCACGGGGTGCCGCCCCGGCCGCTCCTGCCGGTGCCCGTCGAGGCCGCGTTCAGCCACGGCTGCTCGGCGTGCGACACCGCCACGTCCCGGCCGTCCCGGTAGACGTGCAGGAAGACCGCGTCCGGGAAGACCTCGGTCAGGAACGGCACGATGAAGCAGTTCTCCGGGTCCTTCTCGGCGAACCGCAGCCCGCCGTGGCCGGAGGCCGCGAGCAGCGCACCGTAGTAGCCGCGGAAGTAGCGGGCCGCCCGCTGCGGGGTCCAGGTCCCCTCGTACACGCAGCGGGCCACCGCCTTCGTCAGCCGGGGCTCGAAGTGGTAGGACACGTCCGGCAGCGCGCCCACGCAGCTGCCCAGGAACGTGGTGCCGGAGCGGGGCGCGCCGAGGATGAAGATCGGCCGCTCGACCTTCAGGCTGAGCTTGCGGTTGGCGGCCTCCACCGGCCGCTCCAGCTCCCGGCGTTCCTTCCGGTCGGCCAGCAGGCCGACGGCGGCGAGCTTCGCGGCCTTCACGGCCGACAGGCCGGAGTGCGGGGCGAGGGGCGTGCTGCTGGTCATCGGGGTCCCATCGGTACGCAGGAACGGGTCAGGACTGGGCGGCCGGGTTCGCGCCGGTGCGGTTGCGGCCCCGCCGCAGCGCGCGCAGGGCGTCGAGGTGCAGGGTGGTCCGCCAGCGCCAGGCGCCGGCCAGGTACGCCGCCGCCCCGCCGGCCGCCACCAGGGCGAGCACCGGCGCCGGGGCGTCGAGCAGGCTGGCCACCCCGAGCGGCAGGCCGAACGCGGCGACGGCCAGCGCCATCGCGGCCCGGGTGCCGGTCCCGAACGGGTGCAGCCGCATCGACCACCAGAGCTGGGTCAGCGGCACCAGGTTGGTCACCAGGATGGAGACCGTCCAGGCCAGGGCCGCGCCGAGGATGCCGTACCGCGGGATGAGCAGCAGGTTGGCGACCACGTTGAGCACCGTGCCGGCCATCGCGTTGTAGAACGTCCACGCGGTCCGGCCGGCCATGTTCAGCACCATGTCGACCATGCCGCAGCCGGTGGCCACCAGCATGGTCAGCGCGAGCAGCACCACCACCCGGTGACCACCGCCGTAGCCGGAGCCGAACAGCGCCAGCATCGGCGTGGCGAACGCCGCGAAGACCAGGTAGGCCGGCCAGGAGAGCAGCACCAGCCACCCGGTGGCGGCCTGGTAGAGCTGCCGCGCCTCGGCGCGGTCGCCGCGGGCGAAGGCGGCGGCCAGCCGGTGCTGCACCGAGCTGGAGAGCGCGACGCTGGAGAGCTGGCCGAGCGCCAGGAACCGGGTCGCCGCCGTGTAGATCGCGGCGTCGGCCGGCCCGCGCAGGGCGCTGAGCAGCACGATGTCCAGTCGCTGCACCACGATCGCGGCCAGGCTGCTGACCGCGCGCGGCCCGGTGAACCGCCAGAACGGCCCGACCAGCTCGCCCGCCGGCACCGGCCGGGTCACGTGCCGGCCGGCACGCCGGACCAGCCGGCCCAACCAGATCAGGGCGACCGCCGCGGCGAGCAGATAGGGCACCACCCAGGCCAGCGGCAGCGCGACGGTGGCGGAGAGCCCGAGCCAGGCGGCCACCGCCACGGCCAGGAACTGCACCAGGGTGCGGCCGAGCCGTTCCACGGTGAGCAGCGGCCGCATCTGGCCGAAGCCGCGGCAGGCGGCGAGCGCGTAGTCGTTCAACGCGGCCAGCGGCACGAAGGCCAGCAGGATGCGCAGCGCGGTCACCGCGCCCGGGCCGGCCTCCGGCATGGTGGCCTCGGCCAGCGCCGGGGCGACCAGCCAGCCGGCCAGGCCGAGCAGCACGCCGACCGCCAGCACCGGCAGCAGCCCGGCGAGGATCGTGCCGCGGATCCGGTCCCGCTGGTCGAGGGTCCGGTGCCGGCTGACGAAGTAGACGGTCCCCACGTCGGTGCCGAGCCGGGCCCCCGACGCGGCGATCATGAAGGCGCTGGTCGCCGCGAAGAACATGCCGGCCTCGCGGACCGACCAGCCCCGGGCGATGACGATGTTCAACCCGAAGCCGGCCACCGCGGCCAGGCCCACCCCGACCAGGTTGGCGAAGCCCTGCCGCGCCGCGCCGCCCAGGCCCGCGCCCGCTCCGGGACCGCCGGCCGGTGCGGTCAGCGTCGAGGTGCCGCCGGCGTCCGCCCGGGTCACCGCCGCCACGACGGCACGCGTCCCCACCAGGAGGCCAGCCGCTCGTCGTACGGGGCGAAGTGGTCCTCCAGCCGGGCCCGCAGCTCCGCCGACATCGGCGAGCGGGACCGCGAGTTGTGCTTGCCGAAGGCGATGTCCGCCCACCGGGGCAGGCCGAGGAAGTCGCAGACCGCGTCGAAGGACGGCTGCGGATCGGCGAAGAAGTCGTCGCTGTCGATCACGTGCAGCCGCTCCCGGCCGACCAGCGCCTCCAGCCGCTCCACCTGCTCGATGTAGCGCCCGCGGGCCAGGTACGCGTTGTGCTGGAGGTGATGGCTCAAGTACGTCGGGTCGGCGGTCATCCGCTCCCGCTCACCGGCCGTCCGTTCCTCCTCCAGCGCCAGCGCCCGCTCGAAGTCCCGCTCGGTCTCGTAGCCCCGGGCCAGCTCATGCGAGTGCGCGGAGTAGGCCCGCTCCACCGGGTCGCGGAGCAGCACCAGCAGCTTCACCGAGGGCAGGTCCTTGGCGATCCGCTGCCCGGCCAGCGGGTGGAACATGTAGTAAGGGCTCGACTCGCCGGTGATCCCGCGTACCCCGAGCTGCGCCTTCACCGCCTCGGCCTTGCCGGTGGTCGGGAAGTGCCCGAGGTACCAGCTCATCCCCCGGTGGTAGTCCACGTCGAAGTAGTGCACGCCCTTGTGGTAGGCGGGCGGCAGCACCCCGGGGTGCTGCGAGAGCGTCTTGAACAGCGAGGTGGTGCCGCAGCGCTGCGCCCCCACGATCAGGAATCCCGGCACCATCCGCGACCCGGCGGTCAACCGACCGACCGTCCGGCTCACCGACTTCACCGCGCGGAGCGCCTGCTCCTTGGCCAGCGTCACGTACCCACTCCTCACTCTCACCGGGCCCGACGGGCCAGGTGCTCCTCCACGGCGGGCAGCAGCCAGGTGTCGACGTGCCCCAGTCGCGCACCCGCCTCCGCCTGCCGGTCCCGCAGATAGCGTGCCCCCAGCTCCACCAGGTAGAGCACCGCGACCAGGTCGGCGCCCCGGCCGTCGGAGTCGAACGGCGTCAGGCTCCGGTCCGCCCCGGCGATCAACGCCCGCGCGGCCTCGATCGGCTCCACCCCGTCGTTGCCGATCGCGGTCTGCACCGCCCGGTGCAGCGCGTCGTAGCCGACCGGCACGTCCGCCTCGAACCGCTCCCAGTCCCAGACCAGCACCCGGCCGTCGGCCAGCACCGCGCTGTTGCCGCCGTTCCAGTCACCGTGCCAGGCGCCGAACGCCACCGTCGGGTCCAGGTCCGCGACCGTCTTGAGCACCGCGCGCAGCCGCCCGGCCTCCGGGCGCGCGCCGAGCGCGTCCACCGCGTCGGCCAGCCGGGCCGCGTGGTCGCTCCCGGCCCAGGACCGCCGGCGTACGCCCAGGCAGCCGGCGACCGCCACCATGGCCGCCCGCTCGGCCGCCTCGGCGACGGCCGGGGTGGCCCGGGGCAGCCGCACCGGCAGCGCCTCCTGCACCAGCAGCGCGTGCCCGTGCCAGTCGCCGTGGTGGCGTACCCCGGCCACGGTCACCGGGCCGAGCGGCAGGCCGGCCAGCCGGCGCAGCGCGGCGGCCTCCGCGTCGACGAGGGCGCGGGTCAGCGGGTCGACGCCGAGCTTCGCGTACCCGAGGGCCCGGCCGTCCGGGGCGAGCAGTTGCAGCACCGGCTTGCGATTCGCCCGGGCCGGCCCGATGTGCAGGCTGACCAGCGCCCGCTCGCCCAGCACCTCGGCCAGGTACGCGTCCAGCCCACCGCCGGTCACCACCAGCCGGTCGCGGAACACCAGCGGCCCCAGCCCGAGCCGGAACGCGGTGGCCAGGCCCTGCCGGACCAGCCTGGCCTTGCGGCCGACCGCCTCGGTGGAGTGCCGGACGGCGCTCGCCGCGGCCCGGCCGGAGCCGGTGGGCACCAGCAGCCGCGGGCGGGACGCCGAGGGCACCACCACCCAGCCGGCGCCACCTCTGCGCAGGGCCGGTTCGGCCGGCTCGGGCCAGATCAGCCCGGCCAGCTCACCGAGGTAGGCGGAGCGGCCGTCGCCGTCCGGAGGTACGCGGAACACCATCAGTGGTCACCGGCTGCTTCCAGTCGGGCCCGCAACCCGGCCACGGTGCCCCGGGGCGGCGCCGGCGCGAGCGCCCGGCGGAGCCGGTCGTTGCGGGCGAGCAGGGCGACCGAGATCAGGCCGTAGGCGAGGGTGGCTTCCAGTGCTCCGTAGGTGAACTGGAAGAAGAGCATGAGAATGAGCACGAGACTGCCGGCGATCCCGATCGCGCTGTGGTCGCGCCGGTAGCGCCAGAGGCAGTAGAGGAAGAAGCCGTTGTAGCAGATCGCGCCCACGTAGCCCTGGCCGACCAGCAGCGCCCAGAGCTGGCCGTTGCTGCCCAGTTCCCGGTTGCCGCACTGCTTGCAGTCGTCGGACTTGCCGATGGCGATCGACCGGTTGCTGCCGATCAACGCCCGGTTTCCGCCGTAGCCGAGGACCGGTGAGTGGTTGGCCGCGGCCACCGCGCCCTCGGAGAGCGTGGTGCGGATGTCGTCGCTGTGCCCGTTCTGCAACCGCTCGTCGAAGGTGCGGCCCAGCGGTGTGGCGATGATCAGCACCCCGATCAGCCCGACCGCCAGGGCGAGCCCGCCGAGCACCGCCATCCGGCCACGCAGGGCGAGGCGGAACGCCACGTAGACCGCGGAGATGCCAAGGCCGATCCAGAGGCCGCGGTTGAGCGAGTAGATGATCGGGAAGATCGCGGCCAGCGCGATCGCCACCCCGGCCACCCGGCGCAGCGGCCGCCCCAGCACCACCCAGCCGACGATCAGCCAGATGAGCAGGATCGCCGTGTTCTCGCCCCACGAGTTCGTGTAGGTGAACGGCGCGGACGGTCGCGGCGAGCTGGCCTCACCCTCGATCACCTGCTGGACCTGGGCGAACTTCACGTCCATGAGCGAGACGACGAAGGGTTGGCTGGCGATCGAGTGCGGCAAAATGAACCGCAGCGGCGCGACGAAACCGAGGGTCGGGAAGAGCGAGCCGAGCCAGCCGCCGATCACCACGACCACGCCCATGAACCCGAAGAGCCGGACGATCCGGCGCCGGGACAGCTCCCGCTCGCCCAGGTTGTAGACGTAGAGCATGACCACGGTCATGCCGACGAAGTTGGCGAGCCGGATGGCCCAGCCGATGTACCGGCCGCCGCCGCCCGGCGGCAGCGTGTTCGGCGCGGTGAGGCCGAGCATCGCGGCGGAGAGGACCAACCAGAGCAGCAGGAGCAGCCAGATCCCGAAGCCGGGCGGCACCCGGACCGGGCCCCGGCGACGCAGCTGCACCAGCATCGGCACCGCGAAGACGACGAAGACGAAACTGGACACCCCGAGCGCCCACCACAGTGGGTAGAGCACGAAGAGCGCGATCAGCGGCCATGCCGTGGGCAACCGCAGCGACCAGCCCCTCGGCCGCACCGCGGCCGGCGTGAGCCGGGTCCCGGCGGGCGGTGGCACGGCCGCGCCGACCGGGGCCGACCCGCGCGCCGGGCGGGGCGGGGTGACGGTGCTCATTTCACGGTGACCTTGGCGGTGGTCGGCGCGTAGATCACCCAGGCATTGCCGGGCTGCGGGTGCAGGAGGTCGCCTCCGTTGTCGGCGAGGGTGCACACCATCCCGAGGCCCGGCTTGCGCCACCGGCCCTTCGCGCTGGACGGCCCGGAGACCGCGATCAGCGCGCCCTCACCGAACACGTTCGCGGACGGGAGCGACCGCGGCGACGGGTTCCGGACGTCGAGCGTCCGGTATTCCATGGTCAGCACGATCACCGAGGCGGCGGTCACCGTGGCGGTGCCCACCTTGCCCACCCAGAGCGACTTCTGCTGGTCGTACCGCCAGACCATCGGCGGGCCGCCGGAGACGGCGACCGACAGTTCGGTGGCCGGGACGAGGTCCCGCGCGGCCAGGGCGGCGCCGTCGGTGGCGTGGTCGAGCGGCGCCGTGGGCGGCTGGCCGCCCTTCGGTGCGGCCTTGAGCAGCGCGGCCGTCGAGGTGTAGCCGTCGTCGATGACGTCGCCGTCGTCCGGCGTGATCCCGGCCAGCCCGGACTTCTCGAACTGGGTGAGGAAGCCGGTGGGGCCGCCGTCGTAACCGACGAACGGGCGCAGCACGGCGACCGACCGGATGTCGACCGGGCGGATCTCGGCGACCGGGCCGACCTTGGCGGCGTCGCGGGACTGGAACACCGCGGTCAGGTGCAGCGTGTCGGACTCGGCGAACTCGGCGTAGACCAGGTCGGCCGCGTCCAGCCCGGCCGGGGTGGTCGACGGGCTGACCCGCAGCGGCACGGCGACCGCCTGGCGGCCGGCCAGCGGCGCCGCGCTCACCGGCGCGCCGGTCAGCGGGCCGGCCGGCAGGCTCGGGGTCGGGCTCGGCGCGGGCGTCGCCGGGGCGCTGCCCGGGTCGACCACGTCGACGCTGCCCGCCTTGGGCTGGGGCTCGCTGCACGCCGTGCCGAGGCCGACCACGAGGGCCGGGGCGAGGGCGGCACGAAGCATCTGCCGCCGGTTCACCCCAGGTCCTCGCCGGAGTCGAGCGCATAGCTGCGGCCGTCGCCGTCACCCCGGGACCGGTAGGTGCCGCCGCTGCCGTTGACCGGCAGCGGCTTGCCCGGCACCGGCGGCTTGACGGACGCCTTGCCCGGCGCGGGCGGCTTCGCCGGCCCGGAGCCGGAGCCCGGACCTGACGGGTGCATCCGGGGCAGCACCATCGTGGACTCGGCGGACGGGCCGGGGCTCGGCCGGGGCTTGGGCCGGTTGACCGGGGCCGCCGGCCGGGTGGCGCCGGGGGCCGGGGCGGGCAGGCGCGGGGCCAGCACGGCACCGATCACCGGGGCGTTGACCTGCTCGAACTGCTGGAGGGCGGCGGTGATCTCGCCGCTGCGGGTCCGCCCGCTCTCGGCCACCACGATCACCGCGTCGACGTGCCGGCCCAGCGCCTGGGCCTCCACGGCGAGGGTCGGCTGGGCGGTCTCGATGATCACGTGGTCGAAGCGCGCGGACAGCTCGCGCAGGATCTCCAGCAGGCCGGAGACCGGCAGCTCGACCTCGGCGTCCAGGTCGCCCGGGACGAGCACCCGGAGCTGGCCGAGGCCGGGCAGCGGGGCCAGCGCCTTGAGCGCCGGCACGTCCCGGCGGAGCACGGAGGCGAGGCTGTGCCGCCCCTCGGCCACCCCGGTGATGCCGCTCAGCGCCGAGTCCGGCTTGGTGGTGATCAGCGCGACCTGCTGGCCGGTGCGGGCGTACGCGGCGGCCAGGTTGGCCGCGACGAACCCGGCGGCGGCGCCGGCCGAGCCGTCGCAGAGCAGCAACTGGCGTCCCCGGCCGGCCTGCGCCGGCTCGGGCACCGCGGACAGCAGCACGTTGCGCAGCCGGCCCAGCTCGCGGGAGATCTTGTGGGTGGCCGGCAGGACCGTCAGCGACGGGGTGCGCGCGGGCAGCTCCAGCAGCAGCGGCAGGCCGACGCGGTCGGAGATGTCGCGCCCCCGGCGGATGCGGGTGTCCAGCCGGTCCAGCACCAGCGCCAGCACGATGCCGAGCAGCAGGCCGGCGCCGATGCCGCTGGCCAGGTTCAAGGTCCGGTTCGGTGAGCTGGGGCTCTCCGGCAGCCGGGCGTCCGAGATGATCTCGCCCGGGTCGTTCTCGGCGGAGAGCAGTGGGCTGAGCCGGTTGTTCAGCGAGGTGAGCTGATTGGTCAGCACGTTCCGATCGGCCTCGGCGCGCTCCCGTTCGGGGCTGTTGGACGGCGCCGCGGCGATCCGCCCGGCGACCACGCTGAGCTGCTTGTTCACGTCGGTGATCTGCTGCTTGAGCGCGGTGGTCTCGTTCTCCAGCGCCTTCTGCGCGGTGGCCTTGCGCAGGTCGAGGTAGGCCTGCGCGAAGGCGTGCGACCCGGACTGCGCCTGGGCGGGGCTGTCCGCCTCGTAGCCCACCTGGAGGATCTGGCTGTTCGGCGGGACGGTGACCGTCACCGACTTCACCAGCTGGTCGGCTCCGGTGTCGACCTTCATGAGGCCCTTGGCCCGCTCGGCCACGACCAGCGAACGGACCACCTGTGCCTCGGTGTCGAGGTTCACCTTGGCGTTGGGGTTGCTCTCCGCGCCGGCGCTGAGCGGGCGCACGAGCAGCGACGTGCCCGACGTGTAGCGCGCGTGCTGGAGCTGGCTCACCGCCAGGCCGCCGGCCAGGCCGAGGACCGCGGCGAGGAGCAGGATCCACCAACGGCGGCGCAGCCAGCCCAGGTAGGCCATGAGGGCAAGACCGTCGGAGTCGCTCTCGGCCAAATGGGGTGAGGGCATCAGAGTCTGTCGCTCCCTTTCGGCCGAGCCGGGCAGTCCACGGCGCAGCTGGACCTGACCGTGACCTTGAGTGTCCCCGATCCGAACGATGAGGGAAAGTCTGCTCCCGTTCCGGTAAGCCTGCCCAGGTGTAGGCAGCCCGCGTAGATATGGCCGATCGGCGCTGGCCATTCGGCGGGTTTCCCGGTGTTGGGCCCGACCTGCCCCCGGGGTCGGCGTCGCCGTCGGCCCTCGTGCGGAGCGGTGACGGAATCCTGACACATCATCGGCCGGCGCCGTTGGCCCGGCCCACCATGGCGGTCGTAGCCCGGCTGACCTCGGTCGTCGCGCGCCCCGCCGGATCCCGTTCACGGGATTCGCGGGGTGACCCGACCGGTCGGTGGGGATCCGTCCAACGGCCCCTTCAGTTGTCCACCCCGCGCCAGTAGGTTGTCATGGCGCGTCCGGGGGTCATTCACGAAAATCCGGACGTGGTCGCGGCGTACGGGGAGGAACATTCTGGTGAGCGGGTCAATCGACGACTCGGGTCAGGTCCTGCTGGTCGGCTCCAGTGGCGGGCATCTCGCCCAGCTCCTGGCGCTGGAGCCCTGGTACCGGGAGCGGCGTCGGGCGTGGGTCACCTTCGACACCCCGGACGCCCGCTCGCTGCTCGACGGTGAGGACGTGGTCTGGGCCCACCACCCCACCACCCGGAACGTCCGGAACCTGGTCCGCAACGCCTTCCTCGCCCTGAAGGTGATCCGCCGACGCCGCGTCGACGCCGTGGTCACCACCGGCGCCGGGGTCGCCCTGCCGTTCGTGGTCGCGGCCCGGCTGCGCCGGATCCCGACGGTCTACATCGAGGTCTACGACCGGATCGACAGCGCGACGCTGACCGCCCGGCTCTGCCGTCCCTTCCTCTCCGCGATGCTCGTGCAGTGGGAGGAGCAGCGCCGCATGTACCCGGAGGCGACCGTCGTGGGGAACCTCCTGTGAGCGCGAGGAGTGAGCAGGTTTTGCGAGCCCCGCAGTCGCGAACGAAGGTGGCGCTGTGAGCGCGAGGAGTGAGCCGGTTTTGCGAGCCCCGCAGTCGCGAACGAAGGTGGCGCTGTGAGCGTTCATCTGCCCCGGCAGCGCGACGGCCGGCCGGTGCCGTACGTGCTGGTGGTCGTCGGCACCGACGTGCACCGGTTCGACCGGCTGGTGGGCTGGCTGGAGCGGTGGCACGCCGACCGGCCCGAGGTCCGGCTCGTCCTCCAGTACGGCCACAGCCGCCCTCCGGCGCTGCCCGAGGCCACCCCGTTCCTGGGCCACGAGGAGCTCCAGCGGGCGATGGCCGAGGCGACGCTCGTGGTGAGCCACGGCGGCCCGGCCACCATCACCGAGGCCCGGCGCACCGGCCACCTGCCGATCGTGGTGCCCCGCGACCCGAGCCACGACGAGCACGTCGACAACCATCAGCAGCTCTTCTCCCGGCGGCTGGGCACGGCCGGGATGGTCCGCCTCTGCGAGTCCGAGGCGGAGCTGGTGGCTGCCCTCGACGAGGGGCTGGCCGACCCCGCCCGGTTCGTCCTGGCCGCGGACCCGGGCCGGCCCGATCCGCGCGCCGAGGCGGTGGCCCGGGTCGGCGCGGTGATCGACGGCCTGGTGGCTCGCCAACGCGAGCGCGCCGGCGGGCGGCGCCGGTGAGCGCCCCGGAGCTGGCCGAGCCCCGCGTCCTCTTCGTCGGCGGCCTCGGCCGCAGCGGGTCGACGCTGCTGGAGCTGCTGCTGGCGCAGAGTGCCGACGTCTGCGCGGTCGGTGAGGTGGTGCACCTCTGGGAGCGGGCGCTCGGCGCCGACGAGCGGTGCGGCTGCGGCGAACGCTTCACCGCCTGCCCGTTCTGGCAGCAGGTGGGTGAGCACGCCTTCGGCGGCTGGTCCGCCGTCGACCGCGACGACGTGCTGGCGCTCAAGGACCGGGTCGACCGGACCCGGCACATCCCCCGGCTGGCGAAGAACGCGCTCTCCGCCGAGCAACTCGCCGACGTCCGCCGCTACGCCGACCTCTACACCCGCATCTACCGGGCCGCCCTGGCAGCGACCGGCGCCCGGGTGGTGATCGACTCCAGCAAGCACGCCTCGCTCGCCTTCGCGCTGCGCTGGGCCGAAGGGCTCGACCTGCGGGTGCTGCACCTGGTCCGGGACAGCCGGGCGGTGGCCTACTCGTGGGGCAAGCAGGTGCGCCGGCCGGAGGTGGTTGACGGCGAGGATTTCATGCCGACCTTCTCGCCGTTCGAGGTGAGCAAGCTGTGGACGGCGCAGAACGCCGCGTTCCACCTGCTCGCCGCCCGGGCGCAGGTGCTCCGGCTGCGCTACGAGGACTTCACCGCCGACCCGGCCGGCACGGTCCGCCGGCTCCGCGAGTTCGCCGGCCTGCCGGACGACCCCGAGGCGCTGCGCATCCTCACGGATCCGCCCGCCGCGCCCTTCCGCGCGCACAGCATCGCCGGCAACCCGCTGCGGTTCAGCGGCGGGCCGTTGACTGTGCGGCGGGACGAGGCGTGGCGGAGCCGCCTGCCGCGCCGCAGCCGGGCCGTGGTCAGCCTGGCCACGCTTCCCTTCCGAGTCCGCTACGGCTACCTGGGCCAGCGGGGATCCGACGAGTCCGTGGAGAAAGCATGAGTGGGCCGAGCATCTCGGTCGTCGTACCGACGCGGGACCGTCCGGAGCTGCTGCGCGCGGCGCTCGACGCGATCCTCAGCCAGGCGCACCCCGGCCTGATCGAGGCCATCGTGGTCTACGACCAGTCCGAGCCGGACCGGTCGCTGGAGCTGGACCGGGGCGACCGGCGGGTCCGGGTCATCACCAACACCCGCAGCCCGGGGCTGGCCGGGGCGCGCAACACCGGCATCGAGGCGGCCACCGGCGACCTGGTCGCGTTCTGCGACGACGACGACGAGTGGCTGCCCGGCAAGCTCGCCGCCCAGCTCGGCGCGCTCGACGTGCACCCGGACGGCGCACTGGTCAGTTGCGGCATCCGGGTCAGCTACGACGACCGCACGGTGGACCGCTCGCTGGACCGGTCCCGGGTGTCGCTGGAGGCGCTGCTCCGCGACCGGCTCACCGAGCTGCACCCCTCGACGTTCCTGATCCGCCGGGCCGCCCTGCTCGACGCGATCGGGCTGGTCGACGAGCAGATCCCGGGCAGCTACGCGGAGGACTACGAGTTTCTGCTCCGGGCCGCCCGGTACGCCCCGCTGGTCAACGTGGAGAGCCCGTACGTGCTGGTCCGCTGGCACAAGCGGTCGTACTTCGCGCAGCGCTGGGAGACCATCTCGACCGCGTTGCAGTGGCTGCTGCGCCGCTACCCGGAGTTCGCCACGGTGCCGCACGGCGAGGCGCGGGTGGCCGGCCAGATCGCCTTCGCCCAGGCGGCCATGGGCAACCGGCGGGACGCCGTGCGCTGGGCCCGGCGCACCCTGGCCCGCAACCCGCGGGAGCCGCGCGCCTACCTGGCGCTGGCGGTGGCCAGCCGGGCCGTGCAGGCCGACCGGGTGCTGCGCACCCTGCACAAGCGCGGCCGGGGCATCTGAGCCGTACGCGCGAAACGGGCGGGCGACCAGCCGGTCGCCCGCCCGTTTCCGCCGCGCGGGGTCAGGCCACGCAGAAGGACTTCCACGCCTGGATGCTCGGCTGGTCGAGCAGCCGGAAGTCGCCCTGGCTGACCACCTGGTTGTAGTAGGCCACGAATTCCGGCCGCTGGCCGTTGAGGAAGCCGGTCATCGAGCGGATCCAGGTCGCCCGCCCGCTACCCGAGTCGCCCGGCACCAGGTCACTGCCGGTCTCCGCGACGCCCCACGGCTTGCCCAGCGCCTTGGACTTGCTGATCATCTCGCCGTAGATTTCCTGCGGCGAGGCGTACCGCTTCCACTTGGCGCCCCAGTTGTAGCAGTCCCAACCGAGCGTCTCGATCACGTCGCCGCCCGGGTAGAAGGCGTCGAAGCTGCGTCCGGACTTCGGGTCGAGCGTCCAGCACATCAGGATCAACGTGTTGATCAGCTTGGGGTTGTTGGCCCGGTTCGCCAGCCCGGCGACCCGCTTCCAGGCCGTCCGGTACGCCGTCGTGGTGAACCCGCCGCGCTCGACGTCGTCCTCGGGCTCGTGGAAGTAGGACCAGTACACGTTGTGGTCGCGCGGGATCGAGGCGAACCAGGAGGCGAGCCGGGAGTCGTACTTGCCGGAGTTGATCTCCTGGGGGGAGGCCTTGAAGGAGACCACGACGGTCCGGTCCACGACGTCGGCCCGGCTGCCGTTCCAGGCGGGCGGCAGCCCGGGGAAGAAGACGCGGGCCATCCGCAGCTTGCCGAAGGTCCGGTCGGAGCGGCTCAGCGCCTGCCCGAAGCTCTCCCCGTTCTGCACGCCGATCGACGCGCCGGGGAGGGTCAGCCGGGTGCCGGCGAAGCCCGGGACGGAGCCGGCGGAGGTCGACGGCGACGCGGTGGGCTTGCCGCCGAGGCCCTGTTCCGCGCTCGGGGTGGCGGCGCCGGGCGTGGCCGCGCCGCTCGGGCGGGCCGACTGCGCCGGTCCGCCGGTCCGCGGCGCCTCGCCGGCCTGCCGGGTCGGGTCGGGCCGGAGGGCCGCCACGGCGGCGCCGCCGCCCGCGACGGCGAGCACGAGGGCCGCGGCGACGGCGATCCGCCATCGGCGTCGGGAACCCCCGGGCGGCGTCGGGGTCGGCGTGACCGGCGGCTGGTTGGCGCTACCGCCGCCGGGCGCGGTACGCGGCTCGGCCCCGACGCCCTCCGGCGGCGGCCCGGGCAGGGTGGCGGTGGCGGCGGACGCGCCCTCGGCCCAACCGGCTTCCGGGCCGGGGCGGGCGGGCGGTCCCCATCCGCCGGGCCCGGCGGGTCCGGCCTGCGGCGCGAGGCCTGCCGAAACGCCCTGGGGCGCCCAGTCCGTGTCGTTGCCCTGCGGCGCCCAGCCGGCGTCCCCGGCCTGGGTCGCCCAGTCGGCATCCCCGCCCTGGGGCGGCCATTCGGCATCCCGGCCCTGTGGCGGCCAGTCGTTGTCCCCGCCGTGCGGCGACCACTCGTTGTCCCCGCCGTGCGACGGCCAGTCGGCGTCCCCGGCCTGGGGTGCCCGGTCGGTGTCGGGGTACCCGGTCGGGCCGGCCTGCCGCGCCGGCCAGGCGTGTCCCCGGTCGGCGCCGGCCCACCGGGGGTCGGGGTCGGCGTGCCCGGGCCCGGTCTCCGGCCAGGGCAGGCCGGATCGGGCCTCGGCCGGTGGCACCGGCGGCGCGGCCTCGGGCCAGGGCAGGACGGGCGCGCCCTGCTGGCGCGGGACGTCCTGCCCCGGCCAGAGGCCGGTCGGCTGTCCGAAGGCGTTGTGCTGGTCTCGCTCGGCCGGCATGACCCTCCCTGGCTGGCGGTGGCCCGTCTCTCGGGGCTCAGGTCGGACGTGCATTCCGACCGACGATATCCTCCGGTCACCCGGGCCGTGCGTACCGCAACACTCAGCCGAACGCCCCACTCGGGGTGCCGGTGACGGTCGAACCGGGCATCTCGACCCCGGTGCGGGCGATCGCGTCGAGCAGCCGGTCGGCCAGCTCGGGGCGGCAGACCAGCAGGTCGGGCAGGCGCGGGTCGGCCCGGTTGTAGCGCAGCGGCGACCCGTCGATCCGGGACGCGTGCATCCCGGCGCCCAGGGCCACCGCCACCGGGGCGGCGCTGTCCCATTCGTACTGGCCGCCCGCGTGGACGTACGCGTCGACCTCGCCGGTCACCACGGCGCACACCTTGACTCCGGCGGAGCCCATCGGCACGGCCTGCGCGCCGAGCAGGTCGACCAGCTCGCCGACGAAGGCCGGCGGGCGGCTGCGGCTCACCGCGATCCGGATCGGCCCGTCGACCGCCTTCGGGGTCGGGCAGGCGGTGCCGAGGATGAGCTGGTCACCGTCCACGGTGGTCCGGGCCGGCATGCCCACGGCACCGGCGATCAGCGCGCCGTCCGGCGCGGCCGAGCGCTGCCAGAGCGCCACGTGCACCGCCCAGTCGTCCCGCCCGGCCTCGGAGAACTCCCGGGTGCCGTCGAGCGGGTCGATGATCCAGACCCGGTCGGCGTCGTGCCGGGGCGCCCGCTCGCCGTCCGCCCAGGCCCGGCGCGAGTCGGCCTCCTCCTCGGAGAGCACCGCGTCGGCCGGCCGCCAGCGGGCCAGCGCCTCGGTCATCAGCTCGTGCGACGCGCGGTCGCCGGCGTCCTTGAGCGCCTTCGGGTCGGCGAAGCCCTGCCGGGCCCGCAGCGCGGTGAGCGCCTCGCCCGCCCGCCCGGCCAGCCACTGCGCGAACTGCTGGTCGTCGAGCCGTCCGGCCTCGTCCTCGGTCACGAGCCTCACCACCTGTCTCCCCGGGCCTGCCGCGACCCGCAATCCTTCGGCGGCCGGTGGTCCCGGCGCCAGCTTCCGGTCGGATGGTAGACAGCCGTGAACTCGTTTCGAATCCGCGTCGGCCCTGGTGGACGGAGCGGCCGCCCGCATGTTGAACTTCGCGTGTATGGCGGTCGGACCCGCCGGGCCAGGCCCTAGGCTCGTGCGCATGACCGCCGAGCAGCTGATCTCCTTCGCCCGTGGCGCTCCCTCGTTGGACATCGTCGATGTCGAGGGGCTCAAGGCCGCCGCCGTCCGCGCCTTCGACGCCGACCCCGCCGGGATCACGGCGTACGGCACCTCCGTCGGTTACCCGCCCCTGCGGAAGTGGATCGCGGAGAAGCACGGCGTCGAGGCCGACCAGGTGCTGATCACCAACGGCTCGCTCCAGGCCGACGCGTTCCTCTTCGACCACCTGGTCCGCCGGGGCGACGCGGTGGTGGTCGAGCGCCCGACCTACGACCGGACGCTGCTCAACCTCCAGCAGATGGGCAGCGAGATCCACGGCGTGACGATCCAGCCGGACGGCCTGGACACCGCCGAGCTGCGCAAGCTGCTGGAGTCCGGGGTCCGGCCGCGGCTGGCCCACGTCATCCCGAACTACCAGAACCCGGCCGGCGTGACCCTCTCCCTGGAGAAGCGTCGCGAGCTGCTCGACCTGGCCGCCGAGTACGACTTCACGATCTTCGAGGACGACCCGTACGCGGACATCCGCTTCCGGGGCGAGCCGCTGCCCTCGATGCTGTCGATGGACACCCGGGGCGTGGTGGTGCACGCCTCCAGCTTCACCAAGACGGTCTGCCCGGGCGTCCGGGTCGGCTACCTGGTCGGCCCGGCCGACGTGATCGCGAAGATCGCCAAGCGGGCCACCAGCCTCTACATCTCGCCGGGCATGGTCTCCGAGGCGATCGTGCACCAGTTCTGCGTCTCCGGTGAGATCGACCGGTCGATCCACACGGTGCGGACGGCGCTCGGCGAGCGCGCCGTGGTGCTGGCCGAGTCGCTGCGCCGGCACATCCCCGAGGCCCGGTTCGTGGAGCCGGACGGCGGCTACTTCCTCTGGGTGGAGCTCCCCGAGGACGTGGAGGTCGACCGGCTCGCCCCGGCCGCGGCGGAGCGCGGCGTCGCGGTGGTCAAGGGCAGCGACTTCATGATCGACGGCGGCCGGCACGCGCTGCGGCTGGCCTTCTCGGCGGTGACGGCCGACCGGATCGACGAGGGCGTCCAGCGGCTGGCGCAGGCGGTAGCGGCCGTCCGAGGCTAGTCGTCTGTCGGGTTTCCGACAGAAAGGCGATACCGGCCGGTCCGGCTCTCCCGCTGGGCCGGCCGGCGACCCACAATGCTGCGAGCGCCGCTCACCTTTCCTCGGTGGCCGGTCCGCCGACCGGGGAGCCACGGGCTGCCCCCGTCCGGGGACCGCCGGCGCGCACAGCACAACCCCCGCCCCCCAATGGGTGCCGGGTGGGCCGTGTCGCCCCTCACCCCCCTGACGCGGCCGGCCCGCCCGGCGCCGTCACCGCTCTCTCGCCCGGGCGTGACGCGGGTCGCAGTCCGGCCGCCCGCCCCGTGCTCGGCCGCGCTGCGCCTCGTCCCGACCGGCGTAACCTGCAAGCCGCAGCTTCGTGGAGAGGGGGCGAGATGACGGACCGGGTGGCACGCGACCGCAGCGCCGGGCAGAACGACGACCGGACACCCAGACCACGGGCCTGGGCGGCACCGGTACGCGCCATGTCCCGGATCCTCAACGCCGACGGCTCTCCGCGTACGACCCGGCCGGCCGGCCCGGACCGGAGCGGGATCGTCGACTGCGGTCTCTACGTCGACGGCGAGCGCCGGACCGGCGAGTGGCACTACGCCGAGGCCCTGGCCGCGGCCCGCCGGGAGCGGAACGGGTTCGTCTGGCTCGGCCTGCACGAGCCGGAGCTGGACGAGATGACCGCGATCGCGGCCACCTTCGGCCTGCACGAGTTGGCCGTGGAGGACGCGGTCAAGGCCCAGCAGCGTCCCAAGCTGGAGCGCTTCGGCGACGTGGCCTTCCTGGTGCTGCGCACCGCCCGCTACTGCGAGCACACCGAGCTGACCGAGAACTCCGAGGTGGTGGAGACCGGCCAGGTGATGCTCTTCATCGGGCCGAACTTCCTGATCAGCGTCCGCCACGGGGACGCCTGCCGGCTGTCGCCGGTCCGGGCCGACCTGGAGGCGAAGCGGGACCTGCTGCTGCACGGCCCGTGGGCCGTCGCGTACGCGGTCACCGACCGGGTGGTGGACCTCTACCTGGAGGTCGCCGACCGGCTGGAGGACGACCTCGACGTGCTGGAGGCGGACGTCTTCGACCGGCAGGGCAGCGGGCGGATCCAACGGATCTACCAGATGAAGCGGGAGCTGGTGGAGTTCAAGCGGGCCGTGATGCCGTTGCAGCGCCCGCTGCTCACCCTCACCTCGCAGGTGAACCGGGAGGTGCCGCAGGAGGTGCGGCGCTACTTCCGGGACGTGCAGGACCACCTCAGCCGCACGGTCGAGCAGGTGAACTCCTACGACGACCTGCTCAACTCGATCCTCCAGGCGCGGCTGGCCCAGGTCACCGTCGACCAGAACAACGACATGCGCAAGATCGCCGCCTGGGCGGCGATCGGCGCGGTGTGGACCGCCATCGCGGGCATCTACGGCATGAACTTCGAGAACATGCCGGAGCTGAAATGGACGTACGGCTATCCGGGCATCTGGGCCGTGAACCTGGGCCTCTCGTTCATCCTGTACCGCTGGTTCCGCCGCAACGGCTGGCTGTAGCCCGCCCGTAACCGCAGACGGAAGCGCCGGCCACGCGGGGCGGACCCCCGCGCGCCGGCGCTTTCCGGGACCGCCGGGGTCAGCGGCGCCCGCTGGCCTTGGTGCTGCTCCGGCCGTTCTGCACGGCCTTGGTGATGTCGTCCGCCGGGCGGCCGGAGGCGTCCTTGGCGCCCTCGGCGACCGACGGCACCTTGTCGGTCGGCTGGATCACCGGCTGGCTGCTCGACGTGGCGGTCGAGGCGCTGCCGCTGCCGGCCACCGCCGAGCTGCCGGCGCCGGTCGGCCCGGCCTGGGTGACCTTCGCGGTGGCGTCGGGGGTCTCCACCACGATCGTGTCCACGTCCTCCCGCATCGGCTCCAGCTTGCCGGTCGGGTCGTACTCGGCCCACTCCTGCTGCTCGCGGCGACGGCGCATGGCCATGGCGCCGGCCAGGCCGGCGACCGTGCCGGCGACCAGCAGGCCGGTCGTCATGCCGCGCGACCTCTTCTGCTTCTTCTTCGCGGCCTTCATGTTCTTCGCCTTCACCTTCTTGCTCATGGCGGCCTGCTTGGCGGCGGCCGCCCTGCGGCCGGTCACGGCCTTGCCGGCGCCCTCGGCCTGGGCGTTGCGCACCGCCAGAACCAGCGGCGCGAGTGCGGCCACCGTCGACGCGACGCCGCTCGACGCCCGGTCCCGGACGACGATCGCGGTGGGCGCGACGGCGCCCCGGGCTGCCTGGACGCGCGGGCCGACCGTGGCGCCGGCACCCTTCGCCGCGTGCGCGGCAGCCTGCCTCAGGTGACCGATGCCCTGGTTCAGCTCGGCCTTCGCGAGCTGCCCCCGGGTCTTGCGCCGCCCGATTCCAAACACGGTCCCACCTCCTGGGAGTTGTTCCTCCGTCATCCTCCACCTTCGGATGCCTCCGCATGGCCAGATCGGGCACATGGGAGGATCCGCATGGAACTGACCAACGAGTGAGGAGTACCCGTGGCCGAGGCTGTCTACGCCACCTTGCACACCAACGCTGGCCCGATCCGGTTGGAGCTCTTCCCGAACCACGCGCCGAAGACCGTCCGCAACTTCGTGGAGCTGGCCGAGGGCACCCGGGAGTACATCGACCCGCGCACCGGCCAGCCGGGCAGCGGGCCGTACTACGACGGCACCATCTCGCATCGCGTGATCAGCGGCTTCATGGTCCAGATGGGTGACCCGACCGGCACCGGTCGCGGTGGCCCGGGCTACAAGTTCGGCGACGAGTTCCACCCGGAGCTGCGCTTCGACCGGCCGTACCTGCTGGCGATGGCGAACGCCGGGCCGGGCACCAACGGCTCCCAGTTCTTCATCACGGTGGGCCCGACCCCGCACCTGAACAAC
This sequence comes from Micromonospora sp. NPDC005299, assembly GCF_042872345.1. Classification (NCBI taxonomy): domain Bacteria; kingdom Bacillati; phylum Actinomycetota; class Actinomycetes; order Micromonosporales; family Micromonosporaceae; genus Micromonospora; species Micromonospora sp. NPDC005299. The sequence continues at coordinate 664,399 of NZ_JBIAKG010000003.1, forward strand.
CGGCACACCATCTTCGGTCAGGTCGCGGACGAGCAGTCGGCGAAGGTCGTGGACTCGATCGCGAACACCCCGACCGGCCCGAGCGACCGGCCGCTCCAGGACGTGGTCATCGAGCGCGTCGAGATCGAGCGCAAGCCGGCGTGAGCGTGGCGCGGGTACCTTTGCTCGCATGACTGAGCGCTCCGGGCAGGCAGGTGACGCCACAGAGGGGCCGGCGCCGACCACTCCGGTCTGCTTCCGGCACCCCGACCGGGAGACGTACGTCCGGTGCACCCGCTGTGACCGGCCGATCTGCCCGGAGTGCATGCGGGACGCCTCCGTCGGCCACCAGTGCCCGGAGTGCGTCAGCGAGGGACGCCGCACTGTGCGGCCGGCGCGTACCGCCTTCGGGGGCGGTGCGGCCGGCCGCCAGGGCTACGTCACGAAGACTCTGATCGCGCTGAACGTGCTGGTCATGGTCCTGTCCATCGCCTCCGATCGGGGCGGGGACGCGGCCGCCGGCGGGTCCGGCTTCGGCGGCCTGATGGGCGGCTCGACGCCGCTCACCGACTGGGGCGCGGTGCTGGGCTACGCCCAGTACGTCGCGTTCGGCGAGCTGCACGGCATTGCCGCCGGTGAGTGGTACCGGCTGGTCACCGCCATGTTCCTGCACTACGGCCTGGTGCACCTGCTGCTCAACATGTGGGCGCTCTGGGTGCTGGGCCGAACCCTGGAGGCGGTGCTTGGCCCGCTGCGGTTCCTGGCCCTCTACCTGGCCGCCGGGCTCGGCGGAAACGTCGCCGCCTATCTGTTCAGCCCGCCGTACAGCAGCACGGTCGGGGCGTCGACGGCCATCTTCGGCCTCTTCGCCGCGATCTTCGTGATCATGCGCCGGCTGGGCCGCGACACCTCGGCCATCGTGCCGATCCTGGTGATCAACCTGATCTTCACGTTCACCGTGCCGGGCATCTCGGTGGCCGGGCACCTCGGCGGTCTGGTGGTCGGCGCGCTGATGGCCCTGGTCCTGGCGTACGCCCCGCGGATGCGGCGGACCGCCTTCCAGGTGGCCGGCGGGACGATCCTGCTGGTGGCGCTGCTCGGGCTGGTGCTCGTCCGCACCGCCGCGCTGACCGGCTGACCGGGCTCAGCGCCCGGCGGCGCGGGCGGCCTCCAGCGCGGCGGCGACCTCCTCGGGCGGCGCGTCCAGGTCGTAGCGGCCGAACAGGTGCAGCGACTCGCCCGCGTCGATCTCCAGCGTCTCGGCGGTGAGCCCGCGCCGGGTACGTCGCTCCACCCGGATCGCCTCCACGGCCGCCCAGGGCAGCCGCCGGCGGCCGGCGTAGCCCCGGATCACGGTGATCCCCTCCGGGTCGGCGGCCAGCCGGACCGGCGCGACCAGGTCGCGCAGCGCCCAGCCGAGCAGCGCGGCCGCGGCCAGCCCGGCGAGCACCAGCGGGACCCGGTCCTCGCCGGCGAAGAGCAGGGCCAGCGCGATCAGGACGAGCGCGCCGAGCGCCTTGGCCGCCGGTAGCACCGGCGGCACCCGCCACTGCCGGGCCGGGGACGACTGTGGAGTCACCGCCCCAGCATGCCAGCCGGGTGGGCCCGGGAACGGGGGGAGGACGACCGGCCGGGTCAGCACGTAGGATCGGAGCAAGCCAGGTTACCGGGGAGTAGACATGAGTGACGCAGTCATCGTCGGTGCGGTACGGACCCCGGTCGGGCGGCGCAAGGGCAGCCTTGCCGGCGTCCACCCGGTCGACCTCTCGGCGCACGTGCTGCGCGCTCTCGCCGAGCGGACCGGCATCGACCCCGAGCAGGTCGACGACGTGGTCTGGGGCTGCGTGTCGCAGGTCGGCGAGCAGTCGTGGAACGTGGCGCGCAACGCCGTCCTCGCCGCCGGCTGGCCCGAGTCGGTCCCCGGCACTACGCTCGACCGGCAGTGCGGGTCGAGCCAGCAGGCGCTGCACTTCGCCGCCGCCACCGTCCTCTCCGGCCAGGCCGACCTGGTGGTCGCCGGGGGCGTCGAGTCGATGACCCGGGTGCCCATGGGCTCCAGCGTGGCCGGCGGGATGCCGTTCAGCGCCGCGATCCTGGAGCGCTACCGCGGCGTCGAGGGCGTCGCCGAGGACAGCCCGCTCCCGTTCAACCAGGGTGTCGGGGCCGAGCTGATCGCCCGGCGGTGGCGCTTCTCGCGCACCCAGCTCGACGAGTTCGCGCTGGCCAGCCACGAGAAGGCGGCCGCCGCGCAGGACGCCGGGGCGTTCGACCCGGAGCTGGCCCCGGTGGCGCTGGCCGACGGCGGCAAGTTCACCGCCGACGAGGGCATCCGGCGGGACACGTCGCTGGCCAAGCTCGGCGAGCTGCCCACCCCGTTCAAGGCCGACGGTGTGGTCACCGCCGGGTCCGCGTCGCAGATCTCCGACGGGGCGGCGGCGCTCGCGGTCACCACCAGCGAGTGGGCCAGCCGGCACGGCCTGCGCCCGCTGGCCCGGGTGCACACCGCCGTGGTCGCCGCAGACGACCCGGTCGCCATGCTCACCGCCCCCATCCCGGCCACCGCGAAGGCGCTGCGCCGCGCGGGGCTGGGCATCGAGGAGATCGGGGTGTACGAGGTGAACGAGGCGTTCGCCCCGGTGCCGCTGGCCTGGCTGGCGGAGACCGAGGCGGACCCGGAGCGGCTGAACCCGCGCGGCGGGGCGATCGCGCTCGGCCACCCGCTGGGCGGGTCCGGCGCCCGGATCATGACCACCATGCTCCAGCACATGCGCGACAACGGGATCCGCTACGGCCTGCAGACCATGTGCGAGGGCGGCGGCATGGCCAACGCCACCATCGTCGAGCTGCTCTGAAATCGCTGGCTGACGCCCGGGGGCACGGCCTGGCGTGCCGACCGTGACGACACCCGACTGGTCCGATCCGCTCTGGCGGGACGCCGCGCTGGCCTGGGTCGGTGACGCGCTGGGCCGACACGGCCGGCGGGTGACCGGCCCGGTCGAGCCCCGGGTCCGCCCCTGGTCACTGGTCTGGCGGGTGCCCACCGGGGCCGGCCCGGTCTGGTTCAAGGCCAACAACCCGGGCACCGGCTACGAGGCGGCGCTTCTGGCCGAGCTGGCCCGGCTCGCCCCGGGGACGGTGCTCGACCCGCTCGCCGTGGACGTCGCGCGCGGCTGGTCGTTGCTGCCTGATGGCGGCCCGAGCCTGCGTGACGTGCTCGCCGGGGATCTGACGCACTGGGAGCGGGTGCTGCCCGCGTACGCGGCGTTGCAGATCGCGGTCGCGCCGCGGGTCGACCGGCTGCTCGCCGCGGGGGTGCCCGATCACCGGCCGGAGCTGATGCCGGACCTCCTCGACGGGCTGCTCGACGACGAGGAGTCCCTGCTGCTCGGCGAGCCGGACGGGCTGGCCCCGGAGCTGCACGCACGGTTGCGCGCCTACCGGCCGGAGTTCGCCGCGACCTGTCGGCGGCTGGCGGAGTTCGGCATCCCGGCCAGCCTGCAGCATGACGACCTGCACGACGGGAACGTCTTCGTGACCGACGCCGGCTACCGCTTCTTCGACTGGGGGGACGCCTCGGTGGCCCACCCGTTCGGCACTCTGCTGGTGACGCTCAGCTCGGTGGCGCACTCTGCCGGGCTGGCACCCGGCGACCCGGTGCCGGGCCGGCTGCGGGACGCCTATCTGGAGGCGTGGACCGACCGGTACGACCGGGCCGCCCTGCGGGAGGCCGCCGGCCTGGCCATGACGGTCGCCACGGTGAGCCGGTCGCTGTCCTGGCGGCGAGCCCTGGCCACCCCCGACCCGGCCCGAGCCGAGTACGTGGCCGCGGTTCCCGGCTGGCTCGGCGAGGTGTTCGCCGCCCCGCCGGCCTGAGGGGGGCGGCCGGGCCGGAGCGGATGTCGCACCGGAGGTGCGATTTGCACGGATGGAAGTTCCAGAAATCGGGAGTGACCCATATCACCCCCGCTCGCATGCTCGTTGCATCTTGCATGGACGTGTTCTCGCGAACGTTCCTTCCGGCCGCCGCCGAGACCGGCCTGGCGACCCAGACCGCCAGCCGGCACATGCCGGTCTTCCGCCTGTGCGTCGGCTCCGGCGACGCCACCATTCTGGTCACCCGGTGCAGCCGCCCGGACCACCCGATCGGCGGCGACTACCTCATGCTGCTCACCCACCGCCGCCTGGTGGTCACCCGGCAGACCCGGGTGCTGCACCGGCTGCGCCTGCACCTCAACACCGAACTGCGCGAGCTGAGCACCGTCACCTGGAGCCCCGACCCCCGGTCGCACAGCCTGGAGCTGGCGGCGACCGCGATCGACGGGGTGCGGGAGCGGTTCCTCATCCGGACCCACCACCCGAAGCAGGTGTGGCAGCTCGACGCCCTGCTCAACCACGCCTTCCGGACCCGGCTCCGGACGCCCGCGGAGCGGCTGGTCGCCACCATTGGCGAGTCGCCGGCCGGCACCCGCCCGGCCGTGCTCCGCCCCGCGTCGGTCCGCTGACCGGCTCCTTACCGAACCCGAACACTCCGCCGGCCTCCCGGCCGGCCCCCGGTCGGTAATCATGGGCCGGTGACCGCCGATGCCGCTCCGCGCGGGCTCGTCCTCGTGGTGGAGGACGAGCCGGCCATCGCCGACCTGGTCCGGCTCTATCTGACCCGGGACGGGTTCGGCGTACACCTGGAACGGGACGGGTCGGCCGGGCTGGCCGCCGCGCGGCGACTGCGCCCGGTGGCCTGCGTGCTCGACATCGCGCTGCCCGGCCTGGCCGGCACCGAGATCTGCCGGCGGCTGCGCGAGGCCGGCGACTGGACGCCGGTCATCTTCCTCACCGCCCGCGACGACGAGGTGGACCGGATCGTCGGCCTGGAGTTGGGCGCCGACGACTACGTGACCAAGCCGTTCAGCCCGCGCGAGCTGGTCGCCCGGGTCCGGGCGGTGCTGCGCCGCACCGCCGGCGCGCCCGCCGCGGCCGAGCAGCCCCGGGTGGTCGGCCAGGTCACCCTCGACCCGGCCCGCCGCACGGTCACCGCCGCCGGCGCCCCGGTGCAGCTCACCTCCACCGAGTTCGACCTGCTCGCGCACCTGATGGCCCGTCCCGGCCGGGTCTTCACCCGGGAGGAACTGCTGGCCGGCGTCTGGGGGTACGCGGCCCACGCCGGCACCCGGACCGTCGACGTGCACGTGGCGCAGGTCCGGGCCAAGCTCGGTCCGGCCAGCGTGATCCGCACCCACCGCGGCGTCGGGTACGCGGCCGATGCCTGAGCAGCCCACCGTCGCGCTGCCGGTCATCGGGTCCAACCCGCCGGCCCCGCCCCGGCGGCGGCTCGCGCACACCCTCACCGCCCGCGCAGTGCTGGTCACCTGCGCGGTGGCGCTGGTGTCGGTGCTGGTCACCGCGCTGGTCGCGGTGCCCCTGGCGGTACGCGGGGCGGAGCGGCGTGACCAGGAGGCGCTGGCCGCCCAGGCCCGGCTCGCCGCCGAGGTGCTGCGGGTCCGCGCGGTACGCCAGCGGGACACCGCCGGGGACCGGCTCATCCGCCAGCTCCGCCAGCAGCAGATCGAGGTGTACCTGATCCGGTCCGGCCAGGTCGACCGCGCCGGCCTGCCCCCGCAGGTGGTGAACCGGGTGACGGCCGGCCGGGACGTCTCCGGGCGGCGGCTGGTCGGCGGTCAACGGGCCCTGGTCGAGGGGCGGGCGCTGCCCGGCGGGGACGGCGTCGTGCTGGCCCGGCCGACCCGGAACGGACCCTGGCGGCAGGTGCTGCTCAGCCTCTGGTTGCCGATGCTCGCCGGGCTCGCCTCCGGGGTGGCCGCCGGCCTGCTGCTGGCCCGTCGGCTGGCCCGGCCGATCCGGACCGCGGCCACCGCCGCCGCTCGGCTGCGCGCCGGCGACCGGGCGGTCCGGGTGCCGGTCGAACCGCCCGACGAGGTGGCCGACCTGGCGTACGCGCTGAACGGGCTGGCCGCGGCGCTGGCCACCAGCGAGGGGCGGCAGCGTGAGTTCCTGCTCTCGGTCTCGCACGAGCTGCGCACCCCGCTCACCGCCATCCGCGGCTACGCCGAGGCGCTGGCCGACGGGGTGATCGACGCCGACGGGGTGCCCGCCACCGGCCGGACCGTGCTGGCCGAGGCCGAGCACCTGGACCGGCTGGTCAGCGACCTGCTGGCGCTGGCCCGGCTGGAGGCCGCCGACTTCCCGCTGGAACCCGGGCCGGTCGACCTGACCCGGCTCGCCGCCGACGCGGCCCGCACCTGGTCCGACCGGTGTGCCGCGCTCGGCGTGCCGTTCCGGGTGGAGGCGCCGGAGGGGCCGGTGCCCGCGTACACCGATCCGGGGCGGATCCGGCAGGTGGTGGACGGGCTGCTGGAGAACGCGCTGCGGGTCGTACCCCCGGGGGCGCCGATGGTGCTCGCGGTCCGGCCGGCCGGCGCGGACCCGGCGGCGGGCGGCCTCGTCGAGGTCCGGGACGGCGGACCCGGCTTCACCGACGACGACCTGGCGGTGGCGTTCGAGCGCGGGGCGCTGCACCAGCGGTACCGGGGGGTGCGCAAGGTGGGCAGCGGCCTGGGGCTGGCGCTCGCCGCCGGGCTCGTCCGGCGGCTCGGCGGCGACATCTCGGCCGGGCACGCCCCGGAGGGCGGCGCGGCCTTCACCGTCCGGCTGCCCGGTGATCCTTACCTGACCCGAACATCGGCCTGACGATCCGCTCGCGCGCGCGGGGGAGGCTGACGGCACCACGGACGAGAGGAACACTGATGGCACGTCAGGGAATCGTCACCGGCGTCACGGCGCTGCTCGCCGCGGCCGCGCTCGGGCTCGCCGGATGCGGCCCGGCCCAGGTCGCCCGGGACTCGGCCAAGGAGACCGCCGTCGAGGTGGCCGCCGCCCTGGGCGCGGACGGCCAGGCGCTGGCCGCCCTCGGCGTCGACGCCGCCGACCTGGACGTCGACCCGGTCGCCGCCCCGGCGCCCTCGGCCTCCGGCGCGCCCGGTGAGCAGGCCGGTCCGCAGGACAAGCGGGGCGAGCGGGCGCAGGAGTGGCGCAAGCGGCACCGCGCCCGGGTGCTGCTGCGCAGGAACACCCTGCACGGTGAGGTCGTGGTGCAGACCAAGGACAACGGGACGAAGACCGTCGCCGTGCAGCGCGGCCAGGTGACCGCGATCGACGCGAAGTCGATGACCGTGAAGTCGACCGACGGCTTCTCGGTGACCTGGACCTTCGACGAGAAGCTCCGGGTGGTCGAGCGGCGCACCACCGTGCAGTCCAGCGACATCAAGGTCGGCACGACGGTCGGCGTGGCCGGCGCGAAGAACGGCGACACGTCCGTCGCCCGCCTCATCGTCGTCCCCGCCAAGCAGCGCTGACTGGAGGGGCCCCCTGTTGACGCCTGGCGTTGTACCGGGGGCCCCTCTCCACGACGAGGAACCGTCAGTACACGCGTGAGCCGATGAAGTCGTCGTGGCCGTAGCCGACCGGGTTCGCGTACGAGCGGGACTCGAAGGACCACTGCTGGCGGGTGCTCGTCGAGCAGGTCGCCAGGCGCAGCCGCGGGGTGGTGAGCCAGGGGTTGTCGAAGGCGACGCAGAGGTTGGTCGCGCCGGCCGGCTTGAGCTGGTTGCCGGCGAAGACGAACCTCTGGTTGGCCCCGCCGTGGCAGTCGTAGATGTTGACCGTGGTGCCGGCGGTCAGGCTGCCGCCGCTCACGTCCAGGCAGCGGTCGTGGGAGAGCTCGGAGTGCAGCGACTGCCGGGCCGGGTCGTACCAGAAGCCCTGGTTGCGGCCGCCGTGGCAGGCGTACGACTGCTGCACCGTGCCGTTGCGCGAGTCGTACCCCTTGCCGTCCACACAGGTCCCGGTGGCCGCGTTGCGCAGCTGCCGGAACTCCAGCAGCCCGTCGACCAGCACGCCCTGCCCGGTGCTGGCCGGGTCGACGCAGGTGGCCCGCTGGGCGCCCGCGTTCCAGAACTGGGTGACGCACTGGGCGAACATGCCGTGCCCGCGGTAGTTGGGGTGGAACGACTGCCGGGCCGCGTTCTCGTCCCAGATCCCGATCTCGATGTAGAGGCCGCGGGCCGAGGTGTTGTCGGTGCACACCTCGTGGCCGTGGAAGAGCCGGCTGGCGTCCAGGTAGCGGGTGCCGGTGTTGGTGGCGGCGGCCCGCAGCGCCGACTCGAACATCGGCACCGCCTTGTTGCGCGCGAACGCCATGTCCGCGAGGTAGAGCAGGCAGCCGCCGGAGTACCAGCCGGGGAAGTTCGGGTTGTCCTCCACGTCCGGGCTGCCCGGGCTGGGGTACGACATGAGCACCAGTTCGTAGTCCGAGCGCAGGTAGCCGGCGGCGGTCATGGTCTGCCGGATCGAGTTCAGCGCGGCCTCGACCGCGAGGCGGCTGCCGTCGGTGCGGATCGTCCACTGGTCGGTGTAGGTGGGCCAGCACGCGCCCTGGAAGAAGACCCGGCGGATCGCGCAGTCGGTGGCCACCGGCCCGAACTGGATGGTGCCGTCGCCGTTCGCGCCGACGACCACCCAGATCAGCCGGACGTGGGTGTTGCGCGCCTTGATCGCCAACTGGTCGCCCTGGTTCAGCTCGTTGTGCTGCGTCGGGCCGCCGGCGATCAGGTTCCACGGGGTTGCCCCGGAGCAGGCCAGGTTGTACTTCTGGTCGGCGGGGATGCCGGTGCGGAAGACCGCCTGGTCGTACGAGCGGTCGCACCAGTTGCCGTCCTGGTGGGTGCCGGGGACGTAGTTGCCGACGCCCTCCCCGGAGATCTCGCTGTCGCCCATCGTGACCAGGGCGGTGCGCCGCTGTTCGAGCGGCCGGATGTCGGGGGAGCCGTAGAGGGCGGTGGCTTCGGCGGCGCGGACGGTCTCCAGCGCGGCGGGGAGCGGCTGGACGGCGGGCCGGTCGGCGGCGGCCGCGGGGGCGGCCGGTCCGACCTGCATCGGCAGGGCGAGGACGGCGGCGGACAGGACGGCCAGCGTGCGGCGTCGGGTCGTCCGTGCGCGCCTGGCGGGGGTACCAGACATCGACGTACTCCTTTCGCCTCAATCGCGGGGTGTCGATTGAGTTACCAGAAGGTAACCGCCGCATAGCGAGATGTGAATGCGTCTCGGAAACGTTGCGGCCGGGTGCGGAAGGGCACTTCTCCGGCAGATCGGGCGGGCAGGTGCCGGGGTGTCCGCCCAGGCCGGGGGCAGGCTGTGGTGACCTCGGCGAGCAGCCGGGTTAGGCTAGGCCCCGACTTACCGTCGCCACCGTGGAGAACCCGTGAAGCTCTCGATCCTCATGCCGGTCTACAACGAGGAAGAACGCATCGCGGATGCCCTCAAGCAGGCATTGGCGGTGGACTACCCGTGCGAGATCGAACTCGTCGTCGTGGACGACGGCAGCCGTGACGGCACCGGCGAGGTGCTCGGCCGGGTGGACGACGCCCGGCTGCGGGTGATCACGCACCAGCGCAACGCCGGCAAGGGCGCGGCGATCAAGACGGCGGTCGACAACGCCGAGGGTGAGTTCATGGTCATCCTCGACGCCGACCTCGAGTACGACCCGCAGGACATCCCGCGGCTGCTCGAGCCGGTGCTCGACGGGCGGGCGACGGTGGTCTACGGCAACCGGACCTTCGGCAGCCACAGCTCCTACAGCTTCTGGTACGTGATGGGCAACAAGGGCGTGACGCTCGCCGCCAACGTGCTCTACAACTCGTACATCGGCGACCTGGAGACCTGCTTCAAGCTGATGCCGCTGGAGCTCTACCGCTCGCTCCAGGTCCGCTCGCGCGGCTTCGGCATGGAGGCCGAGGTCACCGGCAAGCTGCTCCGCCAGCGCATCCGCCCCTACGAGGTCCCGATCAGCTACCGCGCCCGGGGCCGCGAGGAGGGCAAGAAGATCACCTGGAAGGACGGCGTCGAGGCGATCTGGATCCTCGCCCGCGAGCGCGCCCGGCGCCGCCCGGTCGGCCCCGCCACCCGCTGACGCCCCACGCACGACACGGACCCCGCACCCCGGCCCAGGCCGGTGTCGCGGGGTCCCGTCGTTCCATCGGTCAGGCGGCGGCCCGGGCCGGGCTGAGAAACGCGTCGACCGAGCGGCGCAGGCCGGCCGGGTCCAGGCCGTGCCAGCGGTCGTGGTCCTCGGGCGTGCCGTAGCGGCGCAGCTCCGACCGCCCCACCCCGAGGGTGAGCAGCCGGTGCGGCCGGTCGGCCAGGGCCGCGCCCGCCACCCGGGCCGAGGTGCCCGCCAGGTACGGCTCGACCAGGATCACCTCGGTGCCGGCGAGCGCCCGCAACCCGGCCGTGTCGAACGGGCGCGGCCGGTGGGTCCAGGCCACCGTGACCGGCCGGTCGGCCACCGCCGCGAGGGCCGCGTCCAGCAGCGGCCCGACCGCCACCAGCAGCGGCGCGCCCGGCCCGGCGTCCCGCACCACCCGAAGGTCACCCGCCCCGGGGTACGCCTGCGCGTTGGTCTGCGTGGACAGCCGCAGGTACGCCGAGCCCTGCCCGCACACGGCGTCGCGCAACAGCCCCGGCACCTCGTCCGGGTGGCCGGGCACGTACACCGTCCAGTCGTGCAGGGTGTCGATCAGCGCCACGTCGGCCGGCCCGAGGTGGGTCCGCCCCGCCGCCGCCCGGTCGTACGACGCGCCGATGCTGACCAGCACCGCACCGACCCCCTGGTGGTCGAGATCCACCTTGATCTGCTCGTACGCCCGCTCGACGAGGAACGGCGCGTAGCTGTGGACGATCGGCCGCTGCCCGGTCAGCGCCAGCCCGCCGGCCACGCCCACCATCAACTGCTCCCGGATGCCGACGTTGATTACCCGGTCCGGGTAGCGTGCCGCGGCCGGGGCGAACGCGGCGGCCGAGATGTCGGCGAGCACGATCGTGGTGCGGGGATCGGCCAGGACCTCCTCGGCGGCGGTCACGAAGGTTTCGCGCATGGTCATGCCCACTCCCCGTCGGTGACGACCGCGACGACGACGTGCGGCCGATGGTGGTCGTGCCCGGTCAGGGCGGTGTGCAGGGCCGCGTGGTCCCGGCCGTCGACCGTCGCGGCGGTCCACCCGTTGACGGTGAACCGGCTGGCCGCGCCGCCCGGCCACCCGTGGCTCGCCGACCGGTTGTCCAGCACGATCGCGGTCAGATTGCCGAGGCCGGTGGCACCCGCGTACGCGATCGCCTCGTGGTTCGACCCCTCGTCCAGTTCGGCGTCGCCGAGCAGCACGTACACGTGTGGGCCGGTGCGGCCCTGGGCCCGCAGGCCGAGCGCGGTGCCCACGCCCAGTCCGAGGCCGTGGCCGAGCGACCCGGAGCCGATTTCCACTCCGGGCACCAGCAGCCGGTCCGGGTGGTCGCCGAGCCGGCTCTCCGGGCCGCCCTGGTCGTCCAGCCAGTCCACCGGGACGAAACCCTTGGCGGCGAGCAGCGCGTAGTAGCCGGCGACCGCGTGCCCCTTGGAGAGCAGGAAGCGGTCCCGGTCCGGGTCGTCCACGGTCGCCGGGGTGATCCGGAGCACCCGGTCGTAGAGCACCTGAAGCACGTCCAGCGTCGAGTACACGTTGGGGCCGAACTCGCGGCCGGCGCGTACCCGGTCGAGCAGCGCCCCCAGCACGGCCGGGTCGGTGGCGGTTGTCGTCATCATGCGGATAGCCTCGGAGTTGAAGCTCACTTCAACTCAAGGCTTAGTGATGCACGAAGCACTCACCATCGGACAGCTCTCCGCCCGCAGCGGGGTGGCCGCCTCCGCGCTGCGCTACTACGAGCGGCTCGGGCTGATCCGCGCCGAGCGGACCGGCGGCAACCAGCGCCGCTACGCCCGCACCGAGCTGCGCCGGGTGGCCTTCGTCCGGATCTCGCAGCAGGTCGGCGTCTCGCTGGAGGAGATCCGCGAGGCGCTGGACTCGCTGCCGTCGGCGCGGACGCCCACCCCGGACGACTGGGCCGCCCTCTCGAAGACCTGGCGGGACCGGCTGGACGAGAAGATCCGGTTGCTCGGCAAGCTCCGCGACGACCTGGACGGCTGCATCGGCTGCGGCTGCCTGTCGTTGCAGCGCTGCACCCTCTACAACCCCGGCGATTCGCTCGCCGCCGAGGGCCCCGGCGCCCGGCTGATGCTCCCCCGCGAGGGCTCCGGCGCCGCCTGACCGGTCACCGGACCAGCAGCACCTTGCCCAGGTGGTCGCTGGTCTCCACCAGCCGGTGCGCGTCCGCGGCGTCGGCCATCTTCGCCCGCGCGTGCACCACCGGCCGGATCTTCCCCGACTCGACCAGCGGCCACACCTGCTCGCGGACCCCGCGGACGATCTCCGCCTTCTCGGCCACCGGCCGGGACCGCAGCGCCGTCGCGTGCACCGAGGCGCGCTTCGCCAGCAGCATCCCCAGGTCCAGCTCGCCCTTGCGGCCGCCCTGCATGCCGATCACCACCAACCGCCCGCCGGTGGCCAGCGCCGCCACGTTCTTCGGCAGGTACGCGGCCCCCATGATGTCCAGGATCACGTCCGCGCCCCGGCCGTCGGTGACCCGGCGGATCTCCTCGACGAAGTCCTGCTCCGCGTAGTCGATGGTGTGCGCGGCGCCCAGCTCGCGCAGCCGCTCGTGCTTCGCCGCCCGGGCCGTCACCACCACCGTCGCGCCGAGCGCCACCCCGAGCTGGATGGCGAACGTGCCGATCCCGCTGCCGCCGCCGTGCACCAGCAGCGTCTCGCCCTCGGCCAGCCGGGCCAGCTGCACCACGTTCGAGAAGACCGTGCAGGCCACTTCGGGCAGCGCCGCCGCGTCGACCAGGTCCACCCCGGCCGGCACCGGCAGCAACTGGCCGGCCGGCACGGCGACCCGCTCGGCGTACCCGCCGCCGGCCAGCAGCGCGCACACCTCGTCGCCCACCGCCCAGCCGGTCACCTCCGGCCCGACCGCGGCCACCACCCCGGCACACTCCAACCCCGGGTACGCCGGCGCGCCCGGCGGCGGCGGATAGTGCCCCTGCCGTTGCAGCAGGTCGGCGCGGTTCACGGCGCTCGACCGCACCTCGACCACCACCTCGCCCGGGCCGGGCTCCGGGTCGGGCACCGCCGCCCAGACGAGAGCCTCGGGTCCGCCGGGTTTCGGGATCGTGATCGCGTGCATGCCCCAGTCTTACCCGATCCGGCCGGCCGTCCACGCCCCGGCCAGGATCTCGTCCACCGTCTCCTCCGGCGTCTGCGTCGAGGTGTCCAGCCAGAGCCCGATCCGCGGCGTGCCGGCCCGGAACTCGGCGTCCAGGTCGGCCACCGGCCAGCCGCCGTACCCCTGCTTGGGTCGGTCCCGCTCGCGGGCGGCGACCACGTCGGCGCGGGGCGCGAGCACCACCACGGCCAGCGGCCGGTGCCGGATCCGCTCGACCAGCGCCGGCAACTCCGGACCGAGGACCACATCCTGGAGCACGACGGTGAAGCCGGCGGCGGCGTAGCGGTCGGCGGCCGACGCGGCGAGGTCGTAGCGGAGCCGGAGCTGCCGCCACGCCTCGTCCGTGAGGTCGGCCGTCATCTCCGCCCGGCCGCTGACGATCATGCGGCGGAACACGTCACCGCGCAGGTGCACCGCGCGGGGCAGCCGCCGGGCCAGGAGCTCGGCCACAGTGGACTTACCGGCCGCCATGATTCCACTGATCAGCACCACCGCCGGGGTTTCCCACACGGGAGCATCCTGACAGTAGGGGTGGGACGGCGGCTCGCCGGTTCCACCGGCCGTGGCAGACTAGGCACGGCCGCGCGCCCCCTCGGGGACGCGGCAGGGAGGGTTCGCCTAGTGGCCGATGGCGCTGGTCTTGAAAACCGGTAAGGGCAGCGATGTCCTTCGTGGGTTCGAATCCCACACCCTCCGCCCCCGACCGCCAGGTCCGTCACCCCTCGGCGAGCCAGGTCACGCCGTCCGGCCCGGGCAATCGCTTCGCGGCCAGCATCGCGTCGAGCGCGGACGCCAGCGCCGGTTGCCGATCCCGTGGGGTCCGGACACCGGGCGCTTCCGGTTCGATTCGGGCCGCCGAGGGGGTATGAAGGGGCGCAGGACATTCGCGCGCACCCGGAAGGACCGTTTCGATGAGCCTGGAACGACCGATCGCCCCGGACCCGTACGAGTTGCTGCCGACGGTGCCGTCGTTTCACCTGACCAGTGACGACGTGCACAACGGCGAGCCGATGGACGCCCGGTACGCGCACGGCAGCGCCGGCGGTGAGAACGTCTCCCCGCACCTGGCCTGGTCGGGCTTCCCGGACGAGACCAAGAGCTTCGTGGTCACCTGCTTCGACCCGGACGCGCCGACCGGCAGCGGCTTCTGGCACTGGGTGCTGGTGGACGTGCCCGCCTCGGTCACCGAGCTGCCGACCGCCGTCGGGGAGAGCGACCTCGGGGGCGCGTTCAGCATCCGCAACGACTACGGCGACACCGGCTACGGCGGCGCCGCCCCGCCGGCCGGCGACCGGCCGCACCGGTACGTCTTCGCGGTGCACGCGGTGGACGTGGAGCGGCTCGACGTGGGCAAGGGGGCCAGCCCCGCCTACGTCGGCTTCAACCTGGCCTTCCACACGCTGGCCCGGGCGGTGATCCGCCCGACGTACCAGATCAAGGAGTGAGGAGACGGGGCCTCCGCGTTCGCGGAGGCCCCGTTCAGGTCAGTCCGGGACGCGGGCGACCGCGAAGACCGACTGGCCGAACGGCGGCCGGAGCCGCTGCTCGGCGGCCTTGGTGGCCGGGAGAACCAAAGTGTCGTAGACCTTCACCATCGGGCCCTCCTTCGGCATCAGCCGGAAGACCTTGGTGGCCATGAAGTAGCCGATCAGCCCGAGCGCGTTCGCATAGTGGATCTTCTCCACGGTGAGGCCCGCCTCGGTCATCGCCGCGGCCAGGGTCTTCTTCGTGTAGCGCCGGACGTGGCCGGTGGCGATGTCCGCCGGGCTCATCGCGAACTGGAACGCGGGCACGATGATGATCACCGCGCCGCCGGGCCGGACCAGGTCGCGCATGCTGCGCAGCGCGCCCACGTGGTCATCGATGTGCTCCAGCACGTTGTACGACACGGCCGCGCTGTAGTCGCCCCGCTCGGAGTGCGGCAGCAGCATCTGCCGGACCTCGATGTCCGGGTGCTCGGCCAGCCGTTCCTTGAGCTGGACCAGGCGGTCCGGGTCCGCCTCGGTGGCGGTGATCCGGGGCAGGTGCTCGGCCCACTCGAGGGCGTAGTCACCCAGCCCGCTGCCGATCTCGATGGGGTTGTCACCGAGGTAGGGCACGGCGAGCTCGACGAACCAGCGACGGTGGTTGACCGCCGTCGCGAGACCCTCGAGCACCTCCGACTGGACGCGCTGATCCCCAGTGATATCTGCCATGCGTCGATTCCTCACGATATGACTGACCCGCGCCTGGACCGACAGAGTCAACCATCCGGATGGACGGCGGGGGAATCGGGGCACCGGGGGTGGCCGAATTGCGGTCGGGGGTGGGCACGTGATCGGCGGTCGGCGAACCCGGCACATAGTACGCCAGTACCCAGAAACATGTCACGGCCCTGCCATACCCTGACTACGCTCTGAATTGTCATGACTACTCCTGAATCGGACGCCGCCCCGGGTGGTGCCGCCGAGGACGGGCCCGACGAGGGCGGACGACCGGGGCAGGGCAGGTGGGTCGACGTCCTCGCCGTGCTCAGTTTCGTGCTGCTCGCCTGCTGGATCACCGCCCGGCTCTGGCTGGACCCGGCCAACGGGGTCCGGGACAACCGCACCGATGAGGCGCAGTTCGAGTGGATGATGGCGCACGGTGCGCGGGTCGTGACCGATTTCGCCTATCCGTTCACCTCGGACCGGATGAATGTGCCGGACGGCGTCAATTTGATGGCTAATACGTCCGTATTATCCATTTCGCTGCCAATGGCGCCGGTCACGGTCCTGTTCGGGCCCCGCTGGTCGTTCCTGCTCTTTCTGACCCTCGGAATGGCCGCCACCGGCGTGGCCTGGTATTTCGTCCTGTCCCGGGTGCTGATCGGCGCCCGCGGCCCGGCCTGGCTGGGAGCCGGCTTCTGCGCGTTCGCGCCGGCCATGGTCTCGCACGCCAACGCCCACCCCAACATCGTCAGCCAGTTCGTGGTGCCGCTGCTCGTCTGGCGGACGCTGCGCCTGGCCGAGCCGGGCCGCTGGCTGCGCAACGGCCTGCTGCTCGGTGTGCTGATCGTCTGGCAGGCCTTCCTCAACCTGGAGATCCTGCTGATGACCGCGATCGGCCTGGGCGTCGTGGTGCTGGCGCTCGCCCTCGGCCGGCCCGAACTGCGTGCGGCGGCGGCCCGGCCCTTCGCCGCCGGGCTCGCGGTGGCCGCCGTGCTCTCGGGGGTGCTGCTGGCGTACCCGCTCTCGGTGCAGTTCTTCGGACCCGGCGCCTATCAGGGGCTCTCCACGCTGATCCGCGGCTACCGCACCGACCTGGCCTCCTACGTCGCCTGGTCGCGGGAGTCCCTGGCCGGCGACGCGCGCGGCAGCGTCTGGCTGGCCAAGAACGCCACCGAGGAGAACGCCTTCTTCGGCTGGCCGCTCGCCGTGCTGGCGGTCGCGCTGGTCTGGTGGCTGCGCCGCAACGTCGTGGTGCTCGGCCTCGCCGCCGTCGGCGCGGTCTTCGTGCTGTTCTCGCTCGGCCGCGAGATCCGCTTCGACGGGCGGGACACCGGCATCCCCGGCCCCTGGGCGGCGCTGGAGCACCTGCCGATCCTGCACTCGGTGGTGCCCACCCGGTGGTCGCTGGCGCTCACCCCGATCGTCGGCATCCTGCTCGCGCTCGGCGCCGAGCACGTCCGGCGGCTGGCCCGGCGGCACCCGGCTGCCCGGAGGCAGATCCGGTTCGCCACCGCCACGGTGCTCACCATGGCGCTGCTGCCACTCCTGCCCACCCCGCTGCCCTCGATACGCCTCGACCCCACCCCGACCTTCGTCACCTCCGGCGCCTGGCGGCCCTACGTGGCCGGCGGGCGCAGCATCGTCACGCTCCCGCTGCCCGACACCACGTACGCCGTCCCGCTGCGCTGGTCCGCCGAGACCCGGCTGGACATGCCGCTGGCCCGCGGCTACTTCCTCTATCCGGACACCCGGCCCGGCGCCGGCCGGGTCGCCCTCTTCACCGCCCCGCCCCGCCCCACCAGCACCTTCTTCACCATCATCCGGCAGACCGACGCGGTGCCGCCCATCACGCCGCAGGACCGGGTGGCTGCCGTGGACGACCTGCGGTACTGGCGGGCGGGCGCGGTGGTGCTCGACCCGCGGTTGCGGCAGGCCGGGTCCATGTACCGGGGGATGACCGAGCTGACCGGGATCACGCCGACCTTCACCGGCGGGGTCTGGCTCTGGGACGTGCGTCCCCTGGTCGACTGAGCGCCCGGCGGGGGCGGGCGGGTCAGGACTGGCGGACGCAGCAGCCCTGGCAGATCTTCGGCCGGGGCAGGGTGAAGGCCAGGCAGCAGGTGCGCCGCTGCACGGTCGGCTCGCCCGCCGAGCCCGGCACCAGCTCGACCAGGTCGCTCAGGTCTAGCGCGTCGAGCAGCGTGCCGATGGTCGCGGTGGAGGAGCCGGGCAGCGCGTCCGAGGCGCGCAGGATGCCGTGCGCGATGCCGGAGGCGACCGAGCCGAGCAGCGTACGGGTGCCGATCCGGACCTCGCCCTGGATGGCCGCGATCAGCGGGGCGAAGTGCGCGTCGAGCAGCGTGGCGCGCAGCGCGTCGAGCAGCGCGACCTCGTCGGCGACCACCCGGACGCCCCGGTCGCCGGCCAGCGCCAGCGGGTCGCCGGGAAGCACCGCGACCGTGGTCGAGCTGCGCAGGCCGAGAGTGAGCAGTTGGTGGTGGTCCTCGAAGTGGACCAGCACGTCGGCCGGGTCGAGCAGCGGAACCCGCCGGGCCGAGGCCCAGCCGAGCACGGCCGGCAGCGCCGTCCAGTAGCTGTAGGACTTCCAGGCCAGCGCGGCGCAGGCGTGCGGGGTGCCGCCCCAGCGCCGGCCCGCCGCCCGCAGGAACTCGGGGAGCAGGGTGCCGTCGACCAGCCGGGTGGCCGGGATCCAGCGGGGCGCGCCATCGGTGACCAGCAGGCCGGGCGCGAGGCCGGGCAGGTCGTCGGTGCCGAACATGGCGCGCAGGGTCGCCGTGACCGGGGCGAACGGGGTGGCGACGTCCCACCCCGGCATCACCGCAGTCACCTGGTCGTCCCCTGTCTGGTCGCCCCGCCGGCCGCCGCCTGTCGCCGGCCTGAGCTAAGGCTAGCCTAACCACCGCTTCCCGTGGAGGGAAGTGGTCCGGTGGGCTCCGGGAAGAGGTCCCGCTCACTCCGTCGCCGCTCGCGTACTACCCGGCGAGATGGGCGGAAAACGCCGCCGAGCGGGTCGGCGGGCCGCGCAAGCATCGACGGACACCGCTGAATTGTCAAGGTAAATGTCGAATACGAGGCAGTTTCCGTACACGTTCGGCCACTGAACGTGAAAATGGTCTTCCCGCGTACGAGGAAGCCGATGACGACCTCACCCATCGAGCGTGCCGCCGACTCGTTCGCGGCCGAACTCGCCCGGCACCGCACCGGCCGAGGGCTGTCCAAGAAGCAGTTGGCGACGCTGATGGGCTTCGACCCGTCGTACGTCAGTCACGTCGAGGGGCGCCGGCACCGGCCCACCGAGGACTTCGCCCGCCGCGCCGAGGCCGTCCTGGAGGCCAGCGGCGCGATCTGGCAGCGCTTCCGGGAGTACGACGAGCTGCGGCACGGCCGCTCCGGCGGGGCGCACCGGGACCCGCCCGTGCCCGGCCAGTGGCTGCCGCCCGGCACCGGGCTGGTGGTCGAGCGCGAAATCGCCACCCTCACCTACACCGACGACGGCTACCACTGCGCGATCCGGCGCGAGCTGTACAACGCCGGCACCGAACCGGTCACCCGCTACCTGGTCCGGGTCGCCGTCGACCGCTACCCCAACGACCCGGGCCGCTCCAACCGGCACCACCGGGAGCACCCGCTCACCTTCGCCGAGCTGCACCTCACGGCCTACCGGGACGACGGGGGCGCGCGGGAGCCGATGCACTGGCGGGCCAAGCACGACCGGGACGCGTTCAAGGAGATCTGGCTGCTCTTCGAGAACGACGAGGGGCGCTTCCCGCTCTACCCCGGCGACCGGGTCACCATCGAGTACGCGTACCGGGTCGGGCGGGACAAGTGGGGCCCGTGGTTCCAACGCGCCGTACGCCTGCCCACCCGGCACCTCGCCGTCCGCCTCGACCTCCCCGCCGACCTCGACCCCAAGGTGTGGGGCGCCGAGACCTCCCTCTCCGCCGAGGAGGGGCCGCTGCGTACCCCGATCCAGCGCGGCGACGACGGCGGCCGGGCCATCTTCGAGTGGGCGACCGACGACCCGCCGCTGAACGCCCGCTACCGGATGCAGTGGCGGTTCCGCAGCCAGCCCCCCGACGTCGAGCCCGACGGCCCGGCCCCCGGCACCCGGGTGCGGGCCAGCGACCGGATGCGCGCGGTCGGCATCGTGCAGCGCGGCGACGACCTGCTCCGGCAGCCCGCCCGCCAGTTCGACCTGCCGCGCGAGGAACAGCTCGCCCGGGACGTGATCGACCGGCTCTCCGGCCTGCTGGTCCGCCTCGACGAGCTGCACCCCTTCAGCAAGGGCGTCGGCATCGCCGCGCCGCAGCTCGGGCTCGGCTGGGCCGCCGCCCTGGTCCGCCCCGCCGACCGGGCGGCCGAACCCGTCGTGCTGCTCAACCCCTGGGTCGTGGACAGCTCCCCCGACACCGACGAGCAGTACGAGGGGTGCCTCTCCTTCTTCGACCACCGAGGGCTGGTGCCCCGGCCGCTGCGGATCGACGTCGAGCACGCCCAGTGGGACGGCAGCCGGGTCATCACATCCTTCGAGTACGCGATGGCGCGGCTGGTCGCCCACGAGATCGACCACCTGGAGGGCCGCCTCTACGCCGACCGGATGGCCCCCGGCGTGCCGCTGGTGCCGGTCGAGGAATACCGCGAGAGCGGCAACCCCTGGCGCTACTGACCCGCAGGAACTCCGGTACGCGGGCCGGGTGCCGGCCCGACCCGCGTACCGGTGAACGGGGGGCCGGGTGGCGTGCCCTAGGGGGCAGGGGCACGCGACCCGGCTCGGGGGGAGCAAGGTCTACAGGTTGCCGAAGGTGTCGTAGCGGATGTTGTCCGGCGGCACGTCGTCGGCGGCCAGCGCGCGCAGGGTCGCCCGGACCATCGCCGCCGAGCCGGAGACGTAGCAGTCGTGCGTGGTCCACGGGCCGTACCGGGTGACCACCTCGGAGATGTCGCCGAGTTCGCCGTCGAAGTCCGGGTCCTCGCTGCACGCCGCGGTCACCGACAGCCACGGATGGGCGGCCACCAGCTTCTCCAGGCCGGGCAGCCCGTACAGCCCCGCCGGCCGGCGGCCCCCGTAGAAGACGTGCACCCAGCGCGTGCGGTTGACCCGGGTCAGCTCCTCCACCAGCGCCTTGATCGGGGCCAGCCCGACCCCGCCCGCCACGCAGAGGATGTCCCGGGTGGAGGCCCGGTCCAGGGTCATCGAGCCCATCGGCGCGGCCACCCGCAGCAGGTCCCCCGGCTTGGTCCGGCGGACCAGCGCCCCGGAGACCCAGCCCGCCGCCCCGGCCGGCGTCCGCACGTGGAACTCCAGCACGTTCTCCTCGTTCGGGGCGTTCGCCACCGAGTACGTCCGCCACACCCGCGGGTGGTAGCGGGGCGCCTCGATGCTCACGTACTGGCCGGCCTGCCAGGTCATCGGATGCTGGAGGGCGCGCACGGTCAGCACCGCGGTGTCCGGGCCGTGCCGCTCGTGCGTGAGCACCTCGGCGTGCCAGAACGGCGGGTTGTCGTCGGCCGCCGCGCCGGCCAGCATCCGCTCGCTGATGCTGGCGTACGCCTCCCGCCACGCCTGGTCGTACTCCAGGTTCCAGCCGTCGCCGGCGGTGCTGCGCAGCGCGTCCAGCAGCGCGACGCCCATGGTCTCGTAGTGGCTCGCCTCGACATGGAACTTCCGGTGGTCCCGGCCCAGCGCGCGCAGGTACTCGTCGAAGCTCTCCGGGTCGTCCACCGTCTGGGTGGCGGTGACGATCGCCTCCAGGATCCGGTCGCCCTGGCCGTTCATCTGCACTGGGAAGAGCATGCGCAGCGCCGGGTCGAGGAGGAACAGCCGGGCGTAGAAGTGACCGCTGAGCCGCTCCCGGTCCTCCTCGACCAGGGTCCAGCTCTCCTTCAGCAACCGCGCGAAGTTCTCCACAGGGGCACGCTCCTTCTCCTGGCGGGCGGATCGGCCCCCATAGAATCTCCACGGAGCGTGCCGGCCGGTCGCACAGAATGTGCGATCGGCTCACCTGGCCGCCGGGGCGTGCCGACCGCCCCCCGAGTGCGGCACAGTGGTCCGGTGACCGTTGACGAGCTCACCCGCCCGGTGTCCCGCCGGACCCTGGGCACCGAGACGCTGCTCGTGCTCGGCCTCTCCCTCGGCCAGTCGGCCGTGTACGCCCTGGTCTCGCTGCTCGCCAAGCTGACCGCCACGGGCGGGCTGTCGAAGCAGACCGCCTCGCTGAACACCTCCGTGTCGGCCCGGCCGTACCTCGACCTGACATACCAGCTCCTCGGGATCCTCTTCGCGCTGCTGCCGGTGCTGCTCGCCGTACACCTGCTGGCGCGTGACCCCGGCGACCCGGCACGGACGCTCGGCGCCGACCTCACCCGGCCCGGGTCGGACCTGGCCCGGGGCGCCGGGCTGGCCGCGCTGATCGGCCTCCCCGGGCTGGCCCTGTTCTGGGTGGCCGCCCAGCTCGGGATCAACGCCACCCTCGTCCCGGCCGCCCTGCCGCCCCTCTGGTGGGCGGTGCCGGTGCTGATCCTGGCCGCCGTGCAGAACGCCGTGCTGGAGGAGGTGATCGTGGTCGGCTACCTGGTCACCCGGCTGCGGCAGCTCCAGTGGCGGCTCGGCGCGGTGCTCGCCGCGAGTGCCGTGCTGCGCGGGTCCTACCACCTCTACCAGGGCTTCGGCGCGTTCCTCGGCAACGCGGTGATGGGCGTGATCTTCGGCCTGTTCTACCTGCGTACCCGGCGGGTGGGGCCGCTGATTGTCGCGCACACCCTGCTCGACGTGGTCGCCTTCGTCGGCTACGCCCTTCTGCCGAAGTCCTGGTTCGGCTGGCTCTGACGGCGGCTCGGGCGGTAGAGGCTGGTCGCGCGGGCGGCCAGGCGCGCGGCGGCGGTCGCATCGCCGGTCGCCGCGGCCAGCGCCGCCGCGCCCGGGAGCAGCCGCGCCGCCAGCCGCAGGCCCAGCCAGCCGGCGGCCTGCGCGGCCAGCGGGGTGGCCAGCCGCCAGGCCGCCTCGGCCACCCGGGACACCGAACCCTCCACCGGAGCGCCGGCCGAGCGCACTCCGTCCAGCGCGGCGCGGGCCGTGCCGACGTCCGGGTGCACCTGGGTCAGCACCAGCAGCTCGGCCACCCGGTCCGGATGCGCCGGATCCCGGCCGTAGACGGCGGCCAGGTGCAGCACCAGGTTGGCCTGGGTCCACAGCACCGCCGTGAGCTCCGCCACCGGCGCGAACAGCCCGGCGCCCGCCGCGAGCGCGCCACCCGTACCGGCCAGCCGGACGAACCGGCGGGTCACCAGCCGGGCCAGCCCGTCGGCATCGGCGTCCGGGTAGGCGTCGCGGGTCCGCTCCACCCAGTCCGCGGCGCGCGGCCCGAGGGCGTCCACCGCGGCGAGGGCCAGCAGTTCCGGCGCGAAGCCCGGGTGATCGAGTATGCGAGCGGCGACCACCCGCCAGCCCTGCCCTTCCACCTGCCGGCTGACGTGCGCGGTCGGCGCGGGAACGACCTCTCCGGCGACGGCCGGTTGGTCGGCGAATCGGGTCGCGGTGGGCTCGGCCTTGGTTTGCGGATCCGGTCGGTCCACCTGCGCGGTGGCCGGTTCGGCCGGGATCGGCGCTGCCGGGGCCTGTGCGGCGACGGGCTCCGCCGGGACCTGTCCGGTGGCCGGCGCGGCGGTCGCCCGGCCAGTTGGTGTCCGCTTCGTCGCCGCGGTCTTCTTCGGCGGGGCGGCCTTGGTGCTCTTCCGCGCCCGCCCGGTCTGCGCCGGCGCGACGGTTTCCGCCACCGGCGCGGCCGGCTCGGCGGCCCCCGGCTCGGACGCGACTGTCCGGGCCGCCTCGGTCCCCGCGGGCTCCGTTGTTCCGAGCGCCGCCGGAGCCTCGGGCGCCGCGGCAGACTTCCGCGCCGCCGGGGTGGCCTTCTTCGGCGGGGTGGCCTTCTTCGCGGCCGGCGCACGGCGGTGCCGCTTCGGGGGCTCCTCGATCACCGGCTCATCGGCAGGAACCGTCGCCGGCGGCGGCGCGACGGCCGGCGTACCCGGATCGGCGGCGGCAACGACCTCGGCGGGCGGGCGCGGCTGTGGGGTCGCCGGCCCGCCGACGGCGGGCGGGGTGGCCTGCGCCGGGTCGGGTGGCTGGAACAAAACGGTCGGCGCGGCCTTGGCCTGCCGGGGCCGCGGTGGTGTGTCGCCCGCCTTCTCGGCCGGAGCGGGCTCAGGCGTGGGTGGCGGGGTGAAGGTCGGGCGGGGGGAGCGGCTCCGCCGGCCCTGGGCGGCGGGCTCGCGACGGGGCGGATCGCTTGGCGGCTGCTCCTGCATATCGATGGAGCGTAGACCCGGTCGTGACGTGGCACACGATGAAAACGCAGGGGGCGGGGCCTTCCCGGTAGTCGCTTTGCTCCCGGTGGGTGTGGGCCTGTATCCTCGGGCGCGGTGGTCTCCGGGCCACCAGGGAGACTTCGCCTAGTCTGGTCTATGGCGCCGCACTGCTAATGCGGTTGGGGTCTTAAAGCCCCTCCCGGGTTCGAATCCCGGAGTCTCCGCGCGAAAGCCGGTGTGTAGACTGGCCGAGCAGCAAGCGCCCGTAGCTCAATGGATAGAGCATCTGACTACGGATCAGAAGGTTAGGGGTTCGAGTCCCTTCGGGCGCACAAGATCAAGAGGCGTCTGACATGCCAAAAGGCGGTCTGGCGCCTCTTTTCGTTCCGTGCCGATGGACGCATTGGTGCTCGAATGGTGCTCGTACGACGAGGCTGTCCTACGTCCCGACCTGTCCGTCTCCGTCAGTGCAGCCACGGCCGGGTTCGATGAAGGACGCGATCGTGCGATGTGGGTAGGCGAGGGGGAGCCGGCCGCTCGCAGCGGAACGGCATCCCGGTGGGCGCCCCGAGCGTCGCCGTCCTGGTCGCCTACGGGCTCGCGCTGGGTTTAGCGCTTCGCGGCTTCAATGCGTCTCGGTGTTGCCGGCCTGTACCGTGCCAAAACTCGTCGCACAGGGTGTGAGCTGCTGTTTCGCGACAATGACGCAGGATGGCAGGCGTGTTGGTTCGGCTGCTGTACCTGAGTGCGGTGCGGATGTTCGGCTGGTTGCCGCTGGCCACGTGCAGCGAGTCCGCGCTGGTCGCAGAGTTGCTGGTGCTGCGCCACGAGGTGGCGGTGCTACGCCGTCAGGTCGGTCGGCCGCGCCTGTCGTGGCCGGAGCGGGCGGTGTTGTCCGCGCTGGTCCGGGCACTGCCGCGGGAACTCTGGAGGCATCGGATCGTTACCCCAGCCACCCTGCTGGCCTGGCACCGCCGGCTGGTCCGCCGGCACTGGACCTACCCGAACCGGCCCGGACGACCACCGATCAGCGACGACCTCCGTGACCTGATCCTGCGCCTGGCCAGGGAGAATCCCAGTTGGGGGCACCGGCGCATCCAAGGCGAACTCGTCGGGCTCGGCCATCGGGTCGGCGCTGGCACCATCCGTCGCATCCTCGCCAGCTCGAAGCGCGGTCCTGCCCCACGCGAGATCGACACCAATTGGAGGACGTTCCTGCGCGCGCAGGCGTCCGGCCTGCTGGCGACCGACTACTTCCACATCGACACCGTCACGCTGCGGCGGTTGTATGTGCTGTTCGTCATGGAGATCACGACCCGACGGGTGCACATCCTCGGCGTCACCGCCCACCCGACCGCCGCCTGGACTACCCAGCAGGCCCGCAACCTGGTGCTGGACCTCGGTGACCGTATGACACTGTTCCGGTTCCTGATCCGCGACCGCGACGCCAAGTTCACCGCGTCGTTCGACACGGTGTTCGCCGCCGAGGGCATCGACGTGGTGAAGACCCCGCCGCGCACGCCCCGGGCGAACGCGTTCGCGGAACGCTTCGTGCGCAGTGTCCGGGCCGAGTGCACCGACCGGGTATTGATCTACAACGAACAGCACGCCCGTACGGTGTTACGCGACTATGAGGACCACTTCGACCGGCACCGGCCGCACCAGAGCCTGGATCAGCATCCACCCGACTACGACCCCGGTATGGTCGTCGCGATCGACAAGCCGATCCGGCGGCGCCGCGTCCTGGGCGGCGTGATCAACGAGTATCACCGGGCAGCTTGAGCTACTCGCAAATTCGCAGCTCACAAGCCTCAAACAGAGTTTTGGCACCGTACAGGCTGAAAAGCGACAGGAAAATCGGCGGTGCGAGGACTGGTCCTCCAACCGGTCGCCGTTGATATAACTGGCCGGATACCGGGCCTGGTGCCCGGCTGCGAAAGCAGGCTGACGTGAGGCGGGTGAGTCGTGACGACGAATACCGATCTTCGCCGGAGCCGAGGGACACGTTAGACGCCCTTGAGGTGAACAGAACCGAGGACGCCGTCCAGCAGGTGTACAGGACAGCGTACGGCGCGACCGGTACGAGATCGTCACGGTTTGCTTGAGCCGTGTGCCGCGACGAGTGGCACGCACGGTTCTTAGTACTCCAACGTCACTTGGCTTCGGCGTTGGGCGTGGCGTGGGCATAGAGACGGCCACCGCGTTGATCATCGATGGTTTGTGAGGACAACCGAAGATCGTGCGGTGGCCGCGTGCCACAGCGTAGACCCCGCCAGATGGCGGGTCATCCTGGACGAGGCGATGACGCGTGTCGCGGACCGGTTCGTGCGGGCCGAGCCGCGGGCGACGGCCGGGCAGTTCGTGGAGGGGCTGCTGGCGGACGTGGAACGTAAGACCTGCTGGTCCCTCGCTGAACGGGCCGGTCACGCTGATCCGCAGGCGATGCAGCGGCTGCTTCGCACGGCGGGCGGTCCGCGATGACATGCGTGAGTGGCTGATCGAGCAGCTCGGTCACCCCGACGCGGTGCTGGCCTGCGACGAGACCGGGTTCTTGAAGAAGGGCGTGTGCTCGGTCGGGGTCCAGCGGCAGTACACCGGCACCGCCGGTCGGGTCGAGAACAGCCAGGTGGGGGTGTTCCTGGCCTATGTGGCACCTGCCGGGCGGGCGATGATCGACCGCCGGCTCTACCTACCCGAGACGACCTGGTGCGACCAGCCCGACCGGCTCACCGCCGCAGGCGTCCCCGACGACGTCGGGTTC
The DNA here is from genome assembly GCF_042872345.1 of Micromonospora sp. NPDC005299. Taxonomy (NCBI): domain Bacteria; kingdom Bacillati; phylum Actinomycetota; class Actinomycetes; order Micromonosporales; family Micromonosporaceae; genus Micromonospora; species Micromonospora sp. NPDC005299. The sequence continues at coordinate 690,817 of NZ_JBIAKG010000003.1, forward strand.
GCCACGAAGCCGGCCCTGGCCCGGCAGATGATCGCCGACGCGCTGGACGTCGGTGTCCCGTTCGGGTGGGTGACTGGCGATGAGGTCTACGGCGCCGACCCCGGCCTACGCGGCGACCTCGAACAGCGCGGGATCGGCTACGTCCTGGCCGTTGGCTGCGACCGACGCGTGGCCGTCAACGACGGACGCACCCTCATCCGCGTCGACGACCTCGCCGACCGTATTCCCACCACCGAATGGCAGCAGCACAGTTGCGGGCCGGGCGCGAAAGGTCCCCGCGACTACCTGTGGGCGTGGATCACCACCGCCACCCGGCCCGGTGAGCACCGGTGGCTGCTGATCCGCCGCAACCGCACCACCGGCGAGTTGGCCTTCTACCTGTGCTGGTCACCCCACCCGGTGCCGTTGCACACCCTCGTCACCGTCGCCGGCTCCCGCTGGAGCATCGAGGAGCTGTTCCAGACCGGCAAAGGCCAGGTCGGCCTGGACCACTACCAGGTCCGCGGCTGGACCGGCTGGCACCGCCACGTCACCCTGGCCATGCTCGCCCTGGCCGTCCTGACCATCCTCGCCGCCCAACAGCCTGACCCTGGTCCCGAGATCATCGCCTTGACCGTCGCCGAGATCCGCCGACTCCTCAACGCCATCGTCCTCGCCACAACGCTGCCGCCAGCGCACACCCTGCACTGGTCGATCTGGCGACGAACATCCCAAGCCCGAGCCCGGCGATCCCACTACCAGCACAGACAGGCCAAGTGACGTTGGAGTATTAGGGGGGCGGGGCGCAGCAATGCGTCCCGCCTACCCGACTGCGTTCAATGCTCTTCTCAGATCCTGGGCGGTCGAGGTCACGACACGCCGCGAACATCACACATCGCGACTGCACCGCTAGGGGTGCAGGACGATCTTTCCCACATGGCTCCTGCGGGCGAGTTCTTCCTGCGCCTGAACGGCCTGGTCCAGCGGGAACGTCGCGGCGATGACGGGCTGGATTTCGGCCTGACGAGCCAGGTTCATGAGGAGGTCGAAGTGCGTTGGCGTGTGCATCGCGGAGCCGATCACCTGCGCGTTGTGCAGGTAGAGACGGCGCACATCAAAGGTCACGTTATACCCGCCGAGTGCGCCGGCGATGACCCAGCGGCCACCTTCGCGCAGCAGCGGCAGTCCCTGACTCACCAGGTCCCCAGCGACGACGTCGAGTGCGACGTCGATGCCCTCCGGCGCGGCAGCGCGGACCTGCTCGGCGAGGTCTCGTGCGCGGTCAATGACTTCGTGTGCGCCCGCCTCACGCACCGAATCGATCTTGGATCCGCTACTGATGGCGAGCACCCTCGCACCGCGCGCACGGGCGATCTGCAGCAGCGCGAGGCCGACACCGCCGGACGCTCCCGAGACCAGCACGGTCTCTCCCGCCCGCAGCCGTGCCCGCTCGATCATGCCCAGCGCTGTGCCGTACGCAGTCGGCAACGTCGCGAGCTGATCGTCGGTGAGCGGGGATTCCGTCACGTCGTGCACACGTTCCGACGGCGCGGTCACGTACTCGGCGTAACCGCCGTCGCGTTCGCTTCCCATCAGGCCCACCGGGTTCGCGTCCGGCCCGTCGGCGTCGTAGATCGCTGGGTCGACGACCACTCGGCGACCGACGAGGCTCTTGTCCACGTCGGCGCCGACTGCCACGACCCGACCGGCCACGTCGGCGCCCTGGATGCGTGGGAAGTCGATCGGGCCTCGCCAGCCCGACAGCGCCTTCGGGTCTCCCGGACGGCCGTAGGCGCCCTCCCGGGTCCACAGGTCGGTGTTGTTCAGCGCGACCGCGCTGACCTGGACCAGCGCCTCTCCTGCCTGCGGGGCAGGCACGGCCACCTCCGTCAGTTCAAGAACCTCCGGCCCTCCGTGCTCTGCGATCCGCACCGCGCGCATGGTCTTGGGCACACCCATCGCCTGTCCTCCTCGCAGGTATACTGATCTGTGAACATCTGCGACGGTACACCGATCGGTGAAGGGGCGCCTGATGCGGGAAGCGCAGCCCATGACACCGGCGGGCCGCCGCATCGTGGCGGCTGCCGAGGAGCTGTTCTATAACCGTGGGATCACAGCGGTCGGCGTGGATCTGATCGCTGAGCACTCAGGCGTGACCAAGCGGACCCTGTACAACCAGTTCGGTTCGAAAGACCACCTCGTGGCGACCTACCTCGCGGAACGTGACCAGCGCTGGAGGTCACTTGTCCGCGCCACGGTTGACGCCTGTGACGGTCCCGTTGAGGCCGTCACCGCACCCTTCGACGCACTGCGGACCTGGAGCGAGACCAACACCCGCGGCTGCGCGTTCATCAACGCACTGGCCGAGCTCCCGGACCCCTCGCATCCCGCGCATCGCATCGCCGCGAACCAGAAGCTCTGGCTGGTGAACCTGTTCAAGGAACTCGCCACCGCGGCGGGCTGCTCAGGCCCCACCGCCCTCGCCACCCAGCTCCTCGTGCTGCACGAGGGCGCTCTCGCTATGCAGCCGCTCCCGCTCGATAGCCTTTCGGAAAGCGCTGACCTGGCACGAACCCTAGTGGTCACGACACGCCGTGAACATCACGCATCGCGACTGTAGTACTAGTCATGCTCAGCTTCGAGATCACCCCGATAGGTACGGTCCGGAATGACAGGACGGATGTCCAGCACACCGACAACTGGGGTGCCGTCCGCAGCACGATCACCATCGACGAGCGCTTCGGCGATTTGTGCCTCCAGGGCCTGGAGGGCTTCTCCCACGTGGAAGTCCTCTTCATCTTCGATCAGTTCCCGGAACACGGCGATTACCGCGAACCCCGTCCCTACCGCGGCCGTTCCGACCTCCCGCCCGTTGGCGTATTCGCCGGCCGCGGCCCCCGCAGACCCAACTGCATGGGGGTAACGTGCTGCGCCATCGAATCCGTCCGCGGCCGCGAACTGACGGTGGTGGGCCTCGATGCGGTCTCGGGCACCCCGGTCATCGACCTGAAGCCGACGATGGCGGAGTTCCTCCCGATGAACGTCAAGCAGCCGGAATGGGTCAGCCGCCTGATGTCGGAGTACTTCCAGCCGTAAGCGGGGGTTTGGGGCGAAGCTCAACGCTGTGTTGGGTAGGGGCTTTCGTTGGGATGGCGGTAGTGCCGAAGGTCTTGACGGTGGAGTTGACTCCCGAGCAGCGCACCGAACTCTCGCATCCACGATTACATCGGCCCAACCAGAGTCAGCGGCTTTCCGAAGGGAATCCGGAGCCGGCCGAGCGGCCATGATCGAACGTACTCTCATGCCGCGATCCGCGCGTGGCGGAGCGTGACGGCGACCGCTACCGCTCGGCATCCTGAACTGCCGATGACAGTGTGCGAGCGGTGCGATCTGTTGCCGCCGAGGGGACCCGAGCCCGGCGTCGTGTCCGGGGCCGCGTGAGCGGTTGCTGCCGTCGTTACCGGTGGGAAGCGGCGCTCTCAGCGCCCCGGCAGCGTCTTGAGCGCCTGGGACCGTTGCGCCACCAGATCGGCGTAGGTGCCGTCGCGCTCGGCCCAGCGGTGCTGCAGCACGCCCTGCACGAGGATCTCGTCCGGGGTCGGGTCCTGCCCGAGCAGCCCCAGCACCTCGTCGAGGTAGTCCTCGAGGTCCAGCGCGCGCGGGTTCAGCCGCTTGTGCTCCGGCGTGGTCGCCACCGCCGGCGGCACCAGCTCGGTGACCTCCACGCCGGTGCCGGCGAGCTGCGCGCGCAGCGCCTCCGTGTACGCGTGCACGCCCGCCTTCGTGGCGGCGTACGTGGGCATGAGCGGGAACGGCAGGAAGCCGATGCCCGAGCTGACCGTGACGAAGGTGCCCGCGCCGCGCCCGAGCAGGTGCGGCGTGAACGCGTCGAGCACCCGGATGGTGCCCAGCAGGTTGGTCTCGACGGTGGTCTCGGCGGTGGCGAAGTGCTCGGGGTCGCGCAGGTCCTCCGAAAGCTGGACCCCGGACATGGTGACCACGACGTCCAGGCCGGGGTGGCTTTCCAGCACGCTGTCGCGGGCGCGCCGCACCGAGTCCGCATTGGTGACGTCGATCTCGACGGTGTCCAGCCCGTCGAGGGAAGCGGCCCGGCGCCCGCCGACGGTGACGGTGCCGCCGGCGGCGGCGAAGCGGCGGGCGAGGCCCAGGCCGATGCCGGAGGTGCCCCCGGCGATGAAGACCGTGCGGTTCGTGATGTTCATGAACCGATGGTCGCAGCGTCGCCGGGGCCCAGGAAGTGCTTTGCGAATCCGGGGAGTGACAGGACCCCCTGTCCGCGCCCGCGCCGGTATTAGCCTCGGCCTCATGAGCGGCGACGACGGCACCAACCGGCTGGGCGACTACCTGCGGGCGCGGCGTGAGCTGGTCACGCCCGAGCAGGCCGGCATCCAGCCCGGCTCCCGCCGCAAGGTCCGGGGCCTGCGCCGCGAGGAGGTGGCGCTGCTCGCCGGGATCAGCGCCGACTACTACCTGCGGCTGGAACGCGGCCGCGACAAGAACCCGTCGCCGCAGGTGCTCGAGGCGCTCGCCCGGGTCCTGCACCTGGACGACGTCGAGCGCCAGTACCTCCTCGACTTCACCGCGCCCCGGCCCCGGGCCCGCCCGCGCCGCCGGCCGGAGCACGTGCCCGCGCGGCTGCACCACCTGCTGGCCGCGGTCGGGGTGCCGGCCTTCGTCGAGGGCCGCTCGTTCGACGTGCTGGCGGCCAACGCCCTGGCCACGGCGCTGTCACCCCGATTGCGCCCGGGCGAGAACCGGCTGCGCTCGATGCTGCTCGACCCGGAGGAACGCGAGTTCCACGCCGATTGGGAACGCTCCGCGGCGAGCTTCGTCGCGGCGTTCCGCCAGACCAACGGCGACGTGCCCGACGACGCCCGGGTCGTCGAGCTGGTCGGCGAGCTGTCGCTGTCCAGCGCACGGTTCCGCTCTTTGTGGGCACGCCACGATGTGCGCCAACTGCAAGGTGGTACGACCACAGTCCGGCACCCGGTGGTCGGCGAGCTCACGCTGCACCGCGACAAGCTGCCGGTCGATGGTCTGTTGTTGGTGCTCTACTACCCGGACGAGACCGGCGACAACGCCGAGAAGCTGCGCCTGCTAGCCTCGCTCGCCGCGTCCTGAAGGTGACCTCGCAGCGGCGTCTGCGCGCCAAGTCTGATGCTCGCCGAGCATTGATGCTTTGCCGTGATCAGACATCCGCTACTGCCGCCGGTCGCGCGCGGCGTCGCACCGAGCTGCCCCGGTTGCCGTCCGGACGCGCCGAAGTAGTGCGTCGATGCCGACTCAAAGAGATCACTGCATGGTGATGGCGGGTGGGTGGTCGAACGAGACCGGGCAGTGGAAGACGTACAGGGCGTAGCCCCGGCCGATGACAACATCGGTGGGATTAGGTGAAGCCTTCATGGGCTCCTCTACCGGCCGCCAACTGCCGCCCGACCCGTGCCACTCGCCGGAGTCGGCGGTGAACAGCAGGGTCATCGCGGTGCCACACTCCCCGCAGTCGACCGGATGCGGGTCGGTCAGCGACCAGTTCGCGAAGCCGCCCACCTTCCAGCCCGGCGCCACTGACAGGTCGAACTGGTAGTTGAGCCCGTCCTCATCGTCGGCTTCCTCCTCGATCTGCTCCTCCCAGGCGGTGATCCGGGTGTCGAGTTCCTCGGGGAGTAGTCCGCCGTACTGATACTCGCGAATCTGTTCCGGGTGCACGACGCATTGAGTCGGCAGGTAGGAGTCGTTGACGACGGGCGGTTCCGGCGCCGCGTCCAGGGGCTGGCCGACGTCGGCGGTGTGGCGCCAGTACAGCCGTACCCGAGGGTTGTAACCGTCCTCGGGATGGTCCAGCGGGCACCACAGCACCTGCAACAGGTCGGCGCCGACCGGGCCGGCGAAGTCAGGAACGTCCCGGCGGTACAGCTGCGCCACCGGGATCAGCGGGATCGGCTGGTTCACCAGGCTATGCGGCTCCGAGAAGTCGAGGCCCGGCAGTTGCGCCCGCTCCTCGCCAGTCAGGGCGTAGCGGGCGCCCACCGCGTCGGCGCGGGCCTTCGCCGCCGTGTAGATCTCCCGGCTGCGGCGGACCGTCGCCGGCGTCCGGAGTCGAAAAATGTAGTGGGCATCGCCGTCCATGCACACCGGCCAGGCCTCGTCGGCGGGCCAGAGCAGCGGGCCACCGACCGAGCTTTCGGCGGCCGTAGGCGCACCAGGCCGGGGATGCAGCCGCGTCGCTGTGGACGAACACTCCCTCAACTCGGGGAAGAGCTTCGTGATGTCCAGCGGCCGTGGCGGCGTGCTGCGAGTCATGCCCAATGATCCTAGAGATCGAGCGACAACGACCGTGTAGCCGCCGAGCTTTGACCTGACATCCGGATCTGCCGCGATCCGGGCGGGCAGCCGTCCTTTGGGACGTCGCAATCCCGGGCGATGCCTACGCAGAGTGACTGACCGGCGGTGGTGAGTCGTCGTGCGGTGGGGCCAGTCGTGGCCGTCCTGGTGGAGTCGGCTTCCTCCGTCACAACCATCCTGACCTGCTGGTGTGAGGTCTTGTCAGCCTGTGTGAGGTTCTGTCAGCCCTCACGGGAGCTTGCGGGACTGTCCGCGGCCATACCGTCGAGCCACCGATCAGCACCCCGCGCCACCGTCCGTCGTCCGCCCGGTCCACGCCTGTGCCACCGCTGACGGGGATGACGTTCAGAGCCAGCTCGGCGGCGTCCGTATCAGTGAGAGGAGCAGCGATGAGAACCCGAGCAGCTTCTGTGGCCGCCACAACGACAACCGTGCTTCTGCTCGCGGCCGTTCCGACCGCGCTCCTCCACCTCGCCGGATGGCCGACGCCGACCGTGCCGTCGAGCGCCGTACTACGGGACTGGGTTCGACAGCCACTGACCGCCGGGTTCCTCACCGGCCTCGCGCAAACCGGGGCCTGGCTGATCTGGGCGGCGCTCGTCGCCGCTGTTCTCGCCCGCGTCTACACCCGGGTCACCCGCACACTGCCATGGCTACCGACACTGCACGTGCCGGGACCGCTGCAGGGACTGACCGCGGCGGTGCTGGGCGCGACCGCGGTCACCGCCGCCGCGGGCGGCGTACCCGCCCACGCCGCCGCGCCAGCCGGCGCCGACGTCACCACCGACGAGCTGGAAGCGGTGCACCTCACCCCGCCGCAGGCCGCGCACACACTGCCTGCTCGAGCTGCGGTGAGCAGCGCAGAGCCCAGCCGTGTGGCGACTGGCGGTGACGACACCTACACCGTCCAGCGTGGGGACAGCCTGTCCGACATCGCGCAGCGGTGCCTTGGCGACGCCCGCCGCTGGCCAGAGATCTTCGCCCTCAACCGCGGCACCCACTTCGCCAAGGTGGGTGGAACGCTGCGTAACCCGAACCTGATCTACCCCGGCTGGATCCTCGACCTGCCCGCCGAAACCGCCCCGCAACCCCGACCGGCCACCCCGCACCAGCCACCCGGCCACGGCCCGGACGCTGAAACGCCGCTGCCAGGCCCCGACGTGAACAACCCATCCCCGGCGCAGCCCACCCCCGCCAGCACCGCGCCGGACAGCCACCCGCCGACGTCGCCCAGCGTGTCACCCGGGACCGAGGCACCCGTCGGTGCCGCCTCATCAGCACCCACCAGCACCCCGACCGGCGATGGCGCCGCCACCGACGCCCCCGCCGCCAACGCAGACCGGTCCTCCCGCGGGGTGTCCCTGCCCAGCGGAAGCTGGATCGACCTCGGCCTCGCGCTGGCCATCGCCGCTGCGGTCGCCCTGGTATGGGCACACCGCCGACGCCGCTACATCCCCCGCCGGCCCTCGGCGCAGCCACGCCTGAGCGACCCCGACCTGGCGCCCATGCCCCGCGTGGTCAACCAGATCCGCCGCGCACTACGCCACGCCGCCGCCGACCACCCCCACACGCCCGACCACCATGAGGACGACCCGGTCGATGTGGACGTCAACGGCGAGCTCAACGACCTTGGAGGCCACCACCGCCCCGGCAGCACGAACAGCATCCACGGAGCTGACACCGAGACGGTCCACGGCGACGTCGCCGATTCCGACGCTCCGCACGCGACCGATTCCGACGCCATCCACCCCGCTACCGCTGACCCATTGCCGGTGGCGCCGGCCCTCGCGCATCCGCTGTCGGCGCTGTGGCCAGCCGCCGGACTGGGCCTGACCGGGCCCGGCGCGCAAGCCGCCGCCCGCGGATTCCTCACCGCCGCCCTGGCCGCAGGCGGCCTGGACCACCCCGACGCCCGAGCCCAGGTGGTGATGCCGTCGGCCACCGCGGCGACGCTGCTCGGCGCCGCCGCGGTCAACGTGGCCCGCACGCCCCGGCTGACCCTCACCCCCGGCCTCGACGAAGCCCTGGAGATCGTCGAAGCGCAGACGCTGCACCGCACCCGGCTGGCCTACCAGCACGAGGTCGACACCGTCACCGACCTGCGCGCCGCCGACCCCTACGAAGAACCACTCCCGCCGGTCATGCTGCTCGCCGACGCCACCAGCCGCCACGAACGCGCCCGCACCGCGGCCCTACTCACCCAAGGCCAACGCCTGGACATCCACGGCGTGCTGCTCGGCGCATGGCCCGACGGCACCACCGTCGACGTCGCCGACGACGGCACCACCACCCCCGCCGACTGCGACCCCCACGGCCCCCACCCCGCCGACGTCGGTCGCCTCGCCGTCATCAACCCCACCGAGACCGCCGACCTCCTCGCCACCCTCGCCGAATCCCACACCGGCCAGCTCCCCGCGCCCGCCCCCACCGAAGCCACGCCCACCCGCATACAGGCCGAGACACCGGCGCAGGCGCCCCGCCCATCGACCCCGACCGCCAGCGGGCAGCCAGGCACGGAAACGGCTGCCGAGCCCGCCGTCGACACGCGAACGCACGCGCACGACAACGGCATCAAGGATCCCGACAGCCAGCACACCGCAGCCGTCACCGCCGCCACGACCGACACCTCCACTCCTGAAACGGACACCACCCTGGCCGGCGCCACCGCCACAGCCGACCCCTCAACCCCGGAGCCGGAAGCCGCCCCGGCCGGCTCCACTGGCACAACCGCCCCGGCAGACGCCGGCGCTGACCACACCGCCGACATCGACCCGGCCACACTCCGCCAGGAGCCGGGCGACACCGAGACGGCACGCCGGCCCGGGCGGGTCGAGGTGACCGTCCTCGGCGCGCCCGGCATCGTCGGCGGCGACCCGCAGCGCAACCTGCGCGCGAAGTCCCTCGAACTGCTGGCTTATCTGGCGGTCCGCGACGGCACCGCGTCCGTGGAGGCGATCCTCGACGACCTGCTGCCCGACGCGCCGTCCAGCAAGGCCGTGCACCGGCTGCACACCTACGTCTCGGACCTCCGCAGCGTCCTGAAGCACAACGGCGGCCCCGGCACCTACCTCACCCACCCCCACCACCGGTACCAACTCAACCCCGAACGCATCGAGGGGCTCTGTTGCATTGAGCGTTGGCATGATCGAGGCAGGCTTGAGCAGTGAAGTCGTTGACTCGATCTCGGCCGTGGCTGCCTCCGACGTCGGCGTTCGCCGGGTTCCGGTTCCCGCCGGAGGTGATCGTGGTCGCGGTGCGCTGGTATCTGCGGTACAACCTGTCCTATCGCGACGTTCAGGAACTGCTGGTCGAGCGTGGCGTGGAGGTCGACCACGTCACCGTCTACCGGTGGGTGCAGCGGTTCACCCCACTGCTGGCCGACGCCGCCCGATTTAGCCGCCACTCGCCAGGTGACCGCTGGTTCGTCGATGAGACGTACGTGAAGGTGAACGGGGTGTGGCGGTACGTGTATCGGGCGGTCGACCAGTACGGGCAGGTCATCGACGTGCTGGTCTCGGCCCGCCGGAACGCCGGCGCGGCCCGCAGGTTCTTCCGCCGGGCGCTGTCGACGGTGAAGGTGACACCCGGCGAGGTCGTCACCGACGCCGCGGCGGTCTACCCCGGGGTGCTCGACGAGCTGATCCCGTCCGCGTGGCACCACGTCGAGCAGTACGCCAATAACCCGATCGAAGCTGATCACAGTCAGCTGAAACACTGGTTGAGATCGATGCGCGGGCTACGAACGGACAAGACCGCACAAGTGATCATCGCCGGCCACGCGTTCATGCAGAACATCCGCCGCGGACAGTACGAACTCGCCGTCGACGCCCCGCCCGCTCTGCGGGTCGCCGTCGCGTTCACCGAACTCGCCCAGGCGATCTGACCACGGACCCGACACAGGTTCAACGCGTCCACCGATCCGATAATGCAACGGCGCCCCCGGCCGTCGGCACGACGGCGGGAGAGCCAAGGCCACTACCCGCTTCCCCCTGGCGTGATGCTGAGCCCTGGAGTGGGTACGACAAACGGTCCCTCTGTGGAGAAGGACCGTGAGGCGATGAGTCAGGCAGCGTCCGCTTGCTGTCAGCGCTGGTGGTTCTGGTTGTGCCGAAGGGCTTCTTCGAGCTGGTCTTCGAGAATGATGATCCGGCAGGCGGCTTCCAGGGCGGTGCCCTGGTCGACCATCTCCCGGGCCCGTGCGGCGAGGCGGAGCTGGTAACGGGAGTATCGGCGATGGCCGCCGGCTGACCGGAACGGGGTGATCAGCTTTGCTTCGTCGAGGCGGCGCAGGAAGTCCGGCGAGGCGGCGGTGATCTCCGCGGCGCGGCCCATCGTGTAGGCGGGGTAGTCGTCGTCACCGAACATGTCATCGGGTTGGGCCATATACACCTCTCCATGACGAGGGCCCCGGCGCGGAAGCGCCGGGGCCCAGGGTTACGGGGTCGAAAGCACCATCTGCCGACAGGTTCGTCGGGTTGTCGTATCCGCACCTGCCGCCGTCGGCGGCGTGGGGTGCGAGGATCGCATAAGCGTGACCGGAGACCACCTCTCGTTCGATGGAAACTGCGGTGACCGGCTCCAGAGTTGAACTGCGTCCTGGAGACGGGCGATCCAACGGTGTTCGGGCCCTCCCTTTCCTCTGCTTTCAATTTCCGTGGTGCTAGTCGTGCTGCCCGCCGGTGTCGGAGCCCCACGCGACTTCATGGCCCCGTCCACGTGTGGCGGACTGTCCTGCCAGGCGAGCCCTGAACCAGCATCAGCCCACCTGCCTGCCCTGACCTGGAACTACGTCAGGGTCTTACTTTCCACTCCCACGTGCCTTACCTTGCCTTGCTGCAAGCGGCGATCAGCACTTCCACCGCTGGGCCGAGCGAGCCACGACATGTGTCTGGGGCCCTGCGTAACGCTCGGTCCGCTTCGTCTGCGTCTTCGACGATCTCTGCTGTGAACGACAGGAACACTAGCCAGGCGCGGCGGGAATGTCTAGCGATTCGGACCTAGATTTCCTGGACGGCTACACCTGCTTTCAGCATCGCATCGACGGTTGTCCCGACGGCTGGTAGCAACCGTCGTCCTGCAGGGGTGGAGCTACGTCACCGCCGTACTCGGCCGCCTCGACTTGCGCACCGGGGGGTGCTGGCTGCTCAACGTCGGCCACGTGCCACCGCTGCTCGTCCGCGACGGTGACACCCAGGAGCTGCCGCTACCGGCCGCGCTCACAAACCTTGAGGAGCGAGCACAGGAACATGCCGTTGCGACCGGCATCCAAGGGAGGAGCACGTAAGACCGCAGGTCATCAGCTTGCGGTCTCGGATAGAACCGTCTTAGGAAACCGACGATCTATCCCCTGAGCTACAGACGACGTGGGCGTGGGCTGATAGCGAATTGTTCGGAGGCGGGGACCGAGGTGCCGGTCGCGATCAATCCGGCGACGCCAGGCGCGCACTCGGCGATCCTGCGACTGGACAACCCGGCGACCAGCCCACGGACAGCGCGGACCTGCCCGGTCGGCTGCGGACCCGGTTGCCGAGCGGAGCCCGGCTGTTCGCCTCCGCGTCCAACCGCGTCTCCTACCGCAACGGCCCCGTCTCGGTCATCGTCGCGGCCTCCGACGACAACACCGCCGTCACCGTCCGGTACACCACCATCTGCTGAACACAGCCCACCCCTGCCACGCCCCAGAGTGTCGCCAACTGGCAGGGTGGTGTGCAGGTCAGCAAGGACGGACGGAGTTGGCGCATCGGCGCTGTCGCCGACGTGGAATGGATCGCCGGTCACACCATTGCCGGCATCTCGGTCACGCTCGGAGCTAGTGCCATCACAGGATTCGGCCGGTGTTGTCAACATGTGTCGGTGCAGCGCAGCGGTGGTCAGAGTGCGAGCCGGTCGGTGTGGGTAGGCGGAGCCCGGGGATCGTTGGTGCTCCTGTGGTGATCGGACGTCGGCGAACTGGCGTGGACGTGCCGGTACCTGACCGAACTTGCGTCTCCTCCAGGGCGACTCAGCCATCGTTCCCCGGTGAATGCATCGCCCGGACCTGCTGGTATCGAGCGGGATGCGCGCGAACCGAGCGCGACGGGGGCGGCCCTTCGGGTGGATCTCGCTACGCATAGACGTTCATCTGTCTACGGATCAGAAGGTTAGGGGTTCGAGTCCCTTCGGGCGCACAGCAGATCGAAGGCCGGTTTCCCGACGCGGGAGACCGGCCTTGATCGTGTTGACCCCCACGCGCTCGCCCCACCACGCGAAACGCTCTGCTCAGGCAGGGTGCCGGTGATCGCCGACGAATCTTCGCCCAAACTTGCCGGCGACCGCGTGCTCGGTGTCAGTGACTTTCCCTGTCTCCAGGATCTGCTTCAGCCTGCGCAGGTTCGCCGCTACCTCGGCGGCGGGCGGCTTCCCGGCCAGGGTCAGCGCGATGCGGCCCAGTCTTCCGAAGGGTGTCTTGAGCACCTCGTGAACCTCGGTCCGGCCCGGGTCGGACCCAGGGGTGAACTGGACCGTCCAGTGAGTTCTCATCCCGGGCGCGGCAGTGGTCTCGTACCGGAGCAACTGGTTGGTGCGTTCCTCGATGAGCCTTACCGTGGAGCTCACTCTGACGCCGAGTGGTCCCCGAATTGTCCATCGGAACGTTGCTGGCCCGATCTGTTCACTGGCCATGACGTCGCCCAGGAAGCGGGGCAGGTTCTGGAAGTCGCGGTAGAAGTTGAAGACGTCCGCGACCCGGCGCTCGATGGTCACTCTCGCCTCGGCTGGGTTGTCGCGGCGGCGGGGTGGTGAGGGGCGCATCGTTGCCTCCGACGGCTTCTTCCCATTTCAGCCGTGCTGCGATCCAGGCCCGTTTGCCCGAGCGGCCGTCCGCTAAACCTGGCGAGACAGTGGGCCCCGGCGGAGCGCAAGACGGAACCTCGGCCTGTTCACCGGCGTCGCGCGCCGAGCCGGCGGTCTTGGCACGTCATCCCTGCAGTGTCGCCAGCGTCTGACGCAGCCAGGTGAGTTCCGTGCGCGTCGTGGCGGTGGCGACCTTGAAAAGTCCCTGCCGGAACGGATCGTCGAAGTCCGCCTCGCGCAGTGGCCGGTCGCCGTCCCAGAAGAAGCTGGCGGGCTGAGTCAGGAACTGCAGCCGCCGTTGCAGAACCGCGGCCTGCGCCGGCGGATCCTGCAGGTGGCGCAGGAACGCCAGCAGGGTGAACCACCGGTTCTCGTCGGTGATGAACAGCTCGTCCGGCCTGCGGAGGCGGCCCAACAGGGCAGCCCTGCCCTCGTCGGTCAACGCGAGCATGTGTCGAGGCGCGGCCGCTTCGCCGGGCTCGAGCTCGCGGACCAGGAAACCGGCACGCTCCATCCGCTTCAGCAGGGGATACAGGGTGCCGTCGGCGATGGGCCGAACGTGGCCGGTGAGCGCCGCGATCCGCTTGCGCAGCTCGTAGCCGTGCAGCCGTTCTTCGTAGAGGAAGCCGAGAACCACGAACTCCAACATGATCGACATCATACCCTGTTGACGGAGTATCTCGATGTCGAGGTACCCTCGGCGCTATGCAAAGTGTTGAGGTACTCCCCGATGGCTCCCGGCTGCGGTGGATCGACGTTCCCGGCACCGATCCCGCCCGCGTCTACCTGCACGGTCTCGGCGCGAGTTCCGCCCCCTACTTCACCGCGGCGGTCCACCATCCCGCCTTGGCCGGCCACCGCTCGCTCCTGGTGGACCTGCTGGGATTCGGCCTCAGTGATCGGCCTGCGAGTGCCTCGTACACGCTGGAGATGCACGCGGACGTCGTGGCGTGTGCGCTCAGAGCGGCCGGGGTGAGCCAGGCCGACGTGGTCGCCCACAGCATGGGCGGCGCGGTCGCGACCGTCCTCGCCGCCCGCCACCCGGAGCTGGCACGCCGGCTGGTCCTCATCGACACACCGCTCGATCCGGCGCCGCAGCTGCCCACCGTCAAGCGTCCGGGCAGCTCGGGCATCGGCGTCTACCGGACCGAGGCCGAGTTTCTCGACCATGGCTGGGACGAGACTCTGCGGTTCGTGGGAGAGCACTGGGCCGCCACCATGCGGCAGGCCGGGCCGCAGGCTCTCTACCGCAGCGCGATGAGCCTGCTGCGCGGCACCGTACCGACGGTCCGGCAGCACCTGGAGGCGTTACCTGTTCCCCGGACCCTGCTCTATCCGGCCACCGACGGCCCACGTGCCGACCACGACCGGCTGGCGGCCGCCGGTGTCGAGGTCGTGGCGGTCCCGGACTGCGGCCACAACATCATGCTCGACAACGTGGATGCCTTCGCCGCGGCCGTGCGCGCCGCGCTCGAACGGTCGGGGACTCTGCGCCCCGGTTACGCCTGTCCCAGCTGAGGGTTCTGGCGGCTCCAGCGCCGTTCGAGCTGAACCCGGACGCAGCAACGGAGAAGAAGATCCGGTACGTCCCGCCTGGATAGCTTGAGTGCGACGCAGCCGACGGGCAACGGGAGGCCGAGCCATGGAAAACCCACCGCAGCAGTTCGCGCGTCCCGTGTCGGTGACCGTGCTGGAGAAGCTGCTCGGCCGGCTGACCTCGGTCTGCATCCAGGTGGCGACGGCGGGCCTCGACCTGCCCGACCGGCTCCGGGACGGTCCGAAGTCGATCGACGAGCTGGCCGCCGAGGTGGGCGGCGACCGGGACGTGCTGCTGCTCTTCATGCGAGCGCTGACCAGTGAGTCGATCTTCCAGGAGGTCGAGCCGGGGGTGTTCGCGCACACCGAGGAGTCACGCTGCCTGATCAGCGACGCGCCGAACTCGCTGCACGGCATCGCCGAGATGCTCGGGGCCGAGTGGGCCTGGAAGGTGTGGGAGCCGGCCGAGGTACTGCACACCATCCGCACCGGCCAGCCCGCCTTCGAGCACGTCTTCGGCCGGGATATCTGGGACTACATGACGGCCAACCGGGACCAGTACGCCGTGTTCAGCCGCGCCCAGACCATCTTCTCGGGGCCGAAGGACGACGCGATCGTCGACGCGTACGAGTTCGAGGGGGTCAAGACCATCGTCGACCTCGGCGGCGGCGAGGGCACCTTCCTGGAGAAGATCCTGCTCAAGCACCCGGGGATCGAGGGGGTGCTGTTCGACCTGCCGCCCGTGGTGGAGCGGGCCCGGGCGCGGGTCGCCGGCGGCGCCGTCGCCGACCGCTACACCTGCGTCGGCGGCAGCTTCTTCGACCGGGTGCCGCCGGGCGCCGACGCGTACGTGCTCAAGCAGGTGCTGCACGACTGGAGCGACGACGAGTCGGTGGAGATCCTGCGCAAGGTCCGGGAGGTGCTGCCGCCGTCGGGCCGGATCCTGGTCGCCGCCCACCTGGTGCCCGCGCCGCCGCGCCGCCCGCTGAAGTACCTGATGGCCGGCATGTGGGTGCGGCTCAACACCCCGGGCGGCTACGAGCGGACCGAGCAGGAGTTCCGCGACGTGTTCGACCGGGCCGGCCTGGAGCTGGTCCGGATCCTGCCCACCGCCTCCACGCACAGCATCCTGGAGACCCGCCGCGCCGAGGACTGACCGGCCGAGCCGAGGGAGGTGGCGCGTGAAGGCTGCGCCCTTCGACCACCACGCCCCGACCAGCCTCGCCGAGGTGCACGACCTCCTCGCCCGCCACGGCCCGGACGCCACGCTGATCGCCGGCGGGCAGAGCCTGGTGCCGCTCATGGCGCTGCGGCTGGCCCGCCCCCAGGTGCTGGTCGACCTCAACGAGGTGGCGGGGCTGGCCGGGATCCGCGAGGAGCCGGGCGCGGTGACCGTCGGCGCGCTCACCCGGCAGCGGGCCGTCGAGCGGTCGCCGGTGGTCGCGGCGCGGCTGCCGCTGATCGCCGCGGCGGTCGGCCGGATCGGCCACCCGCAGGTGCGCAACCGCGGCACCGTCGGCGGCAGCCTGGCGCTCGGACATCCCGCCGCCGAACTGCCCGCCGCCGCGCTCGCCCTGGACGCCACCCTGGTCCTGGCCGGCATCGGCGGCGTGGAGCGCGAGGTGGCGGCCGGGGACTTCCACTCCGCGACGGGCGGCACCGCGCTGCGGGCGGGCGAGGTGTTGACCCGCGTCCGGTTTCGAGTGCCGCCGGCCGGCGCCGGCCACGGCTTCCACGGGCTGGGCCGCCGGGCCCGGGACTTCGCCCTGGCCGGCGCCGCCGTGGTGCTCGGCCGGGGCGCCGGCGGCGAATGCGCGTACGCCCGCGTGGCGGTGCTGGGCGGCGGCCCGGCGCCGCGCCGCCTGCCCGGCGTGGAGCGGGCGCTGCGTGGGGGGCCGCTCGACGCCGAGGCGATCGCCGAGGCCGCGGCCGGCGCCGCCGGTGAGGTCGAGCCGGTCGGCGACGTCCAGGCCGACGCCGGATACCGCCGGGAGGTGCTGGTGACGCTGGTCCGGCGGGCCCTGTCCGACGCGGCGCGCCGGGCCCGACCGACACACTGACCTGGGGAGCGACGCATGGAGTCCGTCGAGCTGGTGGTGAACGGGGTACGCCGGGAGGGGCGGGTCGAGCCGCGCCGGACGCTGGCCGACTTCCTCCGTGAGGATCTCGGGCTGACCGGCACGCACGTCGGCTGCGAGCAGGGCGCCTGCGGGGCCTGCACGGTGCTGCTCGACGGCAAGCCGGTCTACGCCTGCCTGCTCTTCGCGGTGCAGGCCCGGGGCCACGAGGTCACCACGGTGGAGGGGCTGGCCGCCCCGGGCGAGCTGGACCCGGTGCAGGAGGCGTTCCGCCGGTGCCACGCGGTGCAGTGCGGCTTCTGCACCCCGGGCATGCTGCTGGCGGCGCACGGTCTGCTCGCCGACGACCCGGACCCGGACGAGGCCGGCGTCCGCGCCGCGCTCGCCGGCAACATCTGCCGCTGCACCGGCTACCAGAGCATCGTGGCCGCGGTCCGGCTCGCCGCGGCGGAGCGGCGCCGGCCGGCCGCGCCGGAAGGAGCGGCGCGATGACCGGCGTGCCCGAGGAGGGTCGGGTCGGCAGCCCGGCCCGGCGGATCGAGGACCCGCGCCTGCTCACCGGCCGGGGCCGGTACGTGGCCGACCTGACCGCCCCGCACCTGGCACACGCGGCGTTCCTGCGCAGCACCGTGCCGCACGCCCGGATCACCGTGGACGCCTCGGCCGCCCGGACCGCTCCGGGGGTGATCGCCGTCTTCACGGCGGCGGACCTCGCCGGGACGCTCGGTCCGGTCAGCTTCGACGCCTCGATCCCCGGAATGACGCAGCTCGTGCACACCGCGCTCGCCGACGACCGGGTCCGGCTGGTCGGCGACCCGGTGGCCATGGTGGTGGCGGAGAGCCGCTACCTGGCCGAGGACGCGCTGGAGCTGATCGAGGTCCGGTACGACGAGCTGCCTCCGGTGCCGGACGTGGCCACCGCCCTCGACCCGGCCGGCCCGGCCCTGTACGACGTGGCACCCGGCAACGTGCCGTACCACGACATGGCGCGGTACGGCGACGTCGACGGCGCGTTCCGGAGCGCGGACCGGGTGATCGGCCGCACCCTGCGGCAGCACCGCTACATGGCCGCCCCGCTGGAGACCCGGGGCGGGCTGGCCACCTACGAGCCGGCCGGCGGCGAGCTGACGTACCACGTCAGCGCGCACGCGCCGCACCTGATGCGGATGGTGCTCGCGGCGCACCTGCGGCTGCCGCCGCACCGGGTGCGGGTGGTGGTGCCCGACATGGGCGGCTCGTTCGGGTCGAAGTGGGGGATCACCCGGGAGGACCTGCTGGTCTGCGCGGCGGCGGCGCGGACCGGCCGGCCGGTGCGGTGGATCGAGGACCGCCGGGAGAACCTGCTGGTCGGTGGGCACGCCCGGGACGAGTCGCTGCACCTGGAGGCGGCGGTCCGGGCGGACGGCACCCTGCTCGGGCTGCGGGCGAAGCTGGTCATGGACATCGGGGCGTACTCGGTCATCCCGATGAACCCCGCGTTCTTCACCCTGGCGCTGCGGCTGCTCATCCCCGGCCCCTACCGGGTCCCCGCGTACGACTTCGAGGTCAGCACGGTGTGCACCAACAAGGGGCCGTACGTGGCGTACCGGGGGCCCTGGGCGGTGGAGACCTGGGCCCGGGAGGTGCTGCTGGACATCGTCGCCGGTGAGCTGGGGCTGGCTCCGGAGGGGATCCGGCGGCGCAACCTGGTCACCCCCGCCGAGCAGCCGTACCGGACGGCGGCCGGGTGGCGGCTGGACGGTACGCGGGCGCCGGCCACGTTGGACCGGGCGCTGGAGCTGGCCGGCCTGCCCCGGTTCCGGGCCGAGCAGCGGCGCGCCCGGGAGCGGGGCGAGGTGCTCGGCTTCGGGCTGGCCACCTTCATCGAGCCCTCGCCGGGCGGGGCCGAGTTCCTCGCCATGTCCGGTGGCGGCAAGGAGACCGCCCGCGTCCGGGTCGAGCCGACCGGCGAGGTGTCGCTCTTCACCTCGCAGATCCCGCACGGGCAGGGGCACGAGACCACGCTCGCCCAGGTGGTGGCGGCCGAGTTCGGGCTGCCGTACACGGCCGTGCGGGTGGTGCACGGGGACACCGACGCCACCCCGTTCAGCATGGTGGGCACCGGCGGGAGCCGGGCCGCCACCTTCGGCAGCGGCGCGGCGACCCGGGCCGCCCGGGCGGTACGCGACCAGGTGCTCCGCCTGGCCAGCGGGATGCTCGGCGCGCCGCCGGAGGAACTGGAGCTGGCCGGCGGCCGGGTCTACGTCCGGGAGCGGCCGGCGACCGGGCTGAGCATGGTCCAGCTCGCCGGCATGGTCGCCCTGGCCCCGGCCTACCTGCCTCCGGACACACCGACCGAGCTGGCGGCCACCGCCACCCACGACGGGGCGGACGGCGGGTTCGCCCAGGCCACCCACTGCTGCTGGGTACGGGTCGACCCGGGCACCGGGCAGGTGGAGATCACCCGCTACCTGGTGGTCGAGGACTGCGGCTCGATGATCAATCCGGCCGTGGTGGAGGGGCAGATCCGCGGCGGCACGGCGCAGGGCCTGGGCGGGGTGCTCCACGAGCGGCTGCACTACGACGAGGCGGCCCGGCCGCTCACCGACACGCTCCGCGACTACCTGCTGCCCACCGCGGCGGACGTGCCGCCGATCGAGATCGTGCACCTCGGCCCGGAACCCGGGGCCGGCCCGCCGGACCACCGGGGGGTCGGGGAAGGGGGCGCCATCTGCGCGCCGCCGGCCATCACCAACGCGCTCTCCGACGCGTTGGGCATCGAGATCACCCAGCAGTCGGTGACGCCGTCGTTCGTGCTCGCCGCGCTGCGCAAGGCCGGTGCCACACCCTCGGATCCGCTTGACAGGTAGGAAGTTCCCTACCTATCGTCGTCGGCATGAGCATCAAGGGAATCAAGTTGATCACCGTGCCCGTGTCCGACCAGGACGCCGCCAAGCAGTTCTACGTCGAGCAGCTCGGCTTCGAGGTGTCGCAGGACTCCCAGATGGGGCCCATGCGCTGGCTCGAGGTGGCGCCCAAGGGATCGCCGGTCAGCTTCGCGCTGCTGCCGAGCGTGCTGGGTGTGCCCGTGGGCGGCCTCAAGGGCGTCCAGCTCTTCACCGACGACCTCGACGGCGACTGTGAGAGTCTGCGCGCCGCCGGCGTCAAGGTGGACGGGCCGAACGCCCGCCCGTGGGGTCGTGACGCGAACTTCTCCGACACCGACGGCAACGGCTTCGTCCTCATGTCGGTGCCCGGCGGCCAGTAGGCCGACGCGCTCCGGTTCGGCCGCCCCGACCTCTCCCCCCGGGGTCGGGGCCCGAGCCGGCGCGGCCCGACGGACTCCCGGTCCTCAGTTGAGAGAGTGCCATGTCATTGATGATCGAGGCCGTGGGCCTCACCAAGTCCTTCGGGAAGGTCGTCGCCCTCAACGGGCTCGACGTGCGCCTGGAGTCCGGCCAGGTCGCCGCGATCCTCGGGCCCAACGGCGCCGGTAAGACGACCTTCCTGCGCATGATCTCCACGCTCGCCCGGCCGGACGGCGGCACGCTGCGGGTCTGCGGCATCGACGTGACGGCCGAGCCGGCCCGGGTCCGCCAGCTGATCGGCCTCGCCGGTCAGCACGCCACGGTCGAGCCCGCACTGACCGGGCGGGAGAACCTCCAGATGATCGCCCGGCTGTTCGGCCAGGACCGGCGCACCGCCCGGGCCAGCGCCGAGGAGACGCTGGAGCGGCTGCGCCTCGGCGAGGCCGGCGACCGGTTGGTCCGCACCTACTCCGGCGGCATGCGGCGTCGCCTCGACCTGGGCGCCAGCCTGGTCGGCCGTCCGCAGGTGCTGCTGCTCGACGAGCCCACCACCGGACTCGACCCGCAGAGCCGGATCGAGCTGTGGGACACCATCCGCGCGCTCACCACCGAGGGCACCGACGTCCTGCTCACCACGCAGTACCTGGAGGAGGCGGACCGGCTCGCCACCACCATCCTGATCATCGACCACGGGCAGGTGATCGCCTCCGGCACGGCGAAGGAGCTGAAGAGCCGGGCCGGGCGCGACATCGTGGAGATCCACGTCCGCGATCGGGAGGATCTCGACCCGGCCGTGCGGGCGCTGACCCGGATCGGCGCCGAGACGCCGGTCGTCGACCACGGCTCGCTGATGGCCTCGGTGGCCGTCGACTCCGGCCCGGAGCGGCTCCGCGAGGCGTTGCAGGAGGTCAGCGAGCTGGGCGTGCACGTCGAGGACGTGGCCCTGCGCCGGCCCACGCTCGACGAGGTGTTCCTGTCGCTGACCGGGTCGACCCCGGCGGGCGAGCCCCGCGGCGCCGCGCCGCGGTCGCCCGAGACCCCTGCGGGCATCGAGCCCGAGACCGTGTCGAGGAGTGCCCGATGACCGCCGTGGCCGCGCCGCACCCGGCCAACAACGCCCGCCTGCTGCCCAGCGTCGGTGTGCTCACCGGGCGGGCCCTGCGCATCTACCGGCGCACGCCCCAGCTGCTGATCCTGCGGATCGTGCAGTCGGTGGCCTTCCTGCTGATCTTCCGGTACGTGTTCGGTGGCGCGATCGGCACCGGCACGATGCGCTACGTCGACTTCATGGCGCCCGGGCTGCTCACGGTGGGCATCATGTTCGCCACCATCGGCACCGCGCTCGGGGTGGCCGAGGACCACGTCGGGGGCCTCTTCGACCGGCTGCGGTCGCTGCCCATGCCGCGCAGCGCCGTGCTCACCGGCCGGGTGCTCGCCGACCTCGCCATGACCGTCGCGGTGCTCATCCCGACCATCGCGATCGCCTTCGCGGTGGGCATGCGGGTGCACACCGACTGGGCCTCCGCGCTCGGCGCGCTGGGCCTCCTGGTGCTCTTCGGGTTCGCCTTCGTCTGGATCTTCGTGGCGGTCGGGCTGCTCGCCGGCAGCGTCCAGGCGGCGCAGGGCATCTCGTTCATCGTGATGCCGATCAGCTTCGCGTCCAGCGCCTTCGTGCCGACCTCCAGCATGCCGGGCTGGCTCCAGGCGTTCACCGAGCACCAGCCGGTGACGGTGGTGGTCAACGCGGTCCGCACCCTCACCCAGGGCGCGCCCGCCGAGGCGCTGCTCGGCCACAGCACCGGCTACTACGTCACCCGGGCGCTGATCTGGATGGTCGCGCTGATCGTGGTCTTCGCGGGCCTGGCCATCGCCCGCTACCGGAGCCGCTGACCGGCGGCCCCCGCGATGGTCCGTGCCGTGCCGCCCGTCCCGGGGCGGCACGGCATGGGCCGCCGTCGTGTTTCTCACTCCCTGCCATACTCGCGTCACTCGGTTGACAGGTAGGAAAACTCCTACCTATCGTCCTGTCCATGACCATCACCCAGATCAGGCTCATCACGGTCTCCGTGTCGGACCAGGACCGGGCGAAGGCGTTCTACGCCGACGTCCTGGGTCTGACGGTCGTGCAGGACCTGACCATGGGGCCGATGCGCTGGTTGCAGGTGGGTCCGGAAAAGGGCGCCACTGGTATCGTTCTGGTGCCGGGTCGCACCGGTTTCGGGCCAGGTGACCTCCAGGGAGTCCAGTTGGAGACCAACGACCTCGACGCCGACTGCGCGCGCCTGCGCGCCGCGGGCGTGGCGGTCGACGGCCCGCACGACCGGCCGTGGGGCCGCGACGCCACCTTCGTCGACCCCGACGGCAACGGCTTCGTCCTCGTCACCCGCGAATCGGGCGGTTGAGCGTGTCCGCCGCCACGGGAGTGGACGTCTTCGCGGCGCTGGCCAGCCCGGTCCGGCGCGACCTCATCCGGCTGCTGCGCGACGGCGGCCCACAGTCGGTGCAGGATCTGGCCGCCTCGTTCGACATGCGTCGGCCCAGCGTCTCCGAGCACCTCAAGGTGCTCCGCGACGCCGGCCTGGTGACCGAGCGCCGCAGCGGCCGCAAGCGGCTCTACCGGCTGGAGCCGGAGCCGCTGATGGACCTGCGCGACTGGCTCACCCCCTACGAGCGGTTCTGGCGCGAGCGGATGAGCGACTTCGCCGCGCTGGTCGCCGAGGAGTCCGCAACCGAGGGGAAGCCGGTGTGACCGAACCCGACAAGATCGAAGTCGACCAGTTCCTGCCGTATCCGCCCGCACAGGTGTGGCGGATCCTGGTCGATCCCGATCTGATGGCCCGCTGGCTGATGCCCAACGACTTCAAGCCGGTGGTCGGTCACCAGTTCACCTTCCAGGCCAAGCCGATGCCGGCGCTGCACTTCGCCGGCACCATCCACTGCGAGGTCCTCGCCGTCGAGCCGGAACGGTTGCTCCAGATCACCTGGGCGGACCGCAGCGGCAGCGGCCTCGACTCGGTCGTCACCTGGCGGCTGGAGCCCGAGGGCCGGGGCACCCGGATGCTGATGGAGCACTCCGGTTTCGACCTCGACAGCCCGTTCCAGGCGGTCGCCCACCGCACCATGGGCAGCGGCTGGCGGTCCTCCGTGGTGCGCTCCATGCTCACCGTGCTGGAGCAGGAGGCCTGATCCGCCGCGGGCGCCGCCCGCCGGAGCAAGGTGGAGGAAGCCTCCCTCCGTTCCCGCCGCATAGCGTGGCCGTACGCCGCTGATCTCGAAAGCGGTGTCCCCGCCCGCATCGCGCCGGAACGGCAGGTGGCCCCGTGAGCAGTGACGATTCGGCCCCCGCGTACCCGTTCACCCGGGACGTCGGCCTGACCATCGACCAGCGGTACCGCCAGCTCCTGCACGAGCGGCCGGTCTCCCGGGTGACCCTCCCGTACGGCGGCGAGGCCTGGCTGGTGCTCGACCACGCGGCGAACCGGACCGTGCTGGCCGACCGCCGGTTCAGCCGGGCCAGGATCCTCGGTGCCGACCTGCCCCGGATGTTCCCCCAGCCGATGACGCAGGTGTCGCTGCTCAGCATGGACCCGCCCGACCACACGCGGATCCGCCGCCTGGTGGCGAAGCCGTTCTCCCAGCGCCGGGTCGAGCAGCTGCGGCCGGAGATCGGCCGGCACGTCGACCTGCTGCTCGACGACGTCGAGCGGGCCGGTGCCCCGGCGGACCTCATGTCGCTGGTCGCCGCCCGGCTGCCGCTCCGGGTGATCTGCCTGATCCTGGGCGTGCCGGAGGAGGACCGGGCGCAGTTCGACGCCTGGTCCGAGACCGCCATGTCGATCTTCACCCGGACCCGCGCGGAGACCGCCGAGGCGCTCGGCCACCTCTCCCGCTACATCGCCGGGCTGGTCGCCCAGCGCCGGGTACGCCCCACCGACGACCTGCTCAGCGAGCTGGTGGCGGCGCGGGACGGCACCGACCGGCTCAGCGAGGACGAGCTGGTCTTCCTCGGGGTGACCCTGCTGGTGGTCGGGCACGAGACCGCGGAGAAGCAGATCGGCAACCTGGTCCACACCCTGCTGGCCCACCCCGACGAGCTGGCCGAGCTGCGCAAGCGCCCCGAGCTGGTGCCCGCCGCGGTGGAGGAACTGCTCCGCTACATCCCGGTGCAGACCGCGCACGGGGTCTTCCCCCGGGTGGCCACCGAGGACGTGCAGCTCGGCGACGTGCTGATCCGGGCCGGGGAGACGGTCTTCCCGTTCTCCTCGGTCGCCAACCACGACCCCCGGGCCTTCGACCATCCCGACGAGCTGGACTTCGACCGGGAGTCGAACCTGCACCTCGCCTTCGGCCACGGCATCCACGCCTGCCTCGGCTCGCAGCTGGCCCGGATCGAGCTCCAGGAGCTGGTCCGGCGGCTGCTCGACCGGTTCCCGGAGCTGGCCCCGGCCGTGCCAGAGGCGGAGCTGGCCTGGAGCACGGAGGGATTCGTCCGAGGTCTGCGGGCGGTGCCGGTCACCTGGTGATCCGGCGGGGCCAGAAACCGATCCGACCATGGAGGCCGCAGCATGAGCACCCGATCCGACGCGACCGGCACGCGCCACGCCACCTTCCCGTTCCCCCAGGACGACCCCTGCCTGCCGCCGCCGCAGTACGCCCGGCTCCGGGCCGAGGAGCCGGTGACCCAGGTCGTCCTGCCCACCGGTGACCGGGCCTGGCTGGTCACCCGGCACGCCGACGTGCTCACCGTGCTCGGCGACGAGCGGTTCAGCCGCCGCGCGCTGACCGGCCCGGACGCGCCGAAGCTGGCTCCGATCCCGCCGCTGCCGTCGCTGTTCTACCTCGACCCGCCGGACCACACCCGGGTCCGCCGACTGGCCGCCCGGGCCTTCGACCCGGCCCGGCTGGCGCGGCTGCGGCCCCGGGTCGAGCGGGTCGTCGCCGCCCACCTGGACCGGCTGGCCGCGACGGACCAGCCGGCCGACCTGCTCGCCACGGTGGCCCGGCCGCTGCCGCTGGCGGTGGTCGCCACCGTGCTCGGTGTGCCCGACGACGAGTACGAGCCCTTCGCCGGCTGGATCCGCACCGCGTTCAGTTTCGGGGCCGTTCCGCCGGACGAGCAGATGGCGGCGATGGGCGGGCTC
This sequence comes from Micromonospora sp. NPDC005299, assembly GCF_042872345.1. Classification (NCBI taxonomy): domain Bacteria; kingdom Bacillati; phylum Actinomycetota; class Actinomycetes; order Micromonosporales; family Micromonosporaceae; genus Micromonospora; species Micromonospora sp. NPDC005299. Next base: position 716,032 of record NZ_JBIAKG010000003.1, read on the forward strand.
CAGCAGTACCTGGCCGGGCTCATCGGGAGCCGGCGCAAGGAACCGGCCGAGGACGCGCTCAGCGACCTGGTGGCCCCGACCGGCGACGACCAGCTCGCCGACCACGAACTGGTCGCGCTGGTCTTCGACCTGATCGGCGCGGGCGACCAGCCGGTCACCGCGGAGATCGTGCACCTGGTGCTCAACCTGCTGCGCGACCCGGCCCGGCTGCCGGCCCTGCACGCCGAGCCGGAGCTGGTGCCGACCGCCGTCGAGGAGCTGCTCCGGCACTCCCAGTCCGCCGGCGGAGGCCTCGGCTCGGTGCGGATCGCGGTGGCCGACGTGGAGCTGTCCGGCGTGACCATCCCGGCCGGCGACCCGGTGATCCCCTCGTTCAACGCCGCCAACCTCGACGAGGCGGTCTTCCCCGACGCCGACCGGATCGACCTGGCGCGGCGGCACAATCCGCACCTGACCTTCGCCCAGGGCATCCACCACTGCCTCGGCGCCCCGGTCGGCCGGATGGAGTTGACCGCGCTCCTCGCCGGCCTGGCCCGGGACTTCCCGAGCCTGCGGCTGGCGGTGCCCGAGGACCAGCTCCGGTGGCTGCCGGTGCCCGCGTTCCGGACCCCGGGCGAGATCCCCGTGCACTGGTGACCCGCGCCGCCCCGACCGACCGGCCACGAGCCCCGTCCCCTCCGAGGTGATCACCGTGAACCAGCCCACCCTGACCTCCGAAGCCCCGCAGCCGCCCGGCCCGCCGGGGCAGCTCGACATGTCCGCGCTGATGGCCTTCATGCAGCGCTTCGTCGCCGACGTGTCGGCGGCCGGCGTAGTCGTCATGTGTGCCCTGGGCAGCCGGCTCGGCCTCTTCGCCGACCTGGCCCGCTCGGGGCCGGCCACCGCCGCGGACCTCGCCCGCCGCACCGGCAACCACGAGCGGTACGTCCGCGAGTGGGCCCTGGCCCTGGCGAGTGCCGGCTACCTCACCCGGGACGCCGAGGGCCGGTACGCCCTGCCGCCCGGCCCGGCCGCCGCGCTCGGCGACGAGGACGGGCCGTTCTACATGGGTGACATGGCGCGGCTCATGCCCGCCCTGTCGGCGGTGCTGGACGGCGTGATCGAGGGCTTCCGCACCGGCTCCGGGCTGCACCCCGAGGAGTACCCGGCGGAGCTGTTCGAGACCGTCTGGCACAAGGACGCCAACCGGCTCGGCAAGGTGCTCGTCCCGCAGTGGGTGGTCGCCGTGGACGGGCTCACCGAGCAGCTCACCGTCGGCGGCCGGGTGGCGCAGGTGCACTGCGGCGACGGCCGGGCGCTGATCCTGCTCGCTCAGGCGTTCCCGAAGCTGCAACTCGTCGGATATGACCCCGTCGAGATCAACGTCCGTCGGGCCCGCGCCGAGGCGGCCGCGGCCGGCGTGGCGGACCGGATCCGGTTCAGCACCGCCGACCCGGCCGAGAACCTCGGCGACGGGCTGGCGCTGGTGCTGGCGATCGACGTGCTGCACGAGGCGCCGGACCCGGCCGCGCTGCTGCGCCGGATCCGCGACTCCCTCCAGTCGCACGGGGTGTTCCTGCTGCTGGCCACCAACGGCGAGGACGTGCCGCTGTCCAGCGCCGGGCCGGTGAGCAGCATGCTCTACGCGATCAGCACCCTCCAGCACGTACCGCAGGGCCTCGCGACCGGCGCCGCCGACCCGGCCGGGCTGATGGGGCTGCCGCCGGCGCTGCTGCGCAGGCTGTGCGATGAGGCCGGCTTCGGACGCGTCGAGAAGCTGATGGAGCCCAGCCCGTTCAACACCCTCTACGAGCTCCGGGCCTGACCGGCCACCCGTGGCGACGAAGGGAGAACGTCACATGTCCGCCGATGTTCTGCACACCTCGACCAGCGACGGGCCGGCCGGGGGTGACCTGGCCGGCTACCGCCGGCAGCGGCTGACCTGGCAGCCGGCCGAGGGCGAGGCGGGGACGGAGACCACCCGGGTCACCGTCCCGCTCGACTACCGCGACCCCGCCGGGCGCACCATCGAGATCGCCGTGGCCCGCCGGCCCGCCGGTGATCCCGGGCGGCGGATCGGGGTGCTGATGATCGCCCCCGACGACCCGGGCAACCGGGGCATCCCGCTGATCGGGCAGCTCGTCGGGGCGCTCCCCGCCGAGGTGCTGGACCGGTTCGACCTGGTCGCCTTCGACCACCGGTTCAGCGGCGACAGCCACCCGATCGAGGTGGACTGGACGCCCGAGGAGCGGCTGTGGGTCTTCCACCGGCCGCAGAGCCTCACCGAGGAGATCCGGTTCCAGTCCAAGGTGGCCGCCAAGGTCGCCGACGTCGCGCTGGACCTGCTGCCCCACGCCAGCACCCGCAACGTGGCCCGCGACATGGACGTCGTCCGGGCCGCCCTCGGCGAGGAGCGGATCTCCTACCTCGGCTGGTCGTACGGAACGTACCTGGGCGCGGTCTACACCCAGCTGTTCGGCGAGCGGGCCGATCGGGTGGTGCTGGACAGCGTGCTCAGCCCCGACTGGCCCTGGCGTGGGCTCTTCCTCAACGTCGCGGCCAGCACCGAGGCGGCCGTGAATCGCTGGTGCGGCTGGGCCGCAGCCCGCGACGGCGAGCTGCGCCTGGGTGACACCGCCGAGGCGGTCCGGTCCCGCTACGACGAGCTGCTGGAGCGGGCCGGTCGGGAGCCGCTGGCCGTGCCCGGGCTGCCCATGCCGCTGGACCGGTTCGCGCTGGAGTTCTTCTCCGTGGTGATGCTGACCGCGGACCGGACGTACCCGCTGCTCGGCGCGGTGCTGAAGGCCGCGGTGCACGGCGAGCCGGTGCCCGGCCCGGCGGTCGGCGAGCTGATGGGCCTGGTCAACCAGCGCCAGGACAGCACCCCCGCCGGGCAGCTCGCCATCCTCTGCGGCGAGTCGAGCTGGCCGCGCGACCTCGACCGGTACGAGGCCGAGATGGCGAGCGTGGGCGAGGAGCTGCCGTTCATCGGGCGGACCCTGGCCTCGGTGAAGGCCGGCGCCTTCTGGCCGACCTCGCCGGTGGAGCCGCTGACCGAGATCGGGCCGGGGAACACCGCCCGGTCGATCCTGCTGGTGCAGTCGGAGGCGGACATCTTCACCCGGGCGGTCGGGGCGTGGCGGCTGCGCGAGTTGCTGCCGGAGAACAGCCGGCTGGTGCTCGCCACCGACACGGCGTGCCACAAGCTCTTCCCGTTCGGCGGGCACCCGGTGGTCAACGAGCTGACCACCCGGTACCTGCTCACGGGCGAGCTGCCGGAGAAGGACGTCACCGTCGAGAACCACCAGGCGCCGGCATGAGCGGGGCGATCCTGGTCACCGGGGCCACCGGCCGGGTCGGGTCCGAACTGGTCCGGCTGCTCGCCGCGGCCGGCGTACGGCCCCGGGCGCTGGTCCGCGACGTCGAGCGGGCCCGCAGGAAGCTCGGTGACCGGGCGGAACTGATCGCCGGCGACCTGAACCGGCCGGCGGAGCTGGACGCCGCGCTGGCCGGGGTGGACCGGGTGTTCGTGCTCACCGCGACCAGCCGGGGCCAGCTCACCCAGGAGCGCCACGCGATCGACGCGGCGGTACGCGCCGGGGTGCGGCACGTGGTGAAGCTGTCGGTGCTGGACGCCGGCCGGGAGTCGCCGCTGCGGCACGGTGTCTGGCAGGGCGACGCCAACGCGCTGCTGGTGAACTCCGCCGTCGACCACACCGTCCTGCAACTGGCGTTCTTCATGCAGAACCTGTTCGGGATGGTGGCCGGGGGCGCGATCCGCAGCTCGGCCGGGGACGGCCGGGTGGCCATGGTCGACGCGCGGGACGTGGCGGCCGCCGCGGCGGCGGTGCTGACCGACTGCCCCGAGTGGGCGCGCAACCGGACCCTGGTGCTGTCCGGGCCGGAGGCGCTCTCCTTCGACGACACCGCGAAGGTGCTCGCCGAGGCGACCGGGATTCCGGTGCGCCACCTGCCCGTGCCGCGCGAGCAGGTGGCCGCCATGCTGCGGCAGTTCGGCGCCGAGGAGTGGTACGCCGAGGACGTGGCCGTGTTCAACGACCTGATCGCCGCCGGCCGGGTCCAGGCCGTCACCGACACCGTACGGCGGCTGACCGGCGCCGAGCCCCGCTCGCTGGGCGACTTCGCCCGGGAACACGCGGCCGTCTTCCAGCGGGCCGCCGCACCGCCGCCGGGCGGGTGGCAGGCCGGCTGACCGGCGGGGACCGACGAGGAGACCCGGGCGCACGATGCCCGGGTCGCCTCGTGTCGGCGTACCCATGACGCGGGCCCCGCCGGATCGCCGGCGGGGCCCCAGCGGGGGTGGCGGGTCGTCAGCCCTTGCCGGTCGTGCCGATCTCCTCGCGGTCCCACATGGACGACCAGCCGCCGGCCGCGCCCGGCTCCCCGGCCAGCAGGTCGGGGATCTTCGCGACGTCGAAGACGCCCCAGTGCTCGGCGATCCTGCCGTTCTCGAACCGGAAGGTGTTGGACCCGCCGATCTCGAACCGGCGTCCGGTCGCCGGGATGCCCATGAACGGCCCGGTGTGCTCGAAGTGCAGCAGGATGGCCTGGGCCAGGATGTCGCCCTCGCACACCGACACGAGCACCTCGACCTTGCGGGTGGTGAGCACCTGGTTCGCGTGGTTGAACCGGTGCGCCACGCCGTCGCGGCTCGGCGGGTCCCACGGCGGGGCGAAATGGTCGACGAAGCCCGGCGCGAGGACGTGCTGCACCGCGGTGAGGTCGTAGTCGAACAGCACCGCCTTGCGGAAATTCCGCACGGTCTCCTCGAACTCGCGCTTGCGCCGCGCCAGATCCGGGTGGTGTCCGGTCATGTCGTTCTCTCCGTTCCCTCGAAATTGCCCGGCTACTCAGGAAAAGGCGTTGGACAGTTCGGAGGGCAGCATTCCGATCTGCACGAGGATGCCGAGCGCGTCGGCCACACCCCAGTGGTCGACCACGACGCCGTCGACGATCCGCAGCTGCCCCATCAGCGCGCAGCTCACCTGGCGGCCGGTCGGCGGGATGCCCATGTAGGCGCCGGTGTGCGTGGCGTGCACGGTCATCCGGGTGGCCACCAGTTCGCCCTCGGAGACGATGCTGTGCAGCTCCATACGCAGGTCGGGGAAGGCGTCGAGGAACCGCCGCATCTCGGCCGCGGTGTCCTCGGCGCTGATGGTGCCGGCCCGGCCGTGGTGCACCATCGTCGGGGACCAGAAGGTCATGAGGGCGTTGATGTCGCCGTTGTTCCAGGCGTCGATGAGTTGCCGCACGACCGCCTTGTTGTCAGGTGCTGACACCGCAACCTCCGAATTTTTGGTCGGGCCGCGCGCCCGTCGTACCGGGTCGCTGCGGCACCCGGGATCACCTGTCGATCCTCGCCCGTTGTCGGCCGTTTCCCTTATCCGGTGTTGCTGTCTTTCCGGCCGGCGAATCGGAACAGCAATCGGCGAGAACCGGCCCACCGGCACGCCGCTCTACCGTTTCCGCAGATGACCGGAAAGGCGGGCGACATGACGACTCGACGGGCGCTCGTCGTCGGCGGCGGGCCGGCCGGCCTGGCGACCGCGCTGGCCCTGCGGGACGCGGGCTGGGACGCGGTGGTCTTCGACCGCGCGGCGGACGCGGGGCCGTCCGGCGTGGCTCTCACCCTCTGGCCGAACGCGCTGTCCGCGCTCGCCGCCGTGGGTGCCGACAAGCCGGTACGGGCGGCCGGCTGCCCGGCCGACGGCAACCAGATCCGCGCTGCGGACGGGCGGATCCTCGACGACGTGCCCGGGCCGTTGATGGCGGAACGTTTCGGGGGGCGGGGCCTGGCGCTGCTCCGGGCCGACCTGGTCGAGGCGCTGCGCGCTCAACTCTCCCCCGGCATGTTGCGCACCGGCGCCCGCTGCGTGGGCTGGACCGAGGCGGGCGGCCGGGTGCGCGCCACCTTCGCCGACGGTGGCACCGAGGAAGGCGACCTCCTGGTCGGCGCGGACGGGCTCCGCTCGGCGATCCGCCGGCAGTTGCTCGGCGGCGGGGCGGATCCGCTGCGCTACGCCGGCTACCCGGTCTGGCGCGGCGTCGCCCGGTACGACCTCGGCGCCGCGCCGGGCCTGCTCACCATGGGGCGGGCCGCCCAGTTCGGGCTCTTCCCGCTGCCGGAGGGGCGGGCGTACTGGTTCGCCACTCTGCCGCTGCGCCGGGGGTGGGGCGCGGAGTTGCCCCGCCGGGTCTGGTCGGCCCGGTTCGACGGCTGGCACGCGCCGATCCCGCAGGTGCTGGCCGCCACCCCGGACGAGGACATCCTGGTCACCGACATCTACGACCGCGCGCCGGTGCCCCGGTGGCACGCCGGCCGGGTGGTCCTGGTCGGCGACGCCGCGCACCCCAGCACCCCGAACCTGGGCCAGGGCACCTGCCAGGCACTGGAGGACGCCGTGGTGCTCGGCCGCTGCCTGCGCGAGCACGACCTGGCCCGGGCGTTGCCGCGCTACGAGGCGACGCGCCGCAGTCGGGCGGACGGCCTGACCCGCCAGGCCCGGATGCTCGGCCGGGTCGGGCAGTGGAGCAACCCGGTGGCCTGCTGGATCCGGGAGCAGATGATCCGCCGCGCCCCGGCCGGCCCCCGGCTGCGGCAGATGGCGGAGATGTTCGCCTTCGAGTGAGGAGTGACCGATGTCGCTGCGGATGTTCCTGCGGGTGCTGGCCATCGTCGCCGTGGCGTCCGGGGAGGCGCTGCGGACCCTGCCGGCGTCCCTTGTGCTGCGGGTGACCCGGGGGCGCGAGGCGGCGGCCGAGCGCCGGTACCGGGGGATGGTGCGGGCGCTGCAACGACTGGGGCCGACCTTCGTCAAGTTCGGGCAGATCGCCGGCACCCGCCGGGACGCGCTGCCGCCCGCGCTGTGTGCCCGGCTCGGCAGCCTCTTCGACGAGGTGCCGCCGATGTCCCCCGCGGCGGCCGGCGAGGCGCTGCGCCGGGCCCGGGCGGAGCAGCCCCGGCTGGTGCTGCGCTCGGTGGACGCGGAGCCGCTGGCCAGCGGCAGCATCGCCTCGGTCTACCGGGCTGTGCTGGACGACGGCAGGGTGGTGGCGTTGAAGCTCAAGCGCCCCGGCATCGACGACCGGATGCGGGCGGACCTGCGGTTGGTCGAGCTGATGGCGCGGCTGGCCGCGCGGGCGCCGAAGATGAAGGGCATGCCCATCGCCGACCTGGTCGGCTACCTGAGCGCGGCGATCCTGGGCCAGCTCGACTTCCACCGCGAGGCGGCGAACAGCGAGCGGCTCCGCGCCGAGTTGGCGGAGCTGCCGGAGGTCCGGGTGCCCCGGCTGCACCGGGACCGGTCGGCGTCGAACTGCCTGGTCTTCGAGTATGTGCCCGACCTGGACGGACGGACCGTCGAGCGGCTCGACCCGCGGGTCCGGGAGCATCTCGCCGGGGTGGTGCTGACGGCCGTGCACCGGCTCTTCTTCGGCGCCGGATTCGTCCACTGCGACCTGCACCCGGGCAACCTCTACCTGACCAGCGACGAGCGGGTGGTCGTCCTCGACGCGGGCTACTGCGTTCAGCTGCCCGACGGCGTACGGGCGGCGATCGGCGAGTTCTTCGCCCGGCTGGGGGCCGGCGACGGCCGGCGGTGCGGGGAGATCGTGCTGGCCAGCGCGGTGGACGCCGGCGCCGGGCTGGACCGGGACGGCTTCGTCCGGGACGTGGCGGAGCTGGTGGCCCGGACCGCCGGCCCGGACAACGAGTTCGACATGTCGGTCTTCGGCAACGGCGTGTACGACCTCCAGCAGCGGTACGGCATCTACGCCGCCTCCGACTTCGCCTTCCCGCTGATGTCCCTGCTGGTGGTGGAGGGCACGGTGCGCGGGATCAGCCCCGACGTCGACTTCCAGCGGGTCGGTGGGCCGGCGCCCACCCCGCACGCCTGACCGCCCGCACCGGGCGCGGTGGCCTCCCCGACCAGGGGGAGGCCACCGCGGGCGCGTCCGCGCTCACGAACGGGCGGCGAGGGGAAGCACCGGCAGGCCGGTGAGGATCGGCGGGTCGATGGGGCGGGCCGGGGCGAGCCGCACGGCCAGCGGGCCGGTGGTCCGGCCCGGGCGTACCGCCACCGGCGCGTCGGCCACGCCGACCCAGACGTCCGGATCGCGGGCGCCGGCCAGTACCTCGCCGACGGTGACCGCCTCCGGGTGCGCGCAGGCCAGCAGGTGCCAGGTGCCCTCGGGCACGCCGGTGACGGCGAACGGGCCGTCGCCGGTGACGGTGGTGCAGGCGACGGGCAGCCCCTGGGCCAGCGGGGTGGGGAAGAGCCCGACCAGCACCAGCCGGGGATCCTCGGCCGGGGTGTGCACGGTGCCGGTGACCACGCCGCCGGGCACCGCGTCCTCCTCGTCCGCCGGCTCGGCCTCGGCGGCGACCACGTGCTCCAGCGGACGGTCCCCGTGCGCGGCGTCCAGCCGGCGCAGCCGGCCCGGCCCGACCCCGACCTGCTCGGTGAACTGGGTGGTGAAGGTGCCCAGGCTGCTGTAGCCGACCGTGGTGCAGATGTCGGTGACGTTCATCCGGCTGGAGACCACCAGCCGGCGCGCCTCGGCCATCCGCAGCGCGGACAGGAACCGCCCCGGCGGGGTGCCGGTGACCAGCCGGAACACCCGGCTGAAGTGGAACGGGCTGAGGTACGCCACCTGGGCCAGCCGGGTCAGCGTCCACGGCTCGTCGAGCCGGTCCCGCATCGCCCGGATCACCCGGGAGACCGCGTCCCGGTGCTGCTGGAGGATCGTCGGCCGGCCGCGCCCGTGCGCCGGCTCGCTGCGGTCGCCCCGGACCGTGGCGCGGTCGTGGGCCAGCGCGGTCACGGCAGCTCCTGCCGGGTCCGGGCGCACTCCTCGGCCAGCGCGAGCGCGGCCGTCCAGGTGGCGGCGAACCGGTGCCGCAGCGTCCGTTCCTGGAGGTCGCTGAGGCCCAGCCGGTGCCAGCCCTGGTGGGAGACGGAGAGCGTGCGCCCTCGCTCGCCCGGGTCGGTCCGGACCTGGCAGGCGGTGACCGTACGCGCGCCGGGGATCTCGACCGCGAAGCGGAGCGCCTGCTCCCGGTCGAGTTGCCAGTCGCGCAGGGTGAACCGGCGCGGGCCCTCCTCGTCGACCACGAAGAACCAGCCGGGGCCGGCGCCGTTGCTGGCGATGGGGAGCCAGTCCACCACGGTCTCCTCGCGGAGCGGGTGCCAGGAGCCGTTCGGCAGCACCACGGTGCCGTCGATCTCCTGCCGCCAGTCGTACCGGGAGGGCTTGCCGGTCTCCAGGTAGCGGGCCAGCCGCCCGACGAAGTCGAGCCACCCGGCCTTGAGCTGGGCCACCTCCGACCCGGGGCGGCCCGGGCAGCTGTCGTCCACGGTCAGCGTGGTGGCCTCCGCGCCGCCGGTCAGCGTCCAGCCGACCTGGCACTCCGGGCCGACGCCGAGGAAGCTCCAGCGGAACAACAGGCGGTCGCGCGGCTCGACGTGGTCGACCTCGATGTCGAAGAAGTCGCCGTCGCCGAAGTCCACCCGGTTGCTCGCCCCGGTCGTCATGGGCGCGGTCAGGTGACCGAACCACTGGTCGACCCGCCGTGGGTCGGTCACCGCCTCCCACACGTCGCCGATCGGGGCCGGCACGCTGACCATCACGCGCACCCAGTCGTCGGGCAGTTTCAGATATCCGTCGGGCATCGTTCTCACCTCTTTCGGGAGCGGGCGGACGGGCGTCTCAGGTGCCGGCGGGCAGCAGTCGGTAGCGGGAGGTGCGCAGCGCCGGCCCGTCCGGGTCGGTCCCGGAGCGGACCACGCAGTCCACCCCGTCGCCGGTCGCGGTGGCCCGGACCAGCAGCGGGACGCCGTGGCCGGCCGTCCCGTCCGGGACCAACGCGGCGCCGCCGGCCGCCGCCTCGGCCACCGCGCGGATCGCGGTGTCGAGGTCGCCGCCGGCCGGCACGACCAGGGCGGCGTCCACTCCGGGTACGCCCTCCGGCCGCCCCGACCAGGCGCCCTGCGTGCCGGGGCGCTCGCCGTAGACGAGCAGCGAGTCGGGCAGGTCCTCCTCGGGCGGGGCGTCGACCAGTGCGGCGAGCAGCCGGACGGCCGCGGCGACCCCGGTGGCCACCGGCACCGGCACCATGCCGAGCTGCCGGGCGGCGACCCGGGCCACCTGCCGGGCCATGCCGGCGCCGGACCAGAGCGACCACTCGGCGGTGCAGCAGCGGACCCCGGGGTGGGTGGCGGCGTACCGGGCGGTGGCCCGGTGCAGCAGCTCGTTGGCGAGGGCGTAGCCGGCGAGCCCCGGGTGCGCGCCGTGCGCGGTGAGCGAGCCGAAGGTGAGCACCGCCCGCAGCCGCTTGGGGCGGACCGCGGCGAGCACCGTCTCCAGCGTGGTGACCTTCGCGGCGACCAGGGCGTCGACCTCGGCGGGACCGAGTCGTACGCCGGTGCCGCCGGCGATCCGGCCGGCGCAGTGCACGATCGCGGTGGGCCGCAGCCCGGCCAGGGCGGCGCGGGCCGCCGCCGGCTCGGTGAGGTCCACGGTGAGCAGCCGGGCCCGCGCGCAGCGCCGGCGCAGCACGGTGAGCATCCGGCGTACGTCGGGCGGGGCGTCGCCCGGCGTACGCACGTCGAGCAGGACCGGGACGGCGCCGGCGGCGGCCAGCGCGACGGCGAGGCGGCTGCCGAGCCCGCCCAGCCCGCCGGTGACCAGGACGGTGGCCCCGGCGAACCGCGCTGCCCGGCCGGGCAGCGGGGCGGCCCGCCAACCGAGGGTGTGCACGGTGCCGTCGGCGGCCACGGTGAGCTCGTCGCCGGCGGCCGGCGCGGCGAGCAGGCCGGCGGCCCGGCGCACTGCCGCCGGGGTGGGCTCGCCCAGCGCGACCGTGCCGACGGGCCGGGCGTCCCCGGCGGCGAGCCCGCGCAGCAGGCTGCCGCCGCCGGCTCCGCAGTGGACCAGGGTGAGCTGCCGTTGGCCCGCCCGCCGGTACGCGTCGAGCAGCACGGCGGTGCCCCCGTCCGGCCAGCGTCCCTCCAGGACCAGCACGTCGGTCTCGGGGCCGGCCGCCGGATAGGGCTGTCGGCGCAGATGCCGGACGAGGGGATGGTCGGCGGGCCCGGTCACCCGCCAGCGGGCCGCGCGGGGGGTGGGCCGGACGGGCGCCGGCGCGGGCCGCAGGGCCCGCAGGACGATCCGGGAGGGGCGGGAGAGGGGCTCAGGTGACATGGGGCACCTTCCGCTGAGCAACTTCATAAAGATATATCGATAGTGGTCTTGAGGCAATCACAGGGCTGAGCAACTTGAAAGAACTATAGGGACCACGGAGGCCCTAGCGTCGAGGCCCAGGCCAGAAAGCGCCGAAGGAGGCAGCAATGGCAATCGATCTCTGTAACAAGTCGCCGGGTGCTCTCGCCGAGGGCGCCCAGGGTGCGTGGGAGGAGGCGGTCCCGGCCGAGGCCGCTCCCGTCAACCTGGACGCTCTCTCGGCGGACCAGCGCGACGCGCTCAACTTCTCCTACCGGACCACGCTGCCGGCGATGGACCCGCGCTTCGTCGCCGGTGACCCGGCAGCCTGGGCGAGCGACTTCGGATACGCGCTGAACAAGGTCGCGGTCCGGCTGGACAACCGCACCAACCAGGAACTGCGCGACGCCGCGCTGAACCACCCCGACGCGGCCATGCGCGAGCAGGCCCTGTTCGAGTACGCCGACCGCGACCTGCCGGACGCGATCGAGCTGCTCGGCCAGGCCGTGCTGCACGACCCCAACCGCGAGGTCCGCTGGGACGCCCTGTGGGCCATCGAGAAGCTGGGCGGGGCCCACGCGGTGACCACCCTCAGCAAGTTCGCCAAGGACGCGGACCCGGAGATCGCCGAGTGGTCGCACCTGTTCCGCAGCGAGCTGCAGACGGGTGACCCGGCGTTCGACGGCCGGGGCGGCAAGTTCACCCCGGGCCGCACCTTCGACGAGACCATCTACCTGCTGATCCACTGCGACCTGTACGTGCGGCTGGACGACTCCAACCAGCACTGGGGCAAGATCTCGCTGGCCCCGCAGGGCCTGGCCCGGATCTACGGCCAGGCGCACGCCTGCCCCAACGTGGCGACCCGCGAGCGGCAGCTCGTCATCGCCAAGACCATCGACGGGCTGCACGCCGACGGCTCGCCGCACTGCGACAACTACCTGTTCCGCGGGTTCACCGACCGCACCCGCCGGGACCGGGGCAACTTCTTCTTCGAGTCGCTGGTGCCCCGGACGTTCTTCAAGTCCGGCCGCGCCGACGACCCGAGCGAGGGCACCCGCCAGGCCAACATCGGCTTCGCCCGGTACGGCACCTGGCACCTCGACCCGAAGTTCCAGATCCACGACGAGGCGGCCATCCGCTACGTCCGCGGTCGCTTCCAGGGCTGGGGCCACATCAACCTGGCCCGGGTGGCCGGCCGCTCGATGGAGGAGATCCTCCAGCCGGGCAACGGCGTGCTCTCCACGCTGCACGACCCGGAGATCGGCCACATGACCAACGCGTTCATCCTCGGCACCTTCAAGGGGAAGCTGAACGACTGGGACGGCGACGGGGTCATCGACATGAACTCCCGCGACGTCTACTCGACCGTCGACGGCGAGATCGACATGAACCAGGACGGCGTGGCGGACCAGCCCGGCCTGACCTGCTGCGACCACACCTCCCTGCTGCCGTAACGAAGGAAGAGGACACCAGAGATGAGCACCAAGAGCGTTCTTTTCGGTCGCCCGGTCCAGACCGAGGGCGTGCCGAACGTCTACGCCGGCGCCCCGGTCGTGCCGTGGACCCCGCCGGAGCCGGGCATCGACAACCTGGGCATCAACTCGATCGACACCTTCGCGGTGCCGGGCGTGGGCGAGTACACCGTCGCCTTCGACGGCTGGGTGCGGGTGGTCCGGTCGCCGTCCACCTCGGGCGACTGGGCCGACGCCGAGGTCTACACCAACCTCATCGAGATGAAGATGGTCGGTGAGTGCGAGGAGCTCGGCAAGATCACCGTCACGCTCAACCCGGACTGCCTCTCCGCCGGCCAGATCCGCACCCCCTTCGACCCGTACGCGGGTGAGGGGCCGTCGGCCAAGGCCTGCCGGATGGCGGTCGGCGCGATCTTCGACATGCCGAAGCTCGGGCTGAAGCTGATGAACCGCGAGCCGATCATCCTGACCATCGACGACGTGCGCAGCATCCCGCCGGCGGGCGCCCCGGGCAAGGGGCAGATCTACCGGATGATGCCGCTGCTCGACGTCAACGACCCGGACGGCCAGCCGGTCGCGTACCTGACCAGCCTCCGGTTCAACATGGGCGGCTACCTGCAGCCCGACCAGATGTGATTCCCCACGGTGCGGGAGGCCGGCTCCGGCCGGTCTCCCGCACCGGCACGACCGCCCCGCCCACCAGCAGGGCCGGGGCGCGGCAACCCGAAGGAGCGACGACAGTCGGAGGTTGGCATGCCCGTGGACGACCGGAGCGCACCCGCTCCCCGGCTGGAGCCCCGACCGGGCTTCACCGGGGTGGAGCCCGATGACTTCCCGCTGCTGCACCGCAACGGCGGCTATCCGCTGGCCCAGGACCGCTGGGAGCGGCTGGTCAGCCAGGTCCACATCCCCGCGCCCGCCGACCGGGTCTGGTCGGCGCTCACCGATCCCGAGCAGGTCGCGCAGTGGCTCGCGGTCTGCCGGGGCGAGTGGGCCACCGCCGACGGCGAGGCGATCCTCGACTTCGAGGACGGGGAGTTCTTCTTCTGCCGGATCCGCGACGTGCGGGAGCCGGCCTCCGGCGGCGAGGGCCGCCTGTCGTACCTCTGGCGCTGGGTGGGGGTGGGTCCGGCCACCGAGGTGACCTGGCAGCTCACCGCGACCCCGCACGGCACCCAGGTCACCGTCGTCGAGGAGGCGTTCAACCCGCCCTCGGACTGGCGGTCCTGGAACGGCATGGGCTGGCCCGGCATCCTCGACCAGCTCGCCGACTACATCCGCACCGGGGTGCCGTGGCGCTGGCCCTGGCGCCGGATGGGCCCGTACGTGCAGACCGAACTGCCGGGCACCACGTTCGAGGTCTGGGGGCTGCTCACCTCGACCCCGGCCACCCAGTTCTGGCTGAGCCGCACCAGCGGCAGCCTGGACGCCGGCAGCGAGGTCGGCCTGATCCTCGGCGACGCCAGCGGGGTGGCCACGATGACGGTCACCCGGCACGTCGAGGCGTACCAGCAGTTCCCCTCGTACCTGCCGCGGCTGGAGTTCCGCCTCGGGCGGCCGGGCTGGCCGGGTGAGCTGGAGGGGCACCTCTGGATCGAGCCGGCCGGGCTGGGCGGCAGCATCATCCAGGTCTTCCACTCGAACTGGGAGGCGCTGAGCACGATCGCCCCGCCGCTGGACGAGCGCAAGATCCTCACCGGCTACTGGGTGGGCGCGTTCGGCCGGGCCGCGATGCTCTGCCAGCGGGCGTTCGGGGACTCGTTCCCGGCGGCGCCGCCCGGCCGGGACCTGGACATCCCGGCCGACCTCAACGGCACCGGGAACGGTCAGCGGGTCGACGCCGGCCCGCACGGCTGGAGCCGGTAGGTCCGGGTGGCGGCGCGAGCGGAGGGCAGTCATCAGGACCTCCGGTGGCGCCGCCACCACACCAGCCGGGCGCCCAGCACGACCAGCATCACGGCGTTGGCGCCCAGCACGGCCAGGGTGAGCGGATCGGGCGGCCCGGCGTGCCCGGCGTGGCCCTCGGCCTCCGCCGGCGCCGCCGCCCCGGCGTCCACCTGCGGCGGCGGGCCGGCCGGGCGGCCGACCGCGAAGGCGTACGCCCCGCTGGGCTCGGACCCGTCGGCCAGGGTCACGTGGTACGTCACCACGTACCAGCCCTCGCCGAGCGGGGGCAGCGTCTCGCGTACCCCCTTGTCCTGGACGGTGGTCACGCCGCGGTCGACCCGCTGCCCGGCGGCGGCGGTGACCGTGACGTGCGCGTCGCCCCGGCGGGGGCGGCTGCCGAAGGCCAGTTCCACGGCGGGCGGGGCGGCGGCGAGGACCGCCCCGCGCGCCGGGGTCGCGGCCACCACCGGGTCCTCCGGCGCGCGGAACAGCGGGCGCAGCAGCACCACCGCGCCGATCAGCAGCACCAGCGCCGCCGGGACGCGGCGCAGCGCCGCGCCCCGGCGGGGATCCGCTGGAGTCATGCCGACACCCGGTGCGACGCGGCCCGCTCCGGCACCGCCGCGGTGGACCGGCGGCCGGAGTCCCGGAGGTAGTGGTACATGGCCACGACCATCGGCAGGAAGACCACCGCGTTGTAGAACAGGTGCAGCTGGACGCGGGGGAACCAGAACTGGAGCACGCTGGTCGGCGCCGGCCGGCCGGCCAGGTGCGCGCCGGTCTGGGCCTGGATCAGCAGCAGCAGGTGCTCGATGTGGTGCCAGAACTGGATGGCCAGGGCCACCGTCCACCAGGTGCGGGCCGGGCCGGTGAAGCCGGGTCGCAGCGCCCAGAGGCCGACGAGCATGACCAGCGCGTAGCCGTAGTGCAGCCACTCCGAGCTGATCAGCCACGGGAACGGGAGGCCCAGCACGCCGCGGGCCTTCGGCACCGGCCAGCCGAGGCCCCAGATCTGCACGGCCTGGGCGATGTGCTCGGCCCAGTGCCCGAGGACCACCAGCATGAACAGCATCGCGGCGGTCCGGTGGTGGCGGCCGTTGAGGCTGGTCAGCAGCCCGTTGCGGTCGGTGTGCGGTCGGTCGGTCACGGTCTCCTCCTGGGTTCGGGGTGCGACGGTCAGCCCGCCCGGCGTTGCGGGGCCAGGTGGGCGGTCTCGGCGGCGGCGCGCAGCAGCATCGGGCGGGCTGCCGCCTGGAAGTCGATGTCGGGGTCGAGGTCCCGGACCGTCCCCTCGATCACCAGCAGGGACAGCAGCGGGAAGACGAACTCGGACGCGGCGTACAGGCCGAAGTCCCGTTGCAGGGTGAACAGTTCGGTGCCGAAGCGGGTGAGCTGGAACTCCTTGGCCGGCACGCCGGTGTTCCGCTTGACCAGCTCGGCCACCCGGCCGATGAAGCCCTCGACGTCCGCGTCCGGCGCCACCCGGACCGCGCTGTCCACCACCACCTCGCCGCACTGCCGGCCCCGGCCCAGCGCCAGGCCGAGGAAGAAGTCGGCGAACTGCCGGCGTACGGTCGGGTTGAGCCGGATGCTGAACCCGGCGTCCAGCAGGACCACCCGGGGTCCCTTGAAGTAGACGTTCCCGGGGTGCAGGTCACAGTGGACGAAGCCGTCGAGGAAGAGCATCTGGTAGACGGCGCTCACCGTGCGGGCGGCCAGCCGGGGCCGGCGGGCCGGATCGATCTCGGCGACCGGGCGGGCCACCAGGTCCGGGATGAACTCCATGGCCAGGCAGTTCGGCCGGCACAGCTCGGGCAGTGTGGCCGGGACCCAGACGTTGTCGGACTCGGCGAAGTTGCGCCGCAGCTCGGCCAGGTTGGCCCGCTCTCCGGCGAAGTCGAGCTGCCCGAGCACGGCCGCGCAGACGAAACCGGTCAGCTCGGCCAGCGGCACCCCGCGGCCCGGGGGCAGCTTCTCCGCCAGCGCCGCCGCGCCGTGGATGAGGGCCAGGTCGAGCGCCATCCGGCGACGGATGCCGGGGCGTTGCAGCTTCAGCGCCACCTCCCGGCCGTCCGTCCGGACGGCCCGGTAGACGCCGGCGATGCTGCCGCTGGCCCGCGCCGTCGGCTCGATCTCGGTGAAGTGCCGGGTCAGGTCCGGGCCGTACGCGTCGCGCAGCGCGCGGCGCACCTGCCCGGCGGACATCGGCCGGACCCGGTCGTGCAGCCGCCCCAGCTCGTCGCAGAGCAGGGGCGGCAGGAGGTCCTGCCGGGTGCCCATGATCTGGCCGAACTTGACCGGCGCCGGGCCGAGCCGTTGCAGGTGCCGGACCAGCCGGCGATAGAAGAAGCGGGCCGCCGCGGTGCGGCCGCGCAGGGGTCTCAGCACCGCCGCGCCGGCCGCCGCCGGCAGCAGGTACGCGGCGCTGCTGGCCACCACGAACGCGCCTCGGGTGGCCATGGCCAGGCGGGACTGGCGGGGGATGGTGCGGGAGAGTCCGGTGGGGCGGTCGCCGGGGAGGGGGTTCTCCGGGAGCATCAACGCCTCCTTGGGCACGGTGGGGATGTGCGTTGGGTAATCCAGAGGTGGCGCACTGTCATGGACAGGGTTCTATAGATCCCATAGCCTCTTGATGGGGGGAGGCGACGATGGGCGCTGCCGTGAACACTGTCCGGATAAGGGTTTTGGGCCCGGTCGCCGCGTTCCGCGACACCACGGAGGTCCCGTTGGGCCCGTCCCGGCAGCGCGCGGTCCTCGGCTGTCTCGCCCTGCATCCCGGGCAGCCGGTGCCGCTCGGCGCGCTCACCGAGGCGGTCTGGGGTGACGACGCCCCGGCCAGCGGCGACCATCTCGTCCGGACGTACGTGGCCCGGCTGCGCCAGGTGCTGGAGCCGGACACCGCGCCGCGCGCCCGGACCAACGTCATCGCCTCGGTGCCCGGCGGCTACCGGCTCGACGTGCCGCCGGAACGCGTCGACGCGTCGCACTTCCAGCAGCTCCTCGGCCGGGCCCGCGCCCGGCAGGCGGCCGGTGACCCGCACGAGGCCTTCGAACTGCTCGACGCGGCGCTCGGGCTCTGGCAGGACCCGACCCTCGCCGACCTCGGCGGCCTGCTGGCCAGTCCCCGACACCTCACCGCGCTGCGCGACGACTGGGTCGACGCCGGCCTGCGTCACGTCACGGTGGGCCTGACCCTCGGGCAGGCGTCGGTGGTGCTGCCGGTGGCCCAGCAGCTCGCGGCCGTCGAGCCGCTCCAGGAGGCGGTGCAGGCCCGCTACCTGGAGGCGCTCACCCGCAGCGGGCAGCGGGCCGCCGCCGTGCACCACTACCTGAACGTCCGGGCCCGCCTCCGCGCCGAACTCGGGGTGGAGCCGGGCCCGGAGCTGCGCCGGATGTACGCGGCCCTGCTGCACGCCGGTGACGAGCCGGAGCCGGGCGTCGAACCGCCCGCCCCGGCCGCCCCGGACGCGGGGCCACCCGACCGGCGGCCCGGTTGGCGCGGTCCCGGCCCGGCCATCGGTCCGCTGATCGGCCGGGAGGACGACGTCGCCCGCTGCGCCACGCTGCTGGTCGCGCACCGGCACGTCACGATCGTCGGGCCGGCCGGCTGCGGCAAGTCGGCCACCGGGCTGGCGGTCGCCGAACGGGTCGCGGCCGCGTTCCCCGAGGGGGTGGCCACGGTCGACGCGGCCGAGGCGCGGGACTGCGGCGAGGTGCTGCGCCTGCTGGCCGAGACGCTGGAGCTGCCGGGGCCGACCGCCGACCCGCTGCGCGCCGTCGGGGACCAGCGGATGCTGCTGGTGCTCAACGACGTCGAGCACCTCGGCGCCCGGGCCGGCGAGATGGTGGAGCACGCGCTGCACCGCTGCCCGCGTACGGCCATGCTGGTCACCTCGCGCCGCCGGCTCGGGCTCGCCCACGAGGCGGTGTTCCGGCTGGCGCCGCTGCCGCTGCCCGAGGTCGACACCCCGGACGCGCTGACCGACAACCCCGCCGTCCGCCTCTTCGCCCACCGGGCCGGGCTGGTCCGGCCCGGTTTCCGCCTCTCCCCGGCGGACGCCGTCACCGTGGCGCGGATCTGCCGCGGGCTGGACGGCCTGCCGCTGGCCATCGAACTCGCCGCCGCCTGCCTCTACACCGACAGCCTCGACGGGGTGCTGCGCCGGGTCGACGACCCGCTGGACGAGCTGCGGCCGCAGCGGCGTGGCCATCCGCAGCACCACCGCTCCCTGCGTGCCGCGCTGCACCGCAGCCTGGCGGCACTCGCCCCGGTCGACCGGGCCTGCCTGGTCCGGCTCGGCGGCGGGGACCGGTGCTTCTCGCTGGGCGAGGCGGCCGCCCGCTGCGCCGACCTGGTCCCCCCGGCCCGGCTCCGGGCCGTGCTGGACCGGCTGGTCGACGAGTCCCTGCTGGACCCGAAGCCCGGGCCCGACGGCCCGCGCTTCCGGCTGCTCCGCACGGTGGCGCTGGCGGCGGCCACCGGGGCGGAGAGCGGAGCCGGGGAGCATCAGGCGTTCCACGGCATGGTCGGGAACCAGCCGTAGCCGAACATGGCCGGCAGGCGGACATCCCAGTAGAAGACCAGGAACGCGCCCAGCGCCAGGAGGCTGACCCCGACCAGCAGAGCGGCCCGGCCGGGGCGGGACAGCCAGCGCTGGAAGGCGCCGCGGGTGCCGAGCACCAGCACCAGGGCCAGCACCGCCATGATCAGCACGTTGCCGAGCGACTGGAGCACCAGCACCAGCGCGCCGTAGAACGGGTTGTGGCTCTCCACGGCCTGCTCCAGCAGCTTGTGGAACAGCGGGTACGGGCGGCCCACCAGGAAGCCGCCGACCAGCGCGCCGAGCGTCACCAGCCGGGCCACCGGCCGGCCGGCGAACGGGTCGGGGAGCAGGCCCAGCGCGGCCAGCCCGAGCCAGGCGAAGGCCAGCCCGATCACGCCGAACACCACGGACGCCTGGACCAGCCGGACCGGGAGGCCGTCGCCCACGGTGTCGGTGGAGAGCTGTGGCAGCCGGGAGCCGATCAGGACGGCCAGGAAGCCGTACACCGCCGCCACCGAGACCAGCCCGAGGGCCAGCCAGCCCAGCGGGGTCAACGCGGCGGCCAGCCGGCCACGGCGCGGCCCGGCCGAGCACTCGGCGACATCCGGCAGCGCGCCGAACACGGCGATGTTGCAGGCGGTGAACGTGCCGGCGAACCCGGAGACGAAGGCGAACACCACCCCGGCCGCGGAGCCGGCGATGGCGCTCTGCTTGGCGTCGGTGCCGAGCACCGAGTTGGCGACGTTGTCGCCGATCACGTGGTCGA
This sequence comes from Micromonospora sp. NPDC005299, assembly GCF_042872345.1. Classification (NCBI taxonomy): domain Bacteria; kingdom Bacillati; phylum Actinomycetota; class Actinomycetes; order Micromonosporales; family Micromonosporaceae; genus Micromonospora; species Micromonospora sp. NPDC005299. Next base: position 735,921 of record NZ_JBIAKG010000003.1, read on the forward strand.
CGAACTCGAACGACCAGAGCACGGCGAGCAGCAGGCCGCCGAGCACGCCGGCGACGGCGGCGACGGGTCGACGTCGGGTGGAGGTTAGTGCGGTACGAGTGGAGCTGGCGAGGGCGGTCATCTGGCGGTCCTCTCCGTGGCCGGAACCATGGAATAGTGAAGGGATGGAATGCCCGAAAGGGAGCGAGCGATGGGGCTGCTGAAGGACCGACGCACCTACGACCAACAGTGCGGACTGGCCTATGCGCTGGACGTTCTCGGCGAACGCTGGACGCTGCTGATCGTCCGGGAGCTACTGATCCGGCCCCGTCGCTACGGCGAACTCCTCGATGCTTTGCAAGGAATCGGCACCAACCTCCTGGCCGACCGGCTCGGCTTCCTCGTCGAAGCGGGGCTGGTCCGGCCGCTCGACCCGCAGCGGCGGACCGCGGGCTACGCGCTGACCGAGCTGGGTGAGCGGATGCGGGAGCCGGTGCTGAGCCTGGCCCGCTTCGGTCTGACCTACGCCGCCCACCAGCCGCCGCCGGCCGCCTCGGTGACCCGGCCGGCCTGGGCGATCCTGGCCACCGACGCGATGCTCGACGACGCCCGCGCCCCCGGCGTCGACGAGGTCTACGGCTTCGACGTCGACGGCGAGCAGTTCCACGTCGTGGTCGAGGGCGGCCGGGCGGTCCTGCACCCCACCGCCGCGTCGGAGCCGACCCTGCACGTGAAGACCGACGCGACGACGTTCTTCCAGCTCGGGGTGCGGCGGCTGGACCCGCTGGAGGCGGTGCTCGCCGGCTCGGTGCAGGTCTCCGGGCCGCCGGCCGCCATGTCGCGCTGCCTGCGGTTGCTCGGGCTGGCCGGCAACCCGCTCGGCTGACCCGGTCAGCCGGCCCGGCACGCCGTCTCCCGCACGGTACGGTCGCCGCTCGGCACTCCGATGTGGATGGACACCTGACCGCGCAGGCCCTGCCGGTCGCTGACCGCCATCAACAGCCCGGTCAGCGCCTCCAGGTGGCGGGCCGCCCGGATGCCCCCGGCGTCCAGTGGCGCGAAGCCCAGTGCCTCGGCCAGCGCGAAGACGTCCCGCACCGCCGCCGGATGGTCGGCGGCGACGGGCAGCGACACCGGCAGGCCGTTGACCCGGCAGCGGGCGAGCACCCCGGCCGGCACCGTGTTGAACGCCTTCGCCACCCGCCAGCCCTCGCCCGGGTGGCCCGGCCCGGCGGCCCGGTCGGCGGCGAGTTCAGCCAGCAGCTCGCCGCCGGAGCGGCCGGGCGGCACCAGCGGCGGCTCGCAGAACACCGGGTTGGTGGGGTCGACCAGGGTGCGGCCGCGGCCGCGCCGCCCGGCCGGCCCGCGCAGGAACTCGACCGCGGCCGGGAACGGCACCGCGAGCACCACCAGCGCGGCCCGGTCGAGCAGCCGGGCCACCCGGAGCGGGTCGCCCCGCCCCGGCACCAGGAGGGAGTGGCGGCCGGCCTGCCGGAGCGCCTCGGCCAGCCCACGGCCCATCCGGCCCTGGCCCAGGATGCCGACGGTCATCGGGCCACCACCGCGTACCGGCTCAGGGCCCGGCGCAGCTCGGCCGGGACCTCCACCGGTTCCAGGCCGTGCCCGCCCCGGCGCATGCAGGCCACCGTCTGGCGGCCCTGGGCCAGCAGCGTCGGCGGGCCGGGCGCCACCCGGACGTAGTCGAAGGACATCGCGATCCGGTGACCGTCCAGCCGGTCGAGCATCATCCGCACCTCGACCTCGTCGAAGGCGTTGCCCTCGGCGTAGAAGTCGGCGTGGCAGTCGACGGTCACCAGGGCCAGCCCGTCGGCCAGCGCGGCCATCACGCCGGGCGCGTGCTCGGCCAGGAAGTGCTCCCGGCAGTGCCCCTGCCAGTGCAGGTAGTGGGCGAAGTAGACGTTCCCCACCAGGTTCGTCTCGTCGAAGGTCACCACGTGCCGGTGGACGTAGCTGTCGGGCATCTCCTCACGCCTCCCCGTCGGCGTCCGTGGCGACGGCCAGGCTCACCGCGACCGGCCCGGGCGTCGCCGGCACGACCGTTCCGTACACCGCGTGCCGGCCGGCGTGCAGCGCCACCCAGCCGTCCGGTCCGGTCTCGTCGCGCAGCACCAGCGGGGCGTCCACCGCCGCGCCCGCCTTCACCAGCGCCTCCAGCGCGGTCCACACCCGGGTCCCGGCGGTTCCCGCGTCCTCACCGGTGAGCCGGGCCAGCGCCTCGGCGACCCGGGCCGCAGCCTCGGGCAACGGTGGGGTGGGGGTGACCGCCTCCCAGTCCACGCCGACCGGGCGGTCCGCCGTGGCGGTCAGCAGGTGCCCGTCGAGGTGGCTCACGCTGATCCCGCGCCAGCCCAGCGGCGTGGCCGGTACGCCGGGCCGGAGCCGGCCGGTCGCGTCGGCGCGTACCTCGCCGCCGAGCAGCCAGCCGGCCAGCGCCCGGCTGCGGTCCCGGTCGGTCCGCCCGGCCGGCGCGGCGGCCAGGTCCACCCGCAGCTCCGGCCGCCAGCGGCGCAGCCGACGGGCCACCAGCGGCCCGACCAGCTCGGTCGGCCAGACCGCGTTGTCCACCGGGCCGACCGCCCGCAGCCGCAGCCCGGTCCAGCGCTCCACCGGCGAGCCGTCCGCGTCGATGACGGTGAGGTCGAAGCGGAACTCGTCGCCCGTCTCGGCGACCTGTCGGGCGTGGACGGTCAGGGTGCCCTCCGGGCGGGCGTGGATGTCGATCCGGTCCACCCCGACCGGCAGCACCCGCCGGTCCGGCACGCACGCCTGGAGCAGGTGCAGGAAGGCGTCCCGCACCCCCGGGTCGCCCAGCTGCAGCCGCTGGTCGTGGAACCCGCCGAACCAGGTCCCCGCCTCGGCGTGCACCTCGGCCACGCACCGGTACGCGCTCAGCCCGTGGTAGCCGGCCACCCGCTGAAACCGGGGGCCGTGGAAGAAGGCCGGGCCGTAGAGCGGACCTCCGGGCACCAGCAGCCCGGTCGAGGGTGGCGGCACCGGCTCGCCCGAGGTCACCGCCCCGCCGTACGTGCCGGTGAGGTGGTCCACGGCGAAGCCGGTCTCGGCGCTGCGTACCGCCGCCCGGACCGTGCCGTCCGGGGCGGTCAGCGCGGCCACCCGGACCGGCCGGGGCTCCCGGTCGCCGACGGTCACCGGGCGGGTCAGCGCCACGTCCCGGATCACCGTGGGCACCTGCTTCGCGCCGAGCGCGGCGGCGGCCTGCGCCATCGCCTCCAGCCCGAGCACCGCGGGCAGCACGGCGGCGCCGTCGATCCGGTGGTCGTCCAGGTAGGGGTCGGCGCCGAGGGAGAGCCGCACCTCGGCGACCAGCTCCACGCAGGGCGTGCCGATCAGCCGCGACTCCAGGAAGCGGCCGTGCTCCTCGGCGCACTCGTCCCACTCCAGGGTGTCGCTCACCGGCAGCCGGCCGGCCACCAGCACCACCGGCGGCAGCGCGGGCGTGGCGAGCAGTTCCAGCAGCAGGCGGGTGCCCTCGTCCGGCGGGATCGGGCTGACCCCGCGCCGGAGCAGCCCGTCGAGCACGCCCAGTCGGACGCCCATCCCGGTCCCGGACCAGACCGACCACTCGATGCTCAGCCAGCGCACCTGCGGCACGGTGGCAGCCAGCTCGGCGCAGCGCCGGGAGAGGTACTCGTTGGCGGTGGCGTACGCGGCCTCGCCGGGGAGCCCCGCCCGGCCGATGACCGAGCCGAACGCCACGGCAAAGCGCAGCTCGTCGGCGTCCAACGCGGCCACCACGTGCTCGAAGCCGTACGCCTTCGGCGCGAGGGTGCGGTCCAGCTCCGCGGCGGTCAGCTCGGTCACCGGCACGGGCTCGTTGCGCCCGGCCGCGTGCAGCAGCCCGCGCACCGGGCCGTGCTCGGCGCGGACGGCGGTGACCGCCGCGCCCACCGCCGCCGGGTCGGTCAGGTCCACCGACCGGTAGACCGCGCCGGTGCGGCGTACCGCCTCGACCACCTCCGGGTCGTCGGCGGGGCTGCGGCCGAAGAGCACCAGCCGTGCCCCGGTGGCCTCGCCGAGGGCCGCCGCGCAGGCCGCCCCGATCCCCTTCGCGCCCCCGGTGACCAGGCAGACCTCGCCCGGGCCGAGCGGGATCCGCCGGTCGGTGCGGGGCTGCCCGTCCAGCAGCCGGGTCACCGGCACGGTGCGTACGCCGTCTGCGCCGTACACCACCTCCTGGTAGCCCGACCACTGCCGGGACGCCTCGGCGGCGGCCAGGCGGACCCCGGCCGGGCCCGGCGGGGTCTCCACGACCAGCACCGGCACGTCGGTCTCCGCAGCCAGGCTGCGGCCGACGGCCGCGCCGACGCCGCCGTGGTGCAGCACCACCAGCGGCCGGCCGTCGGTCGCTGCGGCGCGCAGCGCGGCGACCACGTCGGCGGTCGGGATGTCGGCGACCCCCGGCGGCAGGGCGAGCAGGCGGCCCGTCGGCGCCCTGGCGTCGACCCGGAACGCGGTCCGCACCGCCTCGGCGTGCGGGTGCCCGGCCAGCGGGCCGACCACCTCCCAGCGGGGCGCCTCGGCGGCCGGGGCGGCGGTGGCCGGCCGGGGCACCAGGTGGTGGCGGAACACCCGGACCCAGGGGCCGACCCCGGCCGCGGGCAGCTCGGCGGCGGGTTCGTCGGCGGTCGGCAGCCCCTCGATCGCGGCGGCGAACTCGCCCACCGTGGCGTTCGCCAGGGACAACGGCGTGGCGGGCAGCGCCCGGCCCAGTTCCCCGGCGATCTCGGCGGCGAGCTGACCGACCCGGATCGAGTTCAGGTGCAGGTCGGCGAGGAGTCGGGTGCCCGGGCCCACCTCGGCGGCCGGCAGTTCGGCCAGGTCCGCCACCCGGGCGGCGACCAGCTCGGGGGTGCTTCGGCCGTCGGCCGCACGGGCCGCCGGGACCGGCCGGGGGCGCGGGTCCGGCGTCGCGGGCCGGGACGCCGGCAGGGCCACCGCGGGTACCTCCCGCTCGCACGGGTTGACCAGGAAGTCCCGCTCCCGGTCGAGGTCGAACGGGCGGGTGAAGCGCGCGGCGAAGAAGGGCGTCACGTCGCCGACCGCACCGGCGGCGAAGAGGGCCGCGGTCCCGGCGGCCACGCCGGCCGCGCTCGCCGCGCCGACGTCCAGGCTGACCGCGGTACGCCCCGCAGCCTCGGCCAGCGCGGCGAGCATCTGCCCCGGGCCGACCTCGACCAGCAGGTCGGCGTCGAGCAGGCCGAGCGCCTCGCGGAACCGGACCGGCCCGGTGAGCTGCCGGACCAGCACCTCCACCGGGTCCTCGTCGGCCCACCACGCCCCGGTGACCGTGGACGCCACCGGCCGCTCCGGCCGCCGCCAGGGGATCCGCCCGGCCGCCCCGCGCAACGCCTCGGCGGCCGGCCCCATCAGCGGGGAGTGGAAGGCGTGCGAGACGGCCAGCGGAGTCGCCTCGATCCCGGCGCGCCGGGCGGCCGCGGCGACCCGGTCCAGCTCCGGGCGGGCGCCCGCCACCACCACGTGCCGCTCGCCGTTGTCCGCGGCCACCACCGCGCCGGTCCCGGCGGCCAGCTCCCGGGCGGCGGTCAGGTCGGCCCGGAGCGACAGCATCCCCGAGGGCACCTCCGTCGCGGTGGACATGGCCACACCGCGCGACCGGGCCAGGGCCAGGGCGTCCTCGGCGTCCAGCGCGCCGGCCCAGCTCAGCGCGGCCAGTTCGCCCAGGCTGTGGCCGAGCGCGCCGACCGGCCGGGCGCCGAGCCGGTCCAGCCAGCGGATCCCGGCCAGGCTGTCGGCCACGATGGCCGGCTGGGCCACCGCCGTGTCGGCCGGCACCGGCGGCGCGGCCCGCATTCGCTCCGGACCCCCGCCCGGCGACGCGGCGGCCGAATCAGGCCCGGAGGTGATCCGGGCGGCCGCGTCGTCGAGCAGCTGACCCAGCGCCCCCCGGTCGGCGTGCACCGGGGCGGCCTGGCCCGGGAAGAGCAGCCCCACCCGCAGCGCCCGGCCGACCACCAGGAACACGCCGTGACGCGGGTCGAGCAGGCGCCGGCCGCCCTCGGCCAGGTGCCCGAGCGCCCGGTCGACGGCGGCCACCAGCCCGTCGGCGTCGCGGACGACGGCGGCGAACCGGGCCGGGGCGTCCCCCCGGTGGCCGGCGGCGAGGCCGGCGGCCAGGTCGGTCAGCTCGGGGCGGGACAGCGCGGTCGCCGCCGCCCGGAGCCGGGTGAGCAGCCCGGTCAGCGCCGCCGCGTCCGGCGCCCCGCAGACCACCAGCTCGTGGTCGGGGTGCGGCCGGCCCAGCCGCCGCACGTGCGCGCTGAGCGGCCGGGGCGTCGACGCGGTCGTCCCGCCGAGCACCACGTGCGTGTTGATGCCACCGAAGCCCATGGCGCTGACCGAGGCGTACCGCTCGCCGGCCGGCCAGGGCCGGGCCTCGTCGACGACCCGCAGCCCACCACCCTCGGCGAGCAGCGGGTGCGGCCGGTGGCAGCCGGTGGTCGGCGGCAGCACCTCCCGGTGCACGGCCAGCACCGCCTTGATCAGACCGGCCACCCCGGCCGCCGCCTTGGTGTGCCCGATGTTCGCCTTGATGCTGCCCAGCACCGCCGGGGACGCGGCCGGTCCGCGTACGCCGAGCAGCGCCCGCAGTTCCGCCTCGTCGCCGACGGCGGTGCCGGTGCCGTGTCCCTCCACCAGCCGGACCGCGCCGGGCTCGATGCCGGCCCGGTCGTACGCCCGGCGCAGCGCCAGCCGCTGGCCGCTCTCCTCCGGCCGGGTCAGCCCGCCGCTGCCGTCGGACGAGGATGCCCAGCCGAGCAGCCGCCCGTACGGGCGCAGCCCCCGCTCCAGCGCGTACCCGGCCCGGGCGAGCACCACCACGCCGCAGCCCTCGCCGGGCAGGAACCCGGTGGGCCGGGCGTCGTACACCCGCATCTCGTCCCCGGCCAGCGCACCGACCCGGGAGAAGCCGACCAGCTCCAGTGGGTCGAGGCTGAGGTCCACCCCGCCGGCCAGCGCCACGTCGAGCTGGCCGGCGGCCACCGCCTCCGCCGCGGTGATCACCGCGAGCAGGGACGAGGCGCAGGCGCCGTCCACGGTGTAGCCGGTGCCGTGGAAGTCGAACTGGTTGCAGATCCGGCCGGCGATGGTGTTGGCCAGCGCGCCGGCCAGGGTCTCGTCGCCGGGGACCGGGAACGGCGCTTTGAACCGCTCCTCGACGCGGTCCAGCAGCGCCGCGACCTCGTCGGTCGCCAACCCCCCGTCGACCAGACCGGCGGCCACCGCCCGGCGCACGTACGGCCAGCGGATCCGCATGGCGGCGGCCCGGGAGAACTCGCCGGTCAGCGAGTTGCCGATGATCACGCCGATCCGGGACCGGTCGGTGCCGGTCCCCTCCGGCAGGCCGGCGTCGACCAGGGCGTCCGCGGCGGTCTCCAGCGCCAGCCAGTGGGACAGGTCCACGGCCCGGAAGGTGCTGCCCGGGATCCGGAAGCGGGCCCGGTCGAAGCGCCAGCCGTCCAGCACCGCGGCCCGGCGGACCGTGGTCCGGTCGGGGCCGTCGCCGCCGTACTCGGCCAGCGGCAGCCGGCCCGCCGGCAGCGGACGGAACGCCTGCCGCCGGTTGAGGACGTTCTCCCACAGCTGGGCCGGGTTGTCCGCCGCCGGGTAGCGGCAGGCCAGGCCCACGATCACCACGTCGTCGTCGACCATCACGGTCTCCTTGCGCTCGTACGAAAGGGGGTGCGGTCAGGCGGCGGGCACCGTCAGCTGACCCACGTCGACCGGGGTGGCGTCGGTCGGCCGGTCCCCGGCGGGCCGCTCGGGGGCCGGCGTCGGGGTGCCCTTCGTCCGGTCTCGGAGGTTGGCGCCGAGGATCACCAGGGCGCGCAGCCCGCAGACGATGACCAGCGCGAAGAACAGGCCGAAGGTGATGTGGGCGAGCACCAGCAGCCCGTAGACGGCCGCCGTGGCCAGGCCGAACACCACCTGCCGGCGCGGGGCGGCGGGCGTCGTGCCCGGGTCGGTGATCATGTAGTTGGTGAAGAGGATGAACGCGATCCCGGTCATCGGCAGCAGCGCGGCGGCCAGGTGCGCGTCGAAGAACACCGAGCGCAGCACCGCCTGGAGGACGAAGCCGCCGGCCCAGCCCAGGATCAGCGGCAGCCGCCGGGTCAACTTGCCGTTGAGCATGGTGCCCGCGGCCAGGATGGCCAGCGGGATCACCACGTCGACCGGCCCGTCCACGTCCTCGCTGAAGTGGTACGGCGGGGCGATGCTGACCCAGCTGAACAGGATCAGCGTCACGCTGATGCCGAAGTTGCTCGGGTTGAGCACGTGCCGCAGGCTGCCGCGGACCCGCAGCCGGATGACGTACTTGCTGCTCACGGCGACCGCGGCGGCGAACATGGTGGGCGCCAGGCTCTGGTTGCCGTAGAGCAGCATGGCGCAGGCCAGGCCGGCGATGTGCGCGGGCAGCAGGAAGTTCAGCAGCGCGACCGGCCCGCCCCGGTAGCGCTCGGGGCGCCCGGTGGCGCGCGCCTCGACCGTCTCCAGCAGCAGGTCCACCGTGTACGCGGTGAGCACCGCCACGACCGGCGTGACGTACGCCTGCTCGAAGCCGAGCAGCAGGTGCCCGACGATGTTGAAGACGGTGATGGACAGCGCGAACCGGCGCAGCGCCGTGATCCGTGGGTCCGGTCGGTTCGCCGTTCGGGGAGTGGCCTGTTCGGACACGGTCGACCTCCTGAGGGCTCGACGGTCGGCTACGCGGTCGGGGCGAGCACGAGGCTGTGCCACCCGGGGTTCAGGGACCTGGTCATGGCGTGCTGGCCGGCGCCGTCGCGCCAGGTCACCGTGACGCTCACCGGGCCGGACGAGTCGCCGAGCCCGAAGAGCAGGTCGGGGGAGTTGCCGCCGGTGTGACCGTTGGCGGGGTAGAGCTGGCCGGTCAGCGCGGTGCCGTCGGCCTTGCGCACCTGGACCGTCGCGCCGACCGCGGGCCGGGGCTTCCCGCCGGCGGCGCCGGCCGGGAGCAGCAGTTGCAGGCCGAGGTGGGCGCGGGCCGGGCCGGTGTTGTGCAGGAACTGGGACCGGGCCCACTGGTTGGCCACCACCAGGTCGAGCCGCCCGTCGTGGTCGACGTCGCCGACGGCCAGGCCGCGGGTGGTGGCGTGCTGCCGGAAGGCGAGCCGGTCGGAGACGTCCACGTAGCGGCCGTCGTCGCCGCGGACGAAGAACGGGTTGCGCTGGTGCCCGGCGATGTCGTCGCCGTCGCGGAAGTTCGGCCAGGCGTACGGGTACTGGAGGAACACGTCGTTGCCCATGGCCAGCTCCTGGAGCTCGGCCCAGCGGTTCACCGTGCCGCGCAGGAAGCCCAGCGCCTGGACGATCTCGTCGGTGCCGTCGCCGTCGAAGTCGGCCACCTTGATGTCCCATGCCCAGCCGGTGCGCGCCAGGCCCAGCCGCTGGCTCTCGTCCCGGTAGGGGGCGTGGTCGGTGAGCGGGGCGGCGTCGGTGCTGACGAACGCGAAGTTGCTCTCCTGGAGGGCGTACGGGGTGGTGATGTTGCTGACCAGGATGTCCGGCCGCAGGTCGGCGTTGAGGTCGGTGAAGGCGACGCCCATGCTCTTGAACGAGTCGTTGCCGAGCACCTTGGACTTCGGCATGTCCGCGTCGCGCCGGCCGGGCAGCTCGGCGAACCGGATCCGGCCCGGCTGGGACACGTTGTGCAGCAGGTAGTCCCGGCCGAAGTCGTTGGCCACGTACACCTCGGGCAGGCTGTCGCCGTCCAGGTCCTGGCCGCCGATGGCCAGGGTCCAGGAGTGGGCCTGCTCGTCGGTGAGGGCCGAGGAGGCGTCCGCGTACGCCGGGCGGGCCGGGCCGCCGGCCACCGGGGTGAGCCCGGTGAAGCGCAGGATCCGGTTGCGTCCGCCGTTGCGGGCCCAGGACATCGAGTCCTGCATCCGCATCCGCGGGTCGTCCTTCGCGGCCGGGTCGAGCACCCGCGCCCCGTCCGGGAAGTAGTTGCCGACCACGATGTCGAGGTGGCCGTCGCCGTCCAGGTCGAGCACGTTGGCGGTGGTGCTGTTCCACAGTTCGGTGGGGTGGTCGGTGACGTCGACGGCGGTGAACGCGGCCGGCCCGAACGGCACGTCGGCGCGCTGCAACCAGGCCAGCGGCGCCCGGCCCCAGTAGTAGACCAGCACGTCGAGCCGGCCGTCCTCGTTCAGGTCGGCGGTCGCGCAGCCCATCGGCGCGGTGGTTCGCGCGTCGTACGCCACCCCGGCGGGGCGCAGCGGGAAGGCCGGGTAGCGGGCGGCCCGGTCCGGGGTCGGGGTGACGCTCACCGAGTCGTCCCGGGGGTCGACGAGGCACGTGTCGTTGGGCAGGCCGTCCCCGTCGAGGTCGGCCAGCGCCGCGCCGGCGCCGACGGAGGAGATCCAGGCCCGCAGGTGTTCCAGGGCGGGTTCCACGACCCGCTGGGTGCGGGCGCCGGCCGGGTCGGCGTTCAGGTCGCCGACCGTGAAGGCGAACCGCCCGGCGAGGGCCCGCCGGTCGGCGGCGCTCGCGTCCGGTAGCCGGCTGGCCAGCCCGAGGGTCGTGGCGATCAGGACGGCCAGCAGCGGGGCGATGATCCTGCGGGTGCGATGGGGACTGGGCATGGCGGCTCCTTGTCGCAGGTGCAGCGGGTGGGGGCGCGGGGTCGGCGGCGGACGCGCGCTCAGCCGGCGACGTGCCGGGCGGCGAGCCGCTGGACGCGGGCCCGCCACTCGCCGTAGTCCGCCGGGGTGGCGCCGGCCCGGTCCAGGCCGTGCCGGGCCTGCCAGGTCCACTCGGCGGCGCTGTCCGCGGACACCCCGGTCAGGGTCCGGGCGGCCCCGTCGACCGCCGGGCCGGCCGTGCCGTCCGCCCGCCGGGCCTCCGCCGCGAACGCGGCGCCCTGGGCGAGGGCCGGCCGGTGGTTGTCGGCGAGCCGGAGCAGCAGGGCGTGGTCGGCCGGGGAGACCCCGTTGGCGTACGTGGCGGCGAGGCCGACGCCGCTCCACACGTCGCCGCGGTGCGAGGCCGGCAGGCCGGCGATCCGCTCGGCCAGGGCGGCCGGGTCACCGCAGTCGCGGAACCAGAGGCAGCGGCCCAGCCCCTGGTAGCGGATGGCGCAGGTCGGGTCGCAGGGCTTCCGGTGCCGGCGCCAGCCGCCGAGGGTCGGATCCTTCTGGAAGAAGACCTTGAAAAAGCCATAGCCGTCGTACGCCAGCCAGCGGAGCAGGCCATTCTCCGATCCGAGCCGGCCGAGCCGCCCCAGCGCTCCGGCCGAGATGGCGTCCAGCTTCGCCAGCGCCCAGCCCGCGCCGACGTGCAGCAGATAGTCGTGGCGCGGGTGCCCGCGCAGTTGGGCGGCGAAGCGGCCGTGCCGCCGCGGGGACAGCCGGTCCAGCAGGACGGCCGACATGGCACACCCCTCGGCGGCGAATCCGTGCAGCTCAGCGGGGATGCCGTCCAGTGTGGTGGGTTGCCCGTACGGCGTGTCGAGGCCGCGGTTGTAGCCGTCGAGGAAGGCGGTGGCGGCGCGTTCCAGGATAGCTCTCGTCTCGGGTCGGTCGGTGCGGAAGCCGCGGTTGGCGAAGTCCACCAGGTCCGGACTGAGGGCCAGCCGGCTCCGCCAGCCGCCGGGTCGGTGCACCCCGTCCCGCGTGAGCGTCGATGTCATGTGCTCCCCCTTGGTCTGCGCCCGGCGCAAGTTCCACACCGGGGGCGGCAAACATGAAGCAGCCTGACACGAGCGGTATGCAGCATTCTTGAAGCGCATATAGTGGGACGCTCACGCCCCGCAACGGTTCATGTCTGGAAAGTGATCGCCGTAGTGCCTACGCTGCTGGGGAGACAGGCGACTGGAAGGATCACCGATCCCGTGAAACGTCAGCTGTCGGTCACCGTGCTCGACACGGTCCAGGTCCACGACGGCACCGCCCCGGTGGATCTCGGCCCGTCGAAGCAGCGTGCCCTGCTCGCCCTGCTGGCACTCCAGGTGGGCGAGAACATCCCCGTCGGCACGCTCGCCCTGGCCCTCTGGGGCGACAACCCCCCGCCCAGCGGCAGCCACCTCCTGCACACCTACGTGGCGCGGCTGCGGCGGGCGCTGGAACCCGGCTCGCCCCGGCACGCCCGGACCAACGTCATCGCCTCGTCGCCCCGGGCGTACCGGTTGCAGCTCTACGCCGACCAGGTCGACCTGACCCGGTTCCGCAGGCTCACCGAGGCCGCCCGGGAACTGGTCCGCCGGGACCGGCGGTCGGCCGCGTTCGAGTTGCTGGTCGCGGCCGTCGGCATCTGGACCGACCCCGACCTGGCCGACCTGCGGGCCCTGCTGCCCGGGGAGGAGACGGTCGCCGCGCTGCGCCGCGAATGGGTCAGCGCCTGCCTCGACCTGGTCACCCTCGGCCTCGAGCTGGACCGGCCGGCCGAGGTGCTGGCCACCGCCGAACACCTCGCCGCCGCCGAGCCGCTGCACGAGGCGGTGCAGGCGCGGCACCTCACCGTGCTGGCCCGCACCGGCCGGCGGGCGGCGGCCCTGGACCGGTTCGCCGGGATCCGCGCCCGGCTCGCCGCCGAACTGGGGATCGAGCCGGGCCCGGAGCTGACCGCCGCCCACCGCGAGCTGCGGCACGGCCCCGCCGCCGCCCGGCCGGAGACCCCGCCGGCCCGCTGCGTGGTCAGCCGGCCCCGGCCACCCTGGCGCGGCCCGCGCCCGGCCGCCACGGAGCTGATCGGCCGGGAGACCGACCTGGCCCGGCTGACCGGGCTGCTCACCGACCATCGGGTGGTCACCGTGGCCGGGCCGGCCGGCTGCGGCAAGTCCGCCCTGGCCCTGGCGGCCGCCCGCCGGGCCCACCCGGAGTACGCCGACGGCGTCCTCTCCGTCGACCTCGCCGCGGCCCGTACGCCCGAGGACGTCACCGGGGAGATCCGTCGGCTGCTGCGCCTGCCGGGCCCCCAGCGGGGCGGCGTGCCCCGGCTGCTGGCCGACCGTCACCTGCTGCTGGTGCTGGACAACGTGGACCATCTCACCGACATCTGCGCCGGGCTGGTCGACGACGTGGTGCAGGTGGGGCGCCGGGTGTCCGCGCTGGTCACCTCGCGGGAGCCGCTCGGCCTGGCGTACGAGTCGGTGTGGCGGCTGCCGCCGCTGCCGGCGCTCAGCACCGGCCCGGACGGCGTCCGGGGGATGCCGGCCGTGCAGCTCTTCGCCCGCCGGGCGGCCCAGGCGCGTCCCGGCTTCGAGGTGGGCGCGAAGGACGTCGGCACGGTGGCGGTGATCTGCGGTCTGCTCGACCGGCTCCCGCTCGCCGTCGAGCTGGCGGCCGACCGGATGGCCGACGAGAGCCTCGACGAGCTGCTGCGCCGGCTCGACGACCCGCTGACCACCCTGCGCCGGCCCGGCCGGCGGGGCCAACCGGCCCACCAGACCTCGCTGTCCGCAGCCCTCCAGCGCAGCCTGGACTGCCTCACCCCGGCCGAGCGCTGGTGCTTTGTGCGGCTCGGCGCGTTGCCCCGGCTCTTCGGCCTCGACGAGGTGGACCGGGTCTGCGGTGCCGCTCCCTGGTGGCGGCTGCGGACCAGTGTCGTGATCGACGGCCTGGTGGCGAAGTCCCTGGTGACGGTCCGCCACCACGCCGGCCGCCCCACGTACGCGATGCTGCGCACCGTGCACCAGTTCGCCGCCCGGCTGCTCGCCGGCGAGCTGGGCCAGTACGGTTCCGCCGCGGCGCTGTCCGGCCGGGCGGGTTGAGTGTCCGCGCCGCCCGCCCGCCCGGCCGGCGTGCTGCTCGCGGCCGGCGCCGGCCGCCGGTACGGCGGTCCGAAGGCGCTGGTCCGGCACGCCGACGGCCGGCTGCTGGTGGAGCGGGCGGCCGGGGTGCTGGCCGACGGCGGCTGCGCGCCCACCGTGGTGGTGCTCGGCGCGGCCGCGGCCGAGGTGCGGGCCCACGCCGACCTGCCCGGCGCGGTGCTGGTGGACAACCGGGAGTGGGCCGGCGGGATGGGCTCCTCGCTGCGCGCCGGGCTGGCCGCGCTGGGTGGCACCGACGCACCGGCGGCGGTGGTGCTCCTGGTCGACCTGCCCGGCGTCACCGCCGCGGCGGTCCGCCGGGTGGCCCGGCACGCCACCGCCGACAGCCTGGTGACGGCCGGGTATCCGGCCGGCCGCCGGGGGCATCCCGTGCTGCTGGGCCGCCGGCACTGGCCCGGTGTGGCGGCGGTGGCGGTCGGCGACACGGGCGCCCGCGCCTACCTGCGGGCGCACCGCGACGAGGTCCGGGTGGTCGACTGCGCCGACGTGGCCGACGACGCCGACGTGGACCTGCCGCCGGGGCTGACGGATGCGTGACGTCCTGCCCGACCTGCTGCGCTGGTGGCGTGCCGGCGCGCCGGTCGGCATGGCCACGGTCACCCGCACCTGGCGCAGCGCCCCCCGCCGGCCGGGCGCCACGCTGCTGGTCGGCCCGGACGGCAGCGCGGTCGGCAGCGTCTCCGGCGGCTGCGTCGAGGCGGCGGTCTACGAACTGTGCCGGGAGGTCGTCGCCGACGCCACGCCCCGGCTGGTCCGCTTCGGGGTGAGCGACGACGACGCCCTGGCCGCCGGCCTGACCTGCGGCGGGACCGTCGAGCTGCACGTCGAGCGGGTCGACCGGTCGAGCTTCCCGCAGCTCGACCTGGTCGCCGCCGAGGTGGCCGCCGGCCGGCCGGTCGCGGTGGCGACCTGTGTGGGCGGCCCGCCCAGCCGGCGGGGTCGGCGGCTCGTGCTGGCCGCCGAGGGGCGGCACGGCAGCCTGGGCGCGCCGGCCGTGGACGCGGCGGTGGCCGCCGACGCGCAGGCGCTGCTGCGCGCCGGCCGCTCCGGCGTGGTCCGGCCCCGGCCGGCCGGGGAGGAGCTGTCCGTGCTGGTGGTGGCCCATCCGGCGCCGGCCCGGATGCTCGTCTTCGGTGCGATCGACTTCGCGGCCGCGGTGGCCCACGTCGGCCGGTTCCTCGGCTACCGGGTGACCGTCTGCGACGCCCGGCCGGTCTTCGCCACCGCTCGGCGGTTCCCGCAGGCGCACGAGGTGGTGGTCGACTGGCCGCACCGCTACCTGGCCGCCGAGGCCGCGGCCGGCCGGGTCGACGAGCGGACCGTGGTCTGCGTGCTCACCCACGACGCCCGGTTCGACGTGCCGGTCCTGCGCCACGCGCTGGACCTGCCGCTGGCGTACGTCGGGGCGATGGGCTCCCGGCGCACCGCCGAGGACCGGCGCCGCCGGCTGCGCGAGGCCGGGGTGGGTGACGCGGCGCTGGCCCGGCTGCACGCCCCGATCGGCCTGGACCTGGGCGGGCAGAGCCCGGAGGAGACCGCCGTCAGCATCGCCGCCGAGATCGTGGCGGTACGCCACGGCGGTCGCGGCGCCCCGCTCTCCGCGTTGACCGGCAGCATCCACGACGGCGCCGCCCGCTGAGGCCCCGCCCTCACAGCCGCTCCGGGGTGCGGATGCCGAGCAGGTGCAGGCCCTGCCGGAGCACCCGCGCGGTCAGGTCGCAGAGCACCAGCCGGCTCTCCCGGACCTGTTCGTCGGCCCGCAGCACCGGGCACTGCTCGTAGAACGCGCTGAACGCGGCGGCGAGCCGGGACAGGTAACCGGTCAGGTGGTGGAACTCCAGGTTCTCCGCCACCTCGCCGACCACCGTCCCGAAGCCGGCCAGCTCGAAGGCGAGCGCCCGCTCGGCCGGCTCGGCCAGGGAGATCCCCGCGTCCGGCCGGGCCGCCACCCCGCCGCGGCGGAAGATCGACCGGATCCGGGAGTACGCGTACTGGAGGTAGGGCGCGGTGTTGCCGTCCAGCGACAGCATCCGCTCCCAGTCCAGTACGTAGTCCCGGTGCCGGTCGCTGGAGAGGTCGGCGTACTTGACCGCGCCGATGCCGACCGCCCGGCCCACCTCGGCAGCCTCCGCCTCGCCCAGCTCCGGGTTCCGCTCGCGGGCCAGCGCGGTGGCCCGGGCGATTGCCTCCTCGAGCAGCCCGACCAGCTTCACCGACCCGCCGGCGCGGCTGCGCAGCATCCGTCCGTCCGGCCCGAGGATCGAGCCGAACCCGACGTGTTCGGCGCGGGCGGGCGGGGCCAGCCAACCGGCCTGCGCGGCGGCGGCGTAGACCATCTCGAAGTGCCGCCGCTGCGGCAGCCCGACCACGTAGAGCAGGCGGGTCGCGCCCAGCGTGCCGGTCCGGTGTCGGATCGCCGCCAGGTCGGTCGCTGGATAGCCGTACCCGCCGTCGGACTTGCGCACGATCAGCGGCAGCGGCTCACCGTCCCGGCCCACCGAGCCGGGCGGGAAGACGCAGGCCGCCCCGTCGCTCTCGCGCAGCAGCCCGAGCCGGTCCAGCTCCTCGACCACCGGGCCGAGCAGGTCGTTGTAGCTGCTCTCACCGTGGAAGTCCCGCTCGGTGAGGGTCACGTCGAGCAGGTCGTACACGGTCAGGAAGTAGCGCTCGGACTGCTCCACGAGCAGCCGCCACAGCCGCAGCGTCGCCGGGTCCCCTCCCTGCAACGCCACCACGCGCAGCCGGGACCGCTCGCGGAACGCCTCGTCGGCGTCGAACTTGGCCCGGGCCGCCTTGTAGAACGAGTCCAGGTCGCCCATGGACAGCTCCTGCACCGCCTCGGCCTCGCCCAGGTCGGCCAGGTGCTCGATCAGCATCCCGAAGGGCGTGCCCCAGTCGCCGAGGTGGTTGGCCCGCAGCACCCGGTGCCCCAGCCACTCCAGCAGCCGGGCCGCCGCGTCGCCGATCACGGTCGAGCGCAGGTGCCCGACGTGCATCTCCTTCGCCACGTTCGGCGCCGAGTAGTCGACTACCACGGTCTCCGGTGCGGTGGTCGCCGGCACCCCGAGCCGCGGGTCGGTGGCCAGCGCGGAGACCAGCCCGGCCAGGGCCTCGTCGGCGACGGTCAGGTTGAGGAAACCGGGACCGGACACCTCCGCCGCGCCGCACAGGTCCGCCAGCTCCGCGCGCTCCAGCACCTCGGCGGCGACGGCGCGCGGCGGCCGGCCGATCCGCCGGGCCAGCGCCAGCGCCGCGTCGGACTGGAAGTCCGCGCGCTGGGAGCGCCGCACGACCGGGTCGACCGGCACGCCGGCCACCGTCGCGAACGCCGGCGCCAGTCGGTCGGTCAGCAGTTTCTCCAGATCCATGGGTACGCCGATCTCGCTCGGATCCGCCGCACGCGGATCACGGGATGGGGATGCGGGCGGACCGAGGACGATCGGCGATGACCGGCGGCTCGATCCGCCGGTCGCAGTGAGGAATGCTCAGCGCAGGCGGTCGCGGGACCGCCGGCGTCGCAGCGCGCCGACCAGGACGTCGGGGGACGCCGTCGGGAACGCGTGCGAGCTGGTCATGCCGGCAGCCTAACCGGTCGGGCCGGGGGCGGCGCAAGGCCGTACCCGGGCCGACCGGCCGGCGTACCCGGAATCTCAGACCGGCGTGCCGGCGGCCTTGCGGTAGCGCTCTGCCCGCCGCCGCACCTGGGTGTACGCGCTGGTCAGGCCCATCGCCCGGCGGACCTCGACCAGGGTGCGGCGCACCTCGGCGCGGGTCCGCTCGGTGCCCTCGACGATCAGCTCGTCGACCAGGCCGGGCTGCCCCTCGAATCGGGCCCGCCGTTCCCGGACCGGGTCGAGGAACCGGTTGAGCGCGCCCGCCAGCTCCTCCTTGACCTCGACGTCGCCGACCCGGCCGGCCCGGTAGCGCGCCTTCAGCTCCTCGACCGTCGCCCGGTCCGGGTGGAACACGTCGAGGTACGCGAAGACGGGGTTCCCCTCGACCGTGCCCGGCACGTCGGCCCGGACCCGGTTCGGGTCGGTGTACATCCCCATGACCTTGCGCCGCACGGTTGCCGGGTCGTCGGAGAGCGCGATGGCGTTCCCCTTGCTCTTGCTCATCTTCCCGGCGCCGTCGGTGCCCACCAGGGTGGGCGTCTCCGACATGATCATTTCGGGTACGGGGAAGATTTCGCCGTAGAGGTGGTTGAAGCGCCGGGCGATCTCCCGGGTCACCTCAACGTGCGCGGCGTTGT
This sequence comes from Micromonospora sp. NPDC005299, assembly GCF_042872345.1. Lineage (NCBI taxonomy): Bacteria > Bacillati > Actinomycetota > Actinomycetes > Micromonosporales > Micromonosporaceae > Micromonospora > Micromonospora sp. NPDC005299. Next base: position 754,001 of record NZ_JBIAKG010000003.1, read on the forward strand.
CCTTGCCCACCGGCACGACCTGCCCCTTCACGCAGAGGATGTCGGCGGCCTGGAGGACGGGATAGCCGAGCAGTCCGTACGGCATCTCCTCCTTGCCGGCGTCCCGGCTCATCTCCTTGAGCGACGGGACCCGTTCCAGCCGGGGCACGGTGACCAGGTTCTGGAACAGGGTGTTCAGGTCGCCGACCTCGGGGATCGCCGACTGGAGGTAGAAGGTGGCCCGGTCCGGCTCGACGCCCGCGGCGAGGATGTCGGTGACCATCTCGCGGGCGTTGCGGGAGACCTGCTCGATGTCCTCGCGGCTGTTCCGCGTGGTGAGCATGTGCAGGTCGGCGATGATGAAGAAGCTCTCGTAGCGCTGGTGCAGCTTCACCCGGTTGGCGATGCTGCCGACGTAGTGGCCCAGGTGCAGCCGCCCGGTCGGGCGGTCACCGGTGAGCATCCGTGCTGCGGACATGGTCGTACGCCTCTCGTGGCTGTTCGGTGCAGGACGCGCGGGCGCGCGGGCGAGACCCGGGGTGTGCCCGGATCAGTGGGGGTTCGCTCGTCAGTGCGAGCGCCGCCATCGCCCGCCGGCGCGGAACCGCAGCCCACCGGCACGGAGGACGTCGAGGATCTGCTCCCGACCGTCGTCGACTCGGGTCGGGAGAACCGGAGCGGCAGCCGCCGGGAGACCGTCGAGGGTCTCCGGGGCGCAGGTGCTCGGCCGGACCATGCCTGACACGGTAGCCGGTCCACCGCTCTCCGCGCAGACCGGAAACGCCCTGCTCAGTCCCGCCGGTAGCTCTCGGCGTAGTAGTCGCCGACCTGCTCGCGATACTCGGCCCGGCCGAAGTCGTCCGGGTCGAAGGCCGGTGACTCCTTGACCTGATCCCGGGTCCGGTCGACGTGCACGACGCGCTCCCGGTGGTCGACCCGGGCCACCGTGCCGACCGGCAGCAGCACCTTCCGGCCGAAGATCCACGGCCCGGTGTCCACCACCAGGTAGCCCGCGCCGGCGTCCTCACTCGCCCGGTCGATCGCGCCGATCCGGCCGTCGGTCGCCTCCACCCGGTAGCCGGTGAGGTCGATCGGGGTGCCCGGGCCGGGAGCGTCGGGGCCGTCGTCGGCGGTGCTCTCCGACCGCTGCCGCGGCACGTCGTCCGGGCGGCTCTGCTTGTAGCCGCCCGCGAGGGCGGACGGGTCCCGCCAGATCCACGGATTGAACGGCTGCATGGTGGCCACCTCCGGGTGTCGTCGTATCTCCGTGTGAAACAGTGCCCGACGGGCGAATGCGGGAAACACGAATGCAATTCCGGATTCGTCGGGGACCAATTCTGCGAGATACCTCATAATCGGCGCCCGCCGATCAATTCCGTTGCTCCGGTGCAGGTGGTGAGCCTCGTCGCGGCCGGTCGGCACACCGGGACGCGGGCCGGAGTGTTCAGCGCGCACATTCGTCCGGGCCGGCGGCCACACCATTCTGATCCCGCATCCGTCGGCACCACGGAAAGGGAATGCAGATGCACAGGGTTGTTGGACGAATCGGGATGGCGACGGCCGGGGTGGCCGTCCTGGTGGCGATGGCGGGCACCGGCGCGCGGGCCGCCGTGGTCAACCCGTACACGCCGCAGGCGCTCTGCGGGCCCGGCTTCACCGCCGTCGACCAGGACCCGATCCACGACGCCGCCACCGGCGCGCGGCTCGGCACCGTCCACCTGCTCCGCAACCCCCTCACCGGGTACGGCTGCACGGTCACCCTCAAGTCCGCGTACGCCGGCACGCTCACCGGAACCCGCGTCTACCTCGACCCGGAGTGGACGACCTTCGGCGTGGACGAGGGCAGCCGGCGCTACGCCGCAGGCCCGGTCCACCTGTACCTCGGCGCCGGCTGCGCGATCTGGGGCGGCTCGATGACCGACCCCGCCGGCGTCGTCCACCAACACGACCGGGCGAACCCGGCGATCGGCGGGGCGGTCACCTGCTTGTGACCAGCGAGCGGCGGGCCGGATTCGCGCGGCGCGCGGGCCGGCCCGCCGTTACGGTCGCGGGGTGGGCAGGATGCGGGGAATCCACGAGCGGCCGGCGGGGCTCACCTACCAGCCGGACCTGGTCGACGACGACGAGGAACGTTCCCTGGTCGCCACCCTCGACGCGCTCGACTTCCACGAGGTCCGCATGCACGGGCAGATCGCCCGGCGGACCGTCCGGCACTTCGGCTACGACTACGACTACGGCTCCTTCCAGCTCACCGCCACCGAGGCGCTGCCGGTGGCGCTGCGCTGGGTGCGCGAGAGGTGCGCGGCCCTCGCCGGCGTCGACCCCGAGGCGCTCGCCCAGACGCTCGTCACCCGCTATCCGCCGGACTCCGTCATCGGCTGGCACCGGGACGCGCCCGCCTTCGGGCCGACGGTCGTCGGCCTTTCGCTGGGCTCCGCGTGCCTGTTGCGGTTCCAGCGGGGCACCGGGGAGAACCGCCGGGTGTACGAGCTGGAGCTCACGCCCCGCTCCGGGTACGCGCTCACCGGGGCGGCCCGGACCGCGTGGCAGCACAGCATCCCGCCGGTGCCGGCGCTGCGCTACTCGCTGACCTTCCGCATGCTCCGGTCCTCGCGCTCCTGACCTGACCTGCGGGGACCCCGCTGGCATACTGGCCAGCCATGGTGCTGTCGCGTGGCTGGTCGCTGTTCCTGGTCGGGGTCGGGGTCTGGACCTGGGTGATCTGGCCGAGGTTCGCGGTCGCCATCTGGAACGACCCGCGGGCGTGGTCGGCCGGCACGGTCGGCGAGGGCAGCCCCACCAGCTTCCTCTGGGTGCACGTGCTGCTCATCGCGGCCTCGTTGGCCATCGGCACGACCGTCGGGGTGCTCGGCATCCGGGGCTGGCTCGCGGCCCGCCGCCGGCCGACCGCCTGAGCGTCGCCTCCTGGCGCTGGCGAGTCGGATTTCCGTGGCCGCCCGGGAATGGGCAGGCCCCCGGAGGCGCTGTGTCTCCGGTACGCGGTCCGCCCGGCCCTGGTCGGAAGCGCGGATTTCGTCGCCGCCGCACGGTCGAGCAGGGAAGATAGCCCTGCGGTGATGATGTGACGCGGGACGCCACCGCTGGATTTGACGATCAAACCCGAGGCCGCGTAACTTTCTCTCTGCCAGCGCGGAACGGGGCAAACGGGACGAAGGTCCTGGGCCCCCGGACCGGGGATCGGCACCGGCACCGACGGGGTTACGCCTCGGCGGCACCGGGCCGGGCGGGGCTCGCCGAAACGCCGCAGGGCGGATTTGGCGGAGCGGAACCGACCGGGTAAGGTTGACGACCGGCAGGGCACCGGGCGAGCTAGCGGGAGACCGCAGCGGCCGGCCTGCCAAATCCGATGACCAAGCACAGCGGTTCGCCGCTGCGCAAGTTCAGCGGCGCTGACCCGTACGAAGCATGACAGACCGGGACACACGGTTTGACACGGCAGAGACGGTGAGGTAACGTAGTAAAAGCGCCCGGCGCGAGAGCGGCGGGTGTGGACGAACGAAATGCCCCGGATGGGGGTCCTGCTGGTGCGGGGTTTCCGATGGTGTGTGGTTGTTCTTTGAGAACTCAACAGGGTGCTTGATAAGCCAGTGCCAAATTGATTTATACCCCGGACTGGTCAGGCTGTGGTCTG
>NZ_JBIAKG010000004.1:0-309231 GCF_042872345.1 Micromonospora sp. NPDC005299
ACTACGCCAACTGCACGACCTCGGCTACCAAGCCGACCTCACCCCACTCGCCGCATAGGTAAATCCACCGCTACCCATGGAGTTTCGTCTGAGTTCTGACCACTTCGTCTGGCGGTGTCCGTCCGCATCTGCGACCTCGGGCCATTGTCCGCGGGCGGCAGTCGGCGGCTGTCCTCGTGCCGCCTCGTTGCTGTCACCGTTGCTGTCGACAGCCCCGCCCTGTGGGGTGAGGTGGGCGCCAGCGATCCCTCGGCCAGCCCTAACCGCACCAGCCGACGGCCATGCTTTACAGGCCGTCTGCTTACCAGCCACTATCACCCCGCACTCACTGACCCCGGTCCCCGCCGACCATGACACTTCACCAACGCCTTCGGTTCTGTCATGGACTGACGGCTTCTGGAGGTAGAGCATGTTCTTCAAAGCCGTCCTTACGGTGCTGATAATTATTGCGGGGTTGGCTGCAATAATCTGGGTGGCCAACTGGCCCTTCAACACCCCCTGGGAGAAGAACCTCACTGCCGAGCAACGTCGTATTAACGCCGCACACAATCGGCGTCATCATCGGGGTGTGGCGCGCATTTTGTTGCCCAGTCTTGCCGTCATTTTCGGAATTGCATCGGTGGGAATTTTGTCAGGCCCGAAAAGTGATCCGCTCGCGGCGGCAGTCATGGGTGTCTGCTCGGTTGTGTGCGTCGGCGTGTTCGGTGCTCTGATCAAGAGGGGGCGCAGGCGGCGGTCTTCGACACGGCGATGAACTCTTTTTCTCAGAGCAGCACCTCACGCTTGCCTACCCTGGAGCGAACAGCCTGCCATCCCGATGCTCCATGGATGTCAACCCGGCGACTCCTTGACCCCCAGGCAACCAACACGGGGCTTCGGCCTGCCGCTTCATGGGCGTTGAACTGCGGGCGCCGACCACCAGCGTCCCTGCCCGTCCGCTGGCGTCCATCCCGATCGTCACCCAGCTAGTCACTCACCGCTGGTGACGTCGGCGTTCGATCAGCCATAGCGCTAGAACGGGCGGAACCGAGAACACGCCCAGCAACGAGGTGGTAGTCACCCAGGCCGGCATGGTCTTCGCCGGGACACTCGGCACCCTCCCCGGAAGAGGCGCTTGCAGGCCAGCGCAGACCGCCGCGAACTCCTATTGTGGTACGCATGTTCGAGACAGCGTTCGTCAATCTCTACACGCACGACATCGAAGCGGGGATCCGCTTCTACCGCGATCTGCTCGGGTTCACGGAGACGTTCCGGACTCCCACCGAGGGAGTCCCGGAGCACATCGAACTCCGGCTCGGCGGATTCAGCGTCGGACTCGGCACGGTCGAGGCGGCCAAGAGGGTCCACGGGGTGGAGGCTGAGCCGGGCAGACCCGCGATGGTCCTGGTGGTCTGGACACACGACGTCGACGAGGCCTTCGAGAAGCTCGTCACCGCTGGCGTCCCTGCGGTCCAACCGCCGCACGATTCCGGCAACAACAACCGCAATGCCCTGCTGCGCGACCCGGACGGCAACCTTGTAGAGATCGTCTCCAAGGTCGGGTAAGGCAGCCTCGGGCATCAGATGGCTCCCGCGCCATCCCGTCTGCCATCGACCCGCCCTTCCGGGGAGCGGGCCGCCGCCCGACCCGCCACGTCAAGCGGACCTTGACACCGGTTCGGACGCTGGCGGGTCGGGCGGTGGTCTGCTCGGCTCGCCCCGGGTCGATGGCAGGCGGGATGGCCTACCGCAACCACCCACGGACCGCGACCCGCCGGCGGAGCCCCGGCCATCCTGGAGCCGGAGCGCCCCCGCCGGAGGCGCACTAACCGCACCCCGCGACCGCCGCCAGCTCGCCAACGCGGCCTGCGTGCGCTCCCCCCACGCCGCGCGGGTCCTGGCCGCGCGGCCCGGCCGGCTGCCGGCCCACCACTCCACCGGTCAACGTCCTGTCGTTCTGCGGCGGCCCTCCGGGCTCCCCGCTCTCCGCGCCAGCCGCCGGGCGTTCGGCGTGTCGGCCGCAGAGCGGCAGCGGCAGCGGCCGGCGCGCGCCCTGGCGGCGGCGCGTGCGGCCCGCTCAGGGCCGCCTTGATAGACGTAAGGAAAGTCCTCACACACGGCCGACAGCCGGCCTGTCCTGTCTCGTGACCTGCGTGACAGATCGGTATCAGGACCTGGGTGACATTCCACCGACCGCTCGTGTCTCAGCTAGGTATGGGTTCGACGGCATCCCCGAGTGCGATACGACCAGGGCGTTCGACTGTGGCCCACACGCCGAAGGTCATGTCGTGGTGATCCGCGACGGTTCTTAGGAGATGTCCGTGCTCCGGGGCGCCCTCCTGGGCGAGGTCGATCATGACGCATCGAGTAAGCCGCTGGCGTGGTCTCAAGACGACCTCGGAACCGATGCGAACGGTTTTTCCGAGCCATCCGTCTTCAGGGAAGTCGCTGCCCGGTACATCGACAAGCAGGTTGGCGCGGAACCGCAACGGCTCGACCGGCTCCCCCAGGAGATCATGGAGTCGTCGCAGGGCGGCGGTGCTGATCAGGCTTACGGGTCCCTCGTCATGGTGCATGACCTCAGCCTGACGCTCGATCGTGACGCGCCGGGCGAGCAGCTTGCCGACAGCCTCATGCCCTGCTGGTGCATCGGCGGCGAAGCGGCGTCCGTCGGGCAGCTCGACGAGCGGCACCGGATCACCGAAATGCCCGCGGAGCGTGAACAGGCCGGGCATCCGGCGGAAGCGACGGGTGTTCTTCCCGCTGCCCAGCTTCCCGTCTGCGTCCCGCACGGCCCACAAACGGTCACCAACTAATCCCCGCTGGTCAACCTCGACGGCGGTGAGCTGCTCGCCGAGCAGCGACTTGATCGGATACCGGCGGATCTCGGCTAGCTCCATCGGCGTCACTGTAGATGGCCGGACGGAGCAAGGTCATCTAGCCGCCCGCGTCACGCGGGTCCTGAGACCGATCTGTCACGCAGGTCCTGAGACCCGACAGGCCGACAGCCGGCCTGTCGTACTCCGCTTGATGCTTTACGTCGTGGCTTCACTTGATGCACGACACTCTCCTCGTATGGGGAACCAGCCAGCGAAGGTCGCGTTCGACTTTCAGCAGTAGGCGCGTCGGGTGAGCGGAGGGCCTTGCTTCGTCTGCGCGTTTGCGCCCGCCGCGTCGGCTGTGGAAATCGCTGTCCGATTGTCGGAGCACAGTGCTAGAAAGCCGGAGTGCAAAAGACTTTGACGTTCCCTGAACAGCTGCGGCTCATTGACGAACGGTCGACCGCCTTTCGCGCCGCGGTCGCCGCGGCACACAGCCTCGACGTTCAGATGCCGACCCATCCCGAGCGGACGCTGTTCGATCACGTGCAACACGTGGGCATGGGCCGCCGCAAAGCAGCCGCCATCGTCACCGCAGGGCCCGCGGACGCTCCGCCGGAGGAGTCCGCATGGGGAGGCGGCACGGGCGCACCTCGGGAGCGCGAGGCTCTACTGGCCTGGTGGACCGAGTCCATCGAGCAACTAGCGAGCGCGCTGCGCGAGGCCGGCCCGGATCGCGCTTGCTGGACATGGTGGTGGGACTCGCCGTCACCGCAGACCTCCGGGGCCTGGGCGCGGCGCCAGCTCCACGAGATCGCGGTGCACACCTACGACGTCCAGCTCACCGGGGGCGCCCCGAAGCCGATACCGGAGGAGATCGCTCTCGACGGTTTCGACGACTGCCAGTTCACCCTCTGCGCGACGACGGTCGCCTGGCCACACGAACCCGCCGTCGTCGATTACCACGCCACCGAGGGCCACTCCTGGCGCCTTCGGCTGTCCCACAACGGCGCACAGGTCGCCCGCCTCGGCGCTCCCGCTGCCGGCGAGGACTCGGACACGGCCGACGTCTCCGCCCGGGGCACGGCCAGTGACCTGGTCCTGTTCTTCTACGGCCGCATACCGTTGGATTCCCTGAAGTTCGAAGGCGACCGTCGTATCTTCGATCAGCTCGCAGCCTGGGACCCGTCCGTGTAACGGCATCCCAGCTGGCACGCTCCCGTGTAGGTTCACAGCGACGCTGTCCTGCCCATCCCCGTGCACACGCGCCAGAGCGGCCGGGGCAGGCGTGAAGTCGCAGCAGTTCCACGCGGTGATGGCTGAGAACGGCGTCCTACGGGTCGACGACGACAGCCAGACAGCCCTCGCCCGGGACATCCGCAGCCGCATCCAAGCCTGAACTCACAGGACGATCGTGCGCACGGTGCCGTGATCGTCTAGCCGGAGGCGTAACGGATCAACTGAACGCAATCCGTAACGCATCAAGTGGAGCCCGACAGGCCGACAGCCGGCCTCCCCGGGCCGCTACTCGGCCTCTGCCAGATAGCCGACGTACGGTGACCCAGCCGCAGAGCGCACGTTGTAGCCCCAGCGGCGCAACGCCTGCATGATCTTTCCAGCGCCGGCGGGGTTCGCTGAGTGGACGTAAACGACGCCGATATCGAACGGGCGCTCCTCGAACGCGGCCCGCTCCAACACCTCGACGACCGGCCAAATCGTGTCGTCCTGGCCGAGGTCGTGATCCAGCCACAGCTCGTCCAATCGCTGTCCGCGGTGTCGCTCCAGCGCCTCAATGCCGGCCCTGCTGGTGCGCGCGACTTGTGCCACCCGGCCATCAACGAACGAGCGCAGGTCGTCTACCAGCACGATTCCCTTCAGCTTCTCGGTAACCACGGCACCATCCTTGGGCCAGCGCGCCGCCATCGCCACCGCTATTGGGGCCTGCACTTCGCACCGGACTACGGCGGGTTGACGTGTCGGTACGCGGTGCTACTCTGGCGCTCGTCGAGCACGACAGCGCGGCCTTCCTGCCGGATCGCTGGCCTCGACGTTGGGATGCCGAGCGGCCTTCCTGCCGCTGATGCGGGCCACGTCCCGCCGGCCCTCGATCACACCGGCCCCCATGTCGGTTCCCGAATCCGCTGAGCGGCCCAGCACGGTCTTCCCTACCGTCGAAGATGGCCCGGATTCGCTCACCTCCACGGGTGGGGGCAGCCTGCGGCAACCCGCCGGATGCCGACAACCCAGGCTCCCCACCCGTGCCAGCCCACTCACCAGGTTCACGAGCGTGAAAGGACATGACCCATCGGCGGGAAGTGGTACGACCACGATTCCGCCCTCCGGCGTCAGCCGCCCTCTCGGCGGTGCCAGGAGACCCGACGAACACCACCAGCGGACACATTTCCACGGCTGGTGGTGCTTCGTCTCCCGTCCCCGCCACCCCCTGATGAGGAGACAGTCGTGTCCACCACCCCGCTCACCATCGACGGCCCCGGTCTCGCCGTCGGCCGTGACGCCCAGGTCCTGCACCGCGCCGCCACGCCGGAGTTCTCCGGCTGGCTGGAGCACACCCGCCCCGCCGGCGGCTGTGCTCGCCCGATCCGCCTCACCGGCACCATCGCCGCCGTCGACCGGAACACCGGCCGCATCACCGGCCAGCTGCACACCGACGAGCTGCCCGACCGGACGCTCTACAAGGCGTGCGGCAACCGCCGCGAATCGGTGTGCCCGGACTGCGCCTGGGTCTACCAGGGCGACGCTTACCAAGTCGTCTGTCGCGGTGTGACCGGCGGTAAGGGTGTCCCCGCCTCGGTCGGCCGGCACCCGGTCGTCTTCGCCACCTTCACCGCCCCCTCCTTCGGCCCGGTCCACCACCGGCACGTCCCACGCCACACCTGCCACAACCGGCAGCGCTGCGACTGCCGCCCCGCGCACTGCCGCGCCCGCAGCAATGCCGGCACCTGCCAGCACGGGCGACCCGCGGCGTGCTTCGCCCGCCACGACGTCGACGATCCGCGGCTCGGACAGCCGTTGTGCCTGGACTGCTACGACCACGACCACCAGGTCGTCTGGAACTACTTTTCCGGCGAGCTGTGGCGGCGCACCAAACAGGCCATCGACCGCTACCTAGCCGCGCTCTGCGGCAAGCGCGGCATCCCCAAGGTCGGCATCGTCACCGCCTCCGGCAAGGTCCGCTGGGTGCCGCCCGTACGGGTCTCCCACGGCAAGGTCGCCGAGATGCAACGCCGCGCCGCCGTGCACTTCCACGCCCTGCTACGCCTCGACGGCGTCGACCCCGACGACTCGGACACTCTCGTGCCGCCACCGGCGGGCATCACCGTCGACGACCTGGAGGATGCCGTCCACGCCGCCGCTCGGCAGATCACGGTCACCACACCCGCGCACCCCGACCAGCCCGAAGGCTGGCTGGTCGCCTGGGGCAAGCAGGTCGACGTCCGACACATCAACTCCGCCGGCGGCGAGCTGACCGACGGCAAGGTCGGGGCCTACCTCGCGAAGTACGCCACCAAGGCCACCGAAGTCACCGGCCACTGCTCCACTCGACTCACCCCCGCCACCATCGACGACTACGCCGACCCCGAAGGCGACCACGTCGCCCGCCTCATCGACGCCTGCTGGCATCTCGGCCGCCCCACCCCCACCGACACCAGCAGCGGCGCCACAACCGCCGACGATCGTCAAGGCGGCCTTGACGCCAAACCCAACATCTACGGCGGCTTACGCCGCTGGGCGCACATGCTCGGCTTCGGCGGTCACTTCCTCACCAAAGCCCGCCGCTACTCCGTAACCTTCGCCCTACTCCGCGACACCCGCGCCACCTACCGCCGAGAAGAGGACGACCAACCGGCCGACACGATCAACGTCGGCACCCTCACCTACATCGGCTCCGGCTGGCTCTCCGAGGGAGACGCCCTGCTCGCCAACACCGCCGCGGAACAGCGACGCGAGAGCAGACGCATCGGCCGAGAAGAGCTCGCCTACGAAGCCTGGCTCCTCGGAGCCGCCGCATGAGCCATGACCTCACTCCTCGCTGGTACTCGCCTGCCGAGGTCGCCGTCCTGCTCGGCTTCGGCATCTCCAAGGTCAAGATGAAGATCGCCACCGGCGAGCTGCGCTCCATCAAGGACGGCAAGTACCGCCGCATCCTCCCCGAATGGGTCGACGACTACATCCGCGAGCAGGTCGAACGTCAGGAGGCCGCCTGATGCCCGCACGCGCACGAGCCAACGGCGAAGGCTCGATCTTCCCCTACCGCAACGGCTTCGCCGCATACGTCTGGGTCACCAAGCCCGACGGCCGGCGGGACCGCAAGTACGTCTACGGGAAGACCCGCGAAGCAGTGCACGACAAGTGGATCAAACTGCACCAGCAGGCGAAGCAGGGACCGGTGGCAACGAGCGTCCCCACGGTCGGCAGCTTCCTCACCTATTGGCTCACGGAGATCATCCAGCCGAACCGGGCACCGTTGACCTACGCCACCTACGAGACCTTCGTCCGCCGCTACATCTCCCCCGGCCTCGGGGCCAAGCGGCTCGACCGGCTCCAATCGAGGGACGTGCAGACCTGGATCAACCAGGTAGCCCGCACCTGCCAGTGCTGCGCCCAGGGCAAGGACGCCGCCCGGCCGAAGCACAAGCGCCGCTGCTGTGCGGTCGGCCGCTGCTGCCAAGCCGTCCCGTCAACGCGGACGGTCAGCGACATCCGGGCCGCCCTGCGGGCCGCCCTCACCCACGCCCAAGCCGAAGACCTCATCACCAAGAACCCGGCCGTCCCGGTCACCCTCGCCACCGTCCGCCGCCGCCGGGGCAAGTCCTGGTCGAGCGACGAGGCCCGCAAATTCCTCGAATCGGCCCGCGCCGACGAAGACCCGCTCTACGCCGCCTACGCCCTGGTCCTCGTCACCGGCCTACGCAAGGGCGAGGCACTGGGACTGACGTGGGAGGACGTCGACCTCGACGCCGGAGAGCTGACCATCGGCCGCCAACTGCAACGCGTCCGCGGGCAACTCCTGCACCGCGACACCAAGACCCAGGCGCCCGACGCCACCCTCCCCCTGCCCGACATCTGCCTGACCGCCCTCAAGCTCAGACAAGAACAACGCAACGAGGCCCGAGCAGCCGCCGGCAACGCCTGGCAGGAAACCGACCTTCTATTCACCACCCGCTACGGCACACCCATCGAGCCGCGCAACTTCCAACGCTCCTGGCAGACCCGGTGCGAGAAGGCGGGAGTCAAGACCATCACCGTCCACGACGCCAGGCGCACCTGCGCCACGCTCCTGGCCGACCTGGACGTCCACCCGCGAGTCGCCATGCAGGTCCTCCGGCACGCCCGCTTCTCCGTGACCATGGAGATCTACACCCAGGTCTCGTCCAAAACGACGCGGGAAGCACTCAAGCGCCTCGGCGACTCACTCGGCCGCTGAACGAACTGCTGTACTTCACTGCTGTACGCAAGCAAAAAGGCCACCTCCGAAGCCGGGAAGTGGCCTTTGACCTGCGTGGGCGATACTGGGATCGAACCAGTGACCTCTTCGGTGTGAACGAAGCGCTCTCCCGCTGAGCTAATCGCCCTCAGCGCCGATGACTCTACCTGATCGAGACCCCCGACCAAAAACCGGGTCTCAGTGCGTCGCGAGGTAGTGCAGCGCCCGCGCCACGATGTCGATCCCCAGGCTGTACTTGAGCGACAGCCACAGCACGACCGACACGAACACCAGCCCGGCGGCGCCCAGGGCGCAGCGCACCGGCAGCGACCGGCTGGTCGCCCACCGGGTCCAGGCGTTGACGTGCCGGCGGGTGAAGGCGAGCAGCCGTCGCGCCCAGTGGAACTCGACGGCCCAGACGCCGAGGCCGGCGATCACCAGCAGCCAGCCGGGTCCGGGCAGCGGGATGAGGGCGATGCCGAGGGTGACGACGATGGCGCCGAGCAGGCCGATGAAGATCTTGAGGGCGACCCGGCCGGTGGGGTTGGCCCGGATCAGTTCGAGGGTGGTGTGCAGGCGCCCGCGCCATCCCCCGCGGCGCCGCTCGGCGAGAGCGGTCCCCCGACCCCCTTCGACAGGCACCTCGTACCCCCGACTTTTGGCTGCTCGGACCGCACCTTTCGGTGGGCTGGCCGTGGTCCTCGTTTCCACCGAGGAACCCCTCGTGACCATTTCCACCCCCAGTGTCGCCCGGGACCGTCACCCCTGCTGAGGACTGGACGTTACCGGAGTAAGTCGACGACTGAACCACCCGTTGCCGGGCGGGATGACGGATCGGGCGGAAGCGGAAATCCTACAAGAATTTTCATGTTCTCGGAGGCTTTCCGACCCCCTTCCCACCACTGGGTGAAGTCAGCGTATGGCGGAGCGTAGCCAGGAGCAGCACCTGAGTATGGGAAAAGCGGGACACGCGCGTTCCGCAGCGGTGCCGGGGGGAGAACGTCCATGAGTGTGATTCGACCGACGACCGTAGAGGTCGAGACGTCGCTAAGGCTCGTCGCGCCTGACGCCACCGCCTTGCCGGTGCGCGCCAGTCTGCGTTACGACCCTGCTGACCCGTATGCGGTCCATGTCCTGTTCCACGCCGAATCCGCTGGCGGCGAGGCGGTGAGCTGGTCGTTCGCCCGCGAACTGCTGGTCACCGGGCTCGACGAGCCGGCCGGCATCGGCGATGTCCGGGTCTGGCCGTGGGCCACCCCGCGCGGCGACTTCGTCGCGCTCGCGCTGTCGTCGCCGGACGGCAACGCCCTCTTCGAGGTCCCGCGCAGCGTGCTCGTGCGCTTCCTGCGCCGGACCTACGTCGTCGTCCCGCGCGGCCGCGAGGCCGAGCACCTGGACGTCGACACGGCGGTGAACCGGCTGCTCGCCGGCCGCTGACACGGCACACCCGGGGCCGCGCGGATCTGCCGAGTCCGCGCGGCCCCGGGCCGTCAGGTCCGGGGTACGCCTCAGCCGTGCGTGGTGATCCCACCGTCGACCGGGATCACCGCCCCGGTCAGGTACGCGCCGGCGCGCGACGACAGGTAGATCGCCGTGCCCGCCATGTCCTCGGGGCGGCCGATCCGGCCCAGCGGCACCTGCTGCTCGATGGCCGACCGGGAGGCCGGGTCCTCCAGCGCGAAGGCCATCATCTTGCTCTCGAACGGCCCCGGCGCGATCGCGTTGACCGTGATCTGCTCGCCGGCGAGCTGGTGGGCGAGGCTGCGGGTGAGCATGTGCACGGCGGCCTTGGTCGCCGAGTAGGCGTACACCTCCATCCACGGCACCCGGATGCCGTCGATCGAGCCGATGTTGATGACGCGGGCCGGGTCGTCGGGGCTCGCCGCGGCGCGCAGCGCGGGCAGCAGCGCGGTGGTGAGCCGGAAGACGGCCTTGACGTTGACGGCCCAGAGCTTGTCGAACGCGGCCTCCGGGTACGACTCCAGCGGCGCGCCCCAGGTGGCGCCGGCGTTGTTGACCAGCACGTCGAGCCGGTCGGTGCGGTCCCGCACGGCCTGCGCCAGCCCGAGCGCGCCCTCGTCGTGGCCGAGGTCGGCGGGGATCGCCTCGCAGTGCCCCTCGGCGGAGAGCTCCTTGGCCACGGCCTCGCAGACGTCGGCCTTGCGCGAGGAGATGATGACCTTGGCGCCGGCCCGCACGAAGCCCCGGGCGATCATCAGGCCGATCCCCCGTGAGCCGCCGGTGACCAGCACCGTCTTGCCTTCGACCGAGAACAGATCCGTCATGCCCATCCCATCGCCGGTGTGCGGGGCCGCGGGTCGGTCGGGCGACCCCGGCGCTACCGATCGGTAACCTAACCGTCCCCCGTCGGTGCCGACAAGGCCGGCCGAAACCGTCGAGATGCAACGTGCGCGTCGGGCGGTTACCGTCGGGACGATGGTCACTACCGGTCAGCCCTCCCCGGCAACCCGCACCGACCTGTCCGCTCGCGTCGACGCCGACGAGATCGCCACCGGTGCGCTCGCCGACCTGGCACCCGCGTCCGGCTGGTCCCGGCCGGTCCTGCTCGACGCCGACCTGCTGGTCCTGGTCACCCACGGTCACGGCACGGCGGAGCTGGACTTCCGCGCGCTGCCCTGCCGCCCGGGCACGCTGCTGCGGGCCCGCCCCGGTCAGGTGCTGCGCTGCCACGGTCCGCAGCTCGACGCGACGGTGGTGCGCTGGGGCCCGGAGACGCTGCGCGGCCTGGACGTCGACCCGGACGCGGTGCCGGCGTACCGGCAGCTCGCCGGCGAGGACGAGGACGCCGTGATCAGCGAGGTGACCCAGCTGGCGGTGGACGCCGACCGGCACGCCGGCGTCCCGGCCGCGGTGGCGCTGCTGCGCCACCAGCTCGCCGTGCTGCTGCTGCGGCTGAGCCTGCTGCCCGGCACCGGGGAGCGGGCGACGCCGCGGGCCGAGTCGGAGACCTTCCGCCGGCTGTGCCGGGAGGTGGAGCGCGGCTACCGGCACACCCGCCGGGTGGAGGACTATGCCGCCCAGCTCGGCTGCTCGGTGCGTACCCTGACCCGGGCCTGCCTGGCGGTGACCGGCCGCAGCGCCAAGCAGGTGATCGACGAGCGGGTGGCGTTGCAGGCCAGCCGCCTGCTCGCCGCCACCGACGAGCCGATCGCCCGGATCGGCCGGCGGCTCGGCTTCCCCGAGCCGACCAACTTCGGTCGCTTCTTCACCCGCGAGGTGGGGGTGAGCCCGGGTGCCTTCCGGGCGGCCCGGGAGCAACCTCTGCCCGTCCGCATGGTGCGCCCTCGCCCGCCCGCCGACTCCCCCGCCCCGGCCGGCCGGGCATGATGGCACTGTGCAGATCTCCGCGCGCGGCGACTACGCGGTCCGGGCCGCTCTGAGCCTGGCCACCGCGTACCCCACCCTGGTGTCCACCCAGGCCATCGCGGCCGAGCAGGACATGCCCCGCAAGTTCCTCGAAGCAGTCCTGGCCGACCTGCGCCGGGCCGGGATCGTCCGGGCCCAGCGCGGCGCCGAGGGCGGCTACACCCTGGCCCGGCCGCCGCGCGACATCACCATCGGGCAGATCCTGCGCGCCGTCGACGGCCCGCTCGCCGGGGTACGCGGGCTGCGCCCCGAGGAGACGCGGTACGAGGGCGCGGCGGAGAACCTGCCCCGGCTCTGGGTGGCCGTCCGCGCCGCCGTCCGGCAGGTGGTCGACGAGGTGAGCCTGGCCGAGATGGCCAGCGGGAAGCTCCCCGGCCACGTTCGCAAGCTGATCGCCCGCCCCGACGCCTGGGAGCCCCGCTGACGCCTCAGAGGGTGCTGACCACCTCGGCGTAGTCGAGCCGGGGCAGCCGCTCCCGCCACGCGTCCGGTGCCGGCCGGCCGATGTTCATGAGCAGCAGCACCCGGTGCCGGCCGCCCGGGAAGAACTCCCGCTCCACCCCGGCGGTGTCGAACCCGGCCATCGGGCCGGCGGCCAGCCCGGCGGCGCGTACCCCGACCAGCAGGTAGCCGATCTGGAGCGCGGCGTTGAGCCGGGCCTGGGCCTCCCGGCCGGCCGGATCGCCGGTGAACCAGTCCCGCGCGCCAGGCCGGTGCGGGAACAGCTCGGGCAACCGGTCGTGCCAGTCCACGTCGGCCGCGAGCACCGCGGTCAGCGGCGCGCCCGCCGTCTTGTCCCGGTTGCCGGAGCTGAGGTACGGCAGCAGTCGGGCCCGGGCCGACGCCGAGCGCAGCAGCAGCACCCGCAGCGGCTGGGCGTTCATCGCGGTCGGGCCGTTGCGGACCAGGTCGTGGATCGCCCGGACCTGCTCCTCGTCGACCGGTTCGTCGGTGAACGCGTTGGCCGTCCGGGCCCCCCGGAACAGCAGGTCCTGGGCGGCCCGGTCGAGCGCGAGCAGCTCGGTGGTGGGTGCGCTCACCACGTCTCCGGCCACGCGCCGAGCGTCGTGGTGTAGCCGCCGCGGTGGTGCACCAGCGGGTCGCCGTCCTCGCCCGCGCCGAGCGCGAGGGGCTCGGCGAGCACCAGGGTGTGGTCGCCGGCCTCGATCCGGCGGACCACCCGGCAGAGCAGCACGGCCAGGGCGTCGCCGATCAGCGGCACCCCGAACGGTCCGGTCTCCCAGCCGGGGTGGCCGGCGAACCGGTCGATCCCGCTGGTGGCGAAGATCTTCGCGACCTCCTGCTGACCGGAGGCGAGCAGGTGCACGGCCACGTGCTCGGCGTGGGCCACGGTCGGCCAGCTCGACGACTCGCGGCCGAGGCAGAACGACACCAGCGGCGGGTCCAGCGACACCGAGGTGAACGAGGTGGCCGTGAAGCCGGCCGGGGGCAGCGACGGCAGGCGCCGGCCGGTGTGCAGGCAGGGGGTGGTGACGACGGTGACCGTGGACGCCTGCCGGCGCAGCAGGCCGCGGAACGTGTCGGTGTCGACCGGGCGCAGCTCGACGGTGCCGGCCCCGGGCCGGTCCACGGTGGTCACGCGGTCACCAGCTCTCGGCCGGCGTAGCTGCTGGCCGGGCGGGGCAGACCGTAGTGCTCGCGCAGGGTGCGTCCGGTGTACTCGTGCCGGAACAGGCCGCGCCGGCGCAGCAGCGGTACGACGTGGTCCACGAAGGCCTCCAGTCCGTGGGGCAGCAGGGGTGGCATGACGTTGAAGCCGTCGGCGGCGCCCTGGGTGAACCAGAGCTCGATCTGGTCGGCGATCTGCTCCGGGGTGCCGGCGACGACGCGGTGCCCGCGCCCGCCGCCGAGCCGGCCGATGAGCTGCCGGATGGTGAGCTTCTCCCGCCGGGCCAGGTCGACGACGAGCTGGTAGCGGCTCTGGTGCGACTGCACGGCGGTGACGTCGGGCAGGTCGGGCAGCGGCCCGTCCAGCGGCAGTCCGGTGAGATCGAGACCGGTCATGCCGGAGAGCTGGGCGAGGGCGTGCTCGGGCACGATCAGCGCCTCCAGTTCGTCGGCGAGGGCACGGGCCTCTCCCTCGGTACCCCCGATCACCGGCGCGATACCGGGCAGCACCTTCACCCCGTCGGGGTCGCGGCCGGCGGCGGCGGTCGCCCGCCGGAGCTCGGCGTAGAAGGCCTGGCCGTCGGCGACGGTCTGCTGGGCGGTGAACACGGCCTCGGCGTAGCGGCCGGCGAACGCGATGCCATCGGCGGACGAGCCGGCCTGGACCAGCAGCGGCCGGCCCTGCGGCGGGCGGGGGGTGTTGAGCGGGCCGTGCACCCGGAACCGGTCGCCCCGGTGCGCGATCTCGTGCACCCGGTCGGTGTCGGCGAAGACGCCGGCCGCGGTGTCGAGGACCAGCGCGCCGTCCTCCCAGCTGTCCCAGAGCTTGATCGCCACGTCGGCGAACTCGGCGGCCCGGCGGTACCGGTCGGCGTGCGCCGGGTGGTCGTCGAGGTTGAAGTTGCGGGCCTCCCGGGCCTGCGCGGAGGTGACGATGTTCCAGCCGGCCCGGCCGCCGCTGAGGTGGTCCAGCGAGGCGAACGTGCGGGCCAGGTTGAACGGCTCGTTGTAGGTGGTGGAGGCCGTGGCGATCAGGCCGATGTGTTCGGTGACGGTGGCCAGCGCGGCGAGCAGGGTGAGCGGCTCGAAGACGGCCTGGATGTTGTGCCGGACGGTCGGGCCGACGGCGAGTGAGTCGGCGAGGAACACCGAGTCGAGGGTGCCCCGCTCGGCGATCCGGGCCAGCTCCTGGAAGTGGGTGACGTCGGCGACCCGGCGCGGGTCGGTGCGCGGGTGCCGCCAGGCCGCCTCGTGGTGGCCGACGCCCATCAGGAACGCGTTGAGGTGCAGGGTTCGGGACATGGGGGTTCCTCTCAGGCGGTGACGTCGACGCGCCAGGTGGAGAAGCGGCGTTCCCCGGCGACCAGGAGTTGGTTGACGACCAGGCCGATGGCGGAGATCGTGATGATCCCGGCGTACATGTCGGGGATCGCGAAGTTGTACTGCGCGTAGTTGATGAGGTAGCCGAGCCCGGCCTTCGCGCCGACCATCTCGGCGGCGACCAGCACGAGGATCGAGTACGCCCCGGCGAGCCGGACGCCCGTGAAGATGGTCGGCACGGCCGCCGGCAGGATCACCTTCTGGAACAGCCGCAGGTGGTTGAGCCCCATCGAGCGGGCCGAGCGGATCAGCAGCGGGTCCACGCCCTTCACCCCGGCGATGGTGTTCAGCAGGATCGGCCAGGAGCAGGCGTAGACCACCAGGGCGATCTTGGAGGTCTCGCCCAGTCCGAGGATGAGCACGAAGACCGGCAGCAGCGCCAGCGCGGCGGTGTTGCGGAACACCTCCAGCAGCGGGCTGAGCAGGTCGGCGAGGGGCCGGTACCAGCCGATCAGCAGGCCGAGCGGGATCGCGGCGGCCACGGCCAGGGCCAGCCCGGTGAGCGAGCGGGTCAGGCTGGCGCCGACGTGGTCGGCGAGTTGCCCGGTGCGCAGCAGCGTCCACCAGGCGGTGAGCACCTCGGACAGCGGGGGCAGGAAGACCCGGTCGACCAGCCCGGCGCGGGGCGCGGTCTCCCAGACCGCGGCCAGCGCCAGCAGCGCGACGCTGCGGTGCAGGGCCCGGCCGCCGAGCCCGAGCAGCCGCCCGGACAGGGTGGGCGCGGCGGCGGGGGCCGCCGGGGACACGGCGGGCCGGGCCACCGCTGCGGTGGGTCGTTCGGCGACGTCAACCAACGCGGGCCTCCTCTCGTACGGCGGACTGGGCGGCACGCACCTCGTCGCGCAGCAGCGTCCAGATCTGGTGTCGGTGGTGCCGGAACGCGTCGGAGGAGCGCAGGTCCTCCTCCGCCTCCCGGTCGCCCAGTTCGATCTCGATGACCTCCTTGATCCGCCCGGGGCGGGAGGTCATCACGGCGACCCGCTGGCCGAGGTGAACGGCCTCGTCGATGCCGTGGGTGATGAAGACGATCGTCTTGCCGGTGGCCTGCCAGATGCGGACCAGCTCGTCCTGGAGCGAATCGCGGGTCTGCGCGTCGAGCGCCGCGAACGGCTCGTCCATGAGCAGCACGTCGGGGTCGTACGCGAGGCTGCGGGCGATGGCCACCCGCTGCTTCATGCCGCCGGAGAGCTCGTGCGGGTAGCGGTCGGCGAACCCGGCGAGCCCGACCAGGTCGAGGTGGTGGGCGATCAGGTCGGCGCGCTGCGCGCGCGGCACGCCCTTGGCCTCCAGTCCGAACCCGACGTTGCCGGCGGCGGTGCGCCAGGGCAGCAGCGCGTACTGCTGAAAGACGATGCCCCGGTCCAGGCCGGGCCCGGTGACCGGGCGGCCGTCGACCAGCACCTGCCCGCCGGTGGGGGCGGAGAGCCCACCGAGCAGGTCGAGCAGGGTGGACTTGCCGCAGCCGCTGGGGCCGACGACGACCAGGAACTCGCCGGGGCGTACGCCGAGGGTCAGCTCGTCGAGCGCGGTGACCGCGCCGCCGCTGCCCCGCCGGCCCGGGAAGACCTTCGTCACCCGGTCGAAGAGGATCTTGTCGGTGCTCACGCGCCACCCCCACCGGCGGCGAACTCGTTGAACCTGTTCGTGTACAGGTCGGCGGGCTTCGGCCGGTCGCCCTTCAGCTCGCCGGAGTCGGCCAGCCAGTCGATCCAGGTGGCGAACTCGCGGTCGCTGATCACGCCGCCCTTGCCGGCGACGCCGGTGGACTTCCAGTACCGCACCAGCGACGGGTCCTCGTTGCGGCCGCGCGTGGCGATGATGGCCTCCAGCCGGGCCACGACGGTCTCCCGGGGCTGGGTGCGGGCCCACTCGATGGCCTTGCCCACCCCGGTGACGAACGCCCGGACCGTCGCCGGGTTGCGCGTGATGAAATCGTCCCGGAAGACGTAGCTGCCCCCGCTGAACGCGCCGAGCAGCTCGTAGTCGGTGAGGACGGTGCGGACGCCGCCGGCGGCCACCGCCTTGTCGCGGATGACGCCGCCGAGCACCGCGACGTCGATCTGGTGCTGCCGCAGCGACTGCTCGATGTTGACCGGGGGCAGCGCGACCAGTTCGACCTTGGCGATCTCGGCCGGGGTCAGGCCGCCGGAGGCCAGCCAGGTCTTGAGGACCGCCTCGGCGTGCGCGCCGAGGGTGTTCATGCCGACCTTCTTCCCGATGAGGTCGCGGGGGCCGCGGACCGGGCTGTCGGTGAGGACGTAGTAGCCCTGGAAGGTCTGCGCGTCGGAGCCGTAGTAGGCGACCACGGCGGTGATCGGGGCGTTCGCGGCCTGGAGCTTGACGATCGCGCCGTTGAAGGCGCCGCCGAAGTCGGTCTGGCCGGTGGCGGTGGCCTGGATGTCGGCGGGGCCGCCGGTGACGTTGCCGATCCAGTCGAGCGTGACGTCGCCGAGGTAGCCGAGGTCGGCGGCGAGTTCGGGGAGGGTCACCTGGCCGACCGAGCCCTGGTAACGCAGCTGGGTGGTCTGCCGGCCGCCCGCGGCGGCGTCGGCGCCGCATCCCGTGGCGGCGGTGAGGGCGAGCAGGGTGACGGCGGCGGCGAGGGTACGCCGCAGCGACTGACGGGTCGAGGGCATGGAGAGGTCTCCTGATCTGTCCACGATGCGGTGGCGAGGGCCCGCGAGGGGCGCGAGAGCACGCCGCTGCCGGCCGGGCCACGATGCGCCGGCGACGGGAGCGGACGAGCGGAGGAGATGCGACGACCGGAAGCGGTCAGCTCAACAGAGCGCGCTCGCGTGCCGGACCAGGTCGACGTGCACGCGAGCGGTGAGGAGAAGCTCGTCCCGCTGCGACATGACCTCATGCTGCCGACCGTTCTCCGCGTCGGTCAATGCCCTTCCACAGACTGAGACTTGCATCGCTGGCTTTGTTACCAACCGTCACCACCAGCATTTACCGCCCCTTAACACCTACCCGTTGGATAGAGATTGTGACGGGTGGGACGGGCATCGTCCAGACCGGATCCGACCGGGTTTCGCGAACCGCCCTTTCGGGCATGTTCGATGCCGCAGAGGCAGGGAGGACGACGAGAGGAGCCCCGCGATGGGCATCGTGTTCCGCAAGCGGCAGAAGTACGGCCCGCTGATCTTGAACTTCACCGAGAACGGCTTCTCCTCCTGGAGCATCAAGATCGGCCGTTGGTCGTGGAACTCGCGGTCCCGCGCCCACCGCGTGGACCTGCCGGGACCGCTCTCCTGGAAGCAGGACAAGTCCCGGGCGTGACGTCCCGAGGTCGCGCGGGGTGCCGGTGGTTCACCGGCACCCCGCTCGGCGTTCAGGCGGGCTTCCTCGTTCCGCCGACGGGAACCCCGCGTTCCTGGTCACCGGCCAGGTACGTACGCCGTCAACTCGCCGCCACCGGGGCGTCCATCGTGGTCAGGCAGATGACCCAGCGGCCCCGCCCGACGCGGCGCTGATCACCACGTCCCCGCCGAGCCGGCCGTGCTCGGGGTCGCGGGTCACCGCGCCGGCGGCGAGCAGCGAGGCGAGCGCCCGGTTCGCGTCGGCGGCCCGGTAGACCGTCGAGGTGGCGGCGAAGCGGCGCAGCTCGGTGACCGTACGGGGGCCGGAGCGGGCGAGTTCGGCCAGCAGTTCGCGGCGCAGCGGGCCGGGTTCGGGGTCGAGGCTGATGTCGAGCAGGCGCCCCGCCGGGTCGGCCGGGTCGCGGTAGCGCACCCCCGCGTACTCGTCGACCGCCCAGAGGGCGTCCTTGACCGCCTCCAGGCCGCGGTCGGAGCCGGTCGCGTAGCCGAACAGCCGGGCCGGCCCGCCGTCGACCGGCACCAGCTCGACCTCGGTGACCAGCGGGAAGCCGGCCCCGGTCAGCGCCGGGCGCAGCGACCGGCCGGGCGCCGTGACCAGCAGCACCTCGGCCGGGCGGCCGGACGCGGCGGCGGCCAGCAGGGCGGGATCGGGCTCGCCGCCGTCGAGCACGGTGAACAGCGGGGCGCCCGCCGCGCCGGCCGCCTTGAGCGCCACCGGCAGCCGGTCCGGCCGGCCCGGCACCACGTGCACGGCGACGTCCGCCGGCAGGGCGGCCTCCGCCGCGCCCAACCGGGCCGGCAGCTCCGCGCCGCCCTCGGCGAGCACGAGCACGGTCAGCCGCCGGCCGCGCAGCCGGTCGGCGAACTCGGCCACCACCCGCAGCGCGGCCTCCGCGCCACCGACGTCGCTTCCGGCGTACGCGAGGGCCAGGGTGGCCCGCCGCGAACGATGCAACGCGGCGGGCAACCAGTAATCGAGTTGCCGGACGAGCAGTTCGCGCAGGACGGCGTCGGTCGACATGCTGCCGTTCTACCGCATCGCCGGTCAAGCGGGAATGGAGATCCCCACGCCGCCTCGGGTCTGGCCGCCGTAGCGCTGCCGCTCGCGGTCGAGGTCGAGCCGGCCGATCCGCGTGCGGGCGGCGAGGGCGGCGTCGTCGAGCAGGTCGGCGGGGACGATCCAGACGATCTCGAACTCCAGCCCGTCGGGGTCGCGGCCGTAGAGGCTCTTGGTGGTCCCGTGGTCCGAGGCGCCCACCAGGGCGTCGGCGGCGGCCAGCCGCTCGGCGGTGGCGGCCAGCTCGTCCAGGGTGTCCAGCTCCCAGGCAAGGTGGTAGAGGCCGACGGCGCTCCGGCCGGCCGGGGAGGGCCCGGCGGCCGCGCCGATCTCGAACAGCCCGAGGTCGTGGTCGTTGGTGGAGCCGGCCGCCTGCAGGAACGCGGCGCCGCGGAAACCGTCCGGCGTCATCGGCACCGGGCGGAAGCCGAGCACGTCGCGGTAGAAGGCGACGCTGCGGTCAAGGTCACGGACGTAGAGGACGGCGTGGTTGAGCCGGTGGATTCCCATGACACCGACCGTAGCGCGGTTTGGTTGAGCGTTCAACAACACGCGCTATGATGGCCGTCATGACCCGGTGGCTGGACCCCGACGAGCAGCGGACCTGGCGGGCCTTCCTCACCGCCTCGCGGGCGCTGATGGACACCCTCGACCGCGAGCTGCAACGCGACGCCGGGATGCCGCACGCGTACTACGAGATCCTGGTCCGGCTCTCCGAGGCCCCCGACCGGCGGCTACGGATGAGCGACCTGGCCGACGCCACCGGCTCCTCCCGCAGCCGCCTCTCGCACGCCGCCGCCCGCCTGGAGGCCGCCGGGTGGATCCGACGCGAGGAGTGCCCCACCGACCGGCGCGGCCAGCTCGCCGTCCTCACCGACGCCGGCTTCGCCACCCTGGCCGCCGCCGCGCCCGGCCACGTCGCCGGGGTACGCCGGCACCTCTTCGACGCGCTCAGCCCGGCCCAGGTGGACCAGCTCCGGCGGATCAGCGAGACCCTCGCCGAGCACCTGACCGGATCGCGACCAAACTGATCCACAGCGGGGGTTGTACTTACCGTCGCCGGATGAGCACGATGGGGCGTGTCCTCCGGCTTCGCTGACCTGACTGTCCAGGCGCACCACCTGGTGTCCGAAGGCGACCTCACCGGTGCCCAGCAACTGCTCGCCGACGCGCTGAGCGACGCCGATCCCCGTCCCGCCAACGCCTCCGCCGAGCTGGCCGAGGCCGCCGGTCTCCAGGCCCGGGTGCTCGTGGCGCTCGGCGAGCCGCACTCCGCGCGCGGCTGGGCCGCGTTCGCATACGCGGCGACCACCCGGCTGTTCGGGCGCTCCGACGAGCGCACGGTCACCGCCGCCGCGACCCTGGCCGCGGTGCTGCACCGGGTCGGCAGCGACGCCCGCGCCGCCCGGCTCTACTCCGACGTCATCATCGAGCTGACCGCCCGCGACGGGCCGGAGTCGCAGCGGGTGCTGGCCGCCCACGCCGACCTGGCCACCGTGGAATACGCCCGCGGCCAGTGCGACGTGGCCCGCGACCGGTTGCAGGACGCCTGGGAGCTGCACCGCGAGGTCTACGGCGACGGCCACCCCAGCGGCATCAAGATGCTGGCCAAGCTCGGCGCCATGGAACGCGACTGCGGCCGCTACGCCGAGTCCCACGAGCACCTGACGCTCGCCGAGGAGCTGTGCCGGGAGCACCTGGCCGCCGACGACCCGCTGGCCGCCCAGGTCGCCGGGCTGGCCCGGGCCGCCGCCGACCCGGACCACGTCTGCGGCGCGGCGGAGCCACCGGCCCGGGAGACCCCGGTGGTGCCGGCGGCCCGCGTCCCCCCGCCCGCCGAGGGGCCGCCCGACCTGCCGCCCTACCAGCCACCGACCCTCGACGACCCGGTCGAGACGCCGCTCTACCGCCCGCCGGACCGGGCCGAGGGCCCCCACGTGCCGACACCCCGCACCCCGCCCGAGGCGGACGACGAGGCGTTCGCCGACTATCCGTGGCCGCCGGACGAGCCGGCCGAGGAGCCGTGGCGGCCCGGGGAGAGCGCGCTGCCACCGACCGTGGTCGGCCTGACCGATTCCGAGCCGGCGGGCGTACGCCGGGTGCCCCGGACCACCGAGCCCGAGGCGCCGTCGCGCTACCTACCGGTGCACGTGCCCCGGCCGCCCGCCGCCGAGCGCCGGAACACACCGTGGCTGCCGCTCGTGGTGGCCGGCGTGGTGGTGGCGCTGCTGCTCGGCACCATCGCGGTGATCGCCGGGGTGTCGCGGGTGGACGACGGGCGGGACGCCCCGGCGCCCGCGCCGACCGGGCACGCCTCGTCGGCCGGTCCCACCGCCGGCACGCCGACCGCCGCCCCGGCCGCATCCCCCGGCACCCCGCCCGGGCAGCTCACCCTGGCCGACCGGCGGGACAGCATCGTGCTGAGCTGGACCTACCCCGCCGGGGCCGAGGGGCCGGTGGTGGTCGCCGGCGGTCGCTCCGGGCAGCCGCAGCGCACCTTCCTGACCCTGCCCGCCGGCTCCGTCGACTACATCGCCTACGGCCTCGACCGCACCACCGACTACTGCTTCACCGTCGCGCTGGTCTGGTCCACCGACAGCGTCGCCCGGACCGGCCCGGTCTGCACGAAACGGCGCCGCTGACCGGTCACTCCGCGTCGGGGTCGGCCAGCGCCGGCAGCCGTACCGTCACCCGCAGCCCCGGGGCGGCCGCCGCCGGCGTGGCGTCGGCCAGCTCGACGGCGCCACCGGCCCGGCGGACCAACTCCCGCACGATGGCCAGGCCGAGGCCGGCGCCGCCGGCGTCGCGCGCCCGGGCGTCGTCCAGCCGGGTGAAGCGGGCGAAGACCCGCTCCCGGTCCGCCGCCGGGATGCCCGGCCCGTCGTCGGTCACCGTGACCAGGTGGTACACCGAACCGCCCCGCTGCCGGGGCACCGGCGGGTCCGCATGCGGGCCGGTGACCGCGAGCCGCACCTCGCCGTGCGCGTGCCGCAGCGCGTTCTCCACCAGGTTGACCAGCACCCGGCGCAGCTCCCCCGGGTCCCCCTCGGTCCAGAGCGGGCCGGGCGGCGACGCGTGGCGCAGCGGCGGGGACGGATAGCGCTCGGCCACCCCGCGCAGCAGCTCGCCCAGCTCCACCGGGCCGACGGCGTGCGGCGCGGGACGGTCCGGCCGGGCGGCCTGCTCATCGAGACGGGCCAGCAGCAGCAGGTCGTCGACGAGCCGGCTGAGCCGCTCGGTGTCGGCGAGCAGGTTCTCCGCCACCGCCGGCCAGTCCGTCCCGTCGCCCAGCCGCCGGGCCACCTCCAGCTCGGTGCGCATGTTCGTCACCGGGCTGCGCAGCTCGTGCGCGGCGTCGGCGACGAACGCCCGCTGCCGGTCGCGGGAGGCGGCCAGCCGGTCCAGCATGTCGTTGAGGGTGACCGCCAGCCGCTGGATCTCGTCCCGCGCAGCCGGCACGGGCAGCCGTTCCGCCCCGGCCCGGCCGGTGATCTCGGCGGCCCCGCTGCGCAACGCCTCCACGGGCCGCAGGGTCGCCCCCACCACCCGCCAGGCCACCACGGCCAGCCCGGCCACCAGCAAGGGGAAGCCGACCAGCAGCAGGTTCCGGACCACGTGCAGGCTGTGCCGGACGTCGGACATCGACTTGGCGACCAGCACGGTGAGCGGCTCGTCCGCGGTGCCCGCCGGCACGGTCACCACCCGGACCGGCCCGGTCAGGCCGACCCGCCGCCCGTCCACCACCAGCCGCTGGCGCTCCCCGGCGCGCAACTGGTCGGCACCGAGCATCGGCACCAGCCGGTCGGCGTCGATGGAGGCGGCCCGGATCCGGCCCTGGCCGTCGAGCACCTGGACGCGGAGCTGCCCGCCGGCCACCGGCAGCGGATCGGGCAGGGCGTCCTCGGCCGCCAGCAGTGCGACGGCGTCCGCGGTGCGGAGCGCCTCGGCGTCGACGGAGCGCTGCAACGTCCAGCCAAGCGCGCCGAGCAGCAGCGCCCCGCCGAGCGCGAACCCGACGACCAGCCCGGTCACCCCGAGCGCGAGCAGCCGGGACCGCAGCCCGAGGTCCGGCAGGAGCTCGCTGAGCCGGCGCCTCATGTGGCCAGCCGGTAGCCGGCGCCGCGTACCGTCTCCAGCCGGTCCCGGCCGATCTTGCGGCGCAGGTAGCCGACGTAGACCTCGACCGCGTTCGGGGCGGTCTCCACCGAGGCGTCCCAGACGTGGTCCAGCAGCTCGGTCTTGGAGACCACCTCGCCGGGGCGGCGCATCAGGTAGGCGAGCAGGGCGTACTCGCGGGCGGTCAGGGCCACCTCGGCGTCCGACCGGGTGACCCGTCGCCGCGCCGGGTCCAGCCGCAGGTCGGCGACCGCGAGCACGGCCGGGCGCTCGGGCGCGCCGCGGCGCAGCAGCGCCCGCAGCCGGGCCAGCAGCACCACGTACGAGAAGGGCTTGGTCAGGTAGTCGTCGGCGCCGCAGTCCAGCCCGTCGGCCTGGTCGTACTCGCCGTCCTTGGCCGAGAGCATGAGCACGGGCAGCCAGCGCTCCTCGGCGCGCAGCCGGCGCACCACCTCGTAGCCGGAGAGCCCGGGGAGCATCACGTCGAGGATCATCGCGTCGTAGTCGCCGTGCCGGGCGGCGTCCAGCCCGCCGGGGCCGGTGGCCTCGACGTCCACCACGAAGCCCTCCGCCTGCAGGCCCCGCCGCAGGGACGCGGCCAGCCGCGTCTCGTCCTCCACCACCAGCACACGCACGGCTCAAGGGTGTCACGCCGCCACTACTGGGCAGGGACGCGGGCGCCGGTTGACAGGGGTCTATTAACCACGGAACGGCATCGATGCGATAATCGTGCCCCGGGGAATCGCCCAGCCACAGCCGGACAGAGCACGGACCCAACCGAGATGAAGGCATTCCAGGCTTACCAATTCGCCCTCGACCTGACTCCTTCCCAGGAGCGGGCCTTGTTCGCGCATGCCGGCGCGGCGCGGGTGGCGCATAACTGGGCTCTTGCGCGGGCCAAGGCCATAATTGACCAGCGGTCGGCGGAGCGGTCCTACGGCATTGCGGAAGTCGATTTGACCCCGATGCTGAGCTGGTCACTTCCGGCGTTGCGGAAGGCGTGGAATCAGGCCAAGGGGAACGTGGCGCCCTGGTGGACCGAGTGTTCCAAGGAGGCGTTCAACACCGGACTGGACGCTGTGGCACGGGCATTGAAAAACTGGTCGAACTCGAAGACGGGAAAGCGGGCTGGCCAGCGCGTCGGATTTCCTCGCTACAAGTCACGTCGCCGTAGCACCCCTAGCGTCCGGTTCACTACAGGCACAATCCGGGTCGAGGCGGACCGTAAGCACGTGGTACTGCCCCGGCTGGGTCGGCTCAAGACGCACGAGTCGACGCGCAAACTCGCTCGTCGGGTCGAGGCAGGGACTCTCCGGATCCTGGCTGCGACCGTGCGCCGTACCGGCGGCCGATGGCATGTGGCGTTCTGCGTCGAGAGCGAGCGGGGCCCGCGGGCTCCGATGCGTCCCTCGGCCGTGATCGGTGTAGACGTCGGGATTAAGCATCTTGCAGTGCTGTCTACCGGTGAACTGGAACCCAACCCTCAGCACCTCGGGGCTGCGTCTCGACGCATGCGACGGTTAGCCCGGCGCATGTCCCGCCGCTGTGGGCCGGACCGCCGGACAGGCCAGCACCCCTCCAATCGATGGGAACGGATGCGGAAGCGGGTCGCCCAGGTCCACGCCCGAGTGGCGAACCTTCGCCTCGACGCATCCACAAGCTGACGACGCGGCTCGCCCGCGAATACGGCACTGTCGTGGTCGAAGACCTTCACATTGCAGGCATGCTGCGCAATCGTCACCTAGCACGACACATCGCCGATGCCGGGTTCGGGGAACTACGGCGGCAACTGGCGTACAAGACGCTCCGGAATGGCGGCCAACTGCTTGTGGCCGACCGCTGGTACCCCTCCTCGAAAACCTGCTCGGACTGCGGCACAGTGAAAACCAAGCTGGCGCTGTCCGAGCGCACGTACTCTTGCGAAGACTGCGGCTTAGTCCTCGATAGGGACTTGAACGCCGCACGCAACCTTGCCGCCCTCGCGGCGCAGGTGAACACCGCCGGGAGTGGCCCGGTGGCTGGACGTGGAGCCGATCGTAAGACCCGCCACGGCGGGCCGTTGGCCGTGAAGCGTCAACCCGGCATCGCCCCTGCGGATAAGACCGGGACCGTCTCGCCGCAAGGCGGGGCTGTCGATCATGTGCCCTACCGGCAGCATGAAGGCAACGGAATCTCCTCAGCGCCCTCACAGCGACCGTGCTGCACCATTACCGTCAGGAGGTGCACATCATGTCCGTACTGAACAACCACGCCGTGCTCCGCTGGCTGGTCCCGGTGACCGCGGGGGTCGCCGTGATCGGGGGCGGCGCCGCCGTCGGCACGTTCGCCGCCGGGGCCGACCCGGCGCTGCCGCCGCGTACCGCCGCCCAGCTCCTGGAGGACCTGCGGACGTCCCGCCTCGACGGGCTCTCCGGCACCGTCGTGCAGCGCGCCGACCTCGGGCTGCCGCCGATCGCCGGGCTGGTCGGGCAGGCCGGCGGGAACGAGCTGGCGAGCCTGGTCAGCGGCACGCACACCCTGCGGGTCTGGTACGCCGGCCCGGAGCGTCAGCGGCTCGCCCTGGTCGACACGCTGGGCGAGCGGGACGTGCTGCGCAACGGGCGTGACGTCTGGACCTGGAGCAGCCGGGACAACGCCGCGTCGCACCGGACGCTGCCGGCGGACGCGAAGGACCTCGAGTCCGCCCCGGCCACGCCGGCCGACGCCGCCGACCGGGCGCTGGAAGCGATCGACCCGAGCACCGCGGTCACCGTCGGCCGCTCCGCCACCGTCGCCGGGCGCAGCGTGTACGAGCTGGTGCTGACCCCGCGCGACCGGGACTCGCTGGTGCATCAGGTGCGGATCGCGCTGGACGCGAAGGAGCACGTGCCGCTGCGCTTCGAGGTGCTCGCCGACGGGGCGGACGAGCCGGCGTTCGAGGTGGCGTTCACCCAGGTCGACTTCCGCACCCCGGACGCCGACCAGTTCCGGTTCAGCCCGCCGCCCGGCGTCACGGTGAAGGAGGAGCCGGCGGTCGACGAGCGCGGGCCGGCCGGTAAGCAGCGGCCCGAGCGGGGCGAGGCCGACCCGGACGTGCGTACCGTGGGGACCGGTTGGACCACCGTGCTGGTGGCGAAGCTCGACGCGGCCGGCGCCGCGGGCACGGCCGGCGCGAAGCCGGGCGCGGCGGCCGGACCGGACGCCGACATGGTGGCGAAGGTGCTCGGCGGGCTCCAGCGGGTGAGCGGCGACTGGGGCAGCGGCCGGCTGCTCACCGGCAAGCTGTTCAGCGTGCTGCTCACCGACGACGGCCGGGTGCTGGCCGGCCTCGTGCGGCCGGAGCGGCTGTACCAGGCGGCGAAGGGCTGAGCTCGGAGCGGACTCCTCGGGGTCCGGTCGGCGTGTGCCGGCCGGGCCCCGCTTTCGTGTGCGAACCTGCGGTGTGACGTGGTCGCGGGCGGCCGGCGGGGCTTGGTCCGGCGGCCCGCCGCGCGGTATCTTTCTCAGTTCAAACACAAAAAGGAATGGCTCCGAAAGCCATTCCTGCCGCAATTTTAGCCATGAGGAGCCGGCTTGTCAACGCACTCCGACGTGTCGGGTGAGCTGCACCAGGACGACGAGATCGGTCGCGAGCAGAAGTACGTCTCGATGCTCTACGACCGGTTGGACGGCATGCGGGACCAGGCCGCCCGGCGGCTCACCGAGGAGCTGCGCACCACCGGCGGCACGTTGCAGGCCCGGTCGCAGCGCGACTACGCCGTGCGGATGTACGCCGACCAGGTCGAGCAGTTCTCCGCGGTGGAGACCGGGCTCTGCTTCGGCCGCCTCGACGGCGAAGACGACTCGTGCCGCTACATCGGCCGGATCGGCATCTTCGACACCTCCGGCGACTACGACCCGCTGCTGATCGACTGGCGCGCCCCCGCCGCCCGCGCCTTCTACCTGGCGACCGCCGCCAACCCGCAGGGGGTCCGCCTGCGCCGGCACCTGCGTACCCGGGAGCGCAAGGTCACCGGGCTCAACGACGAGGTGCTGGACATCGCGGCCGCCTCCCCCACCGCCCACGAGGAGGTGACCGGCGAGGCGTCCCTGCTCGCCGCGCTGAACGCCGGGCGTACCGGGCGGATGCGCGACATCGTGGAGACCATCCAGGCCGAGCAGGACCGGATCATCCGGGCGGACCTGCCGGGCGTCATGGTGGTGCAGGGCGGGCCGGGCACCGGCAAGACGGCGGTGGCGCTGCACCGGGCCGCGTACCTGCTCTACACGCACCGGCAGCAGCTCTCCACCCGGGGCGTGCTGCTGGTTGGCCCGAACCCCACCTTCCTGCGCTACATCTCTCAGGTGCTGCCGGCGCTGGCCGAGACGGGCGTGCTGCTGCGTACCCAGGCCGACCTCTTCCCCGGCGTGCACGCCCGGCGCACCGAGCCGGCGTCGACCGCGGCGCTGAAGGGCCGTGCCGTGCTGGCCGAGGTGCTGGCCAACGCGGTGCGGGACCGGCAGTGGGTGCCGGACGAGCCGCTGGAGATCGAACTGCCCCAGCGGGAGGTCCTCACCCTCGACCCGGAGACCGTGCGCCAGGCGCGGGAGCGGGTCCGCCGCACCGATCGCCCGCACAACCTGGCGCGGGCGCTGTTCGACGTCGAGATCGTGCACGCGCTCGCCGACCAGGTGGCCGAGCGGATCGGCGCCGACCCGCTCGGCGGGGAGAACCTGCTCTCCGAGGCCGACCGGGCGGAGATCCGCCGGGAGCTGCGCGACGAGCCGGAGATCCGGGCCGCGCTGGACGAGCTGTGGCCGGTGCTCACCCCGCAGCGGCTGCTCGCCGACCTGTTCGAGTCGCCGGAGCGCATCGCTGCCGCCGCGCCGATGCTCACCGACGCGGAGCGGGCCGCGCTGCACCGGCAGCCGGGCGGCTGGACGCCGGCCGACGTGCCGCTGCTGGACGAGGCGGCCGAGCTGCTCGGCGAGGACGAGCGCGCCGCCGCCGCCCGCCGGGACCGGATCCGCGCCCTCGAACGCGAGTACGCCGAGGGCGTGCTGGAGATCTGGCGGGGTTCCCGCTCGATCGACGTGGAGGACGAGGCGGACGGCGGCGAGATCCTCGGCGTCACCGACCTGATCGACGCCGACCGGCTCTCCGAGCGGCAGGAGGAGGCCGACCGGCTGACCACCGCGCAGCGTGCCGCCGCCGACCGGACGTGGGCCTTCGGGCACGTGATCGTCGACGAGGCGCAGGAGCTGTCACCGATGGCCTGGCGGCTGCTGATGCGCCGGTGCCCGAGCCGGTCGATGACCATCGTCGGGGACGTGGCGCAGACGGGCGCCCTCGCCGGCACGCCGTCGTGGCAGGAGGCCCTGGCGCCGTACGTGGCGAACCGGTGGCGGCTGGAGGAGCTGACCGTCAGCTACCGCACCCCGGCCGAGATCATGGCGGTCGCCGCCGAGGTGCTCGCCGAGATCGACCCGGCGCTGCGCCCGCCCCGATCCGTACGCGCCAGCGGCGTGCCGCCGTGGGACCGTACCGTTCCGGCGGACCGGCTCGCCGCCGAGCTGGTCGAGGCGGCCGCGCGGGAGGCGGCCGGGCTGGCCGACGGCCGGCTCGGGGTGATCGTGCCGGCCGGCCGGGCGGCCGAGCTGGGGGCGACGGTCGTCGCCGCGCTGCCGGAGGCGACCGTCGGCGAGCAGCCGGAGCTGGCGAACCGGGTGGTGGTGCTCACCACCGAGCAGGCCAAGGGCCTGGAGTTCGACTCGGTGCTGGTGGTGGAACCGGACCGGATCGTCGCGGAGTCCCCGCGCGGCCACAGCGACCTCTACGTCGCCCTCACCCGCGCCACCCAACGCCTCGGCATCCTCCGCACCGCCTGACCCCGCCGCCGGGCCGCCCCGGTCCGTGAACCTCGTGATCGGCGCAAGACGGAGGGGGCGGCTCAGCCGCCCCCTCCGTTCGCGTGCCGGTGTCAGCCGGGGTTCGCCTGGTCGTTGGTGAAGTTGCCGACCTGGCTGCCGCTCGACGAGGCGTCGCTGGTGGAGCCGCCGGCCGGGGTGCTGAGGCCGCCGGTGGTGGCGTCGCCCGTGGTGGTCGGTGCCACCGTGCCCCGGTGCCGCTCCGGTTGGCGGGCCACCCGGCGCACGCTGGCCGGCCCGGCGGTGCCGCCGGTCGTGGTGACCGCGCCCTGGCCCCGGGTCGGGCCGCCGTCGCGCAACACGTTCGGGTCGACCGGGGCGTCCGCCGGGTCGTCCGGATCCTCCTCCTGGATGACCCGCAGCACGTCGGTCTGCGGCACGGTGACCTCGTCGAGCGCGCCCTCGCCGTAGACGCCGCCGGCGATCCGCTCCTCGGCCCGTCGGGCGGCCTGCTGCCGCATGTCGTCCTCACGCACGTGAACCACCTCGCAGATTTCTCGGGATCCTCCTTGCGTGCCCGACGGCCGGAGGCTGAAACCGGCCGGCCCGTCCGGTCCGCAGCGATGCCGGTTACCTGTCCGTGTGTCCGGTTCCCGGGTCAGGCCGGCGGCGCTTCCGCGTGGTGCTCCTATTCGGCCCCGGGGTGGCGTTACCTCACCGAGGCCAGGGGTAGACGGAGGGTGCCCCCGCCACAGAGCGCGAACCGTGCCGTGGCCGACCTGCGGCAGCGGGGCGGGAGGTTGCAGAGAACGACTCATCGCATCCTGAGGAGGACCAGATGAGCACGCAGGCTGCATCCGCCAGGCCGATGAACCGGCCGGCACAGGACATGTCCAACCGGGCCGGGATGCAGGAGGCGCCGACCCGCCCGATGCCGATGATGCACGACGGGCACCGGGAGCAGGCAATCGCGGCGCCCGGCACCGAGACCAAGCCGTCGCTCCGGACGACCGAATTCTGGGTCTACATCGCGTCCGTCGCGGCCGTGCTGGTGGCGTCGTACCTGGTCGGTAAGAACTCGGTCGGCGTGGACATCTTCCGCGCACCGCAGGCCTGGTTCTTCATCACGCTGCTGACCATCGGTTACCTCGGTAGCCGCGGTCTGGCCAAGGCCGGAAGCAACTTCCGCAGCGAGGAGGAGCGCAAGGCCCGGCACTGACCGGAGCCACTCCTGAAACGGCGATGCCCCCGGGGACAACCCCGGGGGCATCGTCGCGTGTGGTCACTCCCCGCCGAAGTCGCCGAAGTCGCCCTCGAAGGCGTCCTCGATCAGCTCACCGGCGACCAGGCCGCCCGCCACGCCGAGCGCGGCGCCCGCCACCATGCCACCCATGCCCGGGCCGCGGTGGCCGTGGTGCCCGCGCGGGGCGCCGAAGCCGTGCGCGCGCAGGTTGCCGTAGCGCGAGGTCGTCTCCCGCAGCCAGCCGTCGACCACCTGGACCCAGTCGGAGCGGCCCGCGTCGCTGTGCGGGACGGCGTAGCGGCCGAAGGCGTCGTGCCCGGGGGTGAGGAAGCCGCCGCGCTTGTCACACTCCAGGATCACCTCGACGCCGTGCTGGCTGGTGACGAAGGTCAGCTCGACCTCGTTGGTCACCTGCGCGTACTGGGGCGCGGCGAAGAACTCGATCTCCTGGTAGAAGGGGAGCGTCTGCTGCACCCCACGGATGTGGCCGCGCTCCAGGTCGGCGTGCTTGAAGCGGAAACCGAGCGCCTGGAAGGCGTCGAGGATGCGCTCGTGGATCGGCAGCGGGTGCACCGCCACCTGGTCCAGGTCGGACTTGTCCACGGCCCGGGCCACCGCCAGCTCGGTGCGCAGGCCCATGGTCATGCCGTGCAGCCGCTGGCCGTACACGTCGGTGACCGGGGTCTCCCACGGCACCGGGAGCTGGAACGGGATGGACAGCTGCTGCTTCGGGGCCAGTTGCAGCGGGCCGCTCACCGACATCCGGTGGAACTCCATGACGCCGGCGTACTCGGTGTCGCCGCCCTCGATCTCGACCCGGGTGACCAGGCCGACGGTGATCTGCTCGATGCTCGCCGGCGCGTCGCCGCCGACCAGGTTGACGTGCCCGTCCAGGGTCAGGCCCGGCCGGGTGTTGGGGTTGGTCAGCACGGTGTCGACGCTCGGGCCGCCCACGCCGAACGCGCTCAACATCTTCTTGAAGACCATCGCCACTCCGCTTCCACCGTCGGCGCACTCCACCCTGGAGCACACGGGGCCACGAAGGGGACCCTAACCTGGGCGGCTGTGAAGTGCCTGAAAGCCGGGCCGGTCAGTCGGCGTCGACCACGATCAGCTCACCGACCTGCTCGCCGATCTGCCGGCGCCCCTCCGGTGGCAGCCCGCCGTCGGTGATGAGCACGTCGGCCTCCTCCAGCGGGGCGATGGTGGCGATGCCGATCGTCTCCCACTTGGTGTGGTCGGCGAGCACCACGAGCCGCCGGGCCGCGCCGATCAGCCGCCGGTTGACGGCCGCCTCCAGCAGGTTCGGGGTGGTGAACCCGGTGCGCGGACTCATCCCGTGCACGCCGAGGAAGAGCAGGTCGACGTTGAGCGCGGCGATCGCCGCCTCGGCCACCGGCCCGGTCAGCGCGTCCGAGGGGGTACGGATGCCGCCGGTGAGCACGACGGTCTGGTCGGCGCGCGGGTTCTGGTATAGGGCGTCGGCGACCGGGATCGAGTTGGTGACCACGGTCAGCCCCCGGACGTCGGCGAGCCGCGCGGCCAGGGCGGCGGTGGTGGTGCCGGCGGAGAGCGCGATCGCCATGCCGGGCTCGACCAGCCCGGCGGCCCGCTCGACGATGGCCCGCTTCTCGGCCTGCTGCCGGATCGACTTGGCCGCGAAGCCCGGCTCCTCGGCCGAGCCGGGGCCGGCCAGCGTCGCTCCCCCGTGGACCTTGTCGACCAGGCCCCGCTCGGCGAGCACCTCCAGGTCCCGCCGGATGGTCATGTCCGACACCCCGAAGCGGCTGACCAGGTGGCTGACCCGGACGCCGCCGCGCTGGCGGATCAGCTCCAGGATGGCGCTCTGCCGTTGCTGCGCGAGCATCGGACCTCCTTCAGGCGCGCGGCGCGGGTACGCGGGATCAGGCGGCCTCGGGACGGGCCGAGGGTTCCTCGCGAACCACCGCCACCTCCCCCGCCGGGACCACCAGCTCGCCGTCGCACCGGCCGCCGTCGAGCAGTTCGGCGCCGGTGACCGCCAGCCGGGCCTCGGCGTCGGTGTGGTTGATGACGAACAGCCAGCTCCGGTCGCCGGCCCGGCGGCGGACCACCTCCACCCCCTCCGGCGCGCTCACCGCCGGGCGTGCGCCGGCCTCGGCGAGCAGCCGGGCGACCAGCCGGTCGGTGGCCGCCTGGTCGAGCCGGGTGCCGAGGTACCAGGCCGCGCCCGCGCCGACCGCGTGCCGGGTCAGCGCCGGCACCCCGGGCAGCGGCCCGTCGGCGTACGCGGCGAGCACCTCGGCGCCCTCGGCGTGCAGCCATTCGGTCCACACGTCGGCGGTCGCGCCGTCGTCGAGGCGGACCGACTCGCCCGCCCGGAGCGGGAAGAACTCCTCGGTGCGTACGCCGAGCAGGTCGCGGAACGCGCCCGGGTAGCCGCCGAGTCGGATGTGGTCGTGCTCGTCGACGATGCCGCTGAAGTAGGTGACCAGCGCGGTCCCGCCCGCCTCGACGTACCGGCGCAGCGCATCGGCGTCGGCGTCGCGGACCAGGTAGAGGGTGGGCACCAGGACCAGCCGGTAGCGGGACAGGTCGGTGGACGGGTGCACCACGTCGGCGGTGACCCCGGCCCGCCAGAGCGCGCCGTGCAGCGCGGTGAGCCGGTCGACGTAGGTGACGTCGACGCTGGGGTGGGAGTCGAGTTCGGCGCCCCACCAGGCCTCGTAGTCGAAGAGTATGGCCACGTCGGCGTCGACCCGACTGCCGCGTACCTCGGCCAGGGCCTGGAGGTCGGCGCCGAGCCGGCAGACCTCGCGGAACACCTTGGTCTCCGGGCCGGCGTGCGGGACCAGCGCGGAGTGGAACTTCTCCGCGCCGGCCCGGGACGCCCGCCACTGGAAGAACAGCACCCCGTCGGCCCCACGCGCCACGTGGGCGAGGCTGTTGCGGCGCAACTGGCCGGGGGTCTTGGCGATGTTGCGCGGCTGCCAGTTCACCGCACTGGTCGAGTGCTCCATGAGCAGCCACGGGTCGCCGCCGGCGACGCCCCGGGTGTGGTCGGCGGCCAGCGCCAGACCGACCTGCGGCTGCGCGTCGGCGGCGGTGAGGTAGTGGTCGTTGGAGACCAGGTCCACGTCGGCGGCCCAGGAGTGGTAGTCGAGGTACTTGATGCCGGTGCCGATCATGAAGTTCGTGGTGACCGGCTGGGTGGTGAGCCGGGTCAGCAGCTCCCGCTCGGCGCGCAGTTGGGCGCGCTGTTCGTCGGAGGAGAAGCGCAGGAAGTCCAGCTGCTGGGTGGGGTTGGCGAAGGTCGGGGCGCTCCGCGGCGGGTTGACCTCGGCCCAGTCGTGGTAGCGCTGGCTCCAGAACGCGGTGCCCCAGGCGGCGTTGAGCGCGTCCAGGTCGCCGTAGCGCTCGCGCAGCCAGGTGCGGAACGCCTCGGCGCTGACGTCGCAGTAGCAGTGCACGTTGTGGCAGCCCAACTCGTTGGAGACGTGCCACATGACGACGGCCGGGTGGTCGGCGTACCGGCCGGCGACCGCCTCGACCAGGGCGAGCGAGCGCTCCCGGAACACCGGCGAGCTGGGGCAGTACGCCTGCCGCCCGCCGGGCCAGAGGATCGTGCCGTCGGCGCGGCGAGGCAGCGTCTCCGGGTGCCGGTGGGCCAGCCAGGGCGGCGGGCTGGCCGTGGCGGTGGCCAGGTCCACACTGATCCCGCCGGCGTGCAGCAGGTCGAGCGCCCGGTCCAGCCAGCCGAACTCGAAGCGGCCGGGAGCGGGTTCCAGCAGGGCCCAGGAGAAGATCCCGACCGAGACGAGGTTGACCCCGGCGCGGCGCATCAGCTCGACGTCCTCGACCCAGATCTCCTCGGGCCACTGCTCCGGGTTGTAGTCGGCGCCGTACCAGATGTGCTCGCCGTGCCAGTTCCGCATGACAGCAGAGGGTGCCTCCGAACGTCACCCAAGTCAACACTTTCCAACATCGACAGAAATTCCAACGTTTACCGTTTCCCGCCGTTGTCACAACTGGGTTATCGCTGTCCTTCTGCCCTCTTGACACCGCCGAAGCAAGGGGTAGCTTCAAGCGCCACCGGCTGTTTGTGTTCGGACATGTGGATTCACGGTGGATCTACGGCGGCCGGCACGAACACCTATCCCCGCCACTCATCACGGCCCTTGGGCGCAGCGCACCTCTTCCACGCAGGAGGCACAATGTCCCGTCCCCGTACCGAAGCCGAGTACCTCGCTCGACTCGTACCCCCGTCCGTCGCCGGCCTGAACCGCCGCTCGCTGCTCGCCGGCACGGCCGGCGCGGGCGCGCTGCTGGGCACGGGACTGCTCGCCGGCTGCGGCTCCGACTCCGACTCCGGCGGCGACTCGAAGACCGTGTCGGTCGGCTCGAACGCCTCGGACCCGACCCCGAAGGACGTCCTCGCCAAGCTGGCGGCCGGCTTCCAGAGCTCGTCGGGGGTGAAGGTCGCCATCAACACGGTCGACCACAACACGTTCCAGGAGAACATCAACAACTACCTGCAGGGCAAGCCGGACGACGTGTTCACCTGGTTCGCCGGCTACCGGATGCGGTTCTTCGCCGCCAAGGGCCTGGCCGGCGACGTCAGCGACGTCTGGGGCAAGCTCTCCGGGTTCTCGGACGCGTTCAAGAAGGCGTCCACCGGCGACGACGGGAAGCAGTACTTCGTGCCGGCGTCCTACTACCCGTGGGCCGTCTTCTACCGGAAGTCGGTGTGGCAGCAGCGCGGCTACCAGGTGCCGAAGACGCTCGACGACTTCAACGCGCTCGGCGCGCAGATGAAAAAGGACGGCCTGAACCCGATCGCCTTCGCCGACAAGGACGGCTGGCCGGCGATGGGCACCTTCGACATCCTCAACCTGCGGATCAACGGCTACCAGTTCCACGTCGACCTGATGGCCGGCAAGGAGGCGTGGACCTCCGACAAGGTGAAGAAGGTCTTCGACACCTGGGCGGGGTTGCTGCCGCTGCACCAGCCGGACGCCCTGGGCCGCACCTGGCAGGAGGCGGCCCAGTCGCTGCAGCAGAAGAAGAGCGGCATGTACCTGCTCGGCCTCTTCGTCGCCCAGCAGTTCAACGAGAACGAGCAGGACGACATCGACTTCTTCACCTTCCCGGAGATCGACTCGACCATCGGGGCCAAGGCCCTGGACGCGCCGATCGACGGCTACATGATGGCCCGCAAGCCGAAGTCGGAGGCCAACGCCAAGAAGCTGCTGGAGTACATCGGCGGCGCCGACGCCGCGAACATCATGGTGAAGGGCGACCCCGGCACCCTGGTCGCCAACACCGGCGGGGACACCAGCGGCTACACCGCGCTGAAGAAGAAGGCCGCCGAACTGGTCGGCTCCGCCACCGAGATCGCCCAGTTCCTCGACCGGGACACCCGGCCGGACTTCGCCTCGACCGTGATGATCCCGGCGCTCCAGCAGTTCATCAAGGACCCGAAGGACATCGGCGGGCTGCTCACCAGCATCGAGAACCAGAAGAAGTCGATCTTCACCAGCTGACGGCGGAAGGGGGAGGACAGCCATGTCCGACCTGCCCCTGATCCAAGCGGATCGCGCCGTGCCGCCGCCGGCCGCGACCACCACCACGCGTGGTCGCGGCCGCCGGCTACGGCTCCTGTCCGGCACCGACCGCGTGGTGATCACGCTGATGGTGCTGGTACCCCTGCTGCTCGTCGTCGGCCTGGTCTGGCTGCCGGCGGCGGCAACCGTGCTGCTCTCCGGCACCGACTGGGACGGCATCGGCCCGCTGGGCGAGATCGACTGGGTCGGTCTGAAGAACTACGACGACGTGGTGAACATCTACCCGCCGTTCGTGCCGGCCGTGCAGAACAACCTGCTCTGGCTGGCCGCGCTCTTCGTGGTGGCCACCCCGTTCGGGATGTTCCTCGCCGTGCTGCTCGACAAGGAACTGCGCGGCAGCCGGTTCTACCAGACCGCGCTCTACCTGCCGGTGGTGCTCTCGCTGGCGCTGATCGGCTTCGTCTGGCAGCTCATCTACAGCCGCGACCAGGGCCTGCTCAACGCGCTGCTCGGCAGCGACACCGACTGGTACGGCGACCCGAACGTCAACATCTGGGCGGTGCTCTTCGCCGCCGGCTGGCGGCACGTCGGCTACATCATGCTGCTCTACCTGGCCGGCCTGAAGGGCGTGGACCCCTCGTTGCGCGAGGCCGCCGCCGTGGACGGCTCGTCGGAGGCCAGCACCTTCTTCCGGGTCGTCTTCCCGGTGATGCGACCCATCAACATCATCGTGCTGGTGGTGACGGTGATCGAGTCACTGCGCGCCTTCGACCTGGTCTGGGTCATCAACAAGGGCCGCAACGGCCTGGAGCTGATCTCCGCCCTGGTCACCCAGAACGTGGTGGGTGAGGCGAGCCGGATCGGCTTCGGCTCGGCACTGGCGACCATCATGCTGGTCGTCTCCCTGGTCTTCATCACCCTCTATCTCTTGACCGTGATGCGGGAGGACCGGCGATGAGCAGCGCGACCCTGACCCGTGCAGCCGACACCCCGGCGCCGCCCGCCCGCCGCCGGCCGCTGCGGCCGGCCCGGGTGGTCCTGCACGTCTTCCTCGTCGCGGTGGCGGTCGGCTGGCTCTTCCCGATCCTCTGGGCGGTGCTGACCTCGCTGCGCTCCTACGAGTACACCGCCACCCACGGCTACGTCTCACTCGGCGGCTGGACCCTCGACAACTACGTGACCGCGTGGCAGACGGCCGAGTTCGGCAAGCATTTCCTCAACTCGGTCTACATCACGGTCCCGGCCGTGCTGCTGACCCTCTTCCTCGCCTCCTGCGTGGCGTTCGTGATCGCCCGGTTCAGCTGGAAGCTCAACATCGTGCTGCTCGGCCTCTTCACCGCGGCGAACCTCCTGCCGCAGCAGGCCCTGCTCATCCCGCTGTTCCGGATGTTCACCGAGATCCCGCTGCCGGCCTGGCTGAGCGACTCGGAGCTGCTCTACGACAGCTACTGGGGGCTCATCCTGGTCAACGTCGCCTTCCAGTGCGGCTTCTGCGTCTTCGTGCTGAGCAACTACATGAAGGCCCTGCCGCACGAGCTGTACGAGGCGGCCATGGTGGACGGGGCCAGCGTCTGGCGGCAGTACTGGCAGGTGACCATGCCGCTGTGCCGGCCGGCCCTGGCCGCGCTGGCGACGCTGGAGGTGACCTGGATCTACAACGAGTTCTTCTGGGCCACCGTGCTGATGCGCACCGGCGACAAGTTCCCGGTGACCAGCTCGCTGAACAACCTGCGCGGCGAGTTCTTCACCGACAACAACCTCGTCTCGGCCGGCTCGGTGCTGGTCGCCATCCCCACCCTGGTGATCTTCTTCCTCTTGCAGAAGCAGTTCGTCCGGGGCCTCACCCTGGGAGCCAGCAAAGGATGACCATCGTCCACCTGCGCCGCGCGCGGACCAGCCTGGTGCTCGACGCGCGCGGCCCCGGCCTGCCCCGGGTCCTGCACTGGGGCGCCGACCTCGGCCCGCTGCCCGCCGGCGACCTGCCCGCGCTGGTCGACGCCACCATCCCGCCGGTGGTGCCGAGCAGCTTCGACGCGCCGACCGTGCTGTCGCTGCTGCCCGAGCCGAGCGCCGGCTGGAGCGGCCGCCCCGGCCTGGCCGGACACCGGGACGGCCGGGACTGGTCGACCGCCTTCCGCCTCGACACGATCGACGTGGAGGACCCGCGTGGCGGCGGTGGGGACGCGGTACGCGTATCCGAGGAGGAGCGGGACCACGACGTGGCCGGACCCGCGCGGGTGACCGTGCGGGCCGCGGACGCGGGCGCCGGGCTGTCGCTGACCGTCGAGATCACCCTGACCCCGGCGGGGCTGCTGACCGTGCGGCACCGGCTGCGCAACGACGGCGACCGGCCCTACGAGGTACGCGAGCTGACGCCGGTGCTGCCGGTGCCGGCGGTCGCCACCGAACTGCTCGACCTGACCGGTCGCTGGTGCCGGGAACGCGCGCCGCAGCGGCACCCGTGGCCGATGGGCGCCTGGGTGCGCGAGGGACGGCACGGCCGGACCGGGCACGACGCCACCCTGCTGCTGGTCGCCGGCACCCCCGGGTTCGGCTTCGCACACGGCGAGGTGTGGGCGGTGCACACCGCGTGGAGCGGCGACCACGTCACGGTCGCCGAGCGCCGGCCGACCGGCGAGGCCACCCTCGGCGGCGGTGAGCTGCTCGCCCCCGGCGAGATCCTGCTCGGTCCGGGCGAGGAGTACGCCACTCCCCTGCTGTACGCGGTGCACTCCGCCGACGGGCTGGACGGGCTCAGCGACGTGCTGCACACCCACCTGCGGGCGCGCCCGGAGCACCCGCGCGGCCCCCGCCCGGTGACGTTGAACGTCTGGGAGGCGGTCTACTTCGACCACGACCTGGACCGGCTCAAGGGTCTCGCGGACCGGGCCGCCGAAGTGGGCGTCGAACGCTTCGTGCTGGACGACGGCTGGTTCCGCGGCCGGCGGCACGACCGGGCCGGGCTCGGCGACTGGTGGGTGGACGACGACGTCTGGCCGGGCGGGCTGCAACCGCTCATCGACCACGTCCGCAAGCACGGCATGCAGTTCGGGCTCTGGGTCGAGCCGGAGATGGTCAACCCGGACTCGGACCTGTTCCGGGCCCACCCGGACTGGGTGCTCCAGGCGCCCGGCCGGCTGCCGCTCCCGTGGCGGCACCAGCAGGTGCTCGACCTGGCGCACCCGGACGCGTACGCCCACCTGCTCGGCCGGCTGGACGCGGTGCTGAGCGAGCACGACGGCATCGCGTACCTGAAGTGGGACCACAACCGGGACCTCACCGAGGCCGGGCACGGCGGTCGGCCGGGCGTGCACGCGCAGACCGTCGCCGTGTACCGGCTCCTCGACGACCTGCGCGCCCGGCACCCCGGCGTGGAGATCGAGAGCTGCTCCTCGGGCGGCGCCCGGGTCGACCTGGAGATCCTGCGCCGCACCGACCGGGTCTGGGCCAGCGACTGCAACGACGCCCTGGAGCGGCTCTCCATCCAGCGCTGGACCGGCCTGCTGCTGCCGCCCGAGCTGATCGGCACCCACATCGGGCCGGAGCGCTCGCACACCACCCACCGGGTGCACGACCTGGGCTTCCGGGCGGTCACCGCGCTCTTCGGCCACCACGGCATCGAGTGGGACATCAGCGGGATCGGCGCGGCCGAGCGGGCCGAACTCGCCGCCTGGGTGGCGCTGCACAAGCGGCTCCGCCCGCTGCTGCACGGCGGTCGGGTGGTCCGGGTCGACCACCCGGACCCGGCCGTCCAGGCCCACGGCGTGGTCGCCCACGACGGCTCCCACGCGGTGTACGCGGTCTCCCGCCTGGCCACCTCGGCGGCGCAGGTGCCGGGCGCGGTGCGGCTGCCGGGGCTGGACCCGGCGCGGCGCTACGTGGTCCGGATTCCGGCCGGGGTGCCGGAGCCGGCGCTGCTGGAACTGGCCCCGCCTGCCTGGCTGGCCTCGGACGACGGGGTGACGTTGAGCGGATCGGTGCTCGGGGCGGTCGGGCTGCAACTGCCCGCCCTGCACCCGGAGCAGGCGCTGCTCCTGGAGGTCACCGCGGCCGGCTGAGCACAGCTCCGGCGACCGGAAGGAGCCCGAGAACTTTCAGGCACGCCAACGCGGCGCTGCGCCTCATCGAAGGTCCGCGCATCCCCGAGTGCGGCACCACGCTCCGCACCGTCGCCACTGGCCAGCATCGATGGCTGCGCGCCGTCTTCGCCCTTCCGGTGCCGACCTCCACAACACTTCCGGAAGTTGTTGACGTCGCGACGACGCTGCGCCGATACTTGCGCCGTCGGCGGACCTCGACGGTCATCGATGCACAGCGCGGTCCGCGGCTCCCACACAAGGAGGACGCGCATGTGGATCAGAACACGTCCGTCGAAGCGGTCGCTCGCCGCGGGATTCGCCGTGGCCGCGTTGCTCGCGGCGAGCACCCTGGCCGTCGCGCTCACCGTCACGGCCGTCCCGGCCCAGGCTGCTGCCTGCAGCGGGTACGTCGGGCTCACCTTCGACGACGGCCCGTCGAATGACCACACCCCGGCCCTGCTCACCGCGCTACGACAGAACGGGCTGCGGGCCACGATGTTCAACGAGGGCCAGTACGCGGCCGCCTACCCCGCCCAGGTGCGCGCGCAGGTCAGCGCCGGCATGTGGGTCGGCAACCACAGCTACACCCACCCGCACCTGATCCAGCAGAGCCAGTCGCAGATCGACTCCGAGGTCTCCCGGACCCAGCAGGCCATCGCCAATGCCGGCGGCGGCACGCCCAGGCTGTTCCGTCCGCCGTACGGCGAGACCAACTCGACCCTGCAGTCGGTCCTGGCGAGATACGGCCTGACCCAGATCATCTGGGATGTCGACTCGCAGGACTGGAACGGGGCGAGCGTCGACGCGATCGTGCAGGCCAACGCCCGGCTCACCAACTTCCAGATCATCCTCATGCACGAGTGGTCCGCCAACACGTTGGCGGCGATCCCCCGTATCGCACAGGGGCTGGCCAGCCGCGGCCTGTGCGCCGGCATGATCTCCCCGCAGACCGGCCGCGCCGTGGCGCCCGACGGCGGCGGTGGCGGCGGTGGCGGTGGGGGCAGTTGCACCGCGACGCTCTCGGCGGGGCAGCAGTGGAGCGACCGCTACAACCTCAACGTCTCGGTGTCCGGGTCCAACACCTGGACGGTCACCATGAACATCCCTGCCCCCGCGAAGGTCATCGCCACCTGGAACGTCAACGCCACCTGGCCCAACGCCCAGACGATGGTCGCCAGGCCGAACGGCAGCGGCAACACCTTCGGGGTCACCGTCCAGCACAACGGCAACCGGACCTGGCCAACCGTCTCCTGCGCGGCCGGCTGACGCCGGAAATTTCTTCTGGACGGATGTCGAGGAGCGGAGTGGCAGCTTCTACCGAAGGGTGGAAGCACCGACAATCGGTGCTCGGGCGTGAGGAGCCAACCGTGAAGTACATGCTGCTGATGCAGTTCAGCGCCGCCGGCACCGACTTCCCCTCCATCGACACCTGGACGCCGGAGGAGATCCGG
Organism: Micromonospora sp. NPDC005299; assembly: GCF_042872345.1. NCBI lineage: Bacteria > Bacillati > Actinomycetota > Actinomycetes > Micromonosporales > Micromonosporaceae > Micromonospora > Micromonospora sp. NPDC005299. Next base: position 41,279 of record NZ_JBIAKG010000004.1, read on the forward strand.
GCGCACATCGGGTTCATGGGGGAGGTCAACGCGAAGCTCGTCGCCGACGGGGAGTTCGTGCAGGGCGAGGGCCTGGGCGGGCCGCAGCAGGCGCGGATCGTCCGGGCCGGCGAGAACGGCGCGCCGGTGGTCACCGAGGGGCCGTTCGCCGAGACCAAGGAGTTCCTCGCCGGCTGGTGGATCGTGGACTGCGAGACGCCGCAGCGGGCCGTGGAGATCGCCGCGCACATCTCGACCGCCCCCGGGCCCGGCGGGCGTCCCCTGAACATGCCGATCGAGGTGCACCCCGTCATGTCGGCGCCGCCGCAGGAGCTGTGACCCCTGGGCGTACCGGACCACACCGTCGAGGACCTGCTGCGCGAGCTGGCGCCGCAGGTCCTCGGCGTGCTCGCCCGCCGGTTCGGCGACTTCGCCACGGCCGAGGACGCCGTGCAGGAGGCGTTGCTGGCCGCGGCCACCCAGTGGCCGGCCGAGGGGCTGCCCGACCATCCGCGCGGCTGGCTGGTCCAGGTCGCGTACCGCCGGATGATCGAACTGGTCCGGGGCGAGGCGGCCCGCCGCGACCGGGAGGACCGGGCCGCCCGGCGCGGCGGTGACGACCGGCGGACCGCGCCGGCCGCCGACGAGCCGCTGACCGCGGACCGGGACGACACCCTGGTGCTGCTCTTCCTCTGCTGCCACCCGACGCTCTCCACGGCGTCGGCGATCGCGCTGACCCTGCGCGCGGTCGGCGGGCTCAGCACCGCCGAGATCGCCCGCGCCTTCCTCGTCCCCGAGGCCACGATGGCGCAGCGGATCAGCCGGGCCAAGCAGCGCATCAGATCCTCCGGTCTGCCGTTCCGGATGCCGGCGGAGGAGGAACGGCAGGCCCGGCTCGCCGCCGTGCTGCACGTGCTCTACCTGATCTTCACCGAGGGGCACACCGCGAGTCTCGGCGACGACCTGCGCCGGGTCGACCTCTCCGAGGAGGCGATCCGGCTGACCCGCGCCATGCACGCCATGCTGCCCGACGACAGCGAGGTGGCCGGGCTGCTCGCCCTGATGCTGCTCACCGAGGCCCGGGCCGCCGCTCGCACCGGTCCGTCCGGCGAGCTGATCTCCCTGGCCGAGCAGGACCGCTCCCGGTGGGACGCCGCCGCGATCGCCGAGGGAACCGCGCTGGTCACCCGGGCCATGGCCCGGGGGCCGGTCGGGCCCTACCAGGTCCAGGCCGCGATCGCCGCCCTGCACGACGAGGCGCCGACCGCGGAGCGCACCGACTGGCCGCAGATCCTCGCCCTCTACCAGGTGCTGGAGGGGCTGGCGGAGAGCCCGGTGGTGTCGCTCAACCGGGCCGTGTCGACCGCCATGGTGCACGGCCCGGCCGCCGGGTTGGCCGCCCTGGCGGCGCTGGCCGACGACCCCCGGCTCACCGAGCACCACCGCCTCGACGCGGCCCGGGCCCACCTGCACGAGATGGCCGGCGACCGGGACGCGGCGGTGGCGCACTACCGGGCCGCCGCCGGCCGGACCACCAGCCGCCCGGAGCAGGAGTACCTCCTGGTGCGGGCGGCGCGGCTGGCCACCAGCCGTCCATACGACGGCGAGCAGTCCGGCCCACGCCAGGGCTCAACATCACACCAGCGGGAAGCGGGTACGACAAACGGTCCCTCTGCTGGAGAAGGACCGTGAGGCGATGAGATCAGGCAGCGTCCGCTTGCCGTTACCGCTGGTTGTTCTGGTTGTGCCGTAGGGCTTCTTCGAGCTGGTCTTCGAGAATGATGATCCGGCAGGCGGCTTCCAGGGCGGTGCCCTGGTCGACCATCTCCCGGGCCCGCGCGGCAAGGCGGAGCTGGTAACGGGAGTATCGGCGATGGCCGCCGGCCGACCGGAACGGGGTGATCAGCTTTGCCTCGTCGAGGCGACGCAGAAAGTCCTGCGATGCGCCGGTGATCTCCGCGGCGCGGCCCATCGTGTAGGCGGGGTAGTCGTCGTCACCGAACATGTCGTCGGGTTGGGCCATACACGTACCTCTCCATGACGAGGGCCCCGGCGCTTTTCAGCGCCGGGGCCCGGGTTACGGGTCAAACACCATCTACCGGCAAATTCGTCGGGTTGTCGTATCCGCACCTACCGCCGTCGGCGGCTTGGGGTGCGAGGATCGCATAAGCGTGACCGGAGACCACCTCTCGTTCGATGGAAACTGCGGTGTCCGGCTCCAGAGTTGAACTACGTCCTGGAGACGGGCGATCCAACGGTGTTCGGGCCCTCCCTTTCCTCTGCTTCCGATTTCTGTGGTGCTTGTCGTGCTGCCCGCCGGTGCCGGAGCCCCACTCGACTTCATGGCCCCGTGCACGTGCGGCGGACTGTCCTACCAGGCGAGCCCTGAACCAGCATCGGCCCACCTGTCTGCCCTGACCTGGAATGACGTCAGGGTCTTCACTGCTTCGTCCGCGTCTTCAACGATCTCTGCTGTCAACGACAGGAACATTAGCCAGGTGCGGCGAGAATGTCTAGCGCTTCGGACCTAGATTTTCTGAACCGCCGCGCCTGCTTTCGGTGGACGACACGACAGGGTGGTGGCCGGGTCCGCACGGACCCGGCCACCGGTGGTGCCTCAGCTCGCGGCGCAGGTCACCGCGGGGATCGGGTTGCTGCCGTTCCAGCTGCCGATGAAGCCGAACGAGGTGCTGGCACCGGCGCCGAGCCGGCCGTTCCAGTCGACGTTGCGGGCGGTGTACGCCGAGCCGCTGCCGCTGACCGTGGCGTTCCACGACTGGCTGACGGTCTGGCCGTTGGCGAACGTCCACCTCGCCGTCCAGCCGGTGATCGCCGCCGCGCCCGCGGTCACCCTGACCTCACCCTGGAAGCCGCCCTGCCAGGAGTTGACGATCGTGTAGCTGGCGGTACAGCCACCGGGCGGCGGCGCGGTCGTCGGGCTCGTGGTCGGGCTGGTCGTCGGGCTCGGGCTGGCGGTCGGGCTCGTCGTGGGGCTCGTGGTCGGGCTCGGTGAGGTGCCGGCGTAGACCGAGGCCTCCCGGGCGGTGGCCCGGATGCCGTTCGCCCCGTTGAAGATCCGCTGGCCCCAGGTGGTCAGCTGGTTCGGGTCGAAGTTGGTGACCATGTCGAGGTACTCGACGCCGCCGCCGTTGCCGCTCCACGACCAGCCGAGGTAGCCGATCCCGTTGGCCTGGCTGTAGGCCAGGATGGTGTCCTCGTCGGGGTTGCCGTCGGAGTGGTTGAAGCCGAACTCGCCGACCACGATCGGCAGGCCGGCAGTGCGGAACCGGCCCAGGTAGTCGGTGATCTCGGCGGCGGTGTCGAAGACGCCGTACATGTGGATCGAGAAGACGGTGTTCTTCTGCGGGTCGGCGGCGAAGACCGAGCCGGCGTTGTCGCGCATGGTGAAGGACCAGTCCTGGCCCCAGTTCGGCGCGTCCACCATGATCGTGTGGGTCAGGCCGCCGGCGCGCAGCCGCTTGATCGCGTTGGCCGTGTCGGTGGCCCAGGTGCCGTAGCCCTGGTTGCCGTACGGCTCGTTGCCGATGTTGACGATGACGTACTTCTCCTGGCCCTGGAGGGCGCCGGCGATGCTGAGCCAGTAGTCGACCGCCCGGTCCAGGGCGATCGCGCCGCTCTGCTCGCCGTACCCGGTGGTGTCGTGCACCTCCAGGACACAGATGAGCCGGTTGGCCTTGCAGAGCGAGATGACGTTGGTGACGTCGGCGGCGCTGTTCTTCGCCCAGCGGTCGCCGCTGGCCAGCACCACCCGGACCGTGTTCGCACCGAGCGCCTTGATGTTGGCGAACGAGGTGGTCTGCTGCGGATACCAGGTGTGCGCGTGGTTGACCCCGCGCATGACGAACTCGGTGCCGTTGGCGTCGTAGAGCCGGCCGCCCGCGACAGAGAAGCCGGCGGCGGCGTGGGCCGGCTGCCCGAAGGCGAAGACGGCGGCGAGGACCGTCAGCAGGGCGACGCCCGCGACGGAGAGCAACTTCTTCATGGCTGTCCTCAGGGAGGTCTCCCCCGTTGCCCAGTTAGGGGGTGCGGTGAGGGCGTGGCGGCTGAGCCCGGCAGCCGCCGCCCGACTCCGGCGGACGCACGCATCAGCGTAGGGCGATGGGACGGGGAAGGCAACCGGTTAAGCTGATCGGCCGTCCGGGGTGGCGGCCTGCGGCGGCCCATGTCGCTACGGGCCGCCGCAGGGGCGGTCATCCCCACCACAGGATGCTGCGCCACCGGAGTCTGAACCGGTTAAGCCGGACTGTAGGCAGCATCCCCAACCGGCGTCAAGACGGCCGGCCACCGAAGCGGACACCAGGGTTGACCGCCGCTGCGCGGGGTATCCGGTGACGATCCCGCCCGGAAGGAGAGGTGCCATGGTCAACGTCGGCTACACCCTCATGTGCGAACAGGCCGGACCCAAGCAGCTGGTCGACCACGCCGTCCGCGCCGAGGCCGCCGGCTTCGACCACCTCGTGACGTCCGACCACTACTACCCCTGGCTGGACTCGCAGGGCCACTCCCCGTACGCCTGGTCGGTGCTCGGCGCGGTCGCCCACGCCACCAACCGGGCCGAGCTGCTCTCCTTCGTGACCTGCCCGATCCGGCGCTACCACCCGGCCGTGGTGGCGCAGAAGGCCAGCACCATCGGGGTGCTCTCGGACGGGCGGTTCACCCTCGGCCTCGGCGCCGGGGAGAACCTCAACGAGCACGTGGTGGGCGGGTGGCCGCACGTGCAGCAGCGGCACGAGATGTTCGAGGAGGCCCTCCAGATCATCCGACCCCTGCTCAACGGCGAGACGCTGACCTTCTCCGGCAACCACTTCGACGTGCCCGACGCCTACGTCTGGGACCGGCCGGAACGCCCGGTGCCGATGGCCGTGGCCGCCTCGGGCCGGCAGTCCGCCACCCTCGCCGCCGAGTACGCCGACGCCATGATCGCCACCGACCCGCTGCCGCACCTGGTCGAGATGTACGAGGAGGCCGGCGGCGCGGGCCGCCCCCGGTACGGGCAGGTCGCCATCTGCTACGGCCCGGACGAGGCCGAGTGCCGCAAGATCGTGCACGACCAGTTCCGCTGGTTCGGCATGGGGTGGAAGGTCAACGCCGACCTGCCCGGCCCGGACGCCTTCGCCGCGGCCACCCAGTTCGTCCGCGAGGAGGACGCGGCCGACAGCATTCCCTGCGGGCCGGACGTGGACCGGCACGTCGAGGCGTTCAAGAGGTTCGTCGACGCGGGGTTCACCCACGTGGCGCTGGTCCAGGTCGGCGGCGACGGCCAGCCGATGTTCCTGGACTGGGCGCAGGAGGAGCTGCTCCCCCGGCTGCGCGAGCTGTGACCGGTCCCGCCGTCCGGCTCTCGCCACCGGGGCGCTTCGGGCCGGCGGAGCTGCGGCTGGCCCTGGCCGCGCCCCGGCCGGCCGCCGGTTTGACCAGCGAGTTCCGGCTGGTCGACGGCCTGCGTACGCACACCCGCCGGTCGGCCGACCCGGGCGGCGACGCCCCGCCCGTGGTGCTGGTGCACGGCCTCGCCGTCTCGCACCGCTACCTCACCCCGCTGGCGGTGGCCCTGTCGGCCACCCACCCCGTGTACGTGCCGGACCTGCCCGGCTTCGGGCTGACCGAGCGCCCCGGCACGGCGTACGACGTGCCCCGGCACGCCGCGTTCCTGGCGGACTGGCTGGCCGCGTACCGGCTGGGGCCGGTCTGCCTGCTCGGCCACTCGTTCGGCGCGGAGGTGGCCGCGGCGCTCGCCGCCCGCCGCCCCGACCTGGTCCGCGCGCTGGTGCTGGCCGGCCCGACCAGCGACCCGGCCGCCCGTTCCCGCCGCGGCCAGGTCGGGCGGTGGCTGCTGGACACCCTGTGGGAGGCGAAGTGGCAGGCGCCGATCCTGCTGCGCGACGTCCTCGACGCCCGGCCGTGGCGGGTGTTCGCCACCCTGTCCCACTCGGTGCGCAACCCGATCGAGGCGGACCTGGTCCGGGTCACCGCGCCGACGCTGGTGCTGACCGGCACCCGGGACACGGTCGTCCCGGCCGGCTGGCGGGCGGAGGCGGCCCGCCTGGTCCCGGGCGCCCGGACGGCCGCCGTGCCGGGAGCCGCGCACAACGTCGCCACCACCGCGCCCGGCCAGGTCGCCGACGCGATCCGCGACCTGCTGGCGCCCGTCCTGCGAAGGTGAGTCCATGCGCATCGGAAACACGGAGATCCGGCCCCTCGGCGGCGGTCTCGGCTGCCTGCTGATGATCCTCTTCTCGATCGTCGCCTCGGTCGTGCTGACCGTGCTGCTGAACCTGCTCGTCTGAACCGGGCCCGCACCCCGACGGCCCGCCAGCCGCAGCCCCCGGCCCAGCTCGGCGGCCTTCCTGCTCGGCGCGGCGCTGGGCATCCTGGTGCCGCTGACCGTCTGGTACGGCGTGTTCCGGGCGCTCCGGCGCGGAGTGAGCGACGGACCACGGGACAGCGGGAGCCGGCACCTGGATCGACTGGATCGTGCTCGGCGACCGGGCCACCGCCGCGCTGCCGCGGGTGCGCGACTGGGCCAACGCGCACTCCTGGGTGGTCAGCGAGTTGGTCACGCTGATCTTCGTCGCCCTCGTCGTCACGGACCTGGCGAGCTGAGACGCGGCCGCTTCGGTCAGCCGGGCGCCAGCGCCAGGTCGGCGACGACCGGGTAGTGGTCGGAGGCGCTGTCGGCGTCGCCGCCGCGGACCACCCGGACCGCGCGGGCCGTCGCGGCCAGCGCCGGGGTGGCGAGCAGGTAGTCCAGCCGCATCCCGGCGAACTCCGCCCCGCCGTGCCGGGTCGGCACGGTCAGCCCGGCCGGCTCGCCGCCGCCGGTGTGCGGCCAGAGGTCGACCAGACCCGCGTCGAGCAGCCGGGCCACCGCGCGGGTGTCGACGGTACGGCCGTCGCGGCGCAGGTGGCGCCGCCGGTAGAAGGCGGTGAGGCCGGCGAGCCGGGCGGTGTGGTCGACGGCCGGCTCCAGGGTGTTCAGGTCACCGGCGAGCAGGGCCAGGGCTGTCCCGGTCCGCCGCACCGCCGCCGCCAGCCAGTCGGCCTCCATCCGCCGCCGCCCTCCCGAGTACGGGTTCAGGTGGGTGCTGAACACGGTCAGCGGGCCGGCCCCGGTGGCCACCTCGACCCGGGCGGCGGCGTGGTGGAACGGGCGGCGTACCCGGCCCGCGCGGAGCACCCGCAGCGGCGGGCGGACCAGCACGGCCACCGGCTGCCCGAAGCAGGACCGGGCGAGGTGCGGCACCATGCCCACCCGCTCCGCCAGCTCGGCGAGCCGGCCGTCGCGGTCCAGGCCGCGCAGCTCCTGCAGGGCCAGCAGGTCGGGGCGCTGGTCGGTGACCACGGCGACGATCCGGTCCCGGCGGTCGGTGCCGTCGCGGTCCCGCCCGCCGGTCCGGATGTTCCAGGTCATCACCCGCAGCATCGGCGCCCGGTCAGTCCTCGCGGCCGGCCCGGGCCAGCTCGTCGTCCAGCTCGTGCACCTGTTCCGACTCGATGGCCGGCCGGTTGCCCTCGCGCACGTCCGCGTTGGGGCGGACCACCCACCAGAGCAGCGAGAGCCAGAGCGCGCTGAGCAGGATCGCGCCCATGAAGTCCGTCGGGTGGTGCATGCCCCGGTACATCCGGGAGGTGGCCACCCCGACCGGCATGATCACGGCCAGGGCCACGAAGATCCAGCGCCACCAGCGGTCGGTGCGGGGCAGCACGATGATCGCCATGGCGGTCCACAGGCAGATGGTCGCCGCGATGTGCCCGGACGGGAAGGACGAGGTGGGCATCTGCCCGTCCAGGTTCTCCACCGGCGGGCGGGGCCGCTCGACCACCCGGGCGCTGGCGAGGAAGAGGCTCAGCTCGCCGAACATCGCCAGCACCACGAAGAGCACCGGTCGCCAGCGCTTCCAGACCGCCAGCACGATCGGGCAGAACACCAGCGAGACCAGCAGGATGGCGTGGGTGTCCCCGAACTTGCTCCACCACCAGCTCAGGTCGGTGAGCGCGTCGGTGCGCCGGTCGGCGAACCAGTGCGGCACCTCGGTGTCCAGGGTGTCGAAGATCGTGCCCTTGGCGTGGTAGCTGACGTACATGCCGAAGGCGTACAGGGCGCCGAAGACGAGCACCCAGCCGACCAGCAGCTCGGCCACCGACGAGCGGGGATGCTCCAGCACGTGCTCCTCGGCGGGGGCGGGGGCGATCTCCTCCCCCACCTCGGGCTCCAGGCCCTCGGTCAGCGGCGGCACCGGCCGGCCGCGCTCGCGCCGCCACAGCCGGAAGGCGTACGCGGTGACGCCCAGCCAGGCCGCGCCGAGCAGCCAGCCGCCGAGCACGTCCGAGACGAAGTGCACGCCCAGCGCGATCCGGGTCAGCCCGACCAGGAGGACCAACACGGCGGCGAGCGCGATGGTCGGCTTGCGCCAGCGCGGCGCCACGGCCGGCAGGAACACCAGCAGCAGCGCCCCGTACGCGACGAACGAGCCGAGCGCGTGCCCGCTGGGGAAGCTGTTGCCGGGGGCGCTGGCCACCGGCACGTCCACCACCGGCCGCAGCCGACCGACCAGCGCCTTGAGCGACGGGTCGAGGATCAGCCCGCCCACCCCGGTAATGATCAGGTAGACGGCGAGCCGGGGCTGGCGGCGGATCAGCAGGCCGACCACCGCGATGGTGATGAGCCAGATCAGCACCGGCCGGCCGCCCAGGTCGGTGACCGCCTGGAGCACGGTGACCAGCGGGTGGTGCGGCGCCACCAGGCTGTTGAACCACTCCGCCGCCTCGTGGTCGGCGTGGTAGAGCGGGCCCCAGTGGAACCGGACGAGCATGAGCAGCACGCCGAACCCGACGCCCGCGCCGGCAACGACGAGCAGCCCCGCCAGGCTCCGCTCGGCGAAGTGGCCGAGCGGCCGGCGCGTCGCCTCCTTGACCGCGGTCACCCCACACCTCCCTTGTCTGCTGCGAGGCGCGCAGTACCCGATTCCCGCTCCCCGTACACGCCGGGGGCCGGCGCGGCGTCAGAGCGCGGTCATGTCCCCGGTGTCGACGAGCTCCTCGCGCTCGGCCTCCGGCTCCCAGAGGTCGGGCTGGGCGGGCTCCTCCACGCCGATCCGCATGGCCTCCAGCTGGGCGGCGAAGGCCAGCCCGCCGAAGAGCGCCATCCCGGTCAGGTTCGCCCAGAGCAGCAGGGCCATCATCCCGGTCAGGGCGCCGTAGGTCTGCCCGAATCCGGCGCTGTACTTCACGTAGGCGGCGAGCAGCAGGCTGGCCAGCCACCAGAGCGCGGTGGCGATGCCGGCCCCGAAGAAGAGCCAGGACAGCCCGGGCTGCTTGCGGCGGGGCGCGTGGCGGAACAGCACCGCCACGGCGAGTACGGTCAGGCCGAGGCTGAGCGGCCAGCGGATCACGTCCCAGGCCGCGTGGGCGAAGTCGCCCCACTCGTAGTGCCGCCGCACCGAGTCACCCATCGCCCGGCCACCGACCAGGATCAGGAACCCGGCCAGCGCGGGCACGCCGGCGACCATCGCGAGGACCGTGGCGCGCAGGTACTTCAACAGGGCCGGACGGTCCCGCTCGACGCCGTAGATCCGGTTCGCGCCCCGCTCGATCTGCGCCATCGTGGTGGTGAGCGCGACCAGGCCGGTCAGCAGACCGAGGGTCAGCGCCAGCTCACCGGCCCGCTCGGTGCGCTCGGTGTCGGCCAGCAACTCCTGGACCACGGACTCGCTCTGGCCCGGGGTGATCGCCAGCACCGTGTCGGCGACCACTTTGCCGCCCTCGTGGACGCCGAGGTCGGTGATCAGACCGGTGAGCGCGATGAGGAACGGCACCACGGCCAGGCAGAGCTGCAGGGCGAAGGCCCGGGAGTGGCTGAAGCCGTCGCCGTAGCGGAACCGGATGAACGCGTCCCGGAGCAGGCGCCAGCCGCCGTGGCGGCGCAGCGTACGCCAGGCGTCGTCGGCGGAGAGTTCCTCCCGCGCCATCAGCCGGGTCTCGGGGACGAGCTTGGTGCTACTCACGGCGGCCCTCCTCGACCAGCCGCTCACCGCGCTCGGCGGCGGCGTCGGCGTCCACCGACAGGTCGGGGTGGCGCGCCGGCCGCGGCACGCAGAGCCAGAGCGACCCGGGCCGGATCTCGGCCTTCAGCGACCGGCCCGGCGCGATGAGGTCGCCGTCGAGCTGCCGGGGCTGGGCCCGGTTGCTGGTGATCTCGACCTTGCGCGCCCGGAACACCTCCATCCGGGGCACGCTGCCCCGCCGCCTCAGCACCGCCCAGCCGAGGGCGAGCCAGTGGCCGAGCGTCCGCGGGGTCAGCACCGCCACGTCGAGCCAGCCGTCGTCCGGCTCGGCGTCGGTGAGCAGGCGTACCCCGCCCTGGAGCCGGCCGACGTTGCCGACCAGGACCGAGCGGGCCCGCCGGCGCAGCGGCGGCCCGCCGTCGATCCGGATGGAGACCCGCATGGGGCGGTCCCGCAGGTGCTTGGCCGCTCCCACCACGTAGGCCGGCCAGCCGATCCGCTTCTTGGTCTTCTCGGAGGTGGAGTCGAGCATCTGCGCGTCGAAGCCCATCCCGGCCATCACGGCGAAGCACTGGTCGCCAGCCACGCCCACGTCGAGCCGGCGCATGCCCCGCTCGACGGCGACCTCCAGCCCGGCGGCGAGGTCGCCGGAGAGGCCGAGGTTGGCGGCGAGCAGGTTGCCGGTGCCCTGGGGCAGCACGGCGAGCGCCACGTCGGTGCCGGCCAGCGCGGTCACGCAGGCCATCACGGTGCCGTCCCCGCCGCAGGCGAACACCACCTCGGCGCCGGCCTCGACGGCCGCCTCGGCCTGGCCCCGGCCGGGGTCCTCGACCGTGGTCTCGTACCAGGCCGGCTCGGGCCAGCCGGCGGCGGCGAGGGCGCCGTCCACCGTCCGGCGGAACTCGTCGAGATCGGTCACCTTGACCGGGTTGACCACCACGGCCGAGCGCGGGGCATGGTTGTCCGCGGTCACCGGGGCTTTGTCGTCTCCACCGTCCACGGCGCAAGTGTGCAGCAACCGGGGCGGCGGAGCGACCCGACGGGCGCGGACGTTGCGAGGACCGCAAACAGGTTTGAACGCGGGCTGCGGCCGTCCGGGGTCGGTCAGGCCGCCGTGCGCAGCGCCGCCTCGACCCGCCGGCGCAGGTCGTCGAGGTCCGCACCGGCCTCGGTGAGCACCAGCGCGGCCAGCCCGTTGCCCTCTCGCAGCAGGCCGAGCAGGATGTGCTCGGTGCCGATGTGGTGGTGGCGCAGTCGCAGCGCCTCCCGCAGGGACAGCTCCAGCACCTTCTTCGCGCGGGGCGAGAACCGGCCGTTGTCGCTGCGGCGACCCCACCACCGGCGAGGGGCGGGGGCTGCCTCGCGCAGCGCGTCCGGGCCGAAGGACTCCTCGATCCGGGCGACGATCGCGGCGAGGTCGATGCCGATCTCGCGCAGCGCCGCCGCGTCCGCCTCGCCGAGGCCGTCGACCCCGTGCGCGGTGTGCCGGGCCACCGCGGCGCGCAGGTCCTCGGCCCGGATGCCGCCGGCCGAGAGCACCCGGACGGCCAGGTTGTCGCCGTCGGCGAGCACGCCGAGCAGCAGGTGCTCGGTGCCGACCGGGCGCCGGCCCTCGGTGCGCGCCTCGTCGACCGCGTGGTGCACCACCGCGCGGGCCCGGTCGGTGAACCGTTCGAACATCACGCCTCCCAGCTTCCGTGGACCGCCGGTCGCCCGGCGTGCTTCTTGTGGACCGCCTGCCGGCTGACCTCGAGGGCGTCGGCGATCTCCTGCCAGGACCAGCCCTGCCGTCGGGCGTTGTCCACCTGGACCACCTCCAGCCGTTCGAGCAGCCGGCGCAGGGCGAGCACGGCCCGCAGCCCGACCTTCGGGTCGGTGCTGCCGGCCGCCGCCGCGAGTTCCGTCGCCTGACTCATGGTGTCAACTTAAGTTGACGGGGCACGGTTGTCAACCCCGGTTGACAGGCCGACACGTCGTCGCGACCTGCCAAACCGTGACCCGGACCGGTGCTACCGTCCGCAGGTGTTCCGCCGCCGCCCGCTGGACCAGCCGGTCCAGGCCACCCGCCGGCTGACCGTCGGCCGGTTCACCCTGGAGATCGCCGGGGGCAGCGTGGTCGGACACCGCTACGCGGAGAACTACGACGTGCTGCACGTCGACCCCGAACTGCCGCTGGCCGCGGTCGCCGACGGCATGGGCGACGGCGAGGGCAGCCGGGTCGCCGGCGCCACCGCGATGACCACCTTCGTGGCGCAGGTCCGCGCCGGCTGGCCGGCCGTCGACGCCGCCGGGCTGCGCGCCGCGACGGCCGAGACCCAACTCCGGGTACGCCGGGCCGGGACGGGACTCGCCGGGCTGACGGGCTGCACGCTCACCGCCCTGGTCGCCGAGCCCGACGGCCGGCAGGGCTGGCTGGTCCAGCTCGGCGACTCGCGGGCCTACCGGCTGCGCGACGGCCTGCTGGAACTGGTGACCGTCGACCACACCATGGCCTGGCTCGGCCTGCTGCACGGCTGGTGGCCGCCCGACTCGCCGGAGGCGGCCCGGGCCCGCTACCAGCTGCTGCGCTACGTCGGCCACCCGGACAAGCCCGAACCGGACCTGCTCGCCGTGCCGCTGCGCAGCGGGGACACCTGGCTGCTCTGCACCGACGGGGTGAGCGACCAGCTCGGCTACCACCGGCTGCGCGACCTGCTGGCCGCGCGCCGCGACCCGGCCCGGACCGCGCAGGCCCTGCTCGCCGCCAGCCTGGCCGAGGGCGGCGAGGACAACGCCACCGTCGTGGTCGTCCGCGTCCACCCCGCCCTGCCCAACCCCCGCTGATCCCTCCCGTCCGCGCCGGTTCCGCCGACCCGGTCCGGGCGGGCACCCGCACGACTACCGTGGGTGAGGAGAGCGCGGTCGGGAGGTGAGCCGGGATGCCCGCACCCACCCACGGCGCGGTGGTGGTCGGCGTGGGCAGCTCGGCGGAGGACCTCCAGCTGGTCCGGACGGCCGCCGGGGAGGCCGCCGCGCACGACCGGCCGCTGCACCTGCTGCACGCCTTCAACTGGGCGGCGGCCCTGCAGTCGTTCTCGGTGAGCGGCCCGCGCGCCGCCGCCGAGGAACTGCTGGAGCAGGCCGGGCGGGTGGCCGCCGAGGCCGCGCCGGCGGTGCCGGTGACCGACGAGATCGTCGAGGGCGACCCGATCGAGGCGCTGGTCCGCGCCTCCGACTCGGCGTTCCTGCTGGCCGTCGGCGACGGCGGCATGTCCGGCTGCCCGGACTGCGTACCGGCCGACGCGCCGTCCGTGCAGCTCGCCGCCCGGGCCGGTTGCCCGGTGCTGGTCGCCCGGATCGAGGCGCCCCCGCAGGGGCCGCTGCTGGTCGGCTTCGACGGGTCGGAGAGCTCCCGCGCCACCCTGGCGTACGCCTTCGACTGCGCCGAAGGCCGCGGCAGCCGGTTGCTCGCCATCCGGGTGACGGAGCGCTCCGACGGCGACGACGGCCTGCTCGACGAGGCCGTCGCCCGGTACGGCGCCCGACATCCCCGGGTGGCCGTCGAGTGTCACACGATCTGCGGCGACCCTGGCGCCGTCCTGGTGGAACAGTCCCGCTCGGCACAGGTGGCGCTGGTCGGGGCGCGGGGCGACGAGCCGCTGCGGGGCATGCTGGGCGCGGTCAGCCAGACGCTGCTCTACCACTCGCCGGCCCCGGTGATCGTCGTCCGTGGACTCGACCCGGACGACGAGGACGGGCCATGACGCCCGCGCGGCCCGGGACCTACGGCCCTGCTCGACCCACCGGCCGCCGGACGAGGCTGGACGTGCCGGGGGCGGCGGATCCGTTCCCGGGTGGCAGAAGACCCCGAGCCGCGAGAGGCTAACGCAGCATGGACACCGCTCTGGACCTGCACAGCCCACTGACCGAGGACGAGCTGCGCCGGATCGACGCCTACTGGCGGGCGGCGAACTACCTCACCGTCGGGCAGATCTACCTGCTCGACAACCCGTTGCTGCGTGAGCCGCTGAAGCCCGAGCACATCAAGCCGCGGCTGCTGGGGCACTGGGGCACCAGCCCCGGCCTCAACCTCCTGTACGCGCACCTCAACCGGGTCATCGTGGCGCGGGACCGGTCCGCCATCTTCGTCACCGGCCCGGGCCACGGCGGCCCTGCCCTGGTGGCCAACACCTGGCTGGAGGGGACCTACAGCGAGCTCTACCACCACATCGCTCGCGACGAGACCGGCATGCAGCGGCTGTTCCGCCAGTTCTCCTTCCCCGGCGGCATCCCCAGCCACGTGGCGCCGGAGGTGCCAGGTTCGATCCACGAGGGCGGCGAGCTGGGGTACGCGCTGAGCCACGCGTACGGTGCGGCGTTCGACAACCCGGACCTGCTGGTCGCCTGCGTGATCGGCGACGGCGAGGCGGAGACCGGCCCGCTGGCCGGGAGCTGGCTGTCCAACGTCTTCCTCAACCCGGCCCGGGACGGGGCGGTGCTGCCGATCCTGCACCTCAACGGCTACAAGATCGCCGGCCCGACGGTGCTCGACCGGATCCCCTCCGAGGACCTGCTCGACCAGATGCGCGGCTTCGGCTACCAGCCGTACGTGGTGGAGGGCGACGACCCGGCCCGGGTGCACCGGGCCCTCGCCGCCACGCTGGACCGGGCGGTCGACGAGATCACCGAGATCCAGCGCCGGGCGCGCTCCGGCGGCGAGGTCGAGCGCCCCCGCTGGCCCATGATCATCCTCCGTACGCCGAAGGGCTGGACCGGCCCGAAGGACGTCGACGGCAAGCAGGTCGAGGGCACCTTCCGCGCCCACCAGGTGCCGATCGACGAGGTCCGCGACAACCCGGCGCACCTGGCCGAGCTGGAGCGCTGGCTGCGCAGCTACCAGCCGGAGGAGCTGTTCGACGCCACCGGCGCGCCGGTCGCCGAGCTGGCCGACCTGCCGCCGAGGGGCGACCGGCGGATGAGCGCCAACCCGGTGGCCAACGGCGGCCTCCTGCTGCGCGACCTGGAGCTGCCGGACTTCCGCGACTACGCGGTCGACGTCAAGGAACCGGGCGCGCCAATGGCCGGCGCCACCGGCGCGCTGGGCCCCTGGGTCCGGGACGTGATCACCCGTAACCCGGAGACGTTCCGCCTGTTCGGCCCCGACGAGGTCGCCTCGAACCGGCTCGGCGCCGTCTTCGAGGTCACCGACCGGGCGTTCGTCGGCAGCCGGCTCCCCGGCGACGACCACCTGTCCCCCGACGGCCGGGTCATGGAGGTGCTCTCCGAGCACCTGTGCCAGGGCTGGCTGGAGGCCTACCTGCTGACCGGCCGGCACGGCATCTTCACCAGCTACGAGGCGTTCATCCACATCGTCGACTCGATGGTCAACCAGCACGCCAAGTGGCTCAAGGTGACCCGTCAGATCCCGTGGCGGGCGCCGGTGGCGTCGCTGAACTACCTGCTCTCCAGCCACGTCTGGCGGCAGGACCACAACGGCTTCTCGCACCAGGACCCCGGCTTCATCGACCACGTGGTGAACAAGAAGGCCGAGGTGGTGCGGGTCTACCTGCCGCCGGACGGCAACACCCTGCTCTCCACCATGGACCACTGCCTGCGCAGCCGGCACTACATCAACGTGGTGGTGGCCGGGAAGCAGCCGGCGCCCAACTGGCTGACCATGGAGGAGGCGATCCAGCACACCCGCCGCGGCCTGGGCATCTGGGACTTCGCCAGCACCGACGACGGCAGCGAGCCCGACGTGGTGCTCGCCTGCGCCGGCGACGTGCCGACCCTGGAGACGCTGGCCGCGGCCGACCTGCTCCGCCAGCACCTGCCCGACCTGAAGGTCCGGGTCGTCAACGTGGTCGACCTGATGCGCCTGCAGCCGCCCTCGGAACACCCGCACGGCCTGCTGGACAGCGAGTTCGACACCATCTTCACCCGCGACAAGCCGGTCATCTTCGCGTACCACGGCTACCCGTGGCTGATCCACCGGCTCACCTACCGCCGGACCAACCACGACAACCTGCACGTCCGCGGCTACAAGGAGGAGGGCACCACCACCACGCCGTTCGACATGGTGATGCTCAACGACCTGGACCGCTTCCACCTGGTCATCGACGTCATCGACCGCCTGCCCGGGCTGCGCTCGCGCGCCGCCCACCTGCGGCAGGAAATGGTGGACCTCCGGCAGTCCTGCCGCGACTACACCCGGGAGCACGGCGAGGACGACCCCCGGGTCGCCGAGTGGCGCTGGATCCGGGAGACCGACCCAGGTGTGCGGGGCGGACGGTGAGCGTGCGGAGTGCGCCTGCGAGCCCCGCAGTCGCGAACGAAAGGCCAGCACAGTGAGCAGCGACGAGATCCTGGTCGGCTACGACGGCTCCGCCGACGCGTCGGTGGCCGTGAACTGGGCGCTGGACGAGGCGGGCCGATCGGGCCGGCCGGTCCGGCTGGCGTACGTCTTCGAATGGCTGACGGTGGCCGGCTGGATCGGTCCCGGGGTGGCCCCCGGCGTCTGGCCCGACGAGACCGCCCGGCGGCAGGTCGAGGATCTGGTCCGCGGGGCGGCGGCGGACGCCGCCGCCGACCGGCCCGGGCTGACCGTGCAGGGCGAGGTCTTCGACGGCCCACCCGCGCTGGTCCTCCAGGAGCGCTCCGCCGAGGCGAACATGCTGGTGCTGGGCAGCCGGGGCCACGGCGGCTTCGGCGGGCTGCTCGCCGGCTCCACCGCCGTCTCCGTCAGCGCCCACGCGCACTGCCCGGTGATCGTGGTCCGCGACGGCCGGCCGGCCACGTCCGGGCCGGTGGTGGTCGGCGTGGACGGCTCGCCGTCCTCGGTGCAGGCGCTCGGCTTCGCGGTCGAGCGGGCCGCGCAGCGGGACGTGCCGGTTCGGGCGCTGCGGGTCTGGGAGCCGCCCGCCGAGGGGCGGGTGCCGACGGGCTTCGACCCGGAGGAGGCCGGCGCCACCGAGCGGGCGGCCGCCGAGGCGGACCTGGCCCCCTGGCGTCAGTCCTTCCCGGACGTGCCGGTCGAGGTGGTGGCGAGCCCGGGCAACCCGGCGGCACTGCTGGTCGAGGCGAGCCGCACGGCCCAGCTCGTGGTGGTCGGCAGCCGGGGCCGGGGCGGGCTGCGCGGAATGCTGCTCGGCTCGGTCAGCCAGCAACTCATCCACCACGCCGAGTGCCCGGTCGCGGTGGTCCGCGAACGCTGACCCGCCCGGGGGCGCCGAGGCGCACGGCGGCGACACCCGGCCGGTGACGGGGGAACCCGACGGGCCGAAGGGCCCGGGCGGGCAGGTCGTCCGACGCGTGCGCCCACCGCGGCCATGGCCGAGGATGGAGCGGGCGACCCCACCCGGTCGACCCGGCCGTGGGGCACGATGGGGAAACAGGAAAGGTCGTGACGATGAGCCACGAGACGCCGGCTACGGACCGCCCGCTGACCACCGCTCTCGCGGAGGCCGCCGGGATGGCCGGCCACGCTCCCTCGGTGCACAACACGCAGCCGTGGCACTGGACGGTGCTGCCCGACGCGCTGGAGTTGCGGGTGGTTCGGGAGCGTCACCTCAGCGCCCTGGACCCGGAGGGCCGGCTGCTGGTGTTGAGCTGCGGCGTCGCGCTGCACCACGCCCGGGTGGCGCTGGCCGCCGAGGGCTGGACGCCGGTGGTGGAGCGCATGCCCGACCCCGGCCAGCCCGATCTGGTCGCCCGGCTGACCGGATTCAAGCCCACCGGTGCGGACCCGGACGCCATGCGCACGGTCCAGTGCATGCAGGTCCGCCACACCGACCGCCGGCCGGTCAGCGACGAGCCGATCCCGACCGCCGTGCTGAGCGAGATCGACCGGGCGGCCACCCGGGAGGGCGTCAACCTGCAGGTGCTGGACGACAGCCAGAAGATCGAGCTGGCCGCCGCCGCCCAGCATGCGGCGGAGGTCGAGAAGGGCAGCCCCGACCTGCTGGAGGAGCTGGCCTACTGGACCAGCCGGGCCGGCGCCGGCACCGGGCTGCCGCCGGAGGTGCTGCCGGAGTGGGCACCCGAGACCACCGTTCCGGCCCGCGACTTCGGCCCCGGCACCCTGCCCGTGGGTGAGGGGCACGACCGGGCCGCCGTCTACGGGATCCTCTGGGGCACCGAGGACGAGCCGGACAGCTGGCTGCGCGCCGGCGAGGGGCTCTCCGCCGCCTGGCTCACCGCCACCCGGCACGGGGTGTCGCTGGTGCCGCTCTCCGGCGTGGTGGAGGTCGACAGCACCCGCCAGTCGCTCCGGCAGATGCTGTCCGGCCTGGGCTTCCCGTACATCTCGGTGCGCCTCGGCCTCGCCGATCCGACGCACGCCGGCCCCCCGCACACCCCGCGGCTGGAGACGGCGCAGACCGTCGACACCGCGGCGGTCCGCGGCCAGCTCTCCTGACGGATCTCGGTCCGGCGGCCACCGGGCGATAGCATCGCCCGGTGGCCAGCGCACCGAACCCACGCAACGAGCACGTCACCCCGTCGCTGGGTCTGACCCCGCTGTCCCGGGTGCGGCTCGACGAGCTGCTCCAGGAGATGCTGGACCGGGTCGGCGAGGTGGTCACCAACCGGGAGCGGCTCCGCGCCCTGCTCGACGCGGTCGTCGGCATCGGCTCCGACCTCGACCTGCGCAGCACCCTCCAGCGGATCGTGGAGTCGGCCTGCGAGCTGGTCGGCGCCCGCTACGGCGCGCTCGGCGTGATCGGCGCCGACCGGCTGCTGCACGACTTCATCGTCCACGGCATCAGCGACGAGCTGCACGCCCAGATCGGTGAGCTGCCACACGGGCGGGGGGTGCTTGGCCTGCTCATCGACGAGCCCCGCCCCCTGCGCATGCCGGACATCACCCGGCATCCCCGGTCCTACGGCTTCCCGCCGAACCACCCGCCGATGCACAGCTTCCTCGGCGTCCCGGTGCGGATCCGCGACCACGTGTTCGGCAACCTCTACCTCGCGGAGAAGCAGGGCGCCGCCGAGTTCACCGAGGACGACGAGGAGATCGTGGTCGCGCTCGCCGCGGCGGCCGGCGTGGCGATCGAGAACGCCCGCCTCTACGCCCTGGCGCACCGGCGGGAACGCTGGCTCGCCGCGACCGCCGAGATCACCTCGGTGCTGCTCGGCGAGGTACGCCGCACCGACGCGCTGACCCTCGTCGCCCGGCGGGCCCGGGAGGTCGCCGGGGCCGAACTGGCCCTCGTGCTGCTCTACGACGAGGACGAGCGCCAGTTCACCGTCGAAGTGGTCGACGGCGCCGACGACACCGCCCGGAAGCTGGTCGGCGCGGTGCTGCCGGCCGACGACACCACCTTCGTCGGCTCCGTCACCGAACGCCGCCACGAGCTGCTGGAGAACCTCGCCGAGGCGGCCCCCTGGTCACACCCGGTCGTCGCCGGGCCGGCGGTGGTCTCCCCCCTCGCCGCGGCGGACACCCTGCACGGCGTGCTGGTCATCGCGCACCGGCCCGACCGCGGTCCCGGCGCCGAGGACGACGTGGCCCTGCTGGGCAGCTTCGCCGGCCAGGCCGCGCTGGCCATGGAGCGGGCCCGGGGCCAGGAGGAACGGGAGCTGCTCGTGGTCCTGGAGGACCGTGAGCGGATCGCCCGCGACCTGCACGACGTGGTGATCCAGCGGCTGTTCGCCACCGGCCTGCAGTTGCAGAGCGGGGCCATGAACGCCCGCCCCGAGGTGGCCAAGCGGATCAACCAGGCGGTCGACGACCTGGACGCCACCATCCGCGACATCCGCCGCACCATCTTCGAGCTGCGTACCCCGATGAGCGCGGCGCTGCGCACCGAGATCCGCGAGGCGATCGAGGTGGCCGCCGAGTCGCTGGGCCACCGGCCCGACCTGGAGCTGATCGGCCCGATCGACAGCGCCGTCCCCGACCAGCTTCGCCCCGAACTCACCGCCGTGCTCCGCGAGGCGCTCTCCAACGCGGTACGCCACGCGCACGCCGAGCGGGTGTCGGTGCGGGTGCGGGTCGACGCCGGCTGGGTGAGCGTCACGGTCACCGACGACGGGATGGGCTGCGACCCGGAGGCGGCCCGCAGCGGCCTGGTGAACCTACGCGAGCGGGCCGAGCGGCTGGGCGGCGACTTCCAGCTCGGCCGGGTGACGCCGCACGGCACCGAGCTGCGCTGGAGCGTCCCGCTGCGCGACTGAGCGGTCGGGCGCCCGCCCTCAGTGGCTCTTGCCGAGCAGCCGGGTGGCCAGCACCGCGGCCTGCGTACGCCGTTCCAGGCCGAGCTTGGCCAGCACGCTGGAGACGTAGTTCTTCACCGTCTTCTCGGCGAGGAACATCCGGCCGGCGATCTCCCGGTTGGTGAGCCCCTCGGCCACGTACTCCAGGATCCGCCGCTCCTGCTCGGTGAGGGACTTCAGCTCGCGCGGCTGCTCGACGCCGCTGCGGATCCGCTCCAGCACCCGGGTGGTGATCGCCGGGTCGAGCAGGGACTGCCCTGCCGCCACCCGCCGGACCGCGTCGACCAGGTCGGTGCCGCGGATCTGCTTGAGCACGTAGCCGGCGGCTCCGGCCATGATCGCCGCGAAGAGCGCCTCGTCGTCCTCGTACGAGGTGAGGATCAGTCCCTTGATCGACGAGTCCACCGCGCGGATGTCCCGACAGACGTCGATGCCGTTGCCGTCGGGCAGCCGGGCGTCGAGGATCGCCACGTCGGGGCGGAGCGCCGGGATGCGGCGGGACGCCTCCTGCGCGGAGCCGGACTCGCCGACCACCTCGATGTCGCCGCTGCTCTGTAGCAGGTCGGCCAGGCCACGACGGACGACCTCGTGGTCGTCGAGCAGGAACACCCGGATCATCCGTCCTTTCTACCCTCCCGCCCGGACGTCCCGCACGGGCCGAAGGTCCCGACCGGCACGCGCCGGGAGTGGGCAGACGGACCCGCCCAGGTGGGGACCTCCGGCCCTGCTCACCGCCCCGCCCGCTGACGGACGGTGGGGATGGACCGGCCGGCAGGGCGGCCCGCACGGAGGGAGCAACGCCATGACCACGCGCTACACGGTCGAACAGCTGCGGGCCGCCGCCGCGGACGCGGTACGCGCGCCGTCGCTGCACAACACCCAGCCGTGGCGGTTCCGGCTGGTCGACGGCGGTATCGACCTCGCCGTCGACCCGCTGCGCCGGCTCCCGGCCACCGACCCGAGCGGCTGGGGCGCCCGGATCGCCTGCGGGGCGGCCCTGTTCAACCTGCGGCTGGCCCTCGCCGTGGCCGGTACGCCGGCCACGGTCCGGCTCCGCCCGTACCCCGGCGACCCGGACGTGGTGGCCCGGCTCGTCCCCGACGCGCCGCGCCGCCCCACCCCGGCCGAGCAGAGCCTGCACGGCGCGATCGGCCGCCGGTTCAGCAACCGGGCGCCCTTCTGGCCCGACCCGGTCCCCGGCGACGCGCGCTGGCGCCTCGGCGAGGCCGCCCACGCCGAGCAGTGCTGGCTGGAACTGGTCATCGGCACCAGCGCCGTCAACGCCCTCGCCGAGATCGCCCGCAGCGCCCACCGGGTGCTGGAGCGCGACCCCGGGTACGTCACCGAGCGGACCCGGTGGATCCGCTCCGAGCCGTCCCCCGACGGCGTGCCGACCGCCGCCGGCGGACCGCGGAGCGAACCGCAGGACCTGCTGCCGCAGCGCGGCTTCGGCGGCCGCGACCGCGCCCCGGGCCGCGACTTCGAACCGGAACCGCTGGTCGCCGTGCTCGGCTCGGCCGGCAACACCGCCGCCGACCAGGTCGTCGCCGGGCAGGCCCTGCAACGGGTGCTGCTCACCGCCACCGACGCCGGGCTGGCCGTGTCGATGCTCTCCCAGCCGATCGAGGTGCCCGGAGCGCGGGAGGCGCTGCGGCTGTCCCTGGGCCGGTTCGGCACCCCGCAGATGGTGATGCGGATCGGGTTCGGCCAGCCCGGCCGCACCACCCCGCGCCGCCCGGTCGACGACGTGCTCGACCTGCCGGTCGTGCCGGCCTGACCGCCAGCCCTTCCCCTGCCGGCCGCCCGGCACGCCGGTCGGACCGGCGGTTGGGCCGGCGGTTGGGCCGGCGGTTGGGCCGGCGGTTGGGCCGGCGGTTGGGCCGGCGGTTGGGCCGGCGGGGCCGGAGGTCGGGCTGGCGGGGCCGGCGGTCGGGCTGGTGGTCAGGCCGGTAGGGCGGCCAGGAGGGCCGCCTCGCGCTCCGGGGCCAGACCGACGGCCGCCCGCGCCGGGCGTCCCGCCCGGGCCGGCACCTGGCCCACCTCGCGCAGCCACCGCCAGGTGTCCGCGACCGTCTCGGCCGCCGGCCGACAGACCAGACCCGCCGCGTGCGCCCGCTCGACGTCCCGCTCCTGCAACCAGCGGTACTCGTGCCCGAGCGGAACCCAGATCGGCAGGTCGTTCCACGGCTCGACGCCGGCCGCCAGGAGCGCGTCCGGATCCGTCCAGCGCAGCGTCGCGTCCGCACCGGTCACCGCCACGGCCGCGTCGAGCAGCTCACCCATCGTCGTGTGCCCGGTCCGACTGACCACGTTGTATGCCCCGCCGACGCCCTCGACCCCCCGGTCCAGCAACCAGATCGCCAGGTCCCGCGCGTCGACGTACTGCACCGGCAGGTCGCGCGGGCCGGGAGCGAGCACCTCCCCGCCCCGGGCGATGCGGTGCAGCCACCAGGGCAGCCGCCCGATGTCCTCGCCCGGCCCGAGGATCAGCCCGGCCCGCGCCAGCAGCGCCCGGTCGCCGAACACCTCCACCGCGGCCCGCTCACCGCCCGCCTTGTTGTTCGGGTAGTCCCCGTCGCCAGTGTCCGCCTCGGCCACGACGACCGGCGCGTCCTCGCCCGTGCCCAGCCCGACGGGCGGCGCGTAGACCGAGCCGCTGGAGACGTAGACGTAGTGCGGCACCGCACCGGTCAGGGCGCGCGCCGCGTCCCGGACCGCCCGGGGCGCCCCGTCCCAGGTGTCCACCACCAGATCCCACTCGCCCCCGGCCAGCGGCGCCAACCCGTCCGGCGCGGTGCGGTCACCCCGCAACCGGTGTACGCCCTCGGGCACCTTGCCGTGCAGCCCCCGGTTGAACACCGTCACGGACCAGCCGCGGCGTACCGCCTCGGCCACCACCGCCCCACCGACGAATCCCGTACCACCCAGCATCAGCACTCTCATGCGTCCCACCCTGCCGCTCACGGGCCGCTCCGGTGAACCGTGTTCACGGTGAGCGGATCTGCCGAGGGCAGAAGCCGGCCACCACCGCCTTTGCTCTGCAGCCATCCACGCAGCGGCCGTGGTACGGGCGTGTTGCGTCCGTGGCTGCAGAGCAAAGGGGGCCGGGCTGGTGGGGCGGTGGCTGGGGGGCCCGTGGCTGGGGGCTGTTGCCGGTTTGGGGCCGGTGGCTGGGTGGGCTCGGGCTGGGGGCGTTCCGTGGCCCGCGCGTCTCGCCGTCGAGTCGCTGTCGACATCAGCTCGACAGGCACCGGCGAGGAGACGGTCGACGGGGGCCGCCGCGCCCGATCCATCCACGTCATCACGTTCGTAGCCACCGACACACGCCGTCCCAGCCTGGGGTGGATGTCCCGGTTCATGCCCTGCTTCGGGCGGTGAGTGGAACGCCATGAGTGTCTCCGGTGCCGGGACACCTCCATAGCCGTTCCACTCACTGTTGCCGGCGCGGCGGATTGTCCGGATCGCGCACCGCTCGGCCCGCTGGGTGGAACGACATGTGTGTCTCCCAGGTCCGGATACACACGTGGCGTTCCACCGAGGGTCCCGCCCTGGGCGCGATGTCCGGTTCGGCGGGTGACCGGCGGCATCCCGGCGGCGGAATGGCCGGCGGGTGGGGGTCGTTGTATACGGGTGAACGACCGAGGACCACGCCCCGCCGAGCGCGGGTGACCGCCCCGGGACCGCCGTCGAGGCGGGTCCGCCGGGCCCCGGAATGATGGCGGGTCGGCGGTCGTTACACATGGTCCCGGCGCCGCGAAGTGGCTTCGCCCCGCGCGCCGGATGATCCCCTAAGACTTTCCTTGAGCGCCTGACGGTGCTTGCGCACACCAGTTAGAGCCGACCCCCGTCGGCGTGTGTGTGCGCCAACCCCCGAATGGAGCCATCCCCCATGAACACGATGCTGCGTAAGAGCGTGCTGGGTATTGCTGGTCTGGCCTTCACCGGTGGAATCTTCGCCGGTCCGATGGCCGCCCACGCTGAGCCGGTGGACACCAAGCCGGTCGCCGTGAGTGTGCAGGGCGCCCAGTCCAAGATTGACCTGAACGACGAGCAGACGGCGAACGCCAAGGCGATCATCGCGGCGACGAAGAAGGCCGGCCTGCCGGAGCGGGCGGCGGTCATCTCGATCGCCACGAGCCTGCAGGAGTCGAAGCTGGAGAACCTCGGGCACCTCGGCGACGCCAACGATCACGACTCGCTGGGCCTGTTCCAGCAGCGCCCGACCTCCGGTTGGGGCACCCCGGAGCAGATCACCAACCCCGAGTACTCCACCCTCGCGTTCCTGAAGGGTCTCAAGCAGGTCGACGGCTGGCAGGACATGCCGCTGACCGACGCCGCGCAGACCGTGCAGGTCTCGGCCTACCCGGACGCCTACGCCCAGTGGGAGCAGCAGGCCACCGACATCGCCCACCAGCACTGGAACAGCTGACCCGAACACCAACCGCTGGCCGGCACCCCCAACACCGGGGGTGCCGGCCAGCGGCGTATCCGGGGTCAGGCCGGACGCAGAACGAAGGTCCAGGTCGTGGTGGTCGTGCTGGCCGCCGCGCCCACCGCGGCCAGGCCGCCGTAGGTGCCCGCCGGCACGCTGCTGCCCGAGTCGGCGAGGAGGGCGGTCACCCGTCCGCCGCCGGTCTGGGAGCTGTTGCTGCGCACCTCGACGCCGGCCGGTGGGGTGAGCGCCGTGGACGCTCCGTCACCGTGCAGCCAGTACGACACGGCCCAGCTCTGCTCGGCGACGGGCGCGTACGGGGTGATCCGGGTGGCGGTGCTGGCCGGGTCGGTGGCCCGGGCGAAGACCGGTGCGCTCGGCGCGACGCCCCGGTACGCGGCCACCACCAGGTTGCCCTTGGCCTGACTGTCGAGGGCGACGCGTACCGCCGTTCCGGCATCCCCGGCGGCGGCGACCTTCCACCAGGCGGTGGTGGTGGCGAAGCCGCCGTCGAGCCGGTCGAGGCGGCTCCAGCCGGTGACTCCGGTGGGCTCGCCGGTACCGATGTGGGTGTTCTGGCTGAGCACGAGCAGCAGGGTGTCACCCGGCTGGACGGTCGGCGGCACGGTCACGGTGTGGCTGGTCCAGTTGGCGTTCGCGGTGGCCTGGCCGACGAAGGAGATCCGCTCGGCCACCGGCGCGACGGTGACGTCGACCGTCGCCGTGCCGGTGGCGCCCCGGTCGTCGGTGACCGTGAGGGTGACCGGGTAGGTGCCGGCCGTCGCGTACGTGTGCGAGGTGGTCGGCACGGAGACGGTGTCGGTGGTGGACCCGTCACCGAAGGCCCAGCGGTGGTCCTGGATCGCGCCGTCGGCGTCGGTGGAGCCGGCACCGGAGAAGGTGCAGACCAGCCCGGAGCAGGACGGGACGAGGTGGGCCACCGGCGGCTGGTTGGCGGGGCCGCCCGAGCCCTTGAGGATTTTCACGTAGTCGATGTCGCCGGCGAAGTAGTCGCAGGTGACGTCCACGCCGTCGCACTGGCTCTTGC
This sequence comes from Micromonospora sp. NPDC005299, assembly GCF_042872345.1. NCBI lineage: Bacteria > Bacillati > Actinomycetota > Actinomycetes > Micromonosporales > Micromonosporaceae > Micromonospora > Micromonospora sp. NPDC005299. The sequence goes on from NZ_JBIAKG010000004.1 coordinate 66,960, forward strand.
CGCCGATGGAGAACTGCTTGCTGTTCGCGATGGTGCCGGTCGGCCCGTTCAACCGGCTGGTCCGCACCCCGTCGACGTACATCTCCACGTAGCTGGCGGTCCGGTTGCAGGTGACCGTGTGCCACTGGCCGTCGGAGATGGGCACGTCGGTGTAGCCGGTGCGGGAGGCGCCGTCGCCGCCGCGGAACAGGCACTTCGGTTTGCCGCCCGGGGCCTCGAACTTCCAGTAGCCGCCGACGGTCGCGCCCTGTCCCTTCTGGAGGATGTTCCCGAAGGAGTACGTGGTGCGGTAGCGGATGGTGAACGAGAAGTCCCCGGCGTCCGGGTTCAAGTCGGTGCTGTGCGGCACCAGGTTCACGTGGCCCGGGACGTACTCCTGGTCGGTGGGCAGGTGGGTGGCGAACCGGTGTCCGGTCGCGCCGGCGTAGAGGGCGCCGGTGACCACCTCCGCGCCGATGGCGCCGTTGCGGCCGTTGCCGCTGCTGTCCTTGAGCACGTTCGACCCGGCCGGCTCGTCCATGCTCCAGAACGCGACGGTCCGGGTGGCGGTCGCCTGCGCGGGCGAGGCGCCCAGCGCCACCCCCGTGGCCACGAACAGGGCGGCCACGCCCAGCCGGGCGGCTGTGCGCCGCCACCGTCCCTGCCTGACTGACCGCATACGATCGCCTCCCAGCTCCACGGGCCACCACCCTGTCACGCTGCGGGCCAGCGGCTCCATAACCCGTTGGGCGGACCCGTACCAGGTCCTCCGTGCGGCCGGGCGACCGATGTGGCCAGTGGGCGGCGACCCGGCGGACCGCGGGCGCCGGGCGACCGGCGGCCCGGGGCGGCGAGGCGGCGACCGGCCCGTCCGATCCGTCCGCCGCGCCCACCCGTCCGCGTCCCACCGGGGTCCGTACGGAAGAAGGCCCGCCACCGCGTGCGGTGACGAGCCTTCGTGCTGTTCGGACAGCTGGTGGGCGATACTGGGTTTGAACCAGTGACCTCTTCCGTGTCAAGGAAGCGCGCTCCCACTGCGCCAATCGCCCGCGCGCTCGCCGGATCGGAGTACCGGCGGCGGTCGGCCCGCGAGGGGGCGGATCGCGAGCGGACGACGGGATTCGAACCCGCGACCCTCACCTTGGCAAGGTGATGCGCTACCAGCTGCGCTACGTCCGCGTTGTCACCGGCTCGCGTCGGCGACGGCTGCAACTGTACCCGATGACAAGATCGCCACACGGCAGGGCCCCGTCGCGTCCCGGCGACGATGGGTGACCGTCATCACAGCCCCGTGGTTGCGCTGCTCGTCGCGGGGGTACTGACTGCTGCGACAGCACAACCGTCCCCCCGAAGGAGGCTGTCGTGGGTATCGGAACGAGCATTTTCCTGATCGCGGTCGGCGCGATCCTCACCTTCGCGCTGAACGCCAGTGTCGGCGGGGTCGACCTGGACGTCGTCGGCTGGATCCTGATGGCGGCCGGCGTCCTCGGTCTGATCATGACGACCCTGGTCTGGGGTCGCCGCCGCCGCGAGGTGGTCACCACCGCCGAGCCGGTCGAGTACCGCCGGGTCGAGGAGCGCCGGGACATCGCCCCGCCGCTGTGACGCGAGCCCACCGGGGTCGACGGAGCTGATCGGTCCTCGGCCGGGTGTGACGGGGGCGCCGCCGGGCGCCCCCGTTCGCGTACCCGGTCAGCGCGTCAGCTCGTTCAGCGTGCCGTGTCGAGGGCGCCGGCCAGCGCGCCGTACGTCCCGGCCGTGAAGGCCTCCTCGGCTCGCCGACGAGATCGCGGCGTACTGGCGGCTGGCCGTGGCCCGCAACTGGCCCCGGATCCGGGCGGTGCTCGACGCCGAGGTGTTCCACCGGGCTCGCCGGTTCGCCGAGGACGGCGCGGCGGGGCTCCTCAACGACCGCCTGGTGGTGACGCACCGGCAGGGCCGATCGCTGTTGAGCAGCCGGACGGCCGTGGCCGTGGCGCTACTGGGCGCGTCGGCGTGACCGCGCGGGTGCGGGTAATGCGAAAGGCCGTGTCGATGATCGACACGGCCTTTCCGCTGGTGGGCGATACTGGGTTTGAACCAGTGACCTCTTCCGTGTCAAGGAAGCGCGCTCCCACTGCGCCAATCGCCCTCGTTCAACTGCCGAGGTGGAGACGGGATTTGAACCCGTGTACACGGCTTTGCAGGCCGTTGCCTCGCCTCTCGGCCACTCCACCGAGGTTGCCCCCGACATGCGTGGCGGCATCTCCGAGCGGACGACGGGATTCGAACCCGCGACCCTCACCTTGGCAAGGTGATGCGCTACCAGCTGCGCTACGTCCGCGTGTCTCCGGTGTTATCCGGTGACGGATGAGAACTTTAGCCGAGCCCGGGAACGGTTGCCAAATCGGGTCCCCTTTCCGGGCGCGTCCGGGTGACGGAGCCTGGAGCTTCCTAGGAGCCTGGGTGGGAGGCGATCAAGGTTGGCGCGGGGGCGGCGACCTGCGGATTGGGGCCTCGGGCGCCCCGCCACGGCACTGTCCGGGATCCGACTGTCGCGCGCCCGACCAGCCGCTTCGGTAACTCCTCGTGGTCACTCGGATGGGCTACGGTAACGGCGTGACGAGACGTGCCGCCGAGATCCGCCTGGACGCGCTGCTGCGCACGGCCTGTGAGGTGATCGCGGAACGGGGACTCGCCAACACCCGCACGGCCGACGTGGCCGAGGCCGCCGGGGTCAGTCAGGCCCTGGTCTTCTACCACTTCGCCACCAAGGACCGGCTGCTCGCGCAGGCGTTCGCCTACGCCGTCGAGCAGGATCTCAACCGGCTCGACACGGTGGTCCGCTCCAGCGCCCCGCCGCTGGCCAAGCTGCGCCGAATGCTTCGCCTCTACGCCCCGACCGGCCGCTCGACCTCCTGGTCGATGTGGATCGACGGCTGGGCCGAGTCGCTGCGCACCCCGGAGCTGGAGAAGCTCTCCCGCCGGCTGGACCTGCGATGGCGACGGGACCTGGCCGCGGTCATCGCCGACGGGGTGGCCGACGGCACCTTCGACTGCCCCGACCCGGCCGGCGCGGCGTGGCGGATCAGCGCCGTGATGGACGGCCTCGCCGTGCAGCTCGCGGTGCACGAGCGGGTGATCACCCGCCGGCAGATCGCGGAGTGGGTCCGCCTCGTCGCGGCCCGCGAGCTGGGTCTGGAACCGGCCCAGCTGGACTGACCGGGCCGGGCTCGGTGGCGGCGCGCCCGCGCCTGCGCAGCCGGTCCCGGGCCGGCGGGTGGACGTTGGCCAACTCCAGGTCGCCGCCGTAGTGGGCGAGCACCCGGCGGTCCATCACCCGCCGCCAGACCGGCGGCACCAGCGCGGCGACCACCATGGTGGCGTAGCCGGCGGGCAACTGCGGGGAGGCGTCGAAGCTGCGCAGCGTCTGGTAACGGCGCAGCGGGTTGGCGTGGTGGTCGCTGTGCCGCTGGAGCTGGAAGAGGAAGACGTTGGTGACGGTCCGGTCGCTGTTCCAGCTGTGCCGCGGGTCGACCTTCTCGTAGCGGCCCGCGGCGGTGCGCTGCCGGGCCAGCCCGTAGTGCTCCAGGTAGTTGACCACCTCCAGCAGCGAGAAGCCGACCACCGCCTGGAGTACGAGGAAGACCAGCACCCCGGGGCCGAAGGCGACGGCCAGCACGGCGTAGAGCAGCACGGTCATCGCCCAGGCGGTGAGCACGTCGTTGCGCCAGGTCCACGGGGTGCGGCCACGGAGGCGCAGGCGGCTGCTCTCCAGCCGCCAGGCCGAGCGCAGGCTGCCCCAGACCGTACGCGGCCAGAACGCCCAGAACGTCTCGCCCAGCCGGGAGCTGGCCGGGTCCTCCGGGGTGGCCACCCGGGTGTGGTGTCCCCGGTTGTGCTCGACGTGGAAGTGCCCGTACCCGGTCGGCGCGAGGGCGATCCGGGACAGCCAGCGTTCCGCCGCCTCCCGCTTGTGGCCCAGTTCGTGGGCCGTGTTGATGGCGATGCCGTCGACCACCCCGACGGTGGCGACCAGGCCGGCGGCGGCCGGCCAGGAGAGCCCGCCGTGGGTCCACACGGCACAGCAGAGCACGAGGGCGGCGTACTGGGCCGGCAGGTAGAGGTAGGTGAGCCAGCGGTAGTAGCCGTCGGCCTGGAGCGCCGGCACCATCTCCTCCGGCGGGTTCTCCCGGTCGTCGCCGATGAGCAGGTCGACCACGGGGATGACGCCGAAGACCACCGCCGGGGTGAGCCACCAGGCCCAGCCGCCGCCGGTCGCCCGCCAGAGCGACCAGGCGACGAAGGGCAGCGCGGGGACGAGCAGGGCGAGCGGCCAGAGCGGCTTGCGGGTGTCCCGCCAGGGGACGGTGTCGGTGCCCATCGTCAGCCTCCGATCCGTGAACTCCTGCCCAGACTCTGGCAGCCGGCACGGCGGTTTACAAGAGGCTGATTTTTGTAAAGCGCGATCACCACCGCGCACGAACCGGTGGCCGCGAGAACGCCGCCCCCCGGTCCTCGGGCGCCTCGCGGGCCGGGCGCAGCAGGCGCCGCATCCGCAGCAGCAGCCCCGCGCCGAGGAAGACCAGCAGCCCGCCGAGGACGAAGGCGACCTGGACCACCCCGAAACCGCCCGAGGTCGAGACCGGCCGGCCCGCCGCACCCGGCGGCGGCGGCTCGACCACCGCCGCCTCGCTCGACGGGTCGTCCGCCACCGGCTCCTCGGTGGCCGGGTCGGTCGGCTCGGCGCTGCGCTCCGTGGGCTCCGGCGTCGCCTCGGTCGGGGCGGTCGTCGCCTCCTCCCCCACCACCCGACGGTCGGCGGTCCGCCGGGCCAGCAGGCGCAACCCCGGGTCGTACGCCTCGGCGGCGAAGCTCACCCGCCCCCGGGCCACGTCCTCGGCGAAGGCCACCCGGTAGCGGGCCGTGACGGTGCGGTCCGGGCAGAGCACCCCCGGGTCCAGGTCGCGGTCGGTCAGCCGGGCGGTGTCCCCGTCGGTCCGGATCTCCAGCGGGAAGGAGCCGTTGTCCTCCACCCGGTCCACCTTGACCTGGTCCAGCCGCAGGCCCTGCACCCGCAGCAGCATCGACCAGCGCACCTTGACGCAGCCGCCCCCGTCGGTGCGGGACACCACGGCGGAGAGGGTCTCCACCCGGTCCCCGGCGGTGAACTCGTCCGGCAGGCCGCTCAGCTCAGTGGAGAAGGCGGCCGCCGCCCCGGCCGGCACGGCCGCGCCGAGCCCGGCCCCCGCCAGGCAGGTCAGCACCACCCCGATCCGCAGCGCGTACCGCCACCCGTTCACCACCGTCTCCTCCCGTCGGCCGCGTCCACCCGGAAACGCTAGGAGCGCCAACGGCGCCGCGGTAGACGGGCGTGTTCGCACGGACCGCCAACACCGGGGCCCCTTCTCACCGAGCGTGGTGAACCGGTCACGCCCGCACCGCGACACGCCCGGGCTCGCCCGCCGGCCGTCTCCGGGGGTACGACAGAATCACCCGGTGTCCGACCTGTCCGCGGCCTTCGTCCGGCTGCACGCCCGCCTCGCTCCGGTCGCCTTCGTCCCGGAGGTGCGGCTGCACCAGGCCGACGAGCCGATCGGCCTCTGGGAGCTGACCGAGGGCGAGTTCCACAGCGCCCAACCGCCGCCGTTCTGGGCGTTCGCCTGGGCCGGCGGCCAGGCCCTCGCGCGCTACGTCACCGACCACCCGGAGCTGGTCGCCGGCCGCCGGGTGCTCGACCTCGCGTCCGGCTCCGGCCTGGTCGCCATCGCCGCCGCCCGGTGCGGCGCGGCCGCCGTCCGGGCCGTCGAGGTGGACGAGCGGGCCGTCGCGGCCGTCGCGCTCAACGCCGAGGCCAACGGGGTACGCGTCGACGCCGAACTCGGGGACGTTCTGGACGGCGACGCCGGGGCCGCCGAGGTGGTGCTGGCCGGGGACGTGTTCTACAGCGAGGCGATGGCCCGCCGGATGCTGCGCTTCCTGCTCCGGGCGGCCCGGTCCGGGGCCCGGGTGCTGGTCGGCGACCCAGGCCGGGCGTTCCTCCCCCGCGAGCGCTTCCACGAGCTGGCCGCGTACGAGGTGCCGGTGCCGGAGGCCCTGGAGAGCGTACGGGTGAAGCACACCACCGTGTGGAAGCTGGACCCGGCTCCGCCGGGAGCCGCCCGCTAGTGCCGTGACCACAAACGTTCGCCGGGTCGGTTGCCGGAAAAGTTTGTCGTACTGGTGGTGTTGGGTGGGGTTGTGCCTCGTCGTCGGGATCCTGGTATGCCGCCGGTCGTTCACCGCACGGCTCGTATCGCGTTGCGGGTGACGTCAGGGCAGCGGCGGCGGTGTTTCGGGCTGTTGCGTTCGGCCGGTGATGTGTGGGCGTGTGTGTTGGAGGTCAACGGGTGGCGACGTCGCCGCCGGGATGCGTCGCTGGCTGGGTATCAGGAGTTGTGTCGGGAGTTGTCGGTGTCGGGGCCGGGCACGTTCGGGGAGTTGGATTCGACGGGTGCCCGGTCGGTGTTGCGCCGGTTCTCCGACGCGTGGTTCGCGGCGACGAAACGCCGCAAGGACGGTGACGTGTCGGCGCGTTTCCCGCGCCGGCGGCGGGGGTTGATGCCGGTGCGCTGGTATCACAGCACGTTCACCCTCGACGGCGACCGGGTGCGGATCCCGACGGCGAGAGGCACCGCGCCGTTGTGGGTGCGGCTGGCGCGCACTCCTCCCTATCCGGTCGAGCAGGTCCGGTCGATCACGCTGTTGTGTGAGGGCGGCCGGCTGTTCCTGGACGTCACTGCTGAAGTGCCGGTGGCGACGTACCCGCCCGGTGAGGGACCGGACCCGGCAAGGGTGGCCGGGGTGGACCTGGGGATCATCCACCCGTACGCGGTGGCCGGCCCTGACGGTGCGGGGCTGTTGGTGTCGGGGCGGGCGATCCGCGCCGAGCACCGCATGCATCTGGCGGATACGAAGGCCCGCCGCCGTGCGGTCGCCCGGCGGGCCCCGAAGCCGGGGCAGAAGGGGTCACGGCGGTGGCGCCAGTACCGCCGTCGGGCGCGGCTGGTGGAGGGCCGGCATCGGCGTCGGGTGCGTCAGGCCCAACACGAGGCCGCCCGCCAGGTGGTGTCCTGGGCGGTACGCGAGCGGGTGGGTGTGCTGCGCGTGGGTGACCCGCGTGGGGTGCTCGACCTACCGGCGGGGCGGCGGCACAACCTGCGGCTGCGGCAGTGGCAGATCGGCCGGCTCCTGCAGGTCCTCACCGACAAAGCTGTCCTGGCCGGCATCACCGTCCCCCTCGTCGACGAACGTGGCACCTCGTCGACCTGCCCGGCCTGCCGGCGGCGGGTGCCGAAACCCCGCGGCCGGACCCTGTCCTGCCCGCACTGCGCGTTTACTGGGCACCGTGACCTCGTCGCGGCCGCCACCATCGCCACCCGTATCCCGGGCGGCGGCACCACCACCCCCACACCACGGGTCGTGGTGCCTGGGGTGGTCACGCACCGTCGAGCCGGCCGACACCTCCCCGGTGCCGGCCAGTCCCGACGTGACCCCCGCCGCCCACACCAGGCGGCGCGAGGATCAGTTGGCCCGCGGAGGCCCGCCCCACCACCCGGTGGGGAGTCGCTCGCCCAAAAGGCGAGGATCCACAACCCCCACCGGACACCCGGTGAACGTTAGTGGACACCGCACTAGCGTGACGCCGTGCTGTTCCAGGGCTGGGGCGAGTCCGTCGACGGACCGTGGCCCGACGCGGCCACCGTGCTCGACCACGTCGGCGTGCCGCACCTCGTGGTGACCCGGCACGCGCTGGTCCGGCGGCTGCTCACCGACCCGGCGACCTTCCGGCCGGACAACGCCCTCGACGCGGTGACCCCGATGCCGGTGGCCGCGCTGCGGGTGCTCGCCGGGCACCGGTTCCGGCTGCCACCGACGCTGGCGAACAACGCGGCGGCCAGCCACCCGGAGATCCGCGGGATCGTCGCCGACGCGCTGCACCCGGACCGGGTGGCCGCGCAGCAGCCCTGGCTGACCGGCGTGGTGCGGGAGCGGGTGACCCGGCTCGCCGCCGCCCTCGCCGCGGGCGAGCCGGTCGACCTCTACGCGGAACTCGCCGCCGACCTGCCGCTGCTGGTGCTGGCCCGGCTGGTCGAGCTGCCGGACGCCCCGGTGGAGGCGGTCAAGGACTTCGCCCGGGCCGCCCTGGAGCTGTTCTGGGCCCCGCTCGACTCCGCCCGGCAGCTCGCCCTCGCCGCCGAGGTGAGCCGGTTCCACACCGTGCTCCGCGCGTTCGCCGTCACCGGGGGCGGGCTGGCCGCCCGGCTGCGCGACGCCGGGCACTCCCCCGACGTGGTGGTCGGCGCGCTCTTCTTCCTGCTGGTCGCCGGCCAGGAGACCACCTCCCAGTTCCTCACCCTGCTGCTGCACCGGCTGGCCGGCGAACCGGCGGTGCGGGCCGGCCTGCGCGCGGGCGAGGTCGCGGTGGCCGACGTGGTCGAGGAGGGGCTGCGGCTGGAGCCGCCCATCGTCACCTGGCGGCGGGTGGCCGCGGTGGACACCACCCTGGGCGAGGTCGCCGTGCCGGCGGGCACCAGCATCGTCGCCTGGCTGGCCCGGGCCGGCCGTGACCCGGCCGTGGTGGCCGCGCCCGGCGAGTTCCGGCCGGGGCAGCGCGGCTCCCGCCGGCACCTGGCCTTCGGGGCCGGCCCGCACCGGTGCGTCGGGGCGCAGCTGGCCCGGATGGAAGCGGCCGTGGTGGTGGCCGAGGCGACGCCGCTGCTCGACGGCGTGACCGTGGTCCGGCCGCCGTGGTGCCCGGACAACCTCACCTTCCGGATGCCCGACGCGTTCGTGGTCCGCCGGACCTGACGAAAGTCAGGTTGCAGCGGTGCCGATCGGTGGCGGTGCGCCACCATCGCCGCTGCCTACCGTCAGTGCATGATCACACTTCGTGCGTTGACGAAACGGTTCGGCGCGGCCACCGCGGTCGACGACCTGACCGTCGAGATCGGACCGGGGCAGGTGACCGGCTTCCTCGGCCCGAACGGCGCGGGCAAATCCACCACCATGCGGATGGTGCTCGGGCTGGACCGGCCGACCGCCGGGCAGGCCCTGGTCAACGGCCGGCCGTACCGGGAGCTGCGGTACCCCCTCCACGAGGTCGGCGCGCTGCTCGACGCCACCGGCGTGCACCCGGCCCGCTCCGGCCGGGCGCACCTGCGGGCGATGGCCCGCAGCAACGGCGTCCCGGCCCGCCGGGTGGACGAGGTGCTCGACCTGGTCGGGCTGGACGGGCGGGCCGCCGACAAGCCGGGACGCGCGCTGTCGCTGGGCATGGGCCAGCGGCTCGGCATCGCCGGGGCGCTGCTCGGCGACCCGCCGGTGCTGCTGCTCGACGAGCCGGTCAACGGGCTCGACCCGGACGGCGTGCGGTGGATCCGCCGGTTCACCCGGGGCCTCGCCGACGAGGGACGGACGGTGCTGATCTCCAGCCACCTCATGAGCGAGATGCAGCAGACCGCCGACCGGGTGGTGGTGCTCGGCCGGGGTCGGCTCGTCGCCGACGCGCCGCTCGCCGACCTGATCGCCGCCCGCCCGGCCAGCTCGGTCCGGGTACGCGGGCCCGAGCCGGCCGGCCTGGCGGCCCTGGGTGCACGGCTGAGCGCCGAGGGGGCGGCGGTCAACCCGGACGAGGACGGGCTGACCGTCACCGGCGTCACGGCCGGCCGGGTCGGTGACCTCGCGTACGAGCTGGGGGTGCGGCTGCACGAGCTGACCCCGGTGGCCGCCTCGCTGGAAGAGGCGTTCCTGGAACTGACCGCCGGCAGCGTGGAGTACGCGGCCGGCCCGACCGGAGGCGAGACCCGATGACCGCGCTGCCCACCGCCACCCCGACCCGGCCGGCGTCCCGGCCCGCCCCGACCAGCGGCCCGTTCACCGGGGCGGTGGCCGCCGAGTGGACCAAGCTCTGGTCGGTCCGGTCCACCTGGTGGACCCTGCTGGCCGCCGTGCTGACCATGGCGGCCGCCGCCGGCCAGCTCGCCATCTACGCGGTCAACGCGAACACCGACGACGACCCGACCGTGAACCCCGGGATCGTCCCGGTGGGCGAGGTGGTCGCGGGCGCGCTGGAGCTCACCCAGTACGTCGTGCTCGCCCTCGGCCTCTTCGCGATCAGCAGCGAGTACGCCACCGGCACCATCCGGACGACGCTGCGCTGCACCCCCTCCCGGGGCCGGGTGCTTGCGGCCAAGGCCGTCGTCGTCGGCGCGGTGACGTTCCTGACCGGGCTGCTCGTCGGCGCGGTCGGCGCGGCGGTCGCCCGGCCGGTGCTCGGCGAGTGGGGCCGGGCCCCGCTGGGCGGCACCGTGGCCGACGTGGTCGCCTCGGCCGCGTACCTGGCGCTGCTGGGCGTGCTGGCGCTGGGGCTGGCGGCGGCACTGCGCGGCGCGGTGCTCACCCTGACCGTGCTCTTCGCGCTGCTGATGATCGTGCCGCTGTCGCTCCAGGAGCCGGGGATCACCGTGCTCACCCGGATCGCCGACGCGTTCCCCGGGGTGGCCGGCAACCACTTCCTCGCCGGGGACACCGAGCCCTACCCGGCGGCGGTCGGGCTGCTGGTGCTCGCCGGTTGGGCCGTCGCCGCGCTGGCGCTGGGCCGCTGGGCGCTGCGCCGCCGGGACGCCTGAGCGGGGCGGGGCTGGTCAGCCGGTGGGCGGGACCAGCCCCGCCTCGTACGCGAGGATCGCCGCCTGCACCCGGTTACGCACGTCCAGCCGGGTGAAGATGCTGGTCAGATAGCTCTTCACGGTGCCCTCGACGAGGTGCAGCCGGCGGGCGATCTCGGCGTTGGACAGCCCCGCCCCGACCAGGGCGAGCACCTCCCGCTCCCGGTCGGTCAGCCCGGCCAGCCGATCGCGCGCGTACGGGCCGCGGGCCAGCCGGCCACCGCTGAGCTCGATGACCCGGCGTGCCACCCGCGGCGACAGGTACGCCCCGCCGTCGGCCACCGCCCGCAGGCCGGCGAGCAGTTCCCGGGGGTCGCCGGACTTGAGCAGGAACCCGCTCGCACCGTGACCGAGCGCCCGGGCGATCAGGTCGTCGTCGCCGAACGTGGTGAGCATGACCGCGGCCGTCTCCGGCACCAGCCGCCGGATCTCCGCCGCCGCGGCCAGCCCGTCCTGCCGGGGCATCCGGATGTCCAGCAGCGCCACCCGGGGCCGGTGCGCCCGGACCAGTTCCACGGCCGCGTGGCCGTCGCCCGCCTCGCCGACCACCTCGATGCCCGGGTCGGCGGCCAGGATGGCCCGCACCCCGGCGCGCACCATCGCCTCGTCGTCGGCGAGCACCACCCGCAGGGGGCGCCCGTGGTCGTCGCTCACTGCGCGATCTGCTCCTTGCTGACCAGCCGGCCGTCAGTGAAGCAGAGCTGCCAGGTCGGCTCCGCGAACGGGAAGTTGCCGTCGGTGTAGTACTCGCAGCCGGCGGTCGCGCCCTCGGCCGGCGGGTCGGCCTGCCGGCGGGGCAGCCCGAGGGCGTCCCGCTCCTCGCCGAGGCGCAGCCGCTCGTACCCGGACCGGTCGAGGACCGCGCCCGCCGTGGCGAGCGGGTAGTAGACCAGCGCGAGCACCAGGGCGAGGCCGGCCGGGGCGCCGAACGCCACCAGCAGGCTGCGCCGGGCCCGCCGCCGGGCCTCCCGCAGCCGCCGCGCCGCCTCTCCGGGCCGGCCGTCCGCGGTCCCACCAGGCCGGGCATCGCCCGCGCCGCCGTCCTCGGGTCCGTCGGACCATGCCACGCTCCGTGCCGGGTCATCCGCCGGCTCGTCCCCGAAAGGCACCCGGCTCGGCTCGTGATCGACCGTTGCCCGGACTGGCTCGTTTCCGGCCGTCGCCCGGCTCGGCTCGTGATCGACCGGCGCCCGGCTCGGCTGGTGATCGACCGGCGCCCGGGTCGGCTCGTGACCGACCGGCGCCGGTGCGGTGGTGATCGGCAGGCGTGCCGTGACGGCGAACCCGGCGTCCCGGGGGCCGGCGTCGAGCACGCCCCCGGCCAGGCGGACCCGCTCGCGCAGGGCGAGCAGCCCCGAGCCGTGCGACGCCGGCCCCGGCAGCGGTCCGGCCGGCGGCCGCCCGTTCACGACCGACACCGCCACCTCCCCGCCGGCCCGGCCGACGGTGACGGTCAGCGGGGCGCCCGGGGCATAGCGGGCGGCGTTGGTCAGCGCCTCGCGGACCACCCGGTGCACGGCGTGCGCGGCCAGCGGCGGCAGGTCCCCGCCGTCCGGGTCGGCGCGCAGCTCCACCGCCATCCCGGCGTCGCGGGCACCGTCGACCAGCTCCGCCACCGTCTCACCGGCCGGACGCAGCGACCCGGACCGCTCTTCCCGGAGCACGCCGATGATGTCGTGCAGCCGTTCGGTGGCGGCTGACACGCTGGCCCGCAGCTCCCCGGCCGCGCTCCGGTGGGCGGGCGGCAGGTCGGCGGCCAGCTCCAGCGCGGCGGCGCGCAGCGCGATGAGGCTCAGGTCGTGCCCCAACGAGTCGTGCATGTCCTGCGCGATCCGGGCCCGCTCGCGCAGCCGTACCCGCTCCACGGCGGCCCGCCGCTCCCGCTCCTCCGCCTCGGCGTGCCGCTCCCCGGCCTCGGCGAGCGCCCGCTGCTGCCGGCGCAGCCGCCCGAGCAGCCAGGGGAAGACCCCGGCGAACAGCAGCACCGAGGCGAGCAGGAACCAGGTGCCCGGGTTGGTGCCGAACAGCCCGAGGTTGAGCGCGGTGCCGGCGACCGCGATGGCGCCGAAGACGGCGGCCACCCGGCCGGCGCGGGCGCTGCGCCGGCCGGCCAGGTAGCTGAACACCGGGATGCCGAAGACGAAGTTGCCGTCGACCAGCGAGCCGAGCACCACGGCCAGCAGCGCCGCGAGGGGCCAGCGGCGGCCGACCGCCACCGCGAGGCCGAGCAGCGCCAGCGAGGCGGCCAGCAACGGCGCGGCATGGCGCGGCCAGGGCGGGGTCAGCCCGGCATACGCCACCGGGGCGGCGAGCACGGCCCAGAGCAGCAGGTCACCGGCCCGGCGCCGGCCGGGCGGCGGGGTTCGCGGCGCTTCCACGGCGGCCAGGCTACCCACGGACGGCCGGAGCGGGCACCGACGAAAGTCAGGTGCTCAGCTGATCTCCTCGGCCCAGGCGCGCCAGTCGTCGAGCACGCCGTAGAGGGCCGGGGTGAGCCAGCCCGGGGCGGACCGGCGGAACACCCCCGGGTCCATCCCCCCGGCGCCCATCGGCACCGCGCCCAGCAGGTTCGGTACCAGGTCGGACAGGTTGAGCCAGTGCACCAGCTCCGGTTCACCCGGCCAGGCGCCGATCACCACGCCGGCCGGGATGGCCCGGCGTTCCAGCGCCTCCAGGGTCAGCGCCGTGTGGTTGAGCGTGCCCAGCCCCGCGCGGACCACCACCACGGCCGGGGCGCCCAGCGACACCGCCAGGTCGGCCACCGTCCAGGGCTCGCCCGACGGGCGCAGCCCCATGGGTACGAGCAGCCCGCCCGCGCCCTCGACGAGCACCAGGTCGTGCTTGTCGGCCTCCTCGCGGATGGCGTCGACCGCGGTGTAGAGCTCCAGCGGCTCCAGCTCGGCGACCCGGGCCGCGGCGAGCGGGGCCAGCGGGTCCGGGTAGCTGGCCAGGGTCCGTCCGGTGAGCGGGGCGGCCAGCCGGGTCACCGAGTCGACGTCGCCGGGCTCGCCGGTGGCCGTACCCGTCTGGCCGGGCTTGACCACCGCGACCCGCAGCCCGGCGGCCTGCGCGGCGGCGGCGATCGCCGCGGTCACCACGGTCTTGCCCACCTCGGTGTCCGTGCCGGTCACCAACACCGGCCCGGTCCAGCCGTTGCCGTTGCTCATGACCCCTCCTCCGTCCGCGCCCGCCGGGCCCGCGAAACCGTCCTCGCGCTCACGGTGCACAGTCCACGATCACGTCCAGCGCCCGTTCGAAGTCGGCCCGGTCGACCCCCGCGCTGATGGTCAGCCGGAGCCGGGAGCGGCTGTCCGGGGTGGACGGCGGCCGGAAGCAACCCACCGCCACGCCCCGGTCCCGGCAGTCGGCCGCCCAGGCGGTCGCCGCCTCCGGGCCGGGGGCGGTCACCGAGACCACCGCCGCGTCGGGTGCGGAGACCTCCAGGCCCGCCCCGCCCAGCCGGTGCACCACGAGCGCGGCCCGCTCGACCAGCTCGGCGCGCAGGCCCTCGCCGGACCGGGCCAGCCGCACCGCGGCGCGTACCCCGGCCACCACGGCGGGCGGCGGCGCGGTGTCGAAGATGAACGTGCGGCCGGTCTCCACCAGGTGCCGGACGAACTCCGCCGGACCGGCCACCACCCCGCCGGCCCCGCCGAGCGCCTTGGACAGGGTCGCCGTCACCACGACGTCCGGCTCGCCGGCCAGCCCGGCCGCGGCCACCCCGCCGGCCCCGGCCGGGCCGGTGACGCCGAGCGCGTGCGCGTCGTCGACCAGCAGCAGCGCGCCGTGCCGGCGGGCCACGGCGTGCAGCGCCGCGAGGGGGGCGAGGTCGCCGTCGACGGAGAACACCGACTCGGTCACGACCACCGCCGGGCGGCCCGGGGCGGCGGCCAGCGCGGCGGCCACCGCGTCGACGTCGGCGTGCGGGGTGACGATCGTCTCGGCGCCGGAGATCCGGCAGCCGTCGATCAGCGAGGCGTGGTTGTGGGCGTCGGAGACGAGCAGCGTACGCGGCTGCACCAGGCCCCGGACGGCGGCGAGGTTGGCCAGGTAGCCGGAGGAGAAGACCAGCGCCCGGTCGACGCCGAGCCAGCCGGCCAGGTCGTCCTCGAGGGCGTGGTGCAGGTCGGTGGAGCCGCGCACCAGCCGCGACCCGGTGGCGCCCAGCCCGTACGCCGACAGCGCCCGGCCGGCGGCGGCGGTGACCTCCGGGTGGGTGGCCAGGCCGAGGTAGTCGTTGCCGGCCAGGTCGACCACGGCGTCGCCGGCGGCGCGCGGGCGCAGCGTGCGGGTGAGCCCCGCCTTGGCCCGCAGCTCGGCGCGGCGGTCCAGGGCCGCCAGCCAGTCCGCCACCGTCACGTTCCTTCCCCAGACCCGTCGCCCCACCGGGCGCTTCCGCGGGGCGAAGTTACCACCCGGCCGGAGGGCCCCGGCGTGGCGCTGTCCGGCTCGCCGGGCCTGCTCGCGAGGGCCCGACGCGGCCGTTTCCCGGGCTCGGAGCGGCCTTGTAGGGTACGAGCCATGTCAGAGATCCTCGACCAGGCCCGGACCCAGGTGCTGGAGAACGGCGTCGGCCTCGACGAGGCCGGTGTCCTCGCCGTGCTGAACCTGCCCGACGAGCACCTGCCCGCCGCCCTCCAGCTCGCCCACGAGGTGCGGATGCGCTGGTGCGGCCCGGAGGTCGAGGTCGAGGGCATCGTCTCGCTGAAGACCGGCGGCTGCCCGGAGGACTGCCACTTCTGCTCGCAGTCCGGCCTGTTCACCTCGCCGGTCCGCTCCGTCTGGCTGGACATTCCGGCACTGGTCGAGGCGGCGAAGCAGACCGCGGCGACCGGGGCGACCGAGTTCTGCATCGTGGCCGCCGTGCGCGGCCCGGACGCGCGGCTGATGAAGCAGATGCGCGAGGGCGTGGCCGCCATCCGGGCGGAGGTCGACATCCAGGTCGCCGCCTCGCTCGGCATGCTCAACCAGGAGCAGGTCGACGAGCTGGTCGCGATGGGCGTGCACCGCTACAACCACAACCTGGAGACCTGCCGCTCCTACTTCCCGAACGTGGTCACCACGCACTCCTTCGAGGAGCGCTGGGAGACCCTGACGATGGTCCGCGAATCCGGCATGGAGGTCTGCTGCGGCGGCATCCTCGGCCTGGGCGAGACGGTGGAGCAACGCGCCGAGTTCGCCGCGCAGCTCGCCGAGCTGGACCCGCACGAGGTGCCGCTGAACTTCCTCAACCCCCGTCCGGGCACCCCGCTCGCCGACCGCCCGGTGGTGGAGGGCAAAGACGCGCTGCGCGCCATCGCCGCGTTCCGGCTGGCCATGCCACGCACCATCCTCCGCTACGCGGGCGGCCGGGAGCTGACCCTCGGTGACCTGGGCACCCGCGACGGCCTGCTCGGCGGCATCAACGCGGTGATCGTCGGCAACTACCTGACCACGCTGGGCCGGCCGGCGACCGCCGACCTGCAACTGCTGGACGACCTGAAGATGCCGGTGAAGGCGCTCTCCGCCACCCTGTGAGGACGACGTGACCGAGCTTGTCGAGCCCGCACCGCCGGCGGATCCCGCCGGCGCCGCGACGCCGCGCTGGTGCGACCGCTGCGGCGAGTCCGTGGCGGCGGGCCCGCACGAGGCGTGCGCGGCGGCCCGGGCGCTGGAGCCGCCGCGCTGGTGCGCGCTCTGCCGGCGGCGGATGAAGGTGCAGGTCGTGCCGACCGGCTGGTCGGCGGTCTGCGTCGAGCACGGCGAGATCCGGGGCTGATCGTGCTGCGGGGGCGGGCGGTGACGTTGCGGCCGGCGGCCGACGCCGACGTGGCGGCCCTCGCCGCGATCCGGGCCACCCCGGAGGTGCGCCGCTGGTGGCGGGGCGGGGACGACCTCGCCGAGGCCGTTCGCGCCGACCTGGCCGACGACGATGTCACCGTCTACGCGATCGAGCACGACGGCCGGCTGGTCGGCGCGATCCAGTGGTACGCGGAGACCGACCCCGACTACCGCCACGCCAGCCTGGACATCTTCCTCGACCCGGTGGCGCGCGGCGCCGGCCTGGGCGGGGACGCCATCCGCACCCTGGTGCGGCACCTCGTCGACGAGTACGGGCACCACCGGTTCACCATCGACCCGGCGGCGGCGAACACCGCCGCGATCCGGGCGTACGCGAAGGTGGGGTTCCGGCCGGTCGGCATCATGCGCCGCTACGAGCGGGGCGCGGACGGCCGCTGGCACGACGCGGTGCTCATGGACCTGCTCGCCGACGAACTCGCTGACTGAGCCGGCGCGCCCGCGGGCGGTGGTGGTGCGTCAGCCGTCCCAGAGCAGGTGGCCGTCGGGGAGGCGGCGGCCGCCCTCGGCGGGGCGGTGCGGGCTGAGCCGGCCGTCGGGCATGAGGTGCGCGACGGGCACCCCGCGACCGAGCACCGCCACGTCGGCGATCAGCCGCCGGTGGCAGCGCCACCACACGCTCTCGCTGCACATCACGGCAGTGGTCCGGCGCGCCGCGTCGGCGAGCACCTCGTCCAGCGCCGCGTCGAACTCCGGCGTCCGGGTGTACTGGGCGTACGCACGGAACGCCGCGACGGTCCACCAGGTGTCCGGCTCGGGCTCACCGGCGCGGACGTGCCGGCGGCCGCCGAGCCGGGGCTCCCACCGGTAGTCGATGCCCCGCTGCGGCAGCCAGCGTTCGAGTTCCTCCCGCCGCACGTCCGGGTTGGTCCGGCTGGCCGGATAGCGTCGCACGTCCACGACGAGCGCCACCCCGGCGCCCGCCAGCAACTCCCCCAACCGCTCCCGGTCGGCGGCCCCGTGCCCCACCGTCACCAACACGCTCCCAGGTTCCCCCGAATCCTGGCGGCTTACCGTTCGCGGCGAACGGTAAGTCGCCAAGATTGCTAAGGGTCAGGAGACGGTGCAGGGGGAGCCGTTCACGGTGAACGCCGCGGGTCTCGGGTTGGTGCCGGTGTGGGTGCCGTTGAAGCCGAAGCTGGTCGACGCGCCCGGCGCCAGCGTGCCGTTGTAGGAGACGTTCGTCGCGGTCACCGCCGTGCCGCTCTGGGTGACGTTCGCCGACCAGCCCTGGCCCACCTTCTGCCCGCTGCTCGGGAAGGTGAAGCCGAGCGTCCAACCGTTGATGGCGCTGGTCCCGGTGTTGGTGACCGTGATGTTCGCGGTGAACCCGGTGTCCCAGCCGCTGGTCGTCCAGGTCACCGCGCAGCCACCGGCGGCCGGCGGGTCCGCGGTGGTGACCGTGAGCGACGGCGAGGCCGCGGAGACGTTGCCGGCCGCGTCCAGCGCGACCACGGTGAAGGTGTACGCCGTGGCGGCGGTCAGCCCGGTGACCGCCAGCGTGGTCCCGGTGGTCGATCCGACGAGGACGTTTCCGGACCGGTGGACCCGGTAGCCGGTGACGCCCACGTTGTCGGTGGCCGGGCCCCAGGCGAGGGTGAGCCCGGTCGGGCCGACGGCCGACGCGGTGGGCGTGCCCGGGGCGGTGGGCGGGGTGGTGTCCGGCGCCGGGGCGGCCGGTGTGGTCACGGTCAGGGCCGGCGAGGCCGCCGACCGGTTGCCGGCGCCGTCGCGGGCGCGCACCGTGAACTGGTACGTCCGCTCGGGCAGCAGCCCGGTCACCGCGAGCGTGTTGGTCGGGGCGTCGGTCAGCACGAGAGCGTCGCTGCCGGTCTGCGCCCGGGTGACCTCGTAGCCGGCCAGGCCGCTGCCGCCGGTGTCGGTGGAGGCGGGCCAGGTCAGGGTGAGGCCGGTGGCCGTGACGGCCGAGGCGACCGGGGTGCCGGGCACGGTCGGCGCGGCGGTGTCCGGGGTGGCCGGTCCGGGCTCCTCGCCCCAGACCCGCGCCCCGCCGGAGTAGAGCGGCACCTTCCGGTTGGGGCCGGCGGTGGCCTGGTACGACGGGTCGTTGGTCGGGTCCCAGGTGCCGCCCTCCGGCACGCCGACCTTGAACTGCACCTCCATCCGGTGCTGCGACTGGCCCGCCGGCGCGATGGTCCAGCCGATGCAGTCGACCTCGACGTACCAGATGTCGCCGGAGAACTGCTTGGCCGTGGTGGGTGACGGGCAGCCCTGGGTGTAGCCGGGGGTGACCTGCACCGGGCCGGTGCCGTCGGGGCGGAAGTAGTAGCGGAACTTCGCGGTGGTCAGCGCCCGGGCCGGGAAGGCGGACTTGTTGTAGATGATCGCCTTGAGTCCGGTGGCCCGAGGCTCGGCCTGCATCACCGTGGTCTCCACGGTCAACTCGTCCAGGTCGGGCTGCTCCGCGGCCGGGAAGCCGGCGAGCGGGCTGCCGCCGTACTCGGCGGTCAGCCGGGCCAGGGCGGAGGTGAAGCCGGCGTTGTAGTCGGTGGCGACCTCGTTCATGACGTAGTCGGAGCGGCTGTCGGTGTACGCGTCGTTGGCCGAGGACGGGCCGCCGACCAGCGCGCCGTAGAGCACGTGCCGGGTCTCGGTGGGCACGGTCTGGCTGTCCCACCAGGATCCGTGCGCGGTGCGGTGGTGCGGGTTACGCGGCGGGTTGGCGCCGAAGCCGATCAGGTAGCTGGAGTTGCGCGGGTTGTCGCCGAGCGCGTAGTTGATCTGCCGGACGGCGAAGCCGTGGTAGCGGGCCTTCCGGGTGGCGTCACCGGTCCGGTCGCTGTAGACCAGCGCCGCGAAGGCGGTGTTGGCGGCGTAGCGCAGCGAGCCCCAGGAGTCGAGGACGGCCTCGCCGCCGGGTGAGTAGGTGACCCGGGAGCCGTTGACGCCGACGGTCCACCAGTCGAGCCAGCGGTTGGCGTCGTCGACGTACTTCTGCTTGCCGGTCAGGTTGGCCAGCAGCACGTACGCGCCGAACTGCTTGTTGTCCCAGGCGATGGTCCACTTGTAGGAGCGGGTGGTGGACTGCGGCTCGGTGCCGAGCCGGTCGTACTCGCTCTCCGCCTTGGTCAGGTAGGCGGCGTCGCCGGTGGCGCGGTAGAGCCAGACCGCGCCCCAGACCAGCTCGTCCTGCCACCCGCTCCAGGACCGGTAGAAGCTGGTCGCGTCGGTGATGCACTCGTGGTAGCTCTTCCGCACCGTGTCGGCGAAGGTGTAGAGCTGCTTCGCGTGGCCGACCAGCTTGTCGGCGTAGGCGGCGTCGGTCGGGCGGAAGACGATCGACGAGGCGGCCATGGCGGCCGCCGTCTCCCCCGCCAGGTCCGCGCCGCCACAGCTCGCGTCGATCTTGTACGCGGGCCGCGCCATCGGCAGCACCTCGGCCGGTCCCCACCACTTGTGGTCGTCGTCGCCCTTGCCGACCTGTCCGTAGAGGACGTTCGGGGCGGGATGCGCCTTGATGAACCAGTCGTTGACCCAGCGCAGGTTGTTCAGCAGGTTCGGGAGCTGCCCGGAGGCGGCGTAGGCGTCCCGGTACTCGACCGCGCCCCAGGCCAGCATGGTGGCGCTGAACGCCATCGGGAAGCCGAACTTCACGTGGTCGCCGGCGTCGTACCAGCCGCCGGTGAGGTCGAGGCCGACGTCGGCGCCGTCGGTGAGCGCCGAGTCGCCCCGCCAGGAGACCCGGTTCCAGGCCGGCTTCCTCCCGGACTGCTGCGCCTCGTAGAAGAACAGCGACTTCTGCAACGCCTCGGCGTAGTTGAAGGCGGGCGCGGCCAGCGCACTTCCGGTCCGCGCGCCGGCGGCGGCAGAGACCGCGCCGTAGTGGAAGGCGGATGCCGCGGCGGCCGGCGGCGGCGGGACGGCGACGGCTGCGGCCAGGGCGGCGGCGAGCGCGGCGCCGGCGGCGAGCAGCCGGCGGAGCCGGGACCGGCGGCGAGGTGGCGGGGTCGGACGGGGCATGGCGAGCTCCAGTGGGTGGCGCCGCGCGGCAGCCCGGGCCGGACGGGACGGCGTCGGCGGTCGGAGGTGCGGGCGGCTGTGGTGGGGGATGGATCTCGGAGCGCGGGAGCGCTCCCATGGATAATCGACAATGTACTGGCGGCGTCACCGCTTGTGAAGACGGTGCCCGGCACCGAGGGCGGCGGAGCGTCGATTGCCCGTTCCGCGTTACGCCGACACGCCTGCAAAGTGGCCCCGACTTGGTCCTCGCCGACGGCATTTTCGCAGCTCAGGCCGGTAGTCCGATCTGGACGGGAGCGCGCAGACGTGTGATCATGTGCCGTCCCCTCTCCCGATCTCGGAGGATTCCTCATGCCACAGCGTCGGCACGTGGCGCGCGCTGCCCTCACCGCAGCCGCCGCCACGGCCATGCTCGGGCTGGTGGCCGCCCCGGCGTGGGCCACCGGCAACCCGCACAACCCCAAGGGCGACAACGGCACCGTCAAGATCGACGGTGCTCCCTTCTCGGACAAGGTCGACAACCAGCCGCACGTCACCTGCGACTTCGAGCTGGAGTTCTTCAACTTCGACCAGGACCAGAAGGCGAACATCACCCTCTGGGCGCAGGCGCCGTCCGCCAGCCCGAAGGACAAGGTCGTCTGGTCGAACAGCAACGTGGTGATCAGCACCGACCCGGCTTCCGGCGCGGAGAACGACCGCGACGCGGTCATCAAGCTCTCCGCGAAGGATCTCGACCTGACCGGGCTGAAGCTCCAGCCGAAGCAGGGCTACCACCTCAAGCTCGACGTGGACCTGACCGACGGCAAGTCGTCCGACGGCAAGCACAAGGTCTTCTGGCTGGCCCCGTGCGAGTCGCCGGGCAACCCGACGCCGACGCCGGGCGGGGAGACGCCGATCCCGACGCCGGGCGGCTCGGAGAACCCGTCCGGGAACCCGCCGGGCACGCCGGCGCCGGGCACCTCGGTCGGCGGCGGCCAGGGCGGCGGCAGCGGCACCGAGGGCGGCCTGCCGCTCACCGGCGTGGCCGCGACCAGCATCTCGCTCACCGGCCTCGCCCTGATCGGCGGCGGTGTCCTCCTGATGGTGCTGCGGCGCCGCCGGGACCGGATCACCTTCACGAGCTGAGCCGGACACCGGCTCGGGAACCGGCCGTCGGACCCCGGTCCGGCGGCCGGTTCCGCCGTTCGGGACCGCCGCGGCGACCCCGCCTCGATATGATCTTGAAGTGGATGCTCTCGACCCGACCCGTACCGCCGTCGTCCTGATCGACCTCCAACGTCGCATCGTGGACCTGCCGGCCGCCCCGCACACCGGCCCGGAGGTGGTCGCGCGCTGCCTCGCCCTCGCCGAGGCGGCCCGCGCGACCGGCGCCACCGTGGTGGTGGTCCGCGCCGACCGGCCCGGCCCCGATCCGCAGCCGCCGGGGAGCGAACTGCTGCCCGAGGTGGCGCCCCGCGAGGGCGACCTGGCGGTCGTCAAGCACAGTTGGGGCGCCTTCCACGAGACCGGGCTCGACGCCGCGCTGCGGGCACGCGGCGTGGACACCCTGGTGATCGGCGGGATCGCGACCAACTTCGGCGTGGAGCAGACCGCCCGGATCGCCGACGAGATCGGCTATCGGGTGGTGCTGCCGCACGACGCGATGTCCGGGCTGGACGCGTACGCCCACGAGTTCGCGGTCGACTACGTCTTCCGCCGGCTCGGGACCGTCTGCACGACCGTGGAGGCGATCGCGGCGCTGCGCGGTTGAACCGGTCGAGGAAATGATCCGTACTGACGGGTAACCCGGTCGACGTCGCCCGGAGCTGGATCACATAATCGATAGTCTTCTATAGACTTCCCGCGTACTCCCAGGTCAAGCCCACACCGATCGGGCCGCGACGTGTCGCGGCGGCGGGACAGGTGTCCTGGCATACGAGCGTACGGTTGCCCGCGCGCTCGGCCGCGCGGGACAGTACGCGACACCAGCGGTGCCATCGACGCCGCCGCTCCCCGGACAACCCTGAGGAGATCGCGATGGCTCTCAGACTCGCCGAAGGCACCTCCTGGTCCGACACCCTCGCCCGCGCGGTGGCCGCCACGCCGGAGGCCTTCGGCACCGCGCCCGACGGCATCGCCACCCTGCACAACCTGGTCGAGGGCGGGTGGCGCGCGGTCGGCGCGCCGACCCCGGTGCGCACCCCGGTCGACAACACCGTGCTGGTCAACCTGGCCCGGCTCGACGCCGAGGCGGCGCGCGGCGCGGTCGCGCACGCCGCCGCCGCGCACCGGGAGTGGGCGCAGACCCCGCTCGCCGAGCGCAAGGCCCGGGTCGACGACGCCCTGGACGCGCTCACCGCCCACCGCGACCTGCTCGCCCTGCTGCTGGTGTGGGAGATCGGCAAGCCGTGGCGGCTGGCCTGCGCCGACGTCGACCGAGCCCTGGACGGCGTCCGCTGGTACGTGCAGGAGATCGACCGGATGCTCGCCGACGGCCGCGAGCCGCTGCCCGGCCCGGTCAGCAACATCGCCTCCTGGAACTACCCGATGAGTGTGCTCGTGCACGCCGAGCTGGTGCAGTTGCTCGCCGGCAACGCGGTGATCGCCAAGACCCCGTCGCAGGGCGGGGCGGTCTGCCTCACCGTGGCGCACGCGCTCATGCGCCGCGCCGGGCTGCCCGCGACCCTGCTGTCCGGCAGCGGCGAGGAGCTCTCCGAGGTTCTGGTCCGCGCCCCGGAGATCGGCGCGGTGGCGTTCGTCGGCGGTCGCTCCAACGGCGGCAAGGTGGCGGCGGCGCTGCTGGACTCCGACAAGCGGCACTTCATCGAGCAGGAGGGCCTCAACGCCTGGGGCATCTGGAACTTCTCCCAGTGGGACCAGCTCGCCGCGCACCTGAAGAAGGGCTTCGAGTACGGCAAGCAGCGCTGCACCGCGTACCCGCGGTTCGTGGTGCAGCGCGACCTGGTCGACGAGTTCCTCGACGTGTACCTGCCGGTGGTGCGCTCCGTCCGGTTCGGACACCCGCTCGCCGTGGGAGACGACTGGTCGGCCGGTGACCCGCTGCCCGAGCTGAACTTCGGCCCGCTGATCAGCGCGGCCAAGGCCGAGGAGCTGCGCCGCAAGGTCGACGAGGCGGTCCGCGGCGGCGCGGTGCCGCTGCACCGGGGCAAGCTCGACGGCGCGCCCTTCCTCGACGGGCAGGACACCTCGGCGTACGTGGCGCCGGCGGTGCTGCTCGCCCCGCCCGGCCGGTCCCGGCTCATGCACGCCGAGCCGTTCGGCCCGGTGGACACCATCGTCGTGGTGGACACCACCGACGAGCTGCTGGCCCAGATGAACGCCTCCAACGGCGCGCTGGTCGCCTCCTTGGCCTGCGACGACGAGGAGCTGGCCGGCAAGCTCGCGGTCGACCTCCAGGCGTTCAAGGTGGGCATCAACAAGCCCCGTTCCCGCGGCGACCGGGAGGAGCCGTTCGGCGGCCGGGGCGCGTCCTGGAAGGGCGCGTTCGTCGGCGGCGAGCTGCTGGTGCAGGCGGTCACCGTGGGCGGCGACGGCCGGCTCTACGGCAACTTCCCGGACTACAGCAGCTACCCGACGACCTGATCGGGGCCAGACCGGACACGGGCAGGGCCCCCGCACCGGGGGCCCTGCCGTGTCACCGTCCCCCGCACCGGAGGTCGGCCAGGGTGGCGCCGGTGATCCGGCGCCGGTGGGCGGTCACCCGCCGGCCGGCGTCCCGCACCGCGCCGTTGCGGCCCGGGACGCGTCGCGGCGCGCGACCGTGGAGTCAGGACGACCGCCGCGCCCGCGCGGTCGCGTCGGCCTGCCGGGGCGGCACGGCCGGGCGGGGCGCCAACGGCACCGTCACGGTCAGCACGCTGCCGTCCCGCTCCACCGACGTGGGCCGGTTCAACCCGCGTACGGTGCGCAGCATCGGGGTGTTCTCGGCCTGCACGTGCAGCAGCACGGCCGCGTAGCCGGCCCGGTCGGCGTGCCCGAGCAGGCGCCGCAGCAGGGCGGAGCCGAGGGCCCGGCGCTGCCAGTCGTCCCGCACCAGCAGCGCCGCCTCCGCCTCGTCGCCCTCGCCGAGCAGGTTGGCCATGGCCACCACCGGTGCCGCCGTGCCGCCGGAGCCGGCCGTGGCGACCATGGTCAGCCCCCGCGCCGGTTCGAGCAGCCGGCGCAGCCGGGCCGGCGCCGGGTGCCCCGCCCCGCTCAGGTAGCGCCGCTGGCGGCTCCGGTGCGAGCACTCCGCGTGCAGCTCCAGCACGCCGGGCAGGTCGTCGGCGGTGGCCGGCCGGACCAGCACCTCGGCCGCGTCGGGCAGCACCAGGGTGACCCGGTCGGCGTCCCGGCGGGCCACCGTGGCGGCCAGCTCGACCAGGGCCTGGGCGCGGGCGTACTCGGCCGGGGTGAAGCTCGGCTCCCGCCGGCGCAGCTCGTACGAGCCGCCGGCCGGGTCGGCCAGCAGCATCGTGGTCTCGTCCACCCCGCCGAGCGGGGCGGCCGGCGTCGGCCGCCACGCCACCGCGTCCGCGCCGAGCAGCACGCGCAGTGTCTCGCCGGCCGCGTCCGGGTCGCGGACCAGCCGGCCGGCCAGCCCGAGCACCCGGGTCGGCTGGTCGGCCAGCCCGCGCGCCTCGCTGCGCGCGACCCAGCAGTTCCGGCCCCGGCCCCGTTCGACGGCCGCCCGCAGGTCGGCCTCGGTGAGCTGGTCGGGCGCGTCGATCAGGAAGTCGTCGACGGCCCCCACCTCGGTGGTGTGCACCTGCACGGTGAGGATGTTGACCCCGCGCAACGCGAGGCTCGCCGTGAGCACCGACAGGTAGCCCGGCCGGTCGTCCACGGTGGCACGGATCCGCCACAGCGCCATGGTTCGCTCCCTTCCTCACCACCGACCCTGCCGGCCGCCTGTTGCGCCCCCGTTGCCCAGGGGTGAAACGGCGGGACCGGTCAGGTGATGGTGGTCACGGGCGGCGCGCCGACCAGGTCCAGCCGGTCGCCGAGGATCACCGCGCCGGCCCGGACCAGTTGGGCGAGCCGGTCCACCTCGGTCGAGTGGAACGCGGCCGCCGCGAGCGGCTCGCTGCGGTCGCGCGCCACCACCAGCACCAGGCCGGCCCGGCCGAACGGCGCGACCGCGTAGTGGTGCCCGTCCGGCGTGGTCATGGCGCGAGCGCGCAACGGGGTCACCTCCGGCAGCCGCGGCGGAACCGGGGCACGCCAGCTCGCGTGCCCGACCGTCGCCTCGCCGGCGCCGCCGCTGCGCGCGGCCCAGTCCAGCGGGACCACGGCGGCCACCGCCCAGTCCGCGGCGAGCAGCCCGGGTACCGCGTCGACCAGGGTGGCCACCCCGTCGGTCGGGTTCCCCGCGACCTGGGCGAGCAGTTCGGCGTCCTGGCCCGTGGTGGTCGGCGCGCCGATCGCCCGCCACACCCCGTCCACCCGTACGCCGGGGATCGCGGCCAGGCCGGCGAGCAGGCGCTCCACCCGCGCTGCACCCGGCCAGACCACGGTGAAGTCGTCGACCGCCCGGCCGCCGAGCCGCTCCAGCACCACCACCTGGACGATGTCGGCGCCGGAGACGCCGAGCGTCCGGGCCACCTGGCCGAGCGTGCCCGGTCGATCCGGCAGGGTCACCCGAACTCTCAGCAGCATGTCTGGTCCCTCCGCTCGGCGGGCCGGCCGTGGCGGCCGGCAGGCTGGCCCCAGCCTGCCGGTTGACCATTTCGCCCCCGTTGCAGCGGCATGTCCCGCCGGGAACATCCCACCTTGACAACAAAGCTGAGCTGCCATCAACTAACCGGATGACCGATCCGGCCGTCGACGCACCGCAGACCCCGACCGGTTCGGCCCCGCGCGGGCTCGACCTTGACCGGCTGGCCGCGTATCTGGCCACGCACCGGCCGGGGCTGGCCGGGCCGCTGGCGGCGCGGCTGATCGCCGGGGGCAAGTCCAACCTGACGTACCTGCTGCGCGTCGGCGACCGCGAGGTGGTGCTGCGCCGGCCGCCGCTCGGGCACGTGCTGGCCACCGCGCACGACATGGCCCGCGAGTACCGGGTGATCTCCGCGCTCGCCCCCACCGCGGTGCCGGTCCCCGAGGCGCTGCTGCTCTGCCCCGACCCCGACGTGATCGGCGCGCCGTTCTACCTCATGGAGAAGGTCGACGGCGAGGTCTACCGGCGGCGGGAGCAGACCCACGCCCTCACCGCCGGCCAGCGACGCGACCTGGCCATGGCGATGATGGACACCCTCGCGGAGCTGCACATGGTCGAGCCGGCCGCGGTCGGGCTGGCCGACTTCGGTCGCCCCGAGGGCTACCTGGCCCGGCAGGTCCGCCGCTGGGCCGGCCAGCTCGACCGCTCCCGCAGCCGCCCGCTGCCGGGCATCGACGAGCTGCGCGACGCGCTCGCCGGCAGCGTGCCGGAGGGCGCGAACGCCGGGCGGATCGTGCACGGCGACTACCGGCTGGACAACCTGCTCGCCACGGTCGAGCCGGTGGCGGTGCGGGCGGTGCTCGACTGGGAGATGGCCACCCTCGGCGACCCCCTCGCCGACCTGGGGCTGCTGCTGACCTACTGGGACGTGCTGGGCGACAGCGACAGCGCCGAGGGCAACCCGGTGGCCGACGGCATCGGCCCGCGGGCCGGCTTCCCCACCGGCGCCGAGCTGATCGGCCGGTACGCCGGCCGCAGCGACGTCGACGTCGGGCCGCTGCACTGGCACGTGGCGCTCGGCTGTTTCAAGCTCGCGGTGATCTGCGAGGGCATCCACTACCGGCACACCCTCGGGCAGACGCTCGGCGGGGGCTTCGACCGGATCGGCGAGATGGTGGCGCCGCTGGTCGAGCACGGTCTGCACGCGGTGAGGGAGAAGTAGTGGACTTCGAGTACGACGCCCGGACGGTCGAGCTGCGCGAGAAGGTCGAGGCGTTCCTCACCGAGTGCGTCTACCCGGCCGAGCCGGTGCACCACGAGCAGGTGCTCGCGGCCGGCGACCCGTGGGCCCGCCCGCCCGTGCTGGACGAGCTGAAGGCCGAGGCCCGCGCCCGCGGCCTGTGGAACCTCTTCCTGCCCGACCCGCGCTACGGCGCCGGGCTGACCAACCTCCAGTACGCCCCGCTGGCCGAGCTGACCGGCCGCAGCCCGCACCTGGCCCCGGAGGCGCTGAACTGCGCCGCCCCGGACACCGGCAACATGGAACTGCTGGCCGAGTTCGGCTCCGACGCGCAGCGGGACCGCTGGCTGAAGCCGCTGCTGGCCGGGGACATCCGCTCGGCGTTCTGCATGACCGAGCCGGAGGTGGCCTCCTCCGACGCTACCAACGTCGCCACCCGGATCGTCCGGGACGGCGACGCGTACGTGGTGAACGGCCGCAAGTGGTGGTCGTCCGGGGCGATGGACCCGCGCTGCGAGATCTTCATCGTGATGGGCAAGACCAACCCGGACGCCGACCGGCACCGCCAGCAGAGCATGATCCTGGTCCCCCGGGACACCCCGGGCGTGACGGTGCGCCGGGGCATGACGGTCTTCGGCTACCGCGACGCCCCGCACGGCGGGCACGCCGAGATCGACTTCACCGACGTACGGGTGCCGGCGGAGAACCTGGTCGGCGCCGAGGGCGGCGGCTTCGCCATCGCCCAGGCCCGGCTCGGCCCGGGGCGGATCCACCACTGCATGCGGCTGATCGGCATGGCCGAGCGGGCCCTGGAGCTGCTCTGCAAGCGGGTCCTGACCCGGGTCGCGTTCGGCCGCCCCCTCGCCGAGCAGGGCGTGGTCCGGGAGTGGATCGCCGAGTCCCGGGTGCGCATCGAGCAGGCCCGGCTGCTGGTGCTCAAGACCGCCTGGCTCATGGACACCGTGGGCAACCGGGGCGCGCACACCGAGATCCAGGCCATCAAGATCGCCACGCCGGCGATGGCCGAGTGGGTCATCGACAAGGCCATCCAGGCGCACGGCGGGGCCGGCGTCAGCCAGGACACCCCGCTCGCGGCCCTCTGGGCGCAGGCCCGCACCCTCCGCCTGGCCGACGGGCCCGACGAGGTGCACCGGGCCTCTCTGGCGAAGCGGGAACTGCGCCGCTGGGCCTGAGCCGTCAGGCGGAGGCGCGGTGGATGAGCTTGGTGTCCAGCAGCACGTGCGGGCTGGGCAGTTCCTCGCCGCGGATCCGGGAGACCAGCAGCCGGGCCATCTGCCGGCCCATCTCCTCGACCGGCTGGAAGACCGTGGTCAGCGGCGGTTCGGCCTGCCGGGCGATCGGGGCGTCGTCGAAGCCGATCACCGCCACGTCCTCGGGCACCCGGCGGCCGGCCTCGCGCAGCGCGCGCAGGGCGCCGAAGGCCATCAGGTCGGAGGCGACGAAGACGGCGTCCAGGTCCGGGCAGACCTCCAGCAGCCGGCGCATGCAGGCCGTGCCGCTGCCCTCGCTGAAGTCCCCGTACGCGATGAGGTCCGGGTTGAGGTCGCCGCCCGCGGCCCGGACCGCCTCCTTGTAGCCCGACAACCGGGCCAGGCCGGCGCCCATGTCCTGGGTGCCGGCGATGGTGGCGACCCGCCGCCGGCCGCGGGCGAAGAGGTGCTCCACCGCCTGCCGGGCGCCGCCGACGTTGTCCACGTCGACGAACCAGGCCGGCTGGGCGTTCGGGTGCAGCATCCGGGCCGGCCGGCCGCCGAGCACGGTGGGCAGGCCGCGCTCCTCCAGCAGGGTGGGCAGCGGGTCCGCGTCGTGCAGCGAGAGCAGCAGCACGCCGTCCACGTGCTGGTTGGTCAGGTGGTGCTCGACCCGTTCCCGCTCGATCTGCGACTGCGCCATGGCCAGCCAGAGCTGCATCGGGGTCTCCAGCAGCGCGGAGCTGACGCCCCGGACGATGCCGGCGAAGAACGGCTCGGTGAAGACGCGCTCCCCCGACTCGGAGACCACCAGCGCCACCGAGTCGGTCCGCTGGGTGACCAGCGCCCGGGCCGCGCGGTTGGGCACGTACCCCAGCTCGGCGATGGCCGCCTGGACGGCGGCCCGGGCCTCCGGGCTGACCTGCGGCGAGCCGTTGACCACGCGGGAGACCGTGCCGCGCCCCACGCCGGCGCGGGCCGCGACCGCGTCGAGGGTCGGGCGCCCGAGCGACCGTGTGCGCTGCGTTGTCATCGTCTGTGCTCCTCCGACATCGGGCGGGCCCGGCACCTGTCGAGGCGCCGGCGCCGGGCCGCCCGTCACTGGCTGGCCCAGCCTATTGTGCGGCCAGGCCGTTGCGTCGGATCACATCGGCGTACCACCTGGCGCTGGACTTCGGGATCCGGGCCTGGCTGTCGTAGTCGACATAGATCATGCCGAAGCGCTTCGTGTAGCCCCACGCCCACTCGAAGTTGTCCATCAGCGACCAGGCGAAGTATCCCTTCAGCGGCACCCCGGCGCTGATCGCGGCGTGCGCGGCGCGCAGGTGTGCATCGAAGTACGCCAGCCGGTCCGGGTCGTCGACCCGGCCGTCGACCACCGCGTCGACGAACGCGGAGCCGTTCTCGGTGACGTAGAGCGGCAGGTCGGTGTAGTCCCGGTGCACCCGCTGCAGCGTCTCCACCAGGCCCGGCGCGTCGATCTCCCAGCCCATGTCGGTCACCGGGACGCCCCGGGTGACGAACCGGACGTCCTCGCTGCCCGGCCAGCAGGACGGCGCCCGCCAGTAGGTCTCCGGCTCGACGCCGTCGACCGGCGCGGCGACCACGTGCCGGCTGTAGTAGTTGACGCCCACCATG
Organism: Micromonospora sp. NPDC005299; assembly: GCF_042872345.1. Taxonomy (NCBI): domain Bacteria; kingdom Bacillati; phylum Actinomycetota; class Actinomycetes; order Micromonosporales; family Micromonosporaceae; genus Micromonospora; species Micromonospora sp. NPDC005299. Next base: position 97,173 of record NZ_JBIAKG010000004.1, read on the forward strand.
TCCAGCGGGGTCGAGATGACCGCCAGGTCGCCGTCCCGGACGTGCCCGAAGTCGGTGACCTCGCGCAGGTCGGCGACGAGGTCGGCCGGGTACGCCCCGCGCAGCACCGGGTCGAGGAAGAACCGGTTGGCCAGCGCGTCGATGCGGCGGGCGGCGTCGGCGTCCGCCGGTGACCCGGTGGCCGGGGTGACCGGGTAGAGGTTGACCGTGATGCCGAGCTGCGCGTCCGCGCGGGACGCCCGCAGCGCCTGCACCGCCAGCCCGTGCCCGAGCATGAGGTGGTGCCCGGCCCGGACCGCGTCCGCCCCGTCCGACCGGCCCGGCGCGTGCACGCCGGAGCCGTAGCCGAGGAAGGCCGAGCACCACGGCTCGTTGAACGTGGTGAAGTACTTCACCCGGTCGCCGAGGGCGTCGGCGACCAGCTGGGCGTAGTCGGCGAACCGGCCGGCCGTGTCCCGGGCCGGCCAGCCGCCCGCGTCCTCCAGCAGCTGGGGCAGGTCCCAGTGGTAGAGGGTCAGCCAGGGCTCGATGCCGTGACCCAGCAGCTCGTCCACCAGGCGCCGGTAGAAGTCCATCCCCTCGGAGTTGACCGCTCCGGCGCCGCCGGGCTGCACCCGGGGCCAGGAGACGGAGAAGCGGTAGGACTTCAGCCCGAGGTCGGCCATCAGCCGCACGTCGTCGGGCATCCGGTGGTAGTGGTCGCAGGCCACGTCGCCGGTGTGCCCGGCCACCGTCCGCCCCTCGGTGTGGCTGAAGGTGTCCCAGATCGACGGGGTGCGGCCGCCCTCCGTCGCCGCGCCCTCAATCTGGTACGCGGCGGTCGCCGCCCCCCAGAGGAAGCCGGGCGGGAAGGGAGCTGCCGCACCCTGGTCGAGGACACCGACGGCGGGCGGGCTGGCTGGGTTGCTCACGACTTGACGGCGCCTTCCATGATGCCGCCGATGATCTGGCGGCCGAACAGAACGAACACGATGAACAGGGGCAGGGTCGCGATCAACGTACCCGCGAAGATCTGCGAGTTGTCGGCGAAGTAGGCGGTGTTGAGGCTGCGGAGGGAGATCTGCACGGTCGGGTTGGCCGGGTCGGCCAGCACCACGAACGGCCAGAAGAACTGGTTCCACTGCTCCATGAAGGTGAGCAGGCCGAGCACCGCGGCGGCGGGACGCAGCGCGGGCACCACCACGTGCCAGTACACCCTCCAGGTCGAGCAGCCGTCCACGCGGGCCGCCTCGATCAGCTCGTTGGGGACGGCCTGCTCGGCGTACTGGCGCATCATGAAGATCCCGAAGCCGCCGATGAGGAACGGCACGGTGACCGAGGGCATGGTGTTCAACCACTCGAGCTTGGCCATGAGGATGTAGAGCGGGAGCACGCCGAGCTGGATCGGCACCATCATCGAGGCCAGGATGATCAGCAGCAGCGCGTTCTTGCCCCGGAAGCGGAGCTTGGCGAAGGCGAAGCCCGCCAGGGACCCGAAGAACACCGTGGCGACCGTGATGGTGCCGGAGACCAGGAACGAGTTCAGCAGGCCCTTGACGATGTTGGCGTCGCCGTTGTCGAGCACCCGCTGGATGTTCTCGCCGAGCTTGCCGCCGGGCAGGAACGGCGGCGGCCAGGAGTTGGCCGCGTCGTTGGTCCGCGAGGCGATCACGATCATCCAGTAGAACGGAAAGAGCGACAGGAGCACCCCGAAGACCAGGCCGACCCAGGTGAGCGGGCTGGCCTTCCAGAGCCGCTCGGCCTGGTGTGCGGCCCGGACCGGGGCGTTCGGCCGGGTCGGTGGGCGGAGCGTGGTGGTCGTCATCTCGTCACCTCACTTGTCGGAGCTGATGGGGCGGGCCAGCAGGTAGTTGACCGTCGACATCAGCGCGATGAGCAGGAAGAGCACGAGCGCGACCGCGCCGGCGTAGCCCCACCGGAAGCGTTGGTTCATGACGTCGAGCAGGTACATCGTGATGGTCTGGAACTGCCCCTCCGAGCCGCCGGAGAGACCGCCCGAGCCGCTGGTGAACAGCAGGGGCTCGGTGAAGAGCTGGAGGCCGCCGATGGTCGAGATGATCAGCGTGAAGATGATCGTCGGGCGCAGCTGCGGCACGGTGATCGACCAGAACTGCCGGCGCCGGGAGGCGCCGTCGAGCGCCGCGGCTTCGTACATGTCCTTGCTGATGGACTGCATGGCGGCCAGGTAGATCAGCGCGTTGTAGCCCACCCAGCGCCAGTCGACCATCGTGGAGATGGCGAACCAGGAGGCGAACCGGTTGGCCCGCCAGTCGATCGGGTCCAGGCCGACGCTGTCGAGCACCCAGTTGACCAGGCCGAAGTCCTTCGCGTAGATCATCGAGAAGATCAGCGCGACCACGGCGGTCGAGGTGATGATCGGCATGGCGATGGCCATCCGGAAGAAGGTCTGCGCGCGCAGCTTCCGGTTCAGCGCGTTGGCCAGCACCAGCGCGAGCAGCAGCTGCGGCAGGGTGGAGAGCACGAACATGCCGAACGTGTTCACCACCGCGTTCCAGAACTGCGGGTCGTCGGTGATCAGTTCGACGAAGTTGTCCAGGCCGACGAAGGAGATCGTCGGGTTCAGCGGGGACCGGTCGGTCAGGGCGATCCACACCGTGTACGCGATGGGGTACGCGCTGAACACGGCGAAGATCAAGAAGAACGGCAGGACGTAGACGTAGGGCGAGTACTTCAGGTCCAGCCGGGTCAGTGAGCTGGCGCGGCGGTGCGCGGGACGGGCGGCGCGGGGCGGTCCGGGGTCGGGTGGCGCTGCGGCGTGCAGGTCGAGGCTCATGGGGAGTCCTTCTCCTCGGCCGGCGTCACCCGCCCACACGGGCGACGCCGGGGCTCTCCGGGCAGCGCGGGTGGCGCCGACAGCGGGGCTGTCGACGCCACCCGCGGGCGGGTCGGCCGGATCACTTACCGGCGGCCGCACCGTTCTTCAGCGCCGCCTGCCACTGCTCCTCGGCGGTCTTGCCCTGCTCCACAGCGCGGAGGCTGTTCTCCACGGCGGTGCGGACCGCGTTGTTCTTCGGGCCGAGGTAGACCGGCTTCAGCTCGCTGGCGCCGGCGGCGAAGATCTTGCCGACCGGGGCCTTGGTGAAGTAGTCGTTGGTCGAGTCGGCCACGGCCGGGTCGGCCAGCGCCTGCGGCGAGGAGGGCAGGTTGCCGACCTTCTTGAACGCCTCGGTCTGCCCCTTGGCGCTGGTCAGGAACTTGGCCAGCTCGGCGGCCTCCTTCTGGTGCTTGCTCGACTTCGGCACGGCCAGGAACGAGCCACCCCAGTTGCCGCCGTTGCCGGGCGCCTTGGCGATGTCCCACTTGCCGGCCGCCGCGTCACCGGCCTGGCCCTTGATGACGCCGGTCATCCAGGCGGGGCAGGCGATGGTGGCGAAGGTGCCGTTCTTGAAACCGGCGTTCCACTCGTTCGAGAAGGACTGCAGGTTGTTCGACAGGCCGGCGGCGATCATCTTGGTGGTGAGGTCGTACGCCGACTTGATGTCCGGGTTCTCGCCGATGACCAGCTTGTTGCTCTTGTCGTAGTAGGTGTAACCGGTGCCGGAACCCGCGGTCTGCATCAGCACCACGTTGTAGAAGTTGGTCGCCGAGTCGACGAACTTGTGCTTCTTGTCGGCGGCGGCGAACCGCTGGCCGGCCGCGATGAACTGGTCCCAGGTGGGCCAGAGCGCGCCGACCTGCTCGCGGTCGGTGGGCAGGCCGGCGGCCTTGAACAGGTCGCTGCGGTAGCACAGCGCCATCGAGCCGACGTCGGTGCCGAGGCCGAGCACCTTGCCGTCCGGGGTAGTGCCCTGCTCCCACTTCCACGGCAGGAAGTTGCCCTTGAGGTCGTTGGCGCCGTGGTCGGCGAGGTTCACGAACTTGTCGGACTGGGCGTAAAACTGGACGATGGTGCCCTCCTCCAGGGCCACCACGTCGCCGGCGCCCGACCCGGCGGTGATCTGCTGGGTCAGCCGGGTGTTGTAGTCACCGAGGCCGAGGCCCTTGCCCCGCTCCTGGATCTTGACGTTCGAGTGCTCCGCTTCGTACTGCTTGTAGAGCTCGTCGTAGCCGAAGCCCTGGTCGCCGAAGACGTCGACGACCAGGGTCACCGGGCCGCCGCTGCTGCCGCTGTCCGACGAGTCGTCGCCGCATGCGGTGGCGGCGGCGAGCACCGCGACGGACGCGAGCGCGATGGCCGCGAGCCGCCGGCGGCGGATTGGGACGCTCATCCGAGACCCCTCTTTCGGTGGTGAGGCGATATCTGTGTGGTGGGGGGTGTTGTCGCGCGGCTCGCCGCCACCGGCCGTGGTGGCCGCCGGAGGCGACCCCGGGAGGGGGCAGGGATGAGACCCACGCCACTCGCGGGAGCGCTCCCATGAGATTGCCGGCAGGTGTCAGGGGTGTCAATAGACCTATGGGAGCGTTCCCAGATCGTTACCGCGCGGCTCCCGGATGCGGTCCCGGAGCGGCGGTCAGCAGAAGCGACGCAGCAGGATGGTGGCCCGATCGGCGGCGAAGAACTCCGGCTCGAAGCCGGCGCCGGCCCACTCCCGCATCATCCGGTGCTCGGCGTGCCCGGGATCGGCCAGCGCGGCCAGCAGGACGGCGTACCCGGCCGGACCACCGACGTCCTCGGGCGGGCAGGCGCGCTCCCCCTCGACGCAGGCCGGGTAGCGCTCGTCCGGGTCGGCCGCGCACACGTCCTCGACCACCAGGTCGTGCTCCCACCAGTCGCCGAAGTCGTAGGTGTAGCGGAATCGGTCGCCCTTGCCCACCACCGCGTCCAGCCGGACGTCCAGCTCGTCGCGGAGCGCCAGCTCGCCGTCCGGATCGGGCTCGCCGTACTGGCGGCCGTCGATGTCGAACGAGTGCAGGTGGCAGTCCCGCCAGCCCATCGCGTGCTGGACCACCCGGTGCAGCCGGTCCAGGGTGTAGCCGCCGGGCACCAGCACCCGCCGCCACACCGGCGGCCGGACCCCGGCGAGGGAGACCTTCAGTTGGAAGATCTGACGCGACATGCTGTCCCATCCTCCCTCGGCATAGGCTGCCCACATGATCTGCCGAGCGTGCCGGGAGCGGCGGCACGACGACTGTCCAGGCCGGAAGTGGTGCGACTGCCAGCACCGTACCCCCGAACCCACCCCTCCGGTCACCGGTCCGGCCGGCGAATGAGCGTCGGAACCCCGATCGAACGGGTCTGGCCGACGCCCGTCACCGGGCCGCTGACCGACCCGGAGCTGGCCGCGCTCTACGGCCGCGCCCCCCATCCCCACCTGCGGGTGAACTTCGTGGCCAGCGTCGACGGCGCGGTCACTCTGGACGGCTACTCCGCCGGGCTCTCCGGCGAGCCGGACAAGCGCGTCTTCGGCCTGCTGCGGATGCTCTGCGACGGGCTGGTGGTGGCCGCCGGCACGCTGCGCCACGAGGGCTACCGCGCGGTCCGGCTCGGTGAGGCGCGCCGGGCCTGGCGCCGCGAGCAGGACCTGACCGAATATCCGACCCTGGTGGTGGTCTCCGGCTCGCTGGACCTCGACCCGGCCCAGGCCTGCTTCGCCGACGCGCCGGTCCGGCCGCTGGTGCTCACCCACGCGGCCGCCGTGCCGCCGCCCGGGCTGACCGAGGTGGCCGACCTCGTCCGCTGCGGCGCGGAGCGGGTCGACCTGGCCGCCGGCCTGTCCGAGCTGCGCCGCCGGGGGTTGGGCCAGCTGCTCTGCGAGGGCGGTCCGCACCTGTTCGGCGCGCTCACCGCGGCCGACCTGGTGGACGAGCTGTGCCTGACCGTCGCGCCACTGCTCGCCGGGGCCGGCCCGGGTCGGATCACCGCCGGGACCGGCAGCGCGCCGCGGCACCTGCCGCTGCGCCACGTGCTGGCCGCCGCCGACGGCGTGCTGATGCTCCGCTACGCCCGCGACCCGGGCGGGTCACCGCCCGCCGGGGCCGCCCCGGCCGCCTGACCGTCGGCGCCCGCCACGATCAGCGGCTCGGCGGGTGCGGCGCCAGGGAGTCCGGCAGCCCGAACGCCGCGAACTGCGCCGCGCCCACGAACGAGGTGATCCCGGCGATCCGGTCACCCCGCAGCGTCAGCACGTCGACCGACCACGGCAGGTACGGGCCGGACCCCGCCCGGCGCAGGTAGCCGGCGACCGCGGGCTGGCCGTTCGCCGCGGCGGGCAGGTGCCGCCAGCTGCCGCAGGGGCCGAGCGGCGCCGACCGGGCGAAGTCCAGCACCGCCGCGACGCCCCGGTACCAGTGCGGCATCGGCGGCATGGACCAGGTGACGTCCTCGGTGAGCAGGGCGATCAGGGCGTCCGCGTCACCGTTCTCCAGTGCGGTGGCGTAGCCGGTGACGACCTCCCGCAGCCGGACGTCGTCGAGCATCCGCAGAGTGCGCTGCTGGGTCGCGGCGGGAGCCCGTTCGGCCAGCACGCGGCGGGCCCGCGCGAGGGCCGAGTTCACCGACGTGGTCGAGGTGCCCAGCATGACCCCGATCTCCGCGGCGGAGTAGCCGAGGACGTCGAAGAGCAGCAGCGCGGCCCGCTGGTTGCCCGGCAGGTGCTGCACCGCGGCCACGAAGGCCAGCTCGACCGCCTCGCGCTGCTCGTACCGCGCGCCCGGGGCGACGGGGCCGGCCGCGAGGCCGGTGTCGGGGTACGGGCCGAGCCAGGCGACGTCGTGGACCGGGTGGTTGTCGGGTACGGCGCGGTCACTGGCCGGGCCGAGGTCGACCGGCAGGGGCCGCCGGGCGCGGCCGGCGATGGCGTCGAGGCACACCCGGGTCGCCACGGTGTAGAGCCACGAGCGCAGCGGGCCGTGTCCGGCGAAGGTCGACAACCCGCGCCACGCCCGCAGCAGCGCGTCCTGGAGGGCGTCGTCGGCGTCGTGGACCGAGCCGAGCATCCGGTAGCAGTGGGCGTGCAGTTCCCGGCGCAGCGGCGCGACGAGCGCGGTGAAGGCGGCCTCGTCGACCGGGGCCCGGTCGGGCGACCCGGCGGCGGTCGGGGAGGTGAGGCTCACGACCGACGATTCTGCCGCAGCACCGGAGTCAGGAAGGTGAACGGCTCGCCCGCCACGACTCTGGAGGACCCCATGAGCAGCATGTCCACCGCGCCCGTCACCACCGGCACCCTGGCGGTGCCCGACGGGCGGCTGTACTACGAGGTACGCGGCCGGGGCCCGCTCGTGGCCCTGGTCGCCGCCCCGATGGACGCCGACGCCTTCGCGCCGCTGGCCGACCTGCTGGCCGCGGACCACACTGTGCTGACCACCGACCCGAGCGGGATCCGCCGCAGCGTCCTGCACGACCCGCACCAGGACTCGACCCCGGAGCTGCGCGCCGACGACGTCGCCCGGCTCCTCGCCCACGTCGACGCGGGTGCGGCCGCCGTGCTGGGGTCCAGCGGCGGCGCGGTGACCGTCCTCGCCCTGGCCCAGGCCGGTCCCGCGCGGGTGCACACGGTCGTCGCGCACGAACCGCCGCTGCTCGGCCTGCTGCCGGACCGGGCGGAACTGCTGGCCCGCGAGGACGACATGATCGCCACCTACCGCGCCGGCGACCGGCTCGGCGCCGGGCGCAGGTTCCTCGCCGCCGCGAACATCCACCTGCCGGAGGAGGTGGTGCTGGGCATGTTCGGCGGCGAGCCCGACCCGCAGGCGGCCGCCGACGAGCACTTCCAGTACCTGCACATGATCCGTGGCACCACCCGCTTCCGGCCCGACGTCGAGGCCCTGCGCGGCGGCCCGACCCGCGTCGTCGTCGGTCTCGGAGAGCAGTCGACCGGTGAGGTCTGCGACCGCACCTCGCGGGCGCTCGCGGCGGCGCTCGGCACGTCGCCGACGATGTTCCCGGGCGGTCACATCGGCTTCGCCGAGGACCCGCCGGCCTTCGCGGCCCGGCTGCGCGAGGTGCTCGCCGACGGCTGAGGCCCCGCCCCACGCGACACGGGCGCGGGTACGTGCCTCCGGCGCCGGAACCCGCGCCCCGCCGGGTCGGGCTGTGCCGTCTCGCGGGCCCGCCGATGATCAGCGCCGTAACCTCGGGGAATGCGTACTCCGCAGGCGACCGCGATGGCGCCGGAGCGGACCCGTCGCCCGGTGCTCGCCGGTGGGCTGCTGGTCGCCACCGGCCTGGCCGACATGCTGGCCGCGTCCGGGATGCTCCGGTCCGGGACGTTCATGGTGCTGAGCGAGGGCGGCCTGCACCAGGTCGACCTCACCGTCTGGGCCTGGCTGCACCTGACGATCGGGGCCGCGGTCGCGCTCGCCGGGCTGGTGGCGGTCACCGGCCGGCGGGGCGCCGCCACCGTCGCGATCGGCTGCGTCGCGGTGGCGATCGCCCTGGACCTGCTCATGCTGCCGTACGCGCCGATCCGGTTGGTCCTCGTGGCCGCCGTCGACGCGGCGGCGATCCGGCTGCTGCTCCGGCACCGCCGGGCCGTCGCCGGGGCGGAGTGAGGCCGCCGGTCAGCGCGGCTCGCAGATCCGGCCGGTGAAGGCCGGGTCGCCCTCCCGGCCGGCCGCCCACACCGGGTTGAGGACCAGCGCGAGCGGCGGGGCCTGCCAGGCGGCGCCCAGCCGCTGGAGCAGGCGGTACTCCCGGCGTGGTTCGTCGACCCGGCCACCGGCGAGGAAGTCGACCAGCCGTTCCTGGGCGAGCTGCTTGCCGATCAGCCCGCCGTGCAGGGCGGGCGTCTGGAACACCGGGATCCGGCTGTACTCGCCGGGCGGCGCCTCGGCCGCGCTGACCGTCGGCAGGAAGGCGATCATGCGGACCCCGGCCACCGGGCAGAGCGTGCGGTTGCGGTAGAATGGCGCGTTGACCAGCACCGACCGTACGAACGGCTCGTCCGGGTGGCTCTTCACCCGGCGGCCCAGGTTGGCGAGCCAGAAGATCCCGCGCAGTTCCCAGCCGGCCGCGACGCCCCAGCCGGAATACCCGGGCGGCGGGTAGTAGGCCCGGCCGGGCTGGATGAGCGGGCTGAACAGCAGCACCGCCTTCACCGGCAGGGGCTGCGCCCACTTGTCCAGGTAGGTCCGCGCCACCATGGCCCCCTCGCTGAACCCGAGCAGGGCGATCGGCCGGCCGGTCCGGCGGTGCAGCTCGTCGATCTGCGCGGCGAGCAGCACCGCGCTGGAGTCCAGGGCCTGGTGGGTCGCCTCCGGCGCGTACGGCAGCGGCCGGCCCTGCCGGTCGAGGCCCACGTAGGAGAAGCGCTCCACCCGGGAGTCCGCCGGTTGCCGGCCGTTCCACTGCGAGTCGTGTCCGGCGATGGCGATCACCGCGTGCGGCACCCGGTCGGGTAGCCGCTCGGTGAGCAGCGGGGGCAGCCACTCGGCCGGTGGACCCGTCGCCAGGCCGACGAGCGTCTGCGACCCGACCGCGGCGGCCATGGTGAGGGCGATCGCCACCGGCGCGACCGGGGCCCGGGCCAGGCGGATCCGGGCGGGCAGCACGGCCGCCGACACGGTGCGCTGCCAGAGCAGGCCGTTGGCCAGGCCGGCCAGCGCGGCCACCGGGACGCCCCACCAGCCCGACGTGCTGGAGATGACCGCGCCCGCGACCGTGAGCACGACGAAGTTGAGCACCGACCAGCCGAGCAGTTCGATCGTGGGCAGGCCCCGCCACCAGCTCCGGACCACCCCGGCACGCTGGAGGAACGGGGCGAGCACCAGCATCGGGGCGAGCGAGGCGAACAGGTAGAGCGACAGCGCGACCGCCGAGAAGGCCACCGAGATCGCGGCCCACGGCGAGATGATGACCAGGGCGAGGGCGGCCACCTCCAGGTTCCGCCGCAGCAGCCAGCCGAACGGGGGACGCGCCGCCCGCGCGGGCCACGCCAGCGCGGTCAGCCCGGCGGAGAGCAGCCCGCGGAACACGGTGAGCACCACCAGCCCGAGCCCGAAGTTCCACCAGGAGTTGTGGTAGACCAGCAGCCACCGCAGGTCGTGGAACGAGTCGTAGGGCCAGACCGCGGTCACCTGGGGCGCCAGCCCCCGGGCGCCGTGGAAGCCGATGCCCACCAGCACCGCCTCCTGCAGCACCGGCGGCACCAGGGCGAGCGCCAGCAGCAACGCCGTCCGGTTCCGGACTGCTTCCACCGCCGCTCCTCGTGCCTTCCGTCCTCCGGCCCCTTGCAGGATCTCCCGGGATCCGGCCCGGCGGTGCCGGAATGGCCGACCAGGGCGTACGGAGAGTCACCGGGCGGCGCCGCTGCGCACGGTCGGCGGACCGGCGAGGTGTCCTCCGCCGCGTCGCGTGGCAACCTGTCGCATGCCTCGGGCAGGATGCACGACGTGCGCCGCGAACGGGACGACCAGCCGACCGGAGACCGCCGATGACCGACGACCTGCTCGACGGCCCCGGCGACGGGGTCGGCCGGGTGCTCGGCACCGCCGACGCCACCCCGCTCACCTTCTGGACGGCCGTCGCCCCGGGCAGCTACCTCCAGCTCGACGATGTCGTGGTGACCCGCCGCGAGCTGCCCGGCCGGGAGCCGGTCACCATCGCCGGCGTGGTCACCCAGGTCCGCGCCCGCCACGAGGGCGCGCAGTTCGACTCCGACGTGTTCGCCATCGCCGACGGCACCCTGCCGGCCCAGGTGCAGGAGGCCGCCGAGATCACCACCACCCGCGTCGACCCGGAGTTCTACGTGCCGCCCACCCCGGGCGCCGTGGTGCACCGGGCCGAGGGCGACGCCCGGGCCCGAGCGCTGCACTTCGACCGGATGGAGCGGCGCATCCCGATGGGCATGGGCCGCGACGGCGTGCCGGTCTACCTCAACGCCGACTTCCTCGACGGCACCCGGGGCGCGCACGTCTCGATCTCCGGCATCTCCGGCGTGGCCACCAAGACCAGCTTCGCCACCTTCCTGCTCTACTCGGTCTTCCGCTCCGGGGTGCTCGGCGGCGACGCGGTCAACGCCAAGGCGCTGATCTTCAACGTCAAGGGCGAGGACCTGCTCTTCCTCGACCACCCCAACACCCGGCTCGACGACGCCACCCGGGCCGGCTACGCGAAGCTCGGGCTCGACGCGGGCGCCTTCCCCGACGTCCGGGTGCACGCCCCACCCCGCGTCGGCGACTCCTCCGGCACGCCCGACGTGAGCAGCCGACTCACCGGGGTGGACAGCTTCTACTGGACGCTGAGCGAGTTCTGCGCCGACCGCCTGCTGCCCTACGTCTTCGCCGACGCCGACGACGAGCGGCAGCAGTACACGATGGTGGTGCACTCGGTCGCCGCCCACCTGGCCAGATACGCCCAGCCCGCCGACGGCGGGGTGAGCATCGACGGGGTCCGGCTGGGGTCCTACGCCGACCTGGTCGACCACGTCGTCGCGCAGCTCAACGACGACGAGACCCGTGGCGAGTGGGCGGGCAGCGCGGTCGGCCTCGGCACGGTCAACGCGTTCGCCCGCCGGCTGATCGGCAGCAAGAAGGACCTGGCCCGGCTGATCCGGGGCGACCTCGCCACCCGCCGCCCGCACTCGATCAACACCGCCGAGTCCGCCCAGGTCACCGTGGTCGACCTGCACAACCTGCCGGACCGGGCGCAGCGCTTCGTGGTCGGCGTGACGCTCAAGAGCGAGTTCGAGCGCAAGGAGAAGGCGGGCACCGCGAAGCCGCTGCTCTTCGTCGTCCTCGACGAGCTCAACAAGTACGCCCCCCGGGAGGGCTCCTCCCCGATCAAGGAGGTGCTGCTCGACATCGCCGAGCGAGGCCGCTCGCTCGGGGTGATCCTGGTCGGCGCCCAGCAGACCGCCAGCGAGGTGGAACGGCGGATCGTCACCAACTCGGCGATCCGGGTGGTCGGCCGGCTCGACCCGGCCGAGGCGTCCCGCCCGGAATACGGCTTCCTCCCGCCCGCCCAGCGCCAGCGGGCCCTGCTGGCCAAGCCGGGCACCATGTTCGTCAACCAGCCCGACATCCCGGTCCCGCTCTGCCTGGAGTTCCCCTTCCCGGCCTGGGCCACCCGGGTCTCCGAGGCCGGCCGGGCGCCCTCGGAGACGCTGCGCTCGATCACCCAGGCGGCCGACCCGTTCGCGGTGGTCGGCTCGGGCACCTCCGACGACGACATCCCGTTCTAGAGGGCTGAGCATGAAGATCCTGCACACCTCCGACTGGCACGTCGGCAAGGTCCTCAAGGGGCAGTCCCGGGCCGACGAGCACAAGCAGGTGCTCGCCCAGGTGATCGAGATCGCCCGGGTCGAGCGGCCCGACCTGGTGATCGTGGCCGGCGACCTCTACGACACGGCCGCGCCCACGCCCGAGGCGACCCGGCTGGTCACCCGGGCGCTGACCGCGCTGCGCCGCACCGGGGCGGACGTGGTGGCGATCGGCGGCAACCACGACAACGGCGCGGCGCTCGACGCGCTGCGCCCCTGGGCCGAGGCCGCCGGGATCACGCTGCGGGGCAGCGTCCGGGAGAATCCGGCCGAGCACGTCATCGACGGCACCACCCGCGACGGCGAGCGCTGGCAGGTCGCGGCGCTGCCCTTCCTCTCCCAGCGCTACGCCGTGCGCGCCGTGGAGATGTACGAGCTGACCCCCGCCGAGGCCAACCAGACCTACGCCGACCACCTCGGGCGGGTGCTCGCCCGGCTGGCCGAGGGGTTCACCGAGCCGGACCGGGTGCACCTGGTCACCGCCCACCTCACCGTGGTCGGGGCGAGCACCGGCGGCGGCGAGCGGGACGCGCACACCGTGCTCGGCTACGCGGTGCCGGCCACCGTGTTCCCGGGCAACGCGCACTACGTGGCGCTGGGCCACCTGCACCGCTCCCAGCGGGTCATCGGCCCCTGCCCGGTCCGCTACAGCGGCAGCCCCCTCGCGGTCGACTTCGGCGAGCAGGAGAACGTCGGGTCGGTGACGATCGTCGAGGTGACCGCGACGACCGCCGCGCAGATCCGGGAGGTGCCGGTGCCCGGCGCCGTCCCGCTGCGCACGGTCCGCGGCACTCTGGCCCAGCTCGCCGAGGTCGACGTGCCCGAGGGCTGGCTGCGGGTCTACGTCCGCGAGCAGCCCCGCGCCGGGCTGCGCGAGGAGGTGCAGGAGCTGCTCCCCCGGGCGCTGGAGATCCGGATCGACCCGGAGCTGGTGCCCGCACCGGGCAGCGGCACCCGCACCGCCCAGCGGGCCGGTCGCTCGCCGCGCGAGCTGTTCGCCGACTACCTGGGCAGCCGGGGTCACGCCGACGAGGACGTCCGGCAACTCTTCGACGAGCTGCTCGAGGGGATCGATCACTGATGCGGCCGATGCGGCTGGACATGGCGGGCTTCACCGTCTTCCGCGAGGAGACCACCGTCGACTTCACCGACGCGGACTTCTTCGCGCTGGTCGGGCCGACCGGCTCGGGCAAGTCGACAGTGCTCGACGCGATCTGCTTCGCCCTCTACGGCACCGTGCCGCGCTGGGGTGGCACGCGCGGCCTGGCCAACGCCCTGGCCCCGTCGGCCACCGAGGCGCGGGTGCGGCTGGTCTTCGAATCCGCCGGCGACCGGTACGTGGCCACCCGGGTGGTCCGCCGCGACGGCCGGGGCACGGTGAAGACCGCCAACGCGGGGCTCCAACTCATGCCACCCGGTTTCGACGTCACCAAGCTCGACACCGGGCTCAGCCCGGAGGATCTCGGCGAGGTGGTGGCCGGCACCCCGGCCGAGATGGAGCAGGCGGTGCTGGACGCGGTCGGGCTGCCCTACGAGCAGTTCACCAGCTGCGTGGTGCTGCCGCAGGGGCAGTTCGCCGACTTCCTGCACGCCAAGCCGGCCACCCGGCAGCAGATCCTCGTCAACCTCCTCGGGCTGGGCATCTACGAGGAGGTGCAGAAGAAGGCCACCGAGCGGGCCGGGCGGGCCGAGGCGAGGCTGGAGGCGGTCGACAAGGTGCTCGGCGGCCTCGCCGACGTCGACGAGGAAAGCCTGGCCGCCGCCCGGGAGCGGGTCGACCGGATGCGCGGGTTGGCCGGGGCGGTCGCGGCGGCCGTACCGGAGCTGGAGCGGGTGCGGGGGACGGCGCGCGAGCAGACGGCGGCCCTGGCCGCGCTCGACGCCGAGCTGACCGTGCTGGGCGGGGTCCACCCGCCGGACGGGATCGCCGAGCTGGCCCGGGCGGTGTCCGCCGCGCGGACCGCCGCCGACGAGGCGGCCGCCGCCGTCGGGCTGGCCGAGGAGCGCGAGGAGAAGCTGCGCGGCGAACTGGCCGCGGCCGGCGACGAGAGCGCGCTGCGCCTCCAGCTCAAGGCGTACACCGACCGGGAGAGGCTGACCGGCGAGGCGGCGACGGTCCGCGCGGCGGTGGACGCGGCGCAGGCCGAGCACGACGCGGCGGCCGGGGCGCTCGCCGCGGCCCGCGCCGACGTCGAGCGGGCCGAGGCGGAGCTGGAGGCGGCGTTCCGGGCGCACGAGGAGGCGAAGGCCACCGACCAGGCGGTGGCGCTGCGGGCGCACCTGGTCGACGGCGCCCCCTGCCCGGTCTGCGAGCAGCCGGTCCCCCGGGTGCCGGCCGTGCCCAAGGGGTCGGCGGTGGCCCGGGCGCTCGCGGCCGGCAAGGCGGCCCGGGCGGCCAGCGAGGCCGCCAAGCGGGTGGTGCAGGAGCGCGACGCGGCCGCCCGCGAGCTGGACCGGGTGCTGCTGCGCGCCCGGGCCGAGCACGACCAGCTCGGGGCCCGGCTGGCCGAGCTGGACGGGCAGCTCGCCGACGCCGCCACGCCGGAGGCGCTGCGCGGGTCCCTGGCCGAGCACGCCCGGCTGCGCCGGGCGCTGGAGGAGGCGGCGGGCGCGGTCCGCGCCGGCCGTGACGCCGCGCGCCGGGCCCGCAGCACCCTCGACGGCGCACAGGAGCGACTGCGCCGGGCCTGGCGCGACTTCGACACCGTCCGCGACGGGCTGGCCCGGTTCGGCCCGCCGGCCGCCGACCGCGACGACGTGGCCGCCGCCTGGACGGTTCTCGCCGAATGGGCCGGCGAGCAGGCCGGGCGGCGGCGCGCCGACCGGGACGGGCTGGCCGCCGCCGTCGACGCCGCCGAGGCCGCGGCGGGCGAGGTCGCGGAGCGGATCGGCGGGCTCTTCGACGCCGCCGGGCTGCCCGCGCCGCAGGACCCGCAGCGCGACGCCGCGGTGGCGGTGGAGCGGACCGAGGCGGAGCTGCGCCGGCTGGAGGAGCGCCGCGAGCAGGCCGCCGAGCTGCGCGAGCAGCGGGCCGGCCACGAGCGGGAGGCCCGGGTGGCCCGCGCCCTCGCCGGGCACCTGCGGGCCAACAACTTCGAGCGCTGGCTGCTGGCCGAGGCGCTGGACCTGCTGGTCGACGGCGCCTCGCGGATCCTGCGCGAGCTCTCCGGCGGCCAGTACGACCTGGTGCACGACAAGGGCGAGTTCGTCGTTGTCGACCACCACGACGCCGGGCTGCGGCGCGGGGTGCGCACGCTCTCCGGCGGGGAGACGTTCCAGGCGTCGCTGGCCCTGGCGCTGGCCCTCTCCGAGCAGCTCGCCGGGATGTCCACCAGCGCGGCCAGCCTGGAGTCGATCGTCCTCGACGAGGGCTTCGGCACGCTGGACGCGGCCACCCTCGACACGGTCGCGGCCACCCTGGAGAACCTGGCCGCCCGGGGCGACCGGATGGTCGGCGTCGTCACCCACGTGCCGGCGCTCGCCGAGCGGATCCCGGTCCGCTTCGAGGTCCGCAAGGACGCCCGCACCGCCCGCGTCGAACGGACCGGCTTTTGACTCCTCCCCGCCCTAAAGGACGGAGGTTCCCCTCAGCCTCGCGGCTGAGCCGCGCGGAAATCCGCGGTTGGGACCATTTCCTGCTTCACCGGCGACAGCACCCGAGAGGACTCGGAATGTCTGACGTCACCTCCACAGGCAGACGCGGCAAGACCTGCCGCCAAGATGTTCTTCGCCGCGTTCACATCCCGATCGTGTCGGGTGCGGCAGGCAGGACAGGTCCACGTGCGCGTGGACAGGGACAGCTCGGACAGCAGATGCCCGCACGAACTGCACGTCTTCGAGCTGGGATACCAGCGGTCGGCCACGATCAAGGTTCGGCCATACCGTTGGCACTTGTATTCGAGCTGCCGACGGAATTCCGCCCACCCCACATCGGAAATGGCTCTGGCGAGACACCGGTTGCGGACCATGCCGGCAACATTGAGGTCTTCGACCACGATCGTGTCGGCGGCCCGAACCAGTCGGGTCGAGGCGCGGTGCAGGAAGTCTTGTCGGGCGTTACGAACCTTGCGGTGCGCTCTGGCGACTTTGCCTTTGGCCTTGCGCTGGTTGTTCGAACCGCGCTGACAGTGGGCCATTCTGCGCTGGTACCGGGCAAGGTTGCGTGCCTTGCGTTCCAGCAGGCGCGGGTTGGCGATCCGCTCACCGTCCGAAGTGACGGCGAAGTCCTTCAGACCGAGGTCAACGCCGACTGCGTGGCCGATGTCCGGCAGCGGGTCGGGAGCGTCGGTGTCGACGGCGAAGGTCACAAAGTATCGGCCGTCCGGCTCCCGGGACACGATCACCATCGTCGGGTCCAGCGTGGTTTGCTCGATGTCGGGCCAGGACCACACAAGCTCAAGCGGCCTATTGGTTTTGGCCAGCCACAGTTGCCCGCTGCGCATCCGAAACGCCGAGCGGGTGTAGTGGGCGGACTGGCGGCCGTCGCGGGACTTGTAGCGGGGGTAGCGGGCCCGCTTGTTGAAGAAGTTGCTGAAGGCGGTGTGCTGGTGGCGCAGCGTTTGCTGCAACGGCACCGACGACACCTCGGACAGGAACGCCAGCTCCTCAGTCTTCTTCCAATGAGTCAGGCTGGCGTCGGTCTCCCGGTAGGAGGTGGACTCTCCTGTGGTGTGGTAGCGGGCGTGCCGGGCAGCGAGGGTCTTGTTCCACACGAGTCGTACGCAGCCAAACGTGCGGGCCAACATCGCGGCCTGCTCGGGGTCGGGGTAGGCCCGGCACTTGTACGCCATCCTCACACGAACGATTTTGCTAGGAGCGTGCGACATGGCTAGACCGCCGGCGAGTTCGCCGACCCGCATTCCTCCCGGCACTGAAGGACAGCGTTTCCTACGGAGCCTCCGATGAGCGCGAGGACCGATCGCGCAGGAATGCGAGTGACAGCGAAGCGAAGCTCCGCAGTCGCGAACGGAAGGGCGGCTCGGTGAACCAGCCCCGGTTCTTCGTCGACGCGTGGGACCCGGCCTACGGGGCGTCGTTCGAGGCGGGAGGCGGGCCGGCGGCGCCGAGCAGCGCCCAGGTCGACGCCGACGTCGAGTTGCCCGCCACCGACTGGCGGGCCGTCGACGTCCGGCGCGACGTCGCGGCCCCGGACGTGGTGCTGCTGGTCGACGGGGTGCGCCGGATCGACGCCAGCGTCTGGACGGCGGAGGACGACGGTGGCTCGTTCCCGGGCATCGCCGCCTCCTACGCGGCCGGGGTGGTCCGCTGCGACCTGGAGCGGGGCGCGGCGGAGCTGGCCGGTTCGCGGGTGGGCCGGGGCCTGTTCACCGCCAGCCCGTCGGCGCAGGACGTGGTGGCCGGCGCGATCCGCTACCCGGTGCACCGGGTGGGCGGCACGGGCGAGCTGAGCAAGCTCCCCGCCGCCGTGCAGGGCCCGCTGACCGCCCTGGAGGTGGCGGTCTCCGACGCGGTACGGGCCGACGGCGACCTGCTGGTGGTGGACGGGCCGCTGCGCAGTCGGCGGAACCTGCCCCGCACCCTCGGTTACATCAAGACCCAGCACAGCCAGTACCTGGACGGTCGGCTCACCGCGGTGGTCACCGGGCTGGCCCCGGGGCAGCGCTGCCCGGTGTTCCGGCTGGGCACCGCCTGGGGCGGCTACTCGTGGTACCTGCGGCTGCCGGTGGCCGGCGGCGCCCCGTGGGCCGGCATCGTGCGGGTGGAGTGCTCCGCCGAGCTGACCGAGGCCGAGGCCATCGGGCTGGCCGACCTGTCCCTGGTGACGCTGCCCCGGTTCGCCTCCACTCCGTACAAGGATCCGCGCGCCCCGCAGAACCTGATCCCCATCGCCGGCCTGGAGCGGCGGCTGCGCGGGATGCTCGGCGACGCCCGCCTGCTGCACCGGGTGCTCACCGCGGCGGCCCGGGGGATCCGGCGCTGATGGGCCGGCGACGCGGCGCGGACCGGGAGGTCACCCAGGTCGACACGGGGCAAGCCGAGCTGGTGCCCGACCCGGACCGGCCGGGCTCCTGGACGCTGCTGCTCGACGGCGCCCCGCAGTCCCATGTGGACCTCACCGACCCCGGCCACCTGGAGTTCGAGTACGTCCGGCGGCTGGCCGCCGCGATCGACCTGGTGGCACCGGCCGGCGCGCCGCTGCGGGTGCTGCACCTGGGCGGCGGCGCGCTCACCCTGCCCCGCTACGTCCAGGTCACCCGCCCCGGCTCGACGCAGCGGGTGTCCGAGGTGGACGGCGCGCTGGTGGAGCTGGTGCGCCGGGAGCTGCCCTGGCCGGCGGACCCCCGGCTGCGGGTCCGGGTCGCCGACGCCCGGGCCACCCTGACGTCGAGCCGGGACGGCAGCTACGACGTGGTGGTCGCGGACGTCTTCGCCGGCGCCCGCACCCCCGCCCACCTGACCTCGGCCGAGTACGCCGCCGAGGTGGCCCGGGTGCTGCGGTCCGACGGCTGCTACCTGGCGAACATCGCCGACGGCCCGCCGCTGCGGCACGCCCGCGGGCAGGTCGCCACGGTGCGCACCGTGCTGCCCCGCGCCTGCGTGGTCGGCGACGCGGCGGTGCTGCGCGGCCGGCGCTACGGCAATCTCGTGCTCGTGGCGTCCCGGGTGGAGCCGCCGGTGCCGGAGCTGACCCGGCGGGCCGCCGGCGACTGGTTCCCCGGCCGGGTGCTGTCCGGCGCCGAGCTGGACCGCTTCGTCGGGGGCGCTCCGGTGGTCCACGACGCCGACGCCACCGACTCCACCCCGCCCCCGCCCGGAATTTTTTCCGTCCGGCGTTGATCCGCTCGGCGGGCCGCTGCGTATCACCGGGCGGCCATGCCCGTGGGGGGTCGGCTGAGTCATTGGACACCGGAGGTCTGCATGCATGCGGTGGCGGCCGGCTGGCACGGCGAGGTGGCGAGGCCCGAGTGGATGTTCGCCCGGGCACAGCCCCGGTCGCGCGCGTCGAGGTCGGGCCGGGGGGTCGACGCCTGCCCCTCGGATCGCCAGAATGATCCGGTGACGCCGCGACCGGCGCCCGGACGCCACCAGGCCACGTCCACCGAGGCCAGCCACTCCGACCAGCTGATCCGGCTGCTCTACGCCGAGCACGCCGGGCCGCTGCTGATGTTCGTGATGCGGCTGACCGGCGGCGACCGGCAGCGCGCCGAGGACATCGTGCAGGAGACGCTGCTGCGGGCCTGGCGCAACGCGCACCGGCTGGGCACCAACGGTCAGGGCTCGCTGCGTCCCTGGCTGGTCACGGTGGCCCGGCGGATCGCCATCGACGAGCACCGCAGCGAACAGGCCCGCCCGGCGGAGACGTACGACCGGGACCTGACCGCGTTCGCCGAGGCGGACAGCACCGACCGGGTGCTGCGCACGATGACCGTGGCGGACGCGCTGCGTACGCTCAGCCAGTCGCACCGGGAGATCCTGGTGGCGACGTACTTCCGGGGGCGTACCGTGCCCGAGGCGGCCGAGGAGCTGGGCCTTCCGCTCGGCACCGCGAAGTCGCGGGTCTACTACGCGCTGCGCGCGCTGCGCACGGCTCTGCAGGAGAGGGGGGTGACGGAATGAGCCGCGCGGACCACATGGACGTCGCCGCGTACGCGCTCGGCGTGCTGGACCCGCAGGACGCGGAGCGGTTCGAGGAGCACCTCGCCACCTGCTGGGCGTGCGCGGCGGAACTGGAGACGATGGTCCCGGTGGTGGGGATGCTCTCCGGCATCGACGGCGAGGCGATGGCCGCGCTGGAGCAGACGCACACCGATCCGGCGCTGCTGGACCGTACCCTGATGGCGGTCCGCCGGGACCGGCGGCGGACCCGGATGCGGCAGGTCTTCGCCGCCGCGGCGGCGGTCGTGGTGTTCGGCGGCCTGAGCGGTGTCGGCATGGCCGGGGTGTTCGGCGGCGGCGACGAGAGTCGGATCCCGCAGGCCGAGCCGACCCTCACCGCGCCCGTCACCGCTCCGCCGAACAGCGAGCCGTCCGACCCCAACGACCCGAACGTCGGTGGCAACGAGCAGGAGGGCGACCAGCACAACGCGGTCGACCCGGGCACCGGCGTGAAGACCACGATGTGGCTGGCGTCGAAGGAGTACGGCACCCAGATCGACCTTCAGCTCACCCGCCTGCCCGGGCCACGCACCTGCCGGCTGGTCGTGGTCCGCAAGAACGCCACGAGCGAGGTGGTCTCGACCTGGTCGGTGCCGGGCGGCGGCTACGGCACGAACACCAACCAGCTCCCGCTGGAGTTGAGCGCGTCCACCTCGGCCCCGCTCAAGGACATCGAGAAGATCCAGGTGCAGTCGGTCGACGTCAACGGCATCGCCAGCCCGCTGGTGACGGTGAGCGACCTCTGATCCCGCCGGAACGCCGGCGCCGGGCAGCGACACCGCCCGGCGCCGTTCCGTCGTGCCCGGGACGCCGACCCCGATGTGCTGCCACACGCGCCGCCGTCCGGATCGGTTCAACGGATCCACTGTGAAATGGAGCACCCTTTTCTCTTCAACCTTGACAGCGCACCGCCCGTACTACTCGGCGAACTGCCAAGAACGAGGAGGGCACGTGGCACACCTGAAGCGGACGACCGTCATCGTCGCGAGCGCGATGGTCGCACTAACGGCCTGCGCCCCCGCGGGCTACGACGGGGCGAACTCGAGCGCGGCCGAGCCGGTCGCCGTCGCCGCGGCCGAACCCACCGCGTCGGCCGAACCGGAAGCCTCCGCGTCCCCGGACGCGCCCGCCGACAAGGCGCCCCCGTCCGACGTGCAACTCACCGACGAACTGGTCGGCAAGAAGCTGCCCCGGATGGGCAAGGTCGTCACCGACCAGGACGGCTGGGTGCTGTACCGGTTCGACAAGGACTCGGCCGACCCGCCGCAGTCCAACTGCGTGGACAAGTGCGCCCAGGTCTGGCCGCCCGCGCTGACCGACGGCAACCCGCAACTCCAGGGCGTCTCCGACGACAAGGTCGGCACGGTCACCCGCCAGGACGGTACCCGGCAGATCACCATCGGGGGCTGGCCGGTCTACCGCTACATCGGGGACAAGAAGCCCGGCCAGTGGAAGGGCCAGGGCGTCGGCGGCACCTGGTTCGTGGTCGACCCGAACGGCAAGAAGAACCTCACCTGCCTGCCCACCGGCACCCCGAAGGCGGTCGCCCCGCCGTCGTCCGGCGACTCGGGCGGCGACTCGGGCTACTCGTACTGACGGACCCCCGGACACGGTGGCCGGTCGCAGCCGGGGAGGGCGCGGCCGGCCACCGTCGTGGTTCCGGGACGGCGGCTATCCGGCAGCCCCGCGTCCCGGCGCGGCGCCGGCCCGATCCGGGCCGGCGCCGCACCCCTGCGCCGGACCCCCCGAACAATGCGGGCCAGCGCCGCACCCCTGCCGGTGGACCGAGGCGGGCGGCGCGGCCGGCCGTGTCTGCTGTCACCGGGGGAGGTCATGGCAGAGTGGCGGGGTGACCTCCCCCGCCGCCCGCCGGACGCTGCGCCCCCCGGCCGGCTACCGACTGGCCGCCTCGGTCCGCGCCCTCACCTTCAGCCCCTACGACCCGTGCGCCCGGATCGCCGCCGGCAGCTTCTGGTGGGCCACCCGCACCCCGGCCGGCCCGGCCACCCTCGCGCTGCGCCCGGACGCCGGCGAACTGGTCGCCGAGGGCTACGGCCCCGGGGCGGACTGGGTGGTCGAGCGGGCCGACGCGGTGGCCGGGCTCCGCGACGACCTCACCGGGTTCGCCGCGCTCGCCGGCGCCCACCCGCTGGTGGCCCGGTTGGCCCGCGAGCACCACGGGCTGCGGATGCCCGCCACCGGCCAGGTCTTCCCCCGGCTGCTGCGCGCCGTCTTCGAGCAGAAGGTCACCGGCAAGGAGGCGTACCGGGCGTACGCGGCCACCGTGCGGCACTTCCGGGAGCCCGCGCCGGGGCCGCTGCAACCGCTGCTGCTGCCGCCCGAGGCCGCCGCGGTGGCGGCCACGCCGTACTGGGTCTTCCACCCGTTCGGGGTGGAGCAGCGGCGGGCCGACACGCTGCGCCGCGCGGCCGCCGTCGCGGACCGGCTGGAACGCTGCGCCGACGCCGCCGACGCCACCCGCCGGCTCACCGCGATCGCCGGCATCGGGCCGTGGACCGCCGCCGAGGTGGTCCGGATCGCGTACGGGGACCCGGACGCGGTCAGCGTCGGCGACTACCACGTCCCGAACACGGTGGCCTGGGCGCTGGCCGGGGAGGCGCGCGGCGACGACGCCCGGATGCTGGCCCTGCTGGAACCGTTCCGTGGCCACCGCGGCCGGGTCTGCGTGCTGCTGGAGGCCGCCGGCATCCAGGCGCCGAAGTACGGGCCGCGCGCCCCGATCCGCTCCTTCGCCGGCTACTGAGGCGGCGACGCCGGCCGGTGACCGGCGCAGAGCCGGCGCAGGGTCCGGCCGAGCCACCAGGCGTACGCCTGCTGGACGGCCCGGGCGAGCGGCCCGGCGGCGCGCACGTACCAGCGGGCCGGGCGGCTGAACGCGGTCACCTCGAACCACACCCCGTCGGCGGTCCGGGTAACCAGGAACGCCTCCTCGCCGATCTCCGGGTGCCCGGGCAGGGTGCCGTAGCCGAACCCGGCCCGGTCCGGCTCGTCCACCGTCCAGACCACCTCGGTCGGGCCCCAGACCCGCAGCGGGCCGACGCCCAGCCCCGGGGTGACGCGCACGCCCGCGGCAGCGCGCGGCGCGTCGGTGCGCATGACGACGCCGGCGGACCGGTGCAGCCGCCAGCCGAGCACCGCGTCGGCCGCGGTCGGGAAGCCGCCGTCCGGCAGCCGGACGCGGTGGCGCAGGTGGTCGTAGCCGCCCGGCAGGCGTTCGTCGCGGGTCGCGCCCACCTCGGGGTACGTCAGCTCGGGCACGTCGGCCTCCTCCTCGCGCGGAACCCCGCCAGCGTACGGCCGGCCGGGGTGGCCGCCCGGCGTCGGTCCGGCGGGCTGTGGTGGGCTTGCCGGGTGACCGACCAGCTGACCGTCGCCCCGGCCGGTGTCGCGGACGCCGGCGAGATCCTCACCGTGCAGCGCGCCGCGTACCTGGTGGAGGCGCAGCGCTACCGGGACGTGTTCCTGCCCCCGCTGACCGAGACCCTGGACGAGGTCCGCGCCGCCCTGGCCGGGCCAACCGTGGTGCTGGCCGCCCGGCTCGGGTCCCGCCTCGTCGGCTCGGTACGCGCCCGCGTCGACGGCGACACCGCCCACGTCGGCCGGCTCGCGGTCGCCCCGGACCAGCAGGGGCGCGGCATCGGTGGCCGGCTGCTGACCGCGGTGGAGGGCGCCTGCGCCGGCCGGGTGGCCCGGTTCGCCCTGTTCACCGGCGCGGAGAGCGCGGAGAACCTGGGCCTGTACGCGCGGCGCGGCTACCGGGTCGTGGCGCACCGGCCGGACGAGAACGGCAACCGCCTGACGGTGCTGGAGAAGACGGTCGAGCTGGCCGGCTGAGCGGGCCGGGTCAGGCCGCCTCGCGGAGGTCGGCCAGGCCGACCGGGGCGTACCGCCGGAGCAGTAGCTCCAGCTCGGCCACGGAGGCCACCTCGCCCACGACGTTCGCGCCACCGCCGTGCTCGGCCTGGTAGCGGTGCACGAGCCGGTAGCGGTAGCGCCCGCGGATCAGTTCCACGCTGACCCGCCAGCGCCCGCAGCATCCGCAGCTCCACTCCGGCACGCCGCGAACCGTAGCGCTGACCTGCGGTTTCACCATCCGGTCGGCGGGGGACGAACGGGCCCGGCACGGGACACGCCGCGCGCTGCCGCCGGTGATCTGCCTCACGACCGTCGGTGGGGTCTGATTGACTGGTCGCCGTGGACCTGCCGATCAACCCGCCGGTCGAGCCGATGCTGGCGAAGAGCGTGCCCCAACTGCCCACCGATCCCGGCCTGACCTACGAACCCAAGTGGGACGGCTTCCGCTGCATCATCTTCCGCGACGGCGACGAGGTCGAGCTGGCCAGTCGCGGCGGCAAGACGATGACCCGCTATTTCCCCGAGGTCGTCGAGCAGGCGCGCCGCCAGCTCCCGCAGCGGTGCGCGGTCGACGGCGAGCTGATCGTGATCCGCCGGGACGGCCCCGGCGGCCAGCCGCGGCTCGACTTCGAGCTGCTGGCCCAGCGGATCCACCCGGCCGCCTCCCGGGTGAAGCTGCTCGCCGAGACCACCCCGGCCGACTTCGTCGCCTTCGACCTGCTCGCCCTCGACGATGAGCTGCTGACCGACCGGCCCTACCCGGAGCGCCGGGGCCGCCTGGAGAAGGCGCTGGCCAAGGTCCGGCCGCCGGTGCACGTAACCCAGGTGACCACCGACCCGGAGACGGCCCGGCGCTGGTTCGAGGTGTTCGAGGGGGCCGGGCTGGACGGGCTCATCGTCAAGCCGGCCGACCTGCCCTACGAGCCGGGCAAGCGACTGATGTTCAAGGTCAAGCACGCGCGCACCGCCGACGCCGTGGTGGCCGGCTTCCGCTGGCACAAGTCCGGCCCGGTGGTCGGCTCGCTGCTGCTCGGCCTCTACGACGACGCCGGGGTGCTGCACCACATCGGCGTCAGCTCCTCGTTCAGCGCGGCCCGGCGCAAGGAGCTGCTGGACGAGCTGGAGCCCTACCGGGAGGTCGGCGGCGACCACCCGTGGGTGCACGGCGACCACGAGCGGGGGCAGCGCATCCCGGGCGGGGTGAGCCGGTGGACCGGCGGCAAGAACCTGGAGTGGGAGCCGCTGCGCCCGGAGCTGGTGGTCGAGGTGGGCTACGACGCCATGGAGGGCGACCGGCTGCGGCACACCGCCCAGTTCGTCCGCTGGCGTCCCGACCGCGATCCCCGCTCCTGCACCTACGACCAGCTGGAGCGCCCGATCCGCTACGACGTCGACCAGGTGCTCCGCGGGGACCCGGCGGCGACCGTCGGCGACGGGCCGGGCCGGGCGTAGCCTGGCGGTCCACACGATCATGGAAGGCTCCCACGTGACCCGCTTCTCCCACCGGATCCGCCGCCGGCCCACCCTGGCCGGGTTGGTCGCGGCGCTGGTGCTCACCGCCGGCTGCACACTGCCGGCGTTCGCCCCGCGGGCCGAGAGCCAGGGCGAGGCGGCCGCACCGGGCACCGCCCCGACCTGGCGACCCTGCCCCGAGGTGCCGGACGAGCTGGTCGGGCGGGGCGCGGCGGGCATGCGCTACGACTGCGCCCGCATCGCCGTACCACGCGACTGGGGCACCGGGGCGGCGACCGGCGCGACCGCCGGGCCGGGCGCCGGGGAGACCTTCGAGATCGCGCTGATCCGGATCCGGTCGGACAAGCAGCGCAACCGGATCGGGTCGCTGGTGGTGAACCCGGGCGGCCCCGGCGCGTCCGGCGTGGACACCGCGGTCTACCTGTCCTTCGGGCCGGCGTTCGGCGGGCTGCCGGCCGAGGTGACCGACCGGTTCGACATCGTCGGCTTCGACCCGCGCGGGGTGGCCCGGTCCAGCCCGGTGAAATGCATCTCCGACGCCGACCTGGACGCCAGCTTCGGCTACGACCCCGACCCGGAGAGCCAGGCGTCCTTCGACGGCTTCGTCGACCTCAACCGCCGGGTCGGCCAGCGGTGCGGCGCGAAGTACGGCGACCAGCTCCCGCTCTACGGCACCGAGCAGGCCGCGCGGGACATGGACGCGGTGCGCGCGGCCGTCGGCGACGACAAGCTCACCTACCTCGGCTACTCCTACGGCACCCTGCTCGGCGCGACCTACGCCCAGCTCTACCCGCAGCGGGTGCGGGCGCTGGTGCTCGACGGAGCGGTGGACCCACGGCAGAAGCTCATGGCCGGCTCGGAGAGCCAGGCGAAGGGCTTCGAGCGGGCGTTCGACAACTTCGCCCGCTGGTGTGCGGCGAACGCCGGCCGCTGCCCGATCGCGCCCGACGCCCGGGCCGCGGTGACCACGGCCATCGACAAGGCCCGGGTCTCGCCGGTGCGCGGCAGGGACGGCCGGGAGGCCACCGCCGGCTGGGTGTTCTACGCGGTCATCTCCTCCCTCTACACGGAGCAGGGCTGGCAGGATCTGGCCCGGGGGGTCGACGCGTTGCAGGGCGGCGACCCGACCGGCGTGTTCAAGCTGGCCGACGCGTACGCGGGCCGCGAGGACGACGGGCACTACTCCAACATGTTCGACGCGAACATGGCGGTGAACTGCGCCGACGAGAGCGAGAAGCCGACCCGGGAGCGGATCCGGTCGGTCCAGTCGCAGTGGCGGCAGAAGTACCCGCTGTTCGGCCCGGCGCTGGCGGTCGGGATGCTCGGCTGCGTGGAGTGGCCCGGCGGGCGCGACCCGTACCCGACCGGGAAGGCGGCGGGCGCGCCGCCGATCCTGGTGGTCGGCACCACCGGCGACCCGGCCACGCCCTACGAGCAGACCGGCGCGCTGGCCTCGATGCTGGGCGTCGGCCGGGTGCTCACCTGGGAGGGCGAGGGGCACACGGCCTACCCGCAGACCCCCTGCGTGACGGCGGCCGTCGACGCCTACCTGGTCTCGCTCACCGTCCCCCGGGAGGGGCTGCGCTGCCCCGCCCGGTGACGGTGCGCGGACCGGTCAGCCGGCCGCCGGGGGCGTCCAGCCGAGCGGCAGGTGTCCGATGCGGACCCGCTGCGGGTGGTCGCCGACGGGCACGCTGGCCACCTTCTGCCCGGTGGCGAAGCTGATCGCGGTGACTTGGTCGGCGCCGGACTCGGAGATGACGCAGTCCCGGCCGTCCCCGCTGACCGTGGCCCAGTACGGCTTGCTGGCCGGCACCAGGGCCCCGGCCATGTATGCGCTCTGCCTGGCCGCCCTGCGCGCAGCGGCGCACCGGCGGCTGCACGGGTTGCACCTGGTGACGGACCTCGCCGTCCAGACCGCGCTGGCCGCCCAGCCGGACCTCGCCGAGCTGCTCCGGAGCACCCTGCTCGGCGGCCTCGACCCGGCCGACGAGTTCCACCGGGAGCTGGCCACGACCGCGCTGGCCTGGTTGGACCACGGCCAGCGGCTGGACCAGACCGCCGCCGCCCTGCACGTCCACCCGAACACCGTGCGCTACCAGCTGCGCCGGCTGCGGGACCTCACCGGCGGGCCGCCGGTCGAGGAGGGCGCGCGGTGCCCGGTGCCGGACACCGTCCGCTGGTGGTGGGCGTTGCGTACCTGGCTCGACCGGCGCTGACCTCCGGGCGTGGTCACCGGCGCCGGCGGCGCCGGCGCCGCCGTTCCCACGGCGGGGCCACGCTGCCCGGCCCGCTGGCCGGCTCGGGGCGCTCAAGCTCGGGCACCTCGATGCCCTGCCGGGCGGCCATCTCCTCCACCAGCGCCCGCAGCCGCCGCACGTCCGACTTCAGTTCCTCCTGCTCGGCGTGCTCGAAGGCGTCGTCGTCGACGATCAGCCGGCTGGCGAAGTGTGCGGTGATCAGCGGGATGACCAGCAGCACCATGGTGGAGATGAGCAGCGCGGCGAGGAAGCGCCCGGCGAAGGAGGTCGGGGAGATGTCGCCGTAGCCGACGGTGGAGGCGGTCACCACGGCCCACCAGACCGAGTCCGCCGCGTTCTTGTCCTCGGCATGGCTGTACAGCACGCCGGCCACCACGATCATCAGCAGGTACGAGATGATCAGCGTGCGCGGCGAGTTGGCGAACCAGACCAGACCCCGGTAGATCCACCGGAACGGCAACAGCAGGTCGTCCATGCGGCACATGCTGCCCGGTGCCGGCAACCGACGCGACCGCATCGTCGGGCGTGACTGTGCGAGGCTGCCCG
Organism: Micromonospora sp. NPDC005299; assembly: GCF_042872345.1. Taxonomy (NCBI): domain Bacteria; kingdom Bacillati; phylum Actinomycetota; class Actinomycetes; order Micromonosporales; family Micromonosporaceae; genus Micromonospora; species Micromonospora sp. NPDC005299. The sequence goes on from NZ_JBIAKG010000004.1 coordinate 125,104, forward strand.
GCATGACCGACGTGATCTTCCGGGAGGCGGTCCGGGCCGACCTTCCCGCCGTCATCGCCCTGCTCGCCGACGACGTGCTGGGCAAGGCGCGCGACTTCACCGAGGTGGACGAGGCGTACGAGCGGGCCTTCGCCGCCATCGACGCCGACCCGCGCAACCACCTGGTCGTCGCGGAGACCGGCGGCGAGCTGGTTGGCTGCATGCAGATCACCTACATCCCGGGGCTGGGCCGGCACGGCGCCGAGCGGTCGCTGATCGAGTCGGTCCGGGTCCGCTCCGACCTGCGCGGCCGGGGGCTGGGCCGGGAGATGATGGCGTGGGCGATCGACCGGGCCCGGGAGCGGGGCTGCGCGCTGGTGCAGCTCACCACCGACAAGAGCCGGGCCGACGCGCACCGCTTCTATCGCCACCTCGGCTTCGTGGCCAGCCACGAGGGCATGAAGCTGGCCCTCTGACCCCCGGCCCCGCCGGTTGGCGCTGCCGGCGGCCCTCCCCCGGTCGGGGGAGCTGATTCCCCGGTCGCGGGGAGGCCGCCCACCGGTCCGGTCGACAGGCTGAAGGGCAGTTTCCGCAGCACCGGGGAGGGCCCATGACCAGCGACACCGTGTCCCGCACCGTCCACTTCCGCGACGGCCGTCCCGCGCCGGTCTGGGCGGTCCGCGCGGCCCACCTGATCCCGCTGGTCGTCCTGCCGTCCGGGCTGTGGCGGATCGCCCTGGTCGCCGGCCTGCCGATGGGCACGCCGGTCCACCCCGGCCCCGGCGAGAGCGTCTACATCGTCTCGCTGAGCCTGGTCTCCGAGGGGCTGGCGCTGCTCGCGCTCGGCCTGGTCCGCCCGTGGGGGGAGGTGTTCCCGAGCCGGCTGCCGCTGGTCGGCGGCCGGCGGGTGCCGCCGCGGTTCGCGGTCACCGTCGCCACCGCCGGCGCCGTCGCACTGATCCTGATCTGGGGGTACGCCGCCTGGGGCGTCACCGCCACCGGCAACGACCTCGGCTTCACCCCGACCGGCTTCGCCCTGCTGGTGGCCTGCTACGCCCCCCTCCTCCTGTGGGGCCCCCTCCTCCTGACCGTCACCTGGGCCTACCACCGCCGCCGCTCCCCCGCCCAACCCGGTCGATCATGAGGTTGACGGCACGACACATCGGTGCCGACTGCCGCCAACTTCATGATCGACGGGGCGGGGGCGGGGGGCGGGGTCAGTCGGTGGCCAGGCGGCCGTCGCGGAGGGTGAGGGTGCGGTCGGCCATGTCGATCAGGGCCGGGTCGTGGGTGGCGACCAGGGCGGTCATGCCGCGGGCGTGCACCACGGCGCGGAGCAGGTCCATGATCGACCGGCCGGTCTCCGAGTCGAGCTGGCCGGTCGGCTCGTCGGCGATGAGCAGGTCCGGCTCGTTGGCCAGCGCCCGGGCCACCGCCACCCGCTGCTGCTGGCCGCCGGACAGCTCGTACGGGCGCTGCGCGGCGTGCCCGCCCAGGCCGACCAGCTCCAGCAGCACGGCCACCCGCTGCTCCCGCTCGGCGGCCGGCACCTTGGCCAGCCGCAGCGGCACCCCGACGTTCTCCGCCGCCGACAGGATCGGCACCAGGCCGAAGGTCTGGAAGATGAACCCGACCGTGCCCCGGCGCAGCGCCAGCAGCTCCCGCTCGCTCGCGGTCGTCACCTCGTGCCCGGCCACCCGCACCCGCCCGCTGTCCGGCCGGTCCAGCCCGCCGACCAGGTTCAGCAGGGTGGTCTTGCCGGCCCCGGAGCGGCCCCGGACCGCGACCAGCTCACCCCGGCCGGCCACGAAGGAGACGTCCCGCACGGCGTGGACGGCGTGTTCGCCCCTGCCGAACGTGCGGCTCACCCCCTCGACCCGGACCACCTCGTCGACGGCGACGCGGGCCGGCGCCACGGTCAGCTGCTCGGTCATCACTCACTCTCCTCGGCGTGCGCCCGGTCGCCCGGCCGCACCTCGACGTGGTCGGGTTCCAGGTTGAGCCGGACCCGGTCGCGCAGGGACAGGGTGTCCACGAAGGACGCCGGCAGTTGCATCCGGCCGGTCCGGTCGAGCACCGCGTACTCCTCGCTGACCAGCTCGGTGCTGCCGTCGGCGGCGAGCCGGGCGGTGCGGCGTACCTCGGAGGAGGTCCGGCCGTCGCGGATCGCGACCGTCCGGCGGACCTGGCCGGCCACGGCCTGGTCGTGGGTGACCACCACGATGGTGACGCCCAGCTCGGCGTTGATGGTGCGCAGCGCGGCGAAGACCTCGGCGCCGGTGGCCTCGTCCAGCTCACCGGTCGGCTCGTCGGCGAAGAGCACCTCCGGGTCGTTGGCCACCGCCACGGCCACCGCGCAGCGCTGCTGCTCGCCGCCGCTCAGCTGGCCCGGCCGGCGGTCCGCGCAGTAGCCGACCCCGACCATGTCGAGCAGCTGGCGGGCCCGCTCCCGCCGGTCCCGCCGGGAGCGGCCACCGGCCAGCTTCATCGGCAGCTCGACGTTCTCCAGCGCGGTCAGGTACGGCAGCAGGTTCCGGCCGGTCTGCTGCCAGACGAAGCCGACCATCTGGCGGCGGTAGGCGAGCCGGCGCCGGTTCGACAGGGCGAGCAGGTCGTAGTCGGCGACCCGGGCGATGCCGGCGGTCGGGGTGTCCAGCCCGGAGAGGATGTTCAGCAGGGTCGACTTGCCGGACCCGGAGGCGCCGACGATCGCCACCAGCTCGCCCCGATCGATGACCAGGTCGAGGCCCTGGAGGGCGACGACCTCCACCCCCTCGGTCTTGAAGATGCGGACCAGGCCGTCGCAGACGATGTGCCCACGCAGCCGGTCCCGGCCGCCGGCCCGTTCGGCGGCGCGCTCCGCGGCGCGCTGCTGAAGGGCGGCCAGGTCGGGTACGGCGGACGCCTCGGCGATCGCGGTCAACTCAGCTCTCCTCTCCGAGCCGGAGCACCTCGCCGAGGCGCATCCGACGGTTGTTCAAAGCCTCGACGGCGACGGCGAAGCCGAGGGCCAGCACGGCGAGGCCCAGCACCCCGACCACCAGGCCGGGTTCGAAACGTGCCCGCACGGCCACCCCGCCGGTGAAGGCGGGCAGGCCGAGCACGGGGGTGAGCAGCACCGGCAGCAGCGCGCCGACCACCGCGCCGGTGAGCACGGAGACCAGCACGAGCGGGGTCAGCTCCACCAGCAGCAGCCCGCGCCACTGGCGGCGGGACAGCCCCATGGTGCGCAGCCGGGACAGCACCTGCCCGCGGCCGCGTGCCTCGGCGAGCACCGCGAACGCGAGCGCGAGCAGGCCCAGCGCGGCCCCGCCGATCGCGCCAATGGTGAAGCCGAAGACCAGCAGCCCGTTCACCCCGCTGCCGCCGAGCTCGGCGCGGACCGCCGACCGGACGGCCACCGTGGGCTGGCGGGGTCGCTCCCCGCCGGTCACCGTCCCGGTGCGCTGGTAGCGCTGCTGCCCCTCGCCGACCACCCGGGCCACCGCGGCCGGGTCGACCCGGTCCCCGGCGAGCAGGAAGCCGGTGGGGACGAGCGGGTGCAGGGCGTCCGCCGGCAGCGCCGGCCAGGGCAGCACCACGAACCGGGTCACGTTCCGGTCGACCAGCGGAAACTCGTCGACGGTCGCGGCGGTGCGCACGGGGAACCGGTTGCCCTGCACGTCCAGCCAGGCGGGCCGCCGGCCGGCCGGGTCGGCCAGCCCAGCGTCGGTGAACTCGTCGGCGAGCGCCGGGGAGACCAGCGCCGGCAGCGGGCTGGTGCCGTCGCCGGTGGCGCGCAGCGGGTCGGGGACGGTCACCGGGACGCCCGCGCGGCGGGCCACCTCGGCGAACCGGGCGCCGTCGACCAGCAGCACCCGGGTCTCGCCGACCCCGCCGAACCGGCCGGCCTGGTCGGCGTGCGGGCGCTGGCCGGTTTCCACCAGCAGCGGGGTGACCGCGCGGACGCCGGGCAGGGCGGCGAGCGCGTCGGTGGTGTCCGGGGCGAACCGCTCCCCGTCGACCCGGACGTCCCCGGGCACGGCGCCGGCGGCGGCCCGGTCCCGCCCGTTCTCGATGCCGGTGGCGACCACCCCGCAGAACGCGGCGGTCGCCACGGCCAGTACCAGCACGACCAGCGGGCCGGTGGTGGCGGCCCGGCCGGCGCGGGCGGTGCCGAGGAACGCGACGCTGCCCCGGGCCCGGGCGGCGGCCCGGCTGAGCAGCCGCATCGGCCACGGGTACGCGCGCAGCGCGACCAGCGCCGCGGCGACCGCCAGCAACACCGGCACGGAGACCAGCAGCGGATCCACCGCCCCGCCGAGGACCAGTCCCCGGCGACGCAGCAGGAACGCCCCGAGCACGGCGACCCCGAGCACGGTCACCTCGACGGTGAGCCGGACGGCCGCGGAGCGGGCGCCGATCAGGTCGGCCCGGCCGGCGCCACCCCGTGCCGCGGTGAGCGCGGCGACCGGTGGAACCAGGGTGATCAGCACCGCGGCGAGCAGCACCCAGCGCAGCTCGGTGCCCTCCCCGGGCAGCAGGCCGCCGAGCAGCCAGCCGCCGCCCGCTGCGGCCGGCAGCACCAGCAGCGACTCGGCGAATCCGCGGCGCAGCACCGCACCGGTCGAGCCGCCCCGAGCCCGCAGCAGCAGGTACTCGGACCGGCGCCGGCGCGCCGCCAGCCGGGCGGCGAGCAGGGTCAGGCCGGCCAGGGTGGCGAGCAGCCCGGCGGCGATGACGGCGAGCAGCGTACGGGCGGCGGCGAGCGACTCGGCGAACCGCCGCAATGGAATGTCGACCCCCTGGCTGAATCTGAGCCCGGACGGCTTCGGGCTTCGGTCGAGGCGGCTCAACCCGTCGATCAGCGCATCGAGCTGGGCCGGAGTGACCCGGTCCGGAGAGATCCGGTAGCGCCAGCCGAAGCTGACCGGCCAGCCGGCCTCGGCCAACGCGGTTAGGCCGCCGTCGGCGGTCACCCCGACCAGCAGGAACGGTTTTCCGTCCCCCTCTGGCTCACCGAGCCGCAGCAGCGAGGGGAGGGCGTCCCAGATCCCGTCGCCGGGATCGGCCGGTCGGAACAGGCCGACCAGGACGATCTTTCTGCTCTTCGTCGGCTTCCCGTTGATGTCCAGGATGGAGAGCGTGAGCCGGTTACCGGCACGCAGTCCGAGCCGGCCGGCGAGCGTGTCGGCGAGGGCCATCTCGACCGAGCCGTCGGAAGCGGTGCCCGCGTCGGGCCACCGGCCCTCGACCAGGGTCGCCGCGTCCCGGATTCCGCTCACCGTCCGCAGGCTGAGATCGATCAGCCCCTTGTCGGAGGTCAACTCCGGCCCGGTCAGTCGGGTGAACGAGGTCTGCGCGGCGAACCAGCGCTCGCCGACCGCCTGCCGCACGACGGGTGGCATCCGCCCCTGGAAGCTGTCCAGCTCAGCCGCGCGGCCGGCGAGGACCTCCCGGCCCCCCGAGCGGATCTGCACCGTCCCCATCGTGTAGGTCAGGTCCCGGCGCGCCACCGGCTGGGCCGCCACGTACTCCCGCAGCCCCTGCCCGGTGAGCCGGTCGGCGACCCGTGGCACCCCCGTGATCAGCAGGGCGGTGACCAGGGTCAGCACCGCGAGGAGGAGGAAGTGCCCTCCGTACGCCCGCACCCGCCGGGCCGCCCCGAACAGACTCATCGTTCTCCCCCGATCCGCAGCTGCACGGCGGCCACCCGCTGACGGATGCCGGTGGTGATGGCGGCGCCGGCGGCCAACGCGGCCAGCAGCAGGCCGCACGCGGTGATTCCGACCGGCCCCCACGGCACGGAGAAGACCGGGTCGGGCACGGGTCGCCCGGCGTCCGGGGTAAGGATCACCAGGGGCGCCATGGTGGCGCCGACCCCGGCGCCGACCAGCAGTCCCACCGTCACGCCGATGCCTGCCAGGAAGAACTGCTCGGCGAGCAGCGCCCGGGCGAGCAGCCGGGGCGCCGCGCCCAGGGTGTGTAGCACGGCGAACTCCCCGAGTCGGTGCCGGGCGGTGGCCCACACGTCCACCGCCAGGCCGACGAGGGCGAGCAGCGCGCAGCCCAACGCGGCGGCGAGCAGCCCGGTCCGGGCGCCCTGCCAGTACGGGTCCCGAGCCGCGGCCTCGACTGCGGCCCGCCGGTCGAGGACCTCCACCCCGGGCAGTGTCGCGATCTCGTCGGCGGCCGTGGTGTGGGCCGTGGTGTCCGTACTCAGCCACCACTCGGGGATCGGTCGGACCGCGCCCTCCTGGCGGATCAGCCAGTCCACCGCGGCGGGCAGGTCGAGCAGCACCCCACCGCCGGTGCCGGCGGTGCCGGGCACCGCCTTGAGCTCGCCGACCACTCGGGCCGGCAGGGACACCCCGAAGAGCGAGAGCGGGACGATGTCCCCCACCTTCACCCGGAGCGCGTCCCGTACTGCCGGTGTGATCAGGGCGGGCACCGGCCGGCTCTCCCCGCCGGGCACGACGGCGAACCGGGAGGAGAACTGGTCCGCGAACGGTCCCCCCTCCTGCACGACGGACGGTTGAACGACGTTGACGCCGGAGGCGGTCACGTCCGACGTCTCCACGGGACCGTCGTGGATGGCGTCCACCATCGACCAGGCGCCGATCAGCTTCAGCGGCTGCGGAGCGCCCACGGCGCCGGTCACCCGCAGCCCGTCGATCCGCAGCCGGTAGCCGGTGCCCGCGACATCGCCACCGTCGGCCTCGAAACCGGCGAGCCGAAGCGGGTCGCCGTTGGTGTCTGGCAGGTCCAGGGTGAAGGGCACGGCCCGGCCGTCGCTGCCGGCGGTGGCCAGCGGCAGCCGCCAGGCCAGCCCTCCGGCCGTGGTGACGAGCGCGGAGACCTCGATCTGGTGCGGTCGCAGCGCCCCGTCGACGGGGGTACGTACGGTGCCGGCGAGTTGCCGGGCCCCGCTCGGCAATGTGACACCGGCCGGTGCGGCACGCCCGCCGACCATCCGGTCGAGCAGCTTGCCGGGCGGTTCGTCGCCCAGCCGGTCGGCGAGCCGGACCACGCCGGGAGCGGCGGCGGCGTCCAGCGCCACCGCGGTGGTCGGCAAGTCCATTCGACCGACCCGCATCTCGTCCCGCCAGGCCGGCAGCACCCGGTCGGTGCCCGGCACCGAGGCGAGCTGCGACCTCCGGTCCACCGGTGCCGCACCCTGGCGCTCGATCACCCGCAGGTCGGCCCCGACGCGGTGCGCGGCCTGATCGGCCTGCGACCGCTCCCAGGTGGTGACCAGCGACCACGCCAGGGTGCTACCGCCAACGGCGAGAGCGAGCAGCAGCACCGGTCCGGCGTGCGGGCGGCGGCCCGCCTGCCACATCCCGAACATCGTCGCCGTCCACGGCCTTCGGTCGACGAAGCGCTCGGCGAACCGGGTCGCCGGCGGCAGCAGCCGCAGTGCGACGACCGCCCCGGCCAGCACGCCGAGGGTCGGCGCGGCGGCCAGCAGCGGATCGATGCCGAGCTGCCCGCCGGCCCCGGCGAGGGGCGAGGAGTACTGCCGCAGCTGGGCCCAGGCGAGCACGGCGAGCGCGACGAGGGCGAGGTCGACGCCCGCCCGCTGCACGGCTGCGCCTCGGGTCGGGCGGGACCGAGCCGCCATGTCGGCGACGTAGGTGCCGGCCTGCCGCAGCGCGGGCATCACCATGGCGAGCAGGCAGCCGATCGCGGCGGCGACCGCGACCGCCCAGACCTGGCCGAGCGCGCCGTCGGCCAGCCGCAGGTCGGCACCGAGCCACCGCACCGCCTCCCCCGTCAGCGGCGGGGCGAGCAGGGCGGCCGGGGCCACGACCAGGGTCGCCTCCCGTACGGCGAGGCCGGCGAGCTGGCCGCGGGCGGCGCCACGGGCGCGCAGCAGCGCGGTCTGCCCGCGGCGGTCCTCGTTGAGCAGCGCGGCGACCAGCACCAGCGCGTACCCGCCGAGCACCACGATCAGCAGCAGTGGGGTGAGCAGGGCGGACCGGCCCACCAGGTCGGCCCGGCCGAGCCGGTCGACCAGCCGGTCCAGGTGGCTCACGGTCTGCGTGGAGGAGCCGAGACCGGTGGCCTCGGGGATCTCCTCGGCGACGGTGGCGAGGGCCGCCGTGACCCCGGTCAGCCGGCTCGGCTCGACCACCGCGAGGTCCGGGGCGACCAGCCAGGCCCCCGAGGTCGAGCCGGAGAAGGTGCGCGCGAAGTCGGCCGGGTCCAGCGCGAACGGCCCGTACGAGTCGCTCGTCGCGTCGCCCTGGCTGTCGCCCACGCCCGGGGCGAGCCGCCAGTAGGCGTCGGCCGGGTCGCGGGGCCGCCAGGTGCCGGCCAGCACCACGGCCCCGGCCCGCTCGGCGCTGCGGTCGTAGAGCGGCACCCGCCCCCCGACCCGCAGGCCGAGCTGGCCGGCGACCTTTTCGGGCAGGGTGACCTGCAACGGCGCCGCGTCGGGCGTCGGCCACGTCCCGCCGGTCAGCTCGGCGTGCGCCGGCAGGTCGGTCAGCGTGGCGAGGCTGGCGAACATCGGGTCGTCGTCGGTACGGGCCGGCCCGAGGTCCCCGGTCAGCTCCCGCCCGGTGCCGTAGCGGGCCGCGGCCACGGTGACCGGGACCCCGCCGAGGCCGTCGGCGAACTGGGCGCGGACCGCCCGGTCCCGGTCGGCGTACGCGGCGGCGTCCCGCCCGCCCGAGCCGCTGACCAGCAGGCTGCGCTCCTCGGCCGGGGCGGCGTCCAACACCGCCCGGGCGCCCGCGTCGACCGCCCGGCGGTTGTAGTCGGAGAGTCCGGTGACCAACGCGACCGCGACCAGGGCCGCGACCGCGGCGGCGAGCAGCAGTCCCCGAGCCTCGACCGCCCGCCTCCACACCAGCTTCATCCGACGTCCTCTCCTGGCCCCGGCGGGCCGACGACCAGGTAGACCCGTCGGGGGGCGGGAAAGGTTCGCGCACGTTACGTGATCGTTATCCGCGCCGGTCTGCTTCCCTGATCGTCATGGCGACCGAGATCCTGCTCGTCGCGGTGCTGCTGCCCGAGGTGCACGCGCACCTGGCCCGGGGCGAGAAGATCAAGGCGATCGCGGCGTACCGCCGGGCGAGGGGCGCGGACCTGCGCACCGCCAAGGCGCGGTGGAGGCCTCGCCGGTCGCCGCGGACCGGTTCAGGCGCGCGGCCGGTCGCGGTCCTTGGAGGGCTGCACCCGCTTGGGCTCGCCGGGCATCTTCGGGTATTCCGGCGGGTAGGGCATGTCGCCCTGACCGGCGGCGGCGTCCCGCTCGGCCCATTCCAGCAGGGGCGTGATGTCCCACGGGGCGTCGTCGATCCCGGCGTGCGGGTCGCCCCGCTCGGCGAACCGGGCCGGCACGCTGCCCAGGTGGAAGTCGTCCGGGTCGGCGTCGGTCAGCTCGTCCCACTCGACCGGGGTGGAGACGGTGGCCCGCCCGTTGGCTCGCAGCGAGTACGCGCAGGCGATGGTGCGGTCACGGGCCATCTGGTTGAAGTCCACGAAGACCCGGCTGCCCCGCTCCTCCTTCCACCAGGCGGTGGTGACCAGTTCGGGGCGGCGCCGTTCCAGCTCGCGGGCCAGCGCGATCGTCGCCCGGCGCACCTCGACGAACGTCCAGCGCGGCTGGATGCGCAGGTAGACGTGCACGCCCCGGCCGCCGGAGGTCTTCGGCCAGCCGGTCACCCCCAGCTCGTCGAGCAGCCCGCGCAGCTCACCGGCGGCGGTGACCGCGTGGGTGAAGTCGGTGCCGGGCTGCGGGTCCAGGTCGATGCGCAGCTCGTCGGGGCGGTCGACGTCGGCGGCGCGCACCGGCCACGGGTGGAACACCACCGTGCCCATCTGCGCGGCCCAGGCCACGTGCGCCAGGTCGGCCGGGCACAGCTCGGCGGCCTTCCGGCCGCTGGGGAAGCTGATCTCCGCGGTCGCCACCCACGGGGGTACGCCCCGGGCCGGCACCCGCTTCTGGAAGAACGCCTCCCCCTCGATGCCCTCCGGGAAGCGCTGCAGGGTGGTGGGCCGGTCGCGCAGGGCCCGCATGATCCCCTCGCCGACCGACAGGTAGTAGTGGAAGACGTCCGCCTTGGTGAAACCGCGCTGCGGGAAGATCACCCGGTCGGGGCTGCTCAGCCGTACGGTGTGCCCGGCGACCTCGATCTCCTCGACTGCGGCCTTGCTGCCAGCCATTGGGCGACCCTATGCGATGCCACCGACGGCCGACGTACCGTTGAGCGGTGAGTCTTTCCGACAATGAACTGCCCCGCACCGAGGACGAGTGGCGGGTCCGGCTGAGCCCGGAGGAGTTCCGGGTGCTCCGCGAGGCCGGCACCGAGCGGCCGTGGACGGGTGAGTACGTCGAGACCAAGACCCCTGGCGTCTACCACTGCCGGGCCTGCGGGGCCGAGCTGTTCCGCAGCGAGGACAAGTTCGACTCGCACTGCGGCTGGCCGAGCTTCGACGACGCCATCCCGGGCGCGGTCAAGGAGATCCCCGACAACACCCTCGGCATGCGGCGGGTCGAGATCCGCTGCGCCCGCTGCGACAGCCACCTGGGGCACGTCTTCGAGGGCGAGGGCTTCACCCCGAAGGACACCCGGCACTGCGTGAACTCGATCTCGGTCCGGCTGGAGCCGAAGGGCTCCTGAGGCGGCCCTTGCCCGGACGCGCTACTGATGAGGTCATGCCCCACCTCGACGTACGGCGGCTCGCCGCCGTGGACATGTACGGCTCGGCCGGCTCGCCGGTCCGGCGGCGGGTGATCCTGGTGGAGTTCGTCGTCGGCGTGGTGGGCTGCGTCGCGCTCGGACTCTGGGCGGCGCACGGGGGCGGTCCGGTCCGGACCGCCCTCGGCGGCTACCTGGCGCTGGTCGGCCTGAACTACGTGCCGCTGGCGCTGCACGCGCTGACCCTGAGCCGCCGAGGCGCGCTGGAACGGGAACTTGCCGGCGTCGACGTCCCCGCCGAGCTGCGGCACTACACGCCGCGCCAGCTCTGGCTCTTCGTTCCGCTGCTGCCGGTCGTGCTCGCCGCCCGGCAGGCCCGCCGGCGCTGAGCGGCCGTCAGAGCCGGAGTGTGCCGCCGCGTTCGTCGACGTGGTCGGCGGCCTCGTCGTCCAGCCAGACCCCGCCCGTGGCCAGGTACCGGAAGCGGTACTCGCCCGGGCCGAGCCGCACGGTCACCGTGCGGGTGCCATCGCGGCGGGCGACCAGCTCGTGCCGGCCGGGCTGCCAGTCGTTGAAGCAGCCGACGACGCTGACCGTGCCGGGCGGGGTGTCCCGGGGCAGGCTGAAGGTGACCCGGGTCTGGTTGCCGAAGAGCTTGTTGCGCTTGATCAAGGGGGTTCCTCCGAGGTTCGAGGCGGTCACCGGGTCTAACGCGCGACACGCCGGGGGCGACTCGCCGTCGAGCCGGATCAGGTTCGCCCGTTTCGGTTGCCGGGGCGTGTCCGCTGGCCGACCCTGGGATGACGGGTCCGTTTTCGGGGGGTTTCGTATGGCTACCTGTGAGGTCTGCGGCAACGACTACTGGATGGCGTTCGAGGTGCGCACGGTCAACGGGGCCACGCACACCTTCGACTCCTTCGAGTGCGCCATCCACAAGATGGCGCCGATCTGCGAGCACTGCCAGATCAAGATCGTCGGGCACGGCGTGGAGGTCTCCGGCCGCTTCTTCTGCTGCGCGCACTGCGCCCGCGCGGTCGAGGGCTCCCAGGGCGCCGAGGTCCGCGACGCGGTCGGCGCCCGCCCCGCCTGAGCACTCCGGGGGGCCGGCCTACCATCGCGGGATGCCTACCGAGTCCCACCTGGCCGGCTTCGCCGAGCTGGACGCGCGCACCTTCCACGACCTGCTCCGGCTGCGCATCGACGTGTTCGTGGTGGAGCAGTCCTGCCCGTACCCGGAGCTGGACGGCCGGGACGTCGAACCCGGCACCCGGCACCTCTGGCTGACCCGGGACGGCGACGTGGTGGCGTACCTGCGGATCCTGGCCGACCCGGGCGGTGTGGCGCGGATCGGCCGCGTGGTGGTGGCGCCGGCGGCCCGCGGCGCGGGCCTGGCGGGCGCGCTGATGACCGAGGCCCTGGCGGCGGTGGGCGACCGCCCGTGCGTGCTGGAGGCGCAGACCCACCTGGTCGACTTCTACGCCGGCCACGGCTTCACGGTCAGCGGCCCGGGCTACGTCGAGGACGGGATCCCGCACACCCCGATGCGGCGGGAGGGCCGAGTCGCCGCCTGAGCAGACATTGACGGATACCGCTTTCCTGTGGCAGCGTGCCAGGCGAGCCACCACACGAGCCGCGGGAGGGGGCAACTCCCGCACCGTCCGGGCGTCGTGCACCGACATCCCCACCCCGGAGGCTCACCATGTCCACTCCGCACCGCCGCCGCGTCCCCGTCGTGGCGGCGATCCTGAGCGTCTGCGCGGTCGTCGCGGCGCTGCTCACCACCGCCCTGTCCGGCCCGGCCTCGGCGCACGGGTCGGTGGTCGACCCGGCGTCCCGCAACTACGGCTGCTGGCAGCGCTGGGGCAGCGACTTCCAGAACCCGGCGATGGCCACCCAGGACCCGATGTGCTGGCAGGCCTGGCAGGCCGACCCGAACGCCATGTGGAACTGGAACGGCCTGTTCCGGGAGGGCGTCGCCGGCAACCACCAGGGGGCCATCCCGGACGGCCAACTGTGCAGCGGCGGGCGCACCTCCAGCGGGCGCTACAACGCCCTCGACACGGTCGGCGCCTGGAAGACCTCGCCGGTGACCACCAACTTCCGGATCAAGCTGTACGACCAGGCCAGCCACGGCGCCGACTACATCCGGGTGTACGTGACGAAGCAGGGCTACAACGCGCTGACCACGCCGCTGCGCTGGAGCGACCTGGAGCTGGTCGGCCAGATCGGCAACACCCCGGCCAGCCAGTGGACCCCGGAGACGCAGGGCGTGTCGATCCAGGTGCCGGCGAACGCGCCGGGCCGGACCGGCCGGCACGTGGTCTACACCATCTGGCAGGCCAGCCACCTGGACCAGTCGTACTACCTGTGCAGCGACGTGGACTTCGGCGGCGGCTCCACCACCCCGCCGACCACGCCGCCGCCGACCACCACGCCGCCCCCGACCACGACCCCGCCGACGACCACTCCGCCGACGACGCCGAACCCGGCCGGGGCCTGCACGGCGACCTACCGGATCACCGGGCAGTGGGGCGGCGGCTTCCAGGCCGAGGTGCAGGTCACCAACGGCGGCTCACCGATCCGGGGCTGGTCGGTGAGCTGGAACTACGCCAACGGCCAGCAGGTCAGCTCGGCGTGGAACGCCACGGTGAGCACCAACGGGACGCTGGTCACCGCGCGCAACGTCGCCTACAACGGCACCCTCGCCGCGGGGGCGAGCACCTCGTTCGGCTTCGTCGGCTCGTCGAGCGGAAGCAACCCGGTGCCGGGGAACGTCTCCTGCACCACGGTCGCCTGACCGCCGTCCGGCCGGGGTCGTGGATCACGGCCCCGGCCGGCGCGGGTCAGACCAGGCAGGTGACGAGGTCGGCGATCGAGCGGCGGCGGCCCGTGTAGAAGGGGACCTCCTCGCGGACGTGCCGGCGGGCTCCGGAAGCCCGCAGGTCGCGCATCAGGTCGACGATCCGGTGCAGCTCGTCGGCCTCGAAGGCGAGCATCCACTCGTAGTCGCCGAGGGCGAACGAGGCGACCGTGTTGGCCCGCACGTCCGGGTAGCCCCGGGCCATCTTGCCGTGCTCGGCCAGCATCTCGCGCCGCTCGGCGTCGGGCAGCAGGTACCACTCGTACGACCGGACGAACGGGTAGACGCAGAGGTAGGCGCGGGCCTCCTCGCCGGCCAGGAACGCCGGGATGTGGCTCTTGTTGAACTCGGCCGGCCGGTGCAGCGCCATCTGCGACCAGACCGGGGTCAGCGCCCGGCCCAGCGTGGTGCGCCGGAACCGCAGATAGGCGTCCTGGAGCGCGTCGCTGGAGGACGAGTGCCACCAGATCATGAGGTCCGCGTCGGCGCGCAGGCCCGCCACGTCGTAGGTGCCGCGGATCGTGACGTCCTTGCCGGCCAGCTCCTCGAAGAGCGACTCGACCTCGTCGACGACGTTCTCGCGCAGCGACGGGAGGGGGCTGGTGGCGCGGTAGACCGACCACATGGTGTAGCGGATGGTGTCGTTGAGCTCCCGCAGCCGGGCCGCGTTGGTCTGCTCCGTCATGCTGCCGATCCTCCCAGTGCAGTGATGATCTCTTCGGCCGCCGTCTCGCCGGAGCGGACGCAGACCGGGATGCCGACGCCGTCGTAGCCGGCCCCGGCCAGGGCCAGCGTCGGGTGGGCGGCGCGCAGCGCCGCCCGGGCCGTCCCCACCCGGCCGAGGTGGCCGGGGGTGTACTGCGGCAGGGCGCCACCCCACCGCTGCACGTGCCGGGCCACCGGGGCGGGCAGCGGCGTGCCGAGCACCTTCGACAGCTCCCGGTGCACGGTGGCGACCAGGTCGTCGTCGGTGAGCTGGAGCGAGGCCTCCTCGCCGTACCGGCCCACCGAGGCGCGGACCAGGGCGAGCCCGTCGGGCCGGCGCAGGTGCCCCCACTTCGTGGTGAAGAAGGTGGACGCCTTGATGAGCAGCCCCTCGGTGGCCGGCACCAGGAAACCGGACAGCTCCGGCAGCTCCGGCTCGGGCAGGGCCATGGTGACCAGCGCGACGCTGGCGTAGTCGAGCCCGCCGACGGTCGCCGCGGCCTCGGGGGCCGGGCCGGCGAGCAGCCGGGCGGCCGGGCGGGCCGGCACGGCGAGGACCACGGCGTCGGCCTCGACGAACTCGGGTTCACGCGTGGGGCCGACCACCAGCCGCCAGCCGGTCGGGGTGCGGTGCAGCTCGCGGACCGCGGCGTCCCGGCGGATGGTCGCCCCACTCTCCCGTGCCGCCGCCTCGACCAGCGTGCTCAGCCCGCCGGCCAGGGTGCCGAAGACCGGGGCGCCGGGGGCGCGGGGCGCGGCGGCCTGCGCGGCGCGGACCGCCCCGACCAGGGTGTGCTCGACCCGGGCCGCCCGGGCCAGGGCCGGCATGGTGGTGACCAGCGAGAGGTCGTCGGCCCGGCCGGCGTAGACGCCGCCGAGCATCGGATCGACCAGCCGGTCCACCACCTCGTCGCCGAGCCGATCGCGGACCAGCGCGCCGACCGACACGTCGGCGTCGGGCGGGAGCAGCGGCGCGCCGCCGTCCCGGTCGGCCGTCGCGGCCGGCTGCGCCACCGCCGCCACCCTGTCCAGATCCCCGGGTACGCCCACCAGGGTGCCGCCCGGGACCGGGCGCAGCCCACCGTCGACCACCAGGGCCGCCTGCCCGACGGTGGGGTGCACG
Source organism: Micromonospora sp. NPDC005299 (assembly GCF_042872345.1). NCBI lineage: Bacteria > Bacillati > Actinomycetota > Actinomycetes > Micromonosporales > Micromonosporaceae > Micromonospora > Micromonospora sp. NPDC005299. The sequence continues at coordinate 140,402 of NZ_JBIAKG010000004.1, forward strand.
ATCGCGTCGGCCAGGCCGAGGCGGCGGACCAGCGTCACCACGGCCGACTCCCCGCCGGCCGGGTCGCGCATCAGGAACGACTCGGCGCCGAACTCGACCGGACCGCCGGCCAGCTCACCGGTGCGCAGCTTGCCGCCGAGGCGGCCGGACTGCTCGTACACGGTGATCTCGGTGCCGGCAGGGGCGCGGTCGCGCAACCGGACGGCGGCGGCCAGCCCGGTGATCCCGCCACCGACGATCGCCACCCGCCACGGTCGCGCCATGGTCGTCCCTCCCTTACGCGGCCGGCCGCGCGGACAGCTCGTGCACCAGCGCGACCACCCGGGTCAGCACCTCGGGGTCGGTCTCCGGCAGCACGCCGTGCCCGAGGTTGAACACGTGACCGGGGGTCGCCCGCCCCTCGTCGAGGATCCGGCGCACCGCGGCCTCCACCACCGGCCAGGGGGCGAGCAGCACGGCCGGGTCGAGGTTGCCCTGCACGGCCTTGTCCGGCCCGATCCGGCGGGTCGCGACGTCCAGCGGCGTACGCCAGTCCACGCCGACCACGTCGGCGCCGGCCTCGCCCATTGCGCCGAGCAGCTCCGCGGTGCCCACCCCAAAGTGGATCCGGGGCACGCCCGCGTCGGCCAGGCCGGCGAGCACGTACGCCGAGTGCGGCAGCACGTAGCGGCGGTAGTCCGCCTCGGAGAGCGCCCCGGCCCACGAGTCGAAGAGCTGCACCGCGGACACCCCGGCGTCGACCTGCACCCGCAGGAACGCCAGCGTCACCTCGGCGAGTCGGGCGCAGAGCGCGTGCCACAGCTCCGGGTCGCCGTACATCAGCGCCTTGGTCTTGGCGTGGGTCCGCGACGGGCCGCCCTCGACCAGGTAGCTGGCCAGGGTGAACGGCGCGCCCGCGAAGCCGATCAGCGGGGTGTCGCCCAGCTCGGCGACGAGCAGCCGCACGGCCTCGTCCACATAGGACACCTCGTCGCGGCCGATCGGGTTGATCCGCTCGACGTCGGCGGCGGTGCGGACGGGTTCGGCCACCACCGGGCCGGTGCCGGGCACGATGTCCAGGTCGACCCCGGCGGCGGCCACCGGCACCACGATGTCGCTGAACAGGATGGCCGCGTCGACACCGTGCCGGCGGACCGGCTGGAGGGTGATCTCCCGGACCAGCTCGGGGCGGCGGCACGAGTCCAGCATCGGCACGTTGGCCCGGATGTCGCGGTACTCCGGCAGCGACCGGCCGGCCTGGCGCATGAACCAGACCGGGGTGTGCGGGGCCGGCTCGCGCCGGCAGGCGCGGACGAAGGGCGAGTCGGCCGGCCCGCCGCGGCGGGGTTCTCCGTCTCGGGCGGCAGTGCCCGTGGTGTCGGTGGTCATCGCGGCAATCGTGCCACGCGCCCGGACGCCCCCCGCCGCCACCGTCACCTTTTGTGACGTGAAAGGAGGGGCCCCTTGTCGACGGCTGCGGTAGCGAAGGGTCCCCTTCTCACGCGCTCTCGGCGCGCATGATCGGGATGACCGCCCGGCGTGCCGTCACACCGGGCGGGGCGGGGCGGCATAGGCTGCCGTCATGGCCCCCCCGATCGCGCTCCCGGAAACCTTCGCCCGCGCGGTCGCGGGGCTGCGATCGGTGACATGCCGCCCGGAGATCGTGCTGGAGGAGGTCGGCGCCCCGCAGCGCCTGGCCCCGTACGCGTTCGCGCTCTCCGCCGGCGTGCTGCGCGAGGACGACGAGGTCGCCACCGGTCGGCTCATCCTGCTGCACGACCCGGCCGGGCACGAGGCGTGGCAGGGCACCCTGCGGCTGGTCACCTACGTGACCGCCGAGCTGGAGGTCGACCTGGCCAGCGACCCCCTGCTGCCCGGGGTGGGCTGGACCTGGCTGACCGACGCCCTCGACGCGCAGGAGGCCCGTTACCGGGCCATCGGCGGCACGGTCACCCAGACGCTCTCCACCCGGTTCGGCGAGCTGGCCGGGCCGCCCGCCGCGGGCGACATCGAGATCCGCGCCTCCTGGACGCCGCTCGGCGCCGACCTGGCCCCGCACCTGCTCGGCTGGTGCAGCCTGCTGGCCTCGACGGCCGGCCTCCCCCCACCCGGCGTCACGGCGCTCCACACCCGCCGCCCCGCCGGCGCCGCCTGACCCCCGTCGCTTCTGCGATCTTGGCGAGTTGCCGTTCGCGGTGAACGGCAACTCGCCAAGATCCGCGTGTCCCGCCACGGCGAGGGCCGCCCCGAGTGGTCGGAGCGGCCCGTGGTGAAGCCGGGTCAGAGGTAGTTCTCGGCCTCGTCGCAGACCTTGTCCAGCCCCTTGTTGGCGGCGTCGAAGGCCGCCTTGTCATCCCGGGACGCCGCCGCGATGGCCGCGGTCAGCTTGTCCAGGCAGCTCCCGATGACCTTCTTCTGGCGGGCCTGCTCGTCCCGGTCGTTCTTGGTGCCGGTCAGGTCCTGCTCGGTGTCGGCGAGCTTGTCGCGGACCGTCTGGAGGTCGCCCTTGAGCTTGTCGATCTCCTGCCGGTTCGCGGTGATCGTGCCGTCCCGCTGGCTGACCTGCTGCTCGGCCTTGTGCAGCTTGCCGTTGGTGCTGACGTAGAGGCCGGTCATCACGCCGCCGAGGACCAGGAGCAGTCCGGCGACGATGCCCAGGATCAGGGCGGCCCGCCCCTTGCCGCCACCCGCCGCGGGCGCCGCGTAGGGCGGCACCGGGCCGGGCGGGGCCGACATGGGGTAGCCCGGCGGGGCCGACATGGGCTGCGGGTAGCCCGGCGCGGAACCAGCGCCTGAGGTCGGCGGGGCCGACATCGGCTGCGGGTAGCCCGGCGCGAAGCCGGCGCCGGAAGTCGGCGGAGCCGACATCGGCTGCGGGTAGCCCGGCGCGGCGGCCGGCGGCGGGAACGGGGCGGCGCCCGGCGCGTACTGCCCGGGAATCGGGGCGGTGGGCTGCGGCAGGGTGGGCTCGGGCTGGGCCGCTGTGTGCTGCGGGGGCTCCGGCTGGGCCCCGTACGGGCTGCCGTAGACGGTGCCCCCCGGCGGCTGGGGCGGATAGCCGCCCGCTCCGGTCGGTGGCTGGGACATGGTTCTTCCTCCAGGTTTGCTGGTCCCCCGCGGGGTGGCCCGTAGGGCCGGGTTCTGCGGTCGGCGTGGTCGGGGCCCACGCCTCGACGGTGCGGTACGCGGTCAAGCCGCCTGCGGCGCGCCGGTCAGCAGAGCTTGAACCGGTCGCACGCGGTCTTGATCGGCACCGCCAGGCCGATGCCTTCGGCGTCCCGGGCCTTGGCCGTGGCGATCCCCACGACCTCCTTCGAGCCGTTGATCACCGGCCCACCGGAGTTGCCGGGGTTGATCGGCGCGTCGAACTGGATCACCGGACCGGAGCCGCCCTCGTCCTTGCGGAACGCGCTCACCACGCCGGTGGTGACACTGTCCTGGAGGCCGAGCGGGGCGCCGACCACCACGATCTGCTGCCCGGACTTGACCGGCGTACGCGCCGCGACCAGGCCGGTGAACTTCGCGGTGGTGCGCAGGTGGGCGAGGTCCTTGTCCTTGTCGACCTCGACGATGGTCGCCTCGAACCGCTGGTCGGTGCGCTCCAGGAAGACCTTGCGATCACCCGCGTTGAAGACCGCCTCCACCACGTGGAAGTTGGTGAGCAGGGTGGTGCCGCCCCCGGACGGGGCCTTGCCGATGGCGAAGGCCGTGCCGGTGAACTGGCCGGCCCGGACCCGGAACACGCTGGGCAGCACCGCGCTCGCCACGGCCTCCGGGTTGAACGCGGAGCCGGCCTGCTTCTCCAGAACCCCCGCCCGCTCCTCCAGGCCGTCGAGCCGGCCGGCATCCGCGCCCTGCGCCTCGGCCAGCCGCCGGTCGGTGGCGGCGAGCCGGTCGTCCAGCCGGTGGATCTGGTACGCCTGCACGCCCGCCACCAGGGCCAGGATCCCGGCCAGGACGAGCGCCACCACCGGCAGCCGACGCCCCCGCCGCGACCGCTCGGGCTGACCGGTGGTCGCTCCCGGCACCGCCAGCCCAGCGGCAGGCTGCCCCAGGTAGGCCGGGCCGGACGTGGGCTGGCCGGGGTGGGACGCCGGCGCCGGGTAGGCCGGGCCGGAACTGGGCTGACCCGGGTAGACCGGGCCCGAACTCGGCTGACCCGGGAAGGCCGGGCCGGAGGCCGGGGCCGGGTAGGCCGGGCCGGAGGCCGGGGCCGGGTGGGCCGGGCCAGAGGTGGGCCGGGTCGGGTAGGCGGCGGACGGCTGGCCCGAGGGTGCGGGTGGGGCGGGGGCGCTCGCGTCCGGCGAGGCCGGATGAGCGGCGGCGCCGGGCTGGCCGGCGAACTGCCCCGGAGCGGTCGGCTGCCCCGGAACGGCGCCCGGCTGTGCGGGCGGCCAGCCACCGGGGGCGCGCGGAGTGGGTGCGGCCGGGCCGCCCCACTGGCCGCTGTTCGGCGTCGCCGACCAGGTGGCCCGGGCACCCGGCTGGTCGGCGCTCGGCGCACCCGGGACGGCGGGCGTCGCGCCGAATCCGGCACCGGGAGCGGCGGGCGCGGAACCGGGAGCGGCGGGCGCGGAACCGGGAGCGGCGGGCGCGGAGCCGAAAGCAGCGGGCGTGGGGCCGTAGCCGGGGGCGGGGGCGGTGGGCGCGGTGCCGTAGCCGGCACCGAGACCGGTCGGGCCGCCGCCCGGCGGGAACCCCTCGGCGGGCGCGCCCGGGAAGGTGGCGTTCGGCGCGGCAGGCTGGCCGGGGCCCGTGGCGTGGCCGGTCGGCGGGACGATGCGCGGTGGCAGCGGCCCCGGCCGGTCGGCCCCGGCCCGCTCCGGGGCGGCAGTCTCGTCGCCGCCCTGCCCCGGCACGCCGTCACCGGCCCCGTACGCGCCCGTCATGATCGCCTGTCCTCCCCCGTGACCGCACCGCCGCCACCAACGCCCTCGGGGCCCGCGGCCCGATGGACCGTACCTGCGTGAACGGGGTTTGTCTCCCCCGTTGTCCGACCCTGCCATGCCAGCGCAACCCGGCCTTGTCACGACACCTGTCGGACATCCCGCCGACACGCGACCGACCGGCTGCGCACACCGGATCGCCCGGCGCACTAGGGTTGTCAGGTGACCGACGAACCACCCCTGCGCCGTCGGGCCGCCGAAAGCCGTACGGAAGAGGCATCGCCGCATCCGTCCTCGGCCACGCCGGAGCCGGCGGACGCGGGGACCGAACCCACCGCCGGCGGGCCCGTCCCGCTGACCGCCCCGCGTGAGGGCACGCCCGCGCCGGTGGCCGCTCCGAGCGAGCTCGACGAGGTCGTGGCCCGCTTCGCGGCCGGCACCGGCCCGGTGGCCCTGGACGCCGAGCGAGCCTCCGGCTACCGCTACAGCCAGCGCGCCTACCTGGTGCAGCTGCGCCGGGCGGGCTCCGGCACGGCGCTGATCGACCCGCTGCCGCTGCCCGACCTCACCGCCCTCGACGGGGTGATCGCCGGGGCCGAGTGGGTGCTGCACGCCGCCAGTCAGGATCTCGCCTGCCTCGCCGAGCTGGGCCTGCGCCCGCGCCGGCTGTTCGACACCGAGCTGGCCGCCCGGCTGGCCGGCTTCGAGCGGGTGGGTCTGGCCGCGCTGACCGAGCAGGTGCTCGGCTACAGCCTGGAGAAGCACCACTCCGCGGCGGACTGGTCGAGCCGGCCGCTGCCGGAGTCCTGGCTGACGTACGCGGCGCTGGACGTGGAGCTGCTGGTCGACCTGCGCGACGCGCTCGACGAGGAGCTGACCAAGCAGGGCAAGTCGGCGTGGGCGGCGGAGGAGTTCGCCGCGCTGGTGCGCAACGGCGCCCGCCCGCCCCGGGTCCGGGCCGAGCCGTGGCGCCGCACCTCGGGCATCCACCGGGTGCGCGGCGCGCGGGCTCAGGCCCGGGTGCGCTCGCTGTGGTACGCGCGGGACCAGATCGCCGCGCGGCGGGACGCCGCACCGGGCCGGGTGCTGCCGGACTCGGCCATCGTGGCGGCCGCCGAGCTGGACCCGAAGGACGAGAAGACCCTGCTGACCCTCCCCGGTTTCGGTGGCCGGTCGGTGCGCCGGCTGGCGCGTACCTGGCTGGCGGCCCTGGACGACGCGCGCCAGTTGCCGGACGACTCCCTGCCGGTGAACCCCGTGGTGGAGGGTCCGCCCCCGCCGCACCGGTGGGCGGAGCGGGACCCGGTGGCGGCCGGGCGGTTGGCCCGGTGCCGCGAGGTGGTGGTCGGCACCGCCGGCGCCCACAACCTGCCGCCGGAAAACCTGATCGCCCCGGACTACATCCGCCGCCTGGCCTGGCAGCCTCCCGAGGAGCTCACCGACGACACGGTCGCGGAGACCCTGCGCACCTTCGGCGCGAGGGAGTGGCAGATCAGCCTCCTCCTCCCCGCCCTGACCGAGGCCCTCCACCTCCCGGCGTCCTGACCCCCGGTCCCAGCGTTGATCATGAAGTTGGCGGCAGTGTCGGAGATCGACACCGCCGCCAACTTCTTGATCGACCGGCTGGCGGCGCTCGCGGGCGGTGTGGGGTTGGCCACATGGGGGGTGCTGTCGGCGGTGGTTACTGGCGAGTAGCATCCGGGGGAAACCGCCAGTGCCGGCCGACCCTCGTTCGGTCCGTAGCGCCGCCTCGCGGCGCGGAGGCCGAATCATGGTCGAAGAGGAGGCTCCAAGTGCCCCGTGAAGTTCGGGATGTCGTCTTCGTCGACGGCGTCCGCACCCCGTTCGGCAAGGCGGGTGGCATGTACGCCAACACCCGCGCCGACGACCTGGTGATCCGCTGCATCCGCGAGCTGATGCGGCGCAACCCGCAGCTGCCGCCGGAGAAGGTGGAGGAGGTCGCCATCGCGGCCACCACCCAGATCGGCGACCAGGGCCTGACCATCGGCCGCACCGCCGCCCTGCTGGCCGGCCTGCCCAAGACGGTGCCCGGCTTCGCCATCGACCGGATGTGCGCCGGCGCGATGACCGCCGTCACCACCGTCGCCAGCGGCATCGCCGTGGGCGCCTACGACGTCGCCATCGCCGGTGGCGTCGAGCACATGGGTCGCCACCCGATGGGCGAGGGCGTCGACCCCAACCCGCGGATCATCGCGGAGAAGCTGGTCGACCCGTCCGCGCTGGTCATGGGCGCGACCGCGGAGAACCTGCACGACCGGGTCCCGCACATCACCAAGGAGCGCACCGACGCGTTCGCGCTCGCCTCGCAGCAGAAGACCGCCAAGGCGTACGCCAACGGCAAGCTCCAGGGCGACCTGGTGCCGGTGGCGATCCGCGACCCGGAGGCCGGCTGGGGCCTGGCCACCACCGACGAGGCTCCCCGGGAGACCTCGCTGGAGAAGCTCGCCACCCTGAAGACCCCGTTCCGCCCGCACGGCAAGGTCACCGCGGGCAACGCGGCCGGCCTGAACGACGGCGCCACCGCCGCGCTGCTGGTCGCCGAGGAGACCGCCCGCGAGCTGGGCCTGCCGATCGGCATGCGGCTGGTGTCGTACGGCTTCGTCGGCGTCGAGCCCGAGGTGATGGGCGTCGGCCCCATCCCGTCGACCGAGAAGGCGCTGCGCATCGCCGGCCTGAGCATCGACGACATCGGCCTGTTCGAGCTGAACGAGGCCTTCGCCGTGCAGGTGCTCGCCTTCCTCGACCACTTCGGCATCGCCGACGACGACCCGCGGGTCAACCCGTGGGGCGGCGCGATCGCCATCGGTCACCCGCTCGCCTCGTCCGGCGTCCGGCTGATGACCCAGCTCGCCCGGCAGTTCGCCGAGCACCCCGAGGTCCGCTACGGCCTCACCGCCATGTGCATCGGCATCGGCATGGGCGGCACCGTGATCTGGGAGAACCCACACTGGACGGAGTCCAGCAAGTCCGCACAGGGGGAGGGTGGCAACAAGTGAGCGCGCTCGCCGCACCGAACGAGGTCGTCACCAAGGCGCTGCTGCGCCAGGTGGCCGTACCGGGGCTGGACCGTCCCGCCGCCCTCATCACCCTGGACAACGGCTTCGACCACACCAAGCCGAACAGCTTCGGCCCGGGCGGCCTGACCAGCCTGGACGAGGCGATCACCGCCGCCCTGGCGGCGGACCCCGCGTTCATCGCGGTCACCGGCAAGCCGTACATCTTCTGCGTCGGCGCGGACATCACCAGCCTGCCGCAGCTGGCGAACCGCGAGCAGGCGCTGGAGGTCGGTCGGCTCGGCCACCGGGTCTTCGCCCGGCTCAAGGACAGCGCGGTCCCCACCTTCGCCTTCGTCAACGGCGCGGCGATGGGCGGCGGCCTGGAGCTGGCCCTGCACTGCCACTACCGGACCCTGTCGGCGGGCGCGGCGGCCCTGGCGCTGCCGGAGGTCTCGCTCGGCCTGGTCCCCGGCTGGGGCGGCACCCAGCTGCTGCCGAACCTGATCGGCATCCCGGCCGCGACGCAGGTGATCCTGCAGAACCCGCTGATGCAGAACAAGATGCTCAAGCCGAAGCAGGCGGCGGAGATGGGCATCGCCGACGTGCTGTTGGAGCCGGCCGACTTCCTGGAGCGGTCCCTGGAGTGGGCCGCCGGCGTCGTCCGGGGCGAGGTCACCGTGACCCGACCCGAGGTCGACAAGGACATGTGGGCGGGCGTGCTCTACTTCGCCCGGCAGACGCTGGACCAGCGGCTGCACGGGGCGGTCCCGGCCGCGTACAAGGCGCTGGACCTGCTGGAGACCGCGAAGGACGCCGACTTCGCCGCCGGCACCGCAGCCGAGGACGAGGCGCTGGCGGACCTGGTCTTCTCCGAGGAGCTGCGCAGCGGCCTGTACGCCTTCGACCTGGTGCAGCGGCGGGCCAAGCGGCCGGCCGGGGCGCCGGACAAGGGCCTGGCCCGTCCGGTCACCAAGGTGGGCATCGTCGGCGCCGGCCTGATGGCCAGCCAGCTCGCCCTGCTCTTCGCCCGCCGCCTCCAGGTGCCGGTCGTCATGACCGACCTGGACCAGTCGCGGGTCGACAAGGGCGTCGGCTACGTGCACACCCAGATCGAGAAGGCCGTCAGCAAGCGCCGGATGGACAAGGGCACCGCGGCCAAGCTGTACGGGCTGGTCAGCGGCTCGGTCGACAAGTCCGTCTTCGCCGACGCCGACTTCGTCATCGAGGCGGTCTTCGAGGACCTCGGCGTCAAGAAGCAGGTCTGGGCCGAGCTGGAGAAGATCGTCAAGCCGGAGGCGGTGCTCGCCACCAACACCTCCAGCCTGTCGATCACGGAGATGGCCGCCGACCTGGAGCACCCGGAGCGGGTGGTCGGCTTCCACTTCTTCAACCCGGTCGCCGTGCTGCCGCTGCTGGAGATCGTCCGCGGCGAGCGGACCGACGACGCCACGCTGGCCACCGCGTTCGCGGTCGGCAAGCAGCTGAGGAAGTCGAGCGTGCTGGTCAAGGACGCCCCGGCGTTCGTGGTCAACCGGCTGCTCACCCGCTTCCTCGGCACCGTCTTCGCCGCCGTCGACCAGGGCACCCCGCTGGACGTGGCGAACAGCGCGCTGGACCCGCTGGGCCTGCCGATGCGCCCGCTCGCCCTGCTCCAGCTGGTCGGCCCGGCCGTGGCGTACCACGTGGGCGGCACCCTGCACACCGCGTTCCCGGAGCGGTTCGGCGTCAGCGAGAACCTCAAGCGGATCGCCGACTCGGGCCAGCCGATCGTGGTCGACGACCAGGTCAACGAGGAGGTCGCCAAGCTGCTCGTGGTCGGCGACCAGCCGCTCACCGCCGAGCAGGTCCGGCAGAACGCGCTGGACGCGCTCGCCGAGGAGATCCGGCTCATGCTCGACGAGGGCGTCGTCGCCGAGGCGCAGGACATCGACCTGTGCATGATCCTGGGTGCCGGCTGGCCGTTCCACCTGGGCGGCGTCACGCCGTACCTGGACCGGACCGGCACCGCCGAGCGGGTCACCGGCCGGCGGTTCCTGCCGCGCGGGGTCGCCAGCCTGCGCAGCTGACCCAACCCGCCTCCGCCACGATCGCGGTGGCCGGCCGTCCCCTGCGGACGGTCCGGCCACCGCGATCGGCCGTTTCCGGGCCGGTGACGGGCCGCCGGCCCGTCACCGGCCGGACACCTGGCGGACACCGCTCGGCCGACCCGGTCACGACCCGGTTCCGGTTTCGTCACGTCGTCGGTGGCCGGACAGTGCGGTGTCGGCGCGGCTGGCTACGATCACGCGTCCGGATCTCTCACAGGAGCTGCCAACATGTCCCAGCCGCCGTCCAATCCCTATCCCGGTTCCTACCCCCCGCCGCAGCAGCAGCCCGGCGGCTACCAGCCGCCGCAGCAGCCTCAGTACGGCGGCGGCTACCCGCCGGCTCCCCAGCAGCAGCCGCAGTACGGCGGCTACCCGGAGAGCGGCCAGCCCGGCCAGCCCGGCCAGCCCGGCCAGCAGTACGGCGGCTACCCCGAGAGCGGCCAGCCCGGCCAGCAGTACGGCGGCTACCCCGAGACCGGCCAGCCCGGCTACGGTGCCCCGGCCCCGCTGCCGCCGAAGAAGAAGTCGAGCGTCGGCAAGATCCTGCTCATCGTGCTGGCCGTCGTGCTGGTGCTCTGCGTGGGCGGTGGCGTCGCCATCTGGTTCGCCGCCAAGGACGAGGTCGGTGAGGTCGTCCAGGCGACCAAGACCCGCCTGGTCGAGCCCGCCACGCTGGCCGGCCGGCCCAAGGTGAACGAGCCGGACCTCCAGACGGCCGCCACGCAGATGAAGTCGGAGATCGCCAAGGACGTCCCGAACGCCACCAGCACGGTCGGCGCGTTCTACGGCGAGCCGGCGAAGAAGGACCTGGTCATGATCGCCGGCGCGTCCGGCGTCATCGCCGACCCGCAGAAGGAGATGGCGGACGCCGTCACGGCGATCGCCCCCGAGCTGGGCGCCAAGGAGTTCAAGACGGTCGACGCCGGCCCGCTGGGCGGCGAGGCCAAGTGCGGCGACGGCAAGACCGAGGACGTCCCGGTGGCCGTCTGTGTCTGGGCCGACAAGGGCAGCCTGGGCATGGTGGTGGTCTACTTCAAGTCCGCGGCCGAGATCCAGCAGGAGTTCGTCACCATGCGTGGCGAGATCGAGAAGCGGGACTGACCCGCACAGATCCGGTGGACCGGGCCCCCGCCCTGCGGCGGGGGCCCGGTCTCGTCTCACCGGTCAGGCCGAGGCGGCCCGCTCGGCGGGGCTGCGGCAGACGCAGAACTCGTTGCCCTCGGGGTCGGCGAGCACCACCCAGCCGGTGCCGTCCGCCCGGCGGCGGTCGGCGACCAGGGTGGCTCCGAGGTCGCGCAGCCGCGCCACCTCCTCGTCCCGGGTCCCCTCGGCCGCGTGCACGTCGAGGTGGAACGCGCCCTTGCCGTGCCGCTCCCCCACCGAGACGAAGAGCAGGTCAGGGCCGTGGCCGTCGGGGGCGGCGAGGACCGCCTCCGGGTCGCCCGGGTGGTCGTCGTCGTTCAGCTTCCGGTCGAGCACCCGCGCCCACCAGCTGGCCAGGACGTACGGGTCGTCGCTCTCGACGGTGACGCAGTGGATCTGTGCACTCACGGTGCTTCCTCCTGGATCGGAGTGCGCCCCGCCGGAGTGAGGACGGTCAGCGGGGACTGCGGGGCGCGGGACTGTTCACGGTGGACATCGACCACACCCCCTTCCACACCTCGGGCTGACGCAGTCGATCATGTCACCAGCCGGCGGCGGGAACAAGGCCGGCCCGGCCCCGCGCGGCGGGACCGGGCCGGACGAAAGCCCGCAGCGGGTCACGGGCCGACGAAGACCGCCTTCGCCCGCCAGTCGACGCCGTCCACGGCCGGGCCGCTGCGCACGGTGAACGCCGCGACCGGCGCACCACCCGCCCAGTCGGTGGCCGACAGCTCGCCGGTGCCGCGGTTGACCTTGTAGAGGGTGCTGCCGGCCAGGAAGACCGACCCGGCGTCGGCGAAGCCGCTCGCCCCGGCGACGGTGAACTTCTCCGCGCCGACCACGCCGCTGTCCGGGGTGAACCAGCGCCAGAACAGGCCGCCCTGCCCGGCGAGGGTGTAGTAGAGCCGGCCGCCGCTGTAGAACATGCCGGTGACGTCGGGGATCTCGGGATAGAAGTTGTTGGTCACCCCGACGTACGTCTGACCGGCGGGGCCGGAGTCCGTCTCCACCGCGTCCCAGTAGGCGTCGTGGTACGGGTCGACCGCCGACGCGGCGCCGAAGGTGGACCCGTCGAAGGTGCGCCGCCACAGCGACCCGTTCATCCCGTAGAAGAGCGTGCCGCCGACCCAGAACGCGCCCCGCGCGGTGGACCACGCGGTGCCGTCCGGCACGGCCACCGGGGCGGCCGCGCCGACCGTGGTGACCCCGTCGTACGACCGGACCTGCACCTCGTTCCCGGTGCCGGCCGGCGGGGCGCCGGTCTTGACGATCTCGATGCCGTCGACCAGCGGGTTCTCCACCACGTGCCGGAAGTCGACGTCGACCGAGCCGTCGCTGACCACGGTGAACGCCCGCATGGTGCCCACGTTGTGCCCGACGCCGGCGGAGAGGTCGAGGTCGTCCAGGACGGTCGTCCCCTCCAGCGCCACGTCGAAGACCCGGGAACCGGGGGCGGCCGTGCCGTCGTACCGGTTGGCCAGGTAGAGCCGGACCTGCACCTCGGTGCCCGTGGGCACCGGGAACTGCCAGCTCATCTCCGCGTCGCCGGCGGGGTCCCAGCGCTCGTCGCTGTAGAGCGCGGCCGGGGTGCCGGCCGGCACGGTGGCGTCCACGCCGCCGACCGGCGCGAAGCCGGCCGTGCTGCTGCCGGCGTTGTGGTACGGGCTGGGGTTGCCGCCGTCGTCGGCCGCCCAGTCCGGTCCGGTGTCCGTCGAGGCGACCAGGGGGCCGCCCGCGTTGACCCGGTACAGCACGTTCGTCGGCGCCGGGACGCCGGCCTGGTACACGTGCCCCGGGAGGGTGGCCGTGGTGGTCGGGTGCGGCGCCGCGCCGCCGGTCAGCGGGAAGAACGCGATCCGCTCCCGCCGGTACTGGAAGTTGCCGATCCACGAGGTGTCCGAGCCGACCCAGAGGCCGGCCGGGGTGACCAGCATCTCGGAGGCGCCGATGCCGCGCGGGTGCCGGCCCGGGTTCCAGGACAGCGGCAGCCCGGTGCGCGGGTCGAGGGCGGCGATGCTGGCCCGGCCGACGGCGCCGGCCTGGGCGGAGTCGCCGCCGAAGCTGTTGTTCAGCCAGCGGAAGTGGCCGCCGACGTAGACCGCCTGCTCGCTGATGCCGACCGAGAGGTAGGTGTCGCCGCCGGTGTAGTCGACCCAGGTGGGCTGGAGGTCGGTCCCGGTGGCGCCGGCCTCCCAGCGAGCGGCGGCGTCGCAGAGCGTGCCACCGTTGGGCGCGCCGGTGGTCACCACCACGAAGTAGCTGCCGTCCGGGGCGAACGCGAGGTCCCGCATGTACGAGTCGAACGCCCACCAGGCGCAGCGCGGGGTGTACCGGCTGGTGTTCCAGTCGGCCACGGTGGCCGCGGTCGCGCCCAGGTCCAGCTTGACGATCTGGTCGTGCAGCACCCCGTCGGCCTTCTTGAAGTTGCCGATCACCACGAGCTTCGTGCCGTCCGGTGAGACGGCCAGCTTCTCGGCCCCGACGCCGGCGTTGGAGCCGCTGACCCCGTCGTAGTTGTGGTGCTCGGTGAGCGTCGTGGTGAGGTAGCCGTCCACCGCGCCGGTGCTCGCGTTGAGCGAGGCGAGGCCGCCGCGCGGGTTGGGGTTGCCGGCCGTGGTGAAGATGCCGCCGACCAGCAGCCGCCCGCCGACCAGGGCGACGTCGTTGACCAGCCCGTTGAACGCCGGGCCGGCGAAGCCGGTGACCACCGCGCCGGTGGCGACGTTGAGCAGGGCCACCTTGCGCCGGGTCACCCCGTTGACGGTGTTGAACTTGCCGGCGACGAAGACCGTCCCGGCGGTGGGTCCGGCGACCACCGCGTACACCTCGTTGTCGACGGTCGGCGCGAAGGCGGTGTCCACCGTGCCGGTGGCCTTGTCGAAGGCGAGCAGGTAGTTGCGGGTGATGTCGACGTCGGACCCGCGGTTCTGCACCCGGGTGAACGAGCCGGCCACGATGATCTTGGTGCCGGCGTCGTGGATCGCGTTGACCGTGCCGTCCATGATGTCCGGCGAGGCGGTGGAGGGCGTCGCTTTGACCAGCGTGGTGTGGCCGGGCGCGGCGGCGGCGGGGCCGGCCGGGGCCAGCCCGGCGGCGGTGAGCGCGACGGCGGCGAGGGCCACGAGGACACGGCGCGTGAGAGCCGAGGGTGGGGTCACTGGCAGCTCCGGAGACTGGTGCGGACAGGCGTATGGCAGCAATCACCCTGAGCCACCCGTCACGCGCAGTCCAGCACCGGCCGCGCTTTCTGCCCGACCACCGCGCCGCTCCCGCCCGACCACCCGCGGCCACCGGACGGGACAGCCGGGCCGGCCACACGAACAGGTGGCCACGGATGGTGGTTCGGCGGACGGCGCCGTCAGGTCGGCGGTCCGGCGCGTACCGGCGGTCGGCCGCGCGGACGCCGATCGGCTCCTAGGTGGCCGCGGGGGCGTCGGCCGACGGCAGGGTGACGGTAACCTCCAGGCCGCCGCCCGGCTGGGCGACCGCCTTCACCGTGCCGCCGTGCGCGTCGCAGACCGCGCGCACGATGGACAGTCCGAGCCCCGAGCCGCGGGCGCCGGTGCGTTCCTGCCCGCCGCGCCGGAACGGCTCGAACAGCCCCGGCACGTCGGCGGGTGCGACCTCGAAGCCGGTGTTCCCCACCACGAGCCAGGACCGCTGCCCGTCGGTGCCGGTCCGCACCCAGAGCCGGCCGTGCAGGTGGTTGTAGCGGACCGCGTTCTCCACCAGGTTGCCGGCGAGCCGGTCGAGCAGGCCGGGGTCGCCGACCACCGGGGCGGCCCGCAGCGAGGTGTGCACCTTCAGGCCGATCCGCTCCACCTCGCGGGCCATCGCGGAGAGCGCGTTGGCGGTGCCCACGGCGAGGTCGAACTCGGTGCGCCGGGCCAGCCGGCCGCCCGTCTGTGCCTCGCTGCGGGCCAGCACCAGCAGCGCGTCGACCAGCCCGTTGGCGCGTTCCGAGGCGTCCCGGACCACGCTGGCCATCCGGCGGTACTCGGCGAGGTCCGCCTCGTCGTCGCTGAGCGTCACGTCGATCTCGGTGCGCATCACCGCGAGCGGCGTTCGCAACTCGTGCGAGGCGTTGGCCACGAACCGCTTCTGCGCCTCGAACGCGGCGCTGATCCGGTCCAGCATGGCGTCGAAGGTCTCGGCCAGCTCGGCCACCTCGTCGTTCGCGCCGGACCAGCCGATCCGCTCGTCCAGGGTGGTCTCGCCGAGCCGGCGAGCGGTCGCGGTGACCTGGTGCAGCGGGCGCAGCGCCCGGCCGGCCACCGCGTACGCGCCGGCGACCCCGACCATGCCGATCGCCACCAGCGCCACCAGGGCCTTGACCAGCAGCTCACGCGAGGCGGCGTCGACCAGTTGCCGCTGCCAGTGCCCGGCGTCGAGGGTGCGGCCGTCGGCGAGCACCACCGTGGTGCCGGGCAGCAGCTCGTCGGTGGGACGCAGCGCGTCCCGGACCAGCAGCCAGGCCAGCAGCACCAGGACCGCTCCGGCCCCGACCAGCAGCACCCCGTTGAGCAGGGTGAGCCGCAGCCGCAGCGTGGGCCGCAGCCGGGACCGGCCGGTCACCGCGCTCACAGGGAAACCTCGCCGATCCGGTAGCCCGCGCCGACCACCGTGTCGATCAGCGGCGGGTCGCCGAGCTTCTTGCGCAGTGTCATCACGGTGACCCGGACGATGGTGGTGAACGGGTCGGTGTTCGCGTCCCAGACCCGCTCCAGCAGCTCCTCGCTGGAGACCACCGCGCCACACGCCTTGAGCAGCTCGGCCAGCACGCCGAACTCCTTGTTGGTCAGGTCGACGGGCTCGCCGCCGCGGGTGACCACCCGGCGGGCCGGGTCGAGCACCAGGTCGGCCACCTCCAGCACCGGCGGGGCGGCCGGGGTGGCCCGCCGGCCCAGCGCCTGCACCCGGGCGACCAGCTCGTCGAAGGCGAACGGCTTGGGCAGGTAGTCGTCGGCGCCAAGCTGCAACCCCTCCACCCGGTCGGCGACCGTGACGCTCGCGGTCAGCATCAGCACCCGGGTCAGCGCGCCAGAGGCGGCCAGGTCGGCGCAGATCCGGTCGCCGTGCACGCCGGGCAGGTCCCGGTCCAGGATCACCACGTCGTAGCGGGTGACGAAGGCGGCCTCGTGCCCGGCGTCGCCGTCGTAGGCGACGTCCACGGCCATGCCGCGCTTGCGCAGCCCGCGCGCGATCGCGTCGGCGAGGTTCCGCTCGTCCTCGACCACCAGTACCCGCATCCCGGCCTCCCACCTCGTGACCTCCCACAACCTAGTGCGGGCCGCCAAGCGTCCCTCGCCCGCCGTCGTTGCAAAAAATCTTCGGGTACGCGATGCTGCCCGGCAGCGAGCGACAAGCGCCCCGGCCACCGGCCCGGGCCCGAGCCCGACGGGAGCCCGCATGACCGCTGTCGACCCCGGCCGGGACGTGACGTACCACCGCTTCCGCTTCCCGGCGGACCTGCACCTCGGCACCGCCGACGGGGTGGCCGCCGGCCCGGACGGGCTGGTGCTCCACACGCCGGCCGACCGGCTGGACCACACCGACCCGCACTCCGGCGACACCGCCGGGTACGACGCGGCGACCTGGACCTCCCCGGTGGTGCCGGTCGGCTTCGCCGTCGCCGAACTGGTCCCCTCCTGGACCGCCGACGCCCCTCCCGGCTGCTGGCTGCGGGTGGAGGTGCGCGGCTGGGCCGGGGACGCCGCCACCACCGGCTGGTACGAGCTGGGCCGGTGGGCCGCCGACGACACGGCCATCCACCGCTCCTCGGTGCCGGGCCAGGCGGACGACGCGGCCTCGGTCGCCGCCGACACCCTGCGCGTGACCGGCGCGACAGTCACCGGCTGGCAGGTCCGGGTCACCCTGCTCCGGCGCCCCGACGCCCCGGCCGGCCCGGTGCTGCGCACGGTCGGCGTGGTCGCCTCGGCCGGCGACGGGACCAGCCCCGGCACGCCGGCCACCCGGGCGGGCGCACCCGGCGCAGCCGACGGCGGCCCGGTCACGGCGCCGACCCCGGTCGGCACGGAAGCCGGCGACGCGCGGGGCCGGGTGCTCGACGTGCCCCGCTACGCGCAGCGGCTGCACGCCGGCGGGGAGACCCGCTGGGGCGGTGGCGGGGACTCCTGGTGCAGCCCCACCTGCGTCTCGATGGTGCTCGACTTCTGGGGCGCCGGCCCCACCCCGGACCGGTACGCCTGGGTCGCCCCGCCCGGCCCCCGGCCGGTGGTGGTGCACGCCGCCCGGCACTGCTACGACCACGCGTACGCGGGAGCCGGGAACTGGGCGTTCAACACCGCGTACGCGGGGCTGCACGGGGGGGACGCCTTCGTCACCCGGCTGCGCTCGCTGGCCGAGGCGGAACGGTTCGTGGCCGCCGGCATCCCGTTGATCGTCTCGGCGGCCTTCACCCGGGGGCAGGTGCCCGGGCTGGACTACGACACCCGGGGGCACCTGATCGTGCTGGTCGGCTTCACGGCCGACGGCGACCCGGTGCTCAACGACCCGTACGCCCCCGACGACGAGGGGGTCCGCCGGACCGTGCCCCGGGCGGCGTTCGAGGCGGCCTGGCAAGGCGGCAGCGGCGGCGTCGTCTACGTGGTGCGCCCGGAGTCGGTGCCGCTGCCGCCGGCGCCCGCCCAGGCCAACTGGTGACTCGGCCGCCGGCCACCTGGTGAGTCAGCGGCCCACCGGCCAGATCACCAGCCCGCCGGACGGCCGCAGGCAGACCAGCGCGGCGCCGGAGTCGGCGCACTCGTCCCAGGAGCCGGGCAGCACCGCCCGGATCCGGGCCTCGCCGGCTGCGACGTCCAGCACGCCGACCAGCGTCCGGTCGCCGGTCAGGCGGCGCAGCCCGAGCAGCCGGGTCGGGTCGCTCTCGAAGCCCACGGTCCGCCAGCGGCCGAGCCGGGCGAGGGCGCGGCCGGTGGCCGGATCGAGCACCGACAGCTCCAGCTCCAGCCCGACGCCCGGCTCGGCGCCGAGCAGCCGGCCGCCGAACGGCGCCATCCCGATCCACTGGTCGTCCACCCAGCTCGGCCGGCCGGTGGCCGGGTCGAGGGCGCGTACCCCGCCGACCTGGTCGCGGATGCACACCATCCCGGCGCACTCGACGAACCACACCCCGGCGCGGGGCTCCACCGGCACGTTCCAGCGCCGGTCCAGCCGGTCCAGCCCGTACGCGGTGACCGTGCCCGGCGCGCCGTCGACCAGCAGCAGGTCGGCCACCACCTGGGTGAACCGGTAGGAGACCCGGTCCGCGGCCGGCGGCACCCGGCCGGCGTGCACCAGCGCGCCGGAGTCCGCGTCGTGCACCTCCACCCGCCCGTCCGGAGTGACCAGCACGATCTGGGTCGCCCCCCGGGCGTCCGTCCGGTATGCCACGCCGTTGCTGGGCAGCGGCAGCGACCAGCGCACCCCGCCGGAGGCCGGGTCGACGGCCAGCACGGTGCCCGTACCGGCGGCGCGCGGGGTCTCGAACAGCACCCCGCCGGACGCGGTCGACACCGGGTAGCCGGACTGCCGCCAGCGGACCACGCCGGTCACCGGATCCAGCAGGGTGGAAACCGTGTCGCCGGCCCCGGCCGGGCTGCTCGTCACCAGTAGCCCGCCGGCCACCGTGCCCAGCCCGAGGACGTGGTCGCCGGCCGGCAGGGTGAACCGCCACAGCGGTTCGCCCCCGGGCAGCCGGTGCCCGGTGACCACCCGGCCGCCCCGGCCGATCGTGCCCGGGCCGTCGGCCACCACCAGCCGGCCCGCCAGAACCAGGAAGATGGCGCCCTGCGGGGCGGCCACCCGGATCCCCGCCGGCGGCCGGGACGGCGGGGCCGCGCCGGCGAGGGTCAGCACCGCCAGGCAGCAGACCGCCACCACCCGGGCCACCCGCCCCGGCGGCCGGGCCGGCACCGGAGACGGCTCGTCGGCCTCCTCGCCGTGCCGCATCTCCCCCAGCTCGATGACCGGGCTCACGGCAGCCGCCACAGCCCGAACCCGCCGTTCGTGTGGCGGCAGACGAGCAGCTTGGCGCCCATCCGGCAGTCGCCGACGGCCCCGACCAGCACGTCGCGCACCTCGGGGCGGCCGCCGGCCGGGTCCAGCTCGACGAGGAGCAGGCGGCTGTTTCTTATCCGCCGGACGCCGAACAGCCGGCCGTCGAACTCGTCCTGCGCGACCACGTCCCACCGGCCGAAGTCGGCCACCAGCCGGCCGGTGGCCTCCTCCACCACCGCCAGGGCGGTTCCGGTGGCCGTGGGGTCGCCCGTGGCGACCAGGAGCCGGCCGCCGTCGACCGCCAGCGTCCCCGTCCAGCGGTCGTCGGACCACCGCACTGCGCCGGTGGCGGGGTCGAGCGCCCACATCCCGCCGGTCAGCCGGGTGGCGCAGAGCAGGCTGCCGCACCGCTCGGCGTAGCCGACCAGCGGGAGGTCGGCCGTCCAGCGCCGCTGGAGGGTGTCCAGGTCGTAGGCGGTGACGGTGCCGCCGTCGGCCCCGATCACCAGCAGCATCCCGGCGGCCAGCAGGGTCCGCCGCCGGGTGGGTCGGTCACCGGGGGCCAGGTCGCGGGCGGCCAGCCTGGTGCCGCTGGCCGCGTCGTACACCGCGGTCTCGCCGGCAGCCGGCAGGTGGACCAGCCGGTCCACTCCCGACGGACCGAAGCTGAGCTCGACGTTGTCCGGCGTGCCCGGGACCGACCAGAGGGTCCGGCCGTCGCTCACCGCCACCCGGCGGATCGCCTGCCGGCCCGCCAGCTCGGGCACCTGCACGAGCAGCGCCCCACCGGCCGGGAAGCCCACCCCGGGCTGGAGCCAGCTGACCCGGCCGGTGCGGGCGTCGAAGCCGATCGTCTCCCACGCGGAGTCGCCGGCGGTCCGCCCGACGAGCAGCACGGTGCCGTCCTGCTCCCACACCGTGGTGGCGGCTCCCTCCCCCGGCAGCACGGTCCGCCAGAGTGTCCGCGGTGGACCCCCGGCGACCCGGTAGGCGACGAGTTGCCGGCCCACGCCGCGCTGCGGGTCGGGCGGCTGCACCACGTACACCCGGTCGCCGGAGACGAACGCGGCGGCCCCGGGGCCGCCGGCCAGGGTGCGCGCGGCGGGCCGCGGTGGCGCGGCCGCGGCGGTGAGCGTGACCAACGCCACCAGCAGCACCACGACGCTCCGGAACGGACGGCCGACGGCCCGCGGCCGCCGCCGTGCCGCCGGATCGGGCGGGGTCTCGTCGCGCAGCTCACCCAGATCGATGACGGTCACGACCACCCCCTCTCCGCGCCGCCGCACCGGCGGTGCCGGCCGTGACCGGCGCGACAACGTGCCGCCTGTACGATGGCCCGTCGTGGCTGTGCCGGTGGTGGACCCCTCGCTGAACTCCTCGCCCGTCGAGGCCGAGGCCGTCGTGGCGGACCCGCCGCGTCGGCCCCGACGCCGGCCGGCCCGCGCCGACGTGCTGGCCATCGGAGCCTATGCGGTGCTCGGGGTTGTCGTCTGCCTCAACTACTGGGGGGACGTGGAGCACCGGGTCTCCTCGCACCTGCCGACCGACCACAGCTGGTTCGAGTGGCTCTTCGCGCACGGCGCCTACTCGGTGCGTCACCTGGAGAACCCGCTCTTCACCGCCCGGCAGAACGCGCCGGACGGGGTGAACATGATGGCGAACACCTCGCTGCTCGGGGTCACCCTGCCGCTGGCGCCGCTCACCCTGCTGCTCGGCCCGCAGGTGATGTACGCGCTCTACCTCGGCGCGGCGCTCTCGGCGACAGCGGCCACCTCCTACTGGGTGCTGTCCCGGCACCTGGTGCGCTCGCGCGGGGCGGCCTTCGTCGGCGGCGCCTTCCTCGGTTTCGCCCCGGGCATCGTGCACCACGCCAACGGGCAGCCGAACTTCGTCTCCAACTTCCTGCTGCCGCTGATCGTGGCCCGGGTGCTGCGGCTCGGCGAACCGGGCCGGTGGCGGCGCAACGGGATCGCGCTGGGCCTGCTGGTGGCGTACCAGGTCTTCATCAACGAGGAGATGCTGCTGCTCACCGCGCTGGCCTGCCTGGTCGTCGTGGCGGCGTGGGTGGTGCAGCGGCCTCGGGCGGCGCGCGAGCGGGCCGGCGCGTTCCTGGCCGCCGCCGGGGTGGGCGGCGGGCTGGCCCTGCTGCTGACCGCGTACCCGATCTGGTTCCAGTTCAACGGGCCGCAGTCCTACCGGGGCCTGCAGGGCGGGGTCTTCCACAACTGGGGCGAGGACCTGATGGCCTTCGTCACCTTCGCCCGGGACACCGTGGCCGGGAACGAGGCGGTGGAGCAGACCATCGGGCTGACCGAGCAGAACACCTGGTTCGGCTGGCCGCTGGTGCTCGTCGCGCTGGCCGCCCTGGTGCTGCTGGTGCGCCGCTCGCTGCCGGCCCGGATCCTGGCCGTGCTCGTGGTGCTCTTCTCGGTCGCCGCGATCGGCCCGAAGGTGCGCTTCGACGGCGTGGAGACCACGGTCGACGGCCCCTGGGCGTACGTGCCGGACGACCTGCCGCTGGTCGAGATGATGATGCCGACCCGGCTCAGCCTGGTGGTGGCCGCCGCGGTCGGCGTGCTGCTCGCGCTGGCCTGGGACGCCCTGTCCGGGCGCGGCCGCCCGCCGGTGCCCGCCCAGCGCACCGGTTCGCCCGCCCCGGCCCCGTCGCGCCGCCGCTGGCTGCGCCTCGTCGGGTACGCCGCCATCGTGGCCGCGCTCCTGCCGCTGCTCCCCCGCCCGCTGCCGGCCCAGCAGATCGACCCGCCGCCGCGCTTCATCACGGCGGGCGGCTGGCGGCCCTACGTGCCGGACGGCCGAACCCTGGTGCCGGTGCCGATCCCGAGCAACGTGCACGGCCTGCCCACGCTGCGCTGGAGCGCGCTCACCGAGCAGGCGTTCCCCATCCCCGGCGGCTACTTCATCGGCCCGAACGAGGTGGGCGAGGGGGTCTTCGGCGCGCCGAACCGGCCGACCAGCACCCTCATCTACGCCACGATGGACGCGGACAGGGTCCCGCCGCTCACCGAGGAGAACCGCCGCCAGGCCCTCGACGACCTGCGCTTCTGGAAGGCGTCGGTGGTGGTGCTCGGCGCGAACCCCCGCGAGGCGGTGCTCCGCGAGCTGATGACCCAACTGCTGGGCCAGCCGCAGCGCGTGGACGACGTCTGGCTCTGGGACGTCCGCGACCGCGTGTGACGCCGGGCCGGCCGGAGCGGGTCAGCCGGTCAGGGGGCGAACGTCCCAGAGGTGGGCGCCGGGGACGTCGCGGCCGGGGCCGACCAGGGCGTCCACCGTGGCGCGGACCGGGTCGCCCGGCGTCGAGTCGGCCTGCACCAGCACCGCCGCCCGCCAGTGCCGCAGGTCCGCGACGGCCTGGCGGCGTTCCGCGTCGCCGATCGGCGGCACCTGGCCGGTCTCGGCGGCCCGGCGCAGCAGCAGCGAGGTGGGCAGGTCCGGCGCGCCCCAGTGGGCGGTGGGATCGTCGGCGGAGCGGGGGCCGATGAAGTAGCCGCCCGGCGCGTCGAAGGCCAGCCCGGTGCGCGCCGACCAGAAGGTGGCCGGGCTGACCCCGGACCCGGTGACCGGCGGCACCGGCACCAGCGTCCGCCCCGGCGGCACGTACGCCCGCCAGCCGCCGTCGGCGACGAAGGCCGGCACCGGCATGGCCGGCACGGTGCGGATCGGGGTCGGGGCGAGCGGCAGCAGCGCGGCCGCGACCGCCCCGGCCCACGGCGCCCAGGTCCGGGGCGCGCGGTGCCGGACCCGGTCCAGGGCGAGGGCCAGCAGCACCCCGAGCACCGGCACGCAGACCAGCGCGAACCGGGCCGGCACCACCAGGTCGAGCAGGGGCACCCCGGCGAGCAGCCGGTACGGCCCGGGCACCCCGGTGTCGTGCCGGTTCACCACCACGGTGGTGCCGAGGGAGAGCAGCGCGAAGAGCAGTCCACAGGCCGCGAGGGCCCGGACCAGGGGCCGCCGCCACAGCCGGACCACGATCAGCAGGGCCAGCAGCGGCAGGAACGGCCCGAAGAAGGAGTTCTCCTCGGTGGGGTTCGGCGAGAGCAGCCCGGCGTGATACCCGTCCCCGGCGACGGTCTGCCGGGCGGCGGCGGCGTAGGAGGCCAGGTCCAGCCGGTAGCCCCGCGTGTAGAAGGGCATCCCGCGGTAGTGCCCGGCGCCGCGGAACTGCACCCACAGCGGGTACGCCAGCAGCACCCCGGCGACCAGCGCGCCGATGCCGAGCCGGCGTGCCACCACGGGCGCCAGCCGGCGCGCTCCGGCCCGGTCCGCGAGGGCGTACGCCCCGGCGAACACCCCGGCCGCGAGGGCCAGGAAGACCAGCACCTCCTCGCCGAGGAAGACCTGGTACGCGACGGCCAGCCCGAGCAGGATCCCGTCCCGGCGGATCCGGTCCGCGGCCGGCCGGAACACCAGCCCGAGGATCACCGGGACCAGGAACTGGGCGGCCATGTGCAGGTGCGCCCCGGCCTGCGACACCAGGCCCGGGGCGAAGCCGCAGAACAGCCCGCCCACCGCCGCGGCGGCCCGGGACCGGACCAGCCGGCGGGCGAGCAACGCGTACCAGGCGGTGGCGGTGCCGGCGAGGCAGAGCACCACGGCGACGAGGAAGGCCACCTGCGAGCCGAACAGCGCGGTGACCGGGGTGAGCGGCACGCCCAGCCCGAGCACCGAGGTGTTGGCCATCAGGTTGACCCCGTCCGGCACGTTCAGAGCCGTGCTGTGCAGCGGGTTCTCCCCGCCGGTCACCGCGCGGGCGGCGCGGGCCAGCATCCACTCGAAGAGCATCTGGTCGCCGGCCTGGTGGAACAGCCGGTCGGGCCGGCCCCACTGGCCGGCGGTGAGCAGCACGGCCAGGCCGAAGTAGCCGGCGACCACGAGCGCGTCGACCGGGCGCGGCCGCCGCCGGCGCCGAGGCACGGGGTCGGGGCGGTCCGGGCCGGTCAGGCGGACTGGCTGGTCAGTGTCCGGACGTCCCACAACCACACGTCCAGCTCCTGCCGGGCGGGCCCGACCAGCTGCTCCACGGTGCGGCGCAGCGGTTCGGCGTTCTGCTCGTTCAGCGGCAGCACCACGATCGCGGCCCGCCAGTGCCGCAGCTCGTCGAGGAAGCGGCGGCGCTGCCGGTCGTCGAGCTTCGGCGTACGCCCGGTGGCCTCGACGTCGGCGAGCAGCTCGCCGATGCCGCTGGGCCGGCCGCCGAAGCGGCCCGGGTCGCCGGTGACCCCGTTGCGGGGGGCGAGGAAGTAACCCCCGGGGATCTTGAAGGCCAGGTCGGTGCTGGCCGCCCAGCGCATCGGGTCGGTGTTGCCCATGGCCGGCACCGGCACGGACACCAACGTCTGGTCCGGGCCGACGTACTGCCGCCACCGGTCGGCCGTGATGAACGTCGGCACGGCCGGGCGGGTGGTGACCCGCAACGGCATCGGCGCGATGGGCAGCAGCGCGAACACCAGGCCGGCGGCGGTCAGGGTACGCATGGTGCGCCGCTCCACGACCCGCAGCGCCGCGGCCCGCTGGACGGCCAGGGCCAGCAGCACCCCGACGACCACGGTGGTGATCAGGCCGAACCGGGTCGGCACCACGGCGTCCAGCAGCGGCAGCTTCACCAGCAGCTCCCACGGGCCGGTGACCAGGTCCCGGTCCCACCAGGAGACCCGCTCGCCGAGGGAGAGCACGGCGAAGAACAGCCCGGTCGCGGCGAGCGCCCGGACCACCACCTCCCGGCGCAGCCAGACCACGATGCCGACGGCCAGCAGCGACAGGCTCCAGCCGAAGAAGGCGTTCTCCTCCGAGTAGTTCGGGGCCAGGTTGACGTTGGCCCGCTCGTTGCCGCCGAGGGTGGGCGAGCCGGGGGTGAAGAACGCGGCGATGTCGTTGCCGTAGTCGCGGACCGTGTCGCTGAGCCCGTGGTACGCCATCGGCCCGGCGAACTGCACCCAGAGCGGGTACGCCAGCAGCGCCCCGGCGAGCACCGCGCAGACGGCCAGCCCGGCGGCGAGCGGCCGCCGGGCGGCGGCCCACCGCTCGCGCCGCTGCACCACCACGGCGAACAGGAACACCCCGCAGGCCAGCGCCGTGAAGAGCAGGATCTCCTCGTTGACGAACGCCTGCGCGGTGACCAGCAGGGCGAGCAGCGCGCCGTCGCGGACCGGCCGGGTGGAGCGGGTCAGCACCAGCACCCGCCACACGATGAACGGCAGCAGGAACTGGCTGATGATGTTCGGATGCCAGTTGGCGTGCGACAGCATGGCCGGCGAGAACCCGCAGAACCAGCCACCCACGGCGGCGGCCAGCCGGTTGCGCACCAGGTGCCGGGAGAGCACCCGGTACCAGGCGGCGGCCGTGCCGGCGAGGCCCAGCGTCACCAGGGTGACGAAGGAGACCGCCGGTCCGAACAGGAGGGTCACCGGCACCATCGGGATGCCGAGGGCCAGGATGGCGGTGTTCGCCATCAGGTTGACCCCGTCCGGATAGTTGAACTGGTCGGTGTAGAACGGGTACTCGCCGTGCAGCACGACCCGCACCGAGTGCGCCAGGAAGAACTGCACCTGCGCCGGGTCGCTGCTGTAGAGCGCGGCCACCCGGCCGGCCGGGTCGGCCCAGATCCCGCTGGTCACCCAGACCGCGGCGAGCAGGAACGCTCCGTACACGGCCAGGTCCAGCCGGCGCGGCGTCCACCGCCACCGCCGCCGCGCGGCCGGCGCGGCGGGCTCCGGCTCGCGTGCGGTGACCGAGGGTTCATCCACCATGACGGAGAGCGGTCCGCCCGAGGCGTCGGCATCCGGCGTCGAGTCGCCACGGGGCTCGGCAGGCGTCACAGTCGGCGGAGTCTACCGGAGCGGGAGAATGGCGTATGAATCGCACGTCCCACCGTCCTCAATGGTCATCGGCCGAAAGGGTGAGGCGGGCGCGGCCGGGCGACGGGTCGTCTCGTACCATGTGGGCTTCCGGACACGACCGGCGATGGGATACAGGGGGCGTACAGGGTGGCTTCAGCCCGCCGACGCGGCACGACGGCCACGGCGCTGCTGGCCCTGCTGCTGACCGGCTGCGGCCCGGTAGCCGGGCGGCAGCCGGCGACGCTGCCGGTCGGCTACGACAGCCTGGACGGCACCCTGAAGGTCTGGCCGGCGCGTGGCAGCCTGGCCCGCGACGCCGCCGCCACCGCCGGGATCACCGCCGCCGTCCGCGACTGGCGCTCGCCCGTCGACGACCGGGCCCACCTCTCCTCCTCCGGCATCCTCTATTCCGGCCAGGTCGCCGGGTCACCGCTCGCCCTGGTCGCCGCCGACGTGCCCGGCGAGGCCGCCTCCTGGCTGCTGCAACTCGACCGCGACGGGCAGCGCTGGCGGGTCGCCCACGCCACCGAGTACACCGACCCCGGCTACCTGGTTTACTCCGACGTGCTGCCCGTCCAGCAGCCCGCCGGCCGCCGCTACCTCACCTCCGCCCGGGTGGAGCGGCTGCTCGGCCCCGACGGCAAGGCGCTTCCCGCGGCCGACGGCATCACCGAGCCGGTCGCCGTGCCCGCCTGCCAGGCCGTGGCGGTGACCGCGACGCTGCGACCCACCCGCTCGCTGCCGCGCGGCCGGGCCGCCGACCGCGTCCTCGACCTGGGTACGGCGACCGCGGCGCCTCGCTATCCGCTGGTGCGGGACGAGACGGGCTCCGGTAGGCGGGCGCTGACCGGGCTGGACACGTGCGTGCTCGGCGGTGAGCGGGGACCGTTCGGGAGCGTGCCGCGGCGGATCGGCGACCGGCAGGCACCCCGGTCGGCGCCGGAGTCCTGGCCGATGGCGAAGATCGCGGTGCGGTCGCTGGGCTCGGTGACGCTCGGCGGCGGCGAGCCGGGTGAGCTGGAGCAGCTCACCTGGGAGAGCGCCACCGGGACGATGACGGCGGTGGTCTACCGGCCGGCGGGTGGCGGTGCTCCCGTGGCCTCCCCTGCCGACCGGTCCACGACGCTGCAGGCCTACTACCTGCCGGTGCCGGGGCAGCCGCTCGCGGTGCTGAGCTGGCGAACCCGGGACGCGTCGTTCGCCGCGCCGCCCGGGACGACCCGGCTGGTGGACCGGCCGGGGCTGGTCGTGGTGGCGCAGCCGGACCGGAAGCAGACGTTCAGCCTGGCCGGCACGGAGAAGACCTGGTACCGGTCCGTGGGCGGGCGCTGAGCCGCCGGCTTGGCCTCCGTGCCGGCGTTTCCCGCCAGCCAAAGGGTCGACCCGCCGCCATACGCGCACCGTATTGACACCCTCACCCACCGGGAGCAGATTCCGGGGTGCACCCGGTCGATCGCGGCCGGGGCGTCCCGGAAGGGCGGTCGCCATGCGCACAATCAGGTCCACCGGCAGGGCCCGACTCGCCGCGGCGGTGGCGTTGCTGGCGCCGTCACTCGTGCTCGTGGCCGGACCGACGCCCGCGCAGGCCGCGGACACGACCACCCGGATCCTCCGGGCCCCGCTGGAACTCTCCGTCGTCCTGCCCTGCGCCAACGGCGGCCTCGGCGAGGTCGTCGACTTCGACGGCACGATCTCCGAGGTCTATCACGTGACCGTCGACGGGACCGGCGGGTTCCACGTGCACATCGTCGAGACCCAGTCGAACGTGCACGGCATCGGCGCGACGACCGGAGACCGGTACGTCAGCACCCGGGTCAACCTCTTCGTCTACAACCAGGGCTCCGGCGGGCTACCCATCACCTCCACCCAGCAACTGGTGTTCAAGATCGTGGGACCCGGGCCGGGCAACGACGCCTTGCTCCGGATCACGAACCACACGACCCTCAACGCCGACGGCACCGTGACGGTCGCCTTCGACACGTTCTCAGCGGAGTGCGAACCCACCGCACCCTGACCTCCCCGGGTTCACGGCCCGTCGTCGCTTGCGGTGGTGGGGTTCGGGGCAGCCCGACCCGCTCCGGGCGGTCAGGCTTGATCCCTGCGCGGGTCGGGCTGCCCCGAACCCCGCGCTGGTCGGTGTCCGTCCGTGGGTTGCGGCTTCGTTCGCCGCTGGCGGTGGAGGCGGACTTTCGGGCGCTCGTTTCTCAGGTGGGCTTGCTTGTGCTGGCGGACCTGCTCGTCCCAGGCGGTTTACCGCCGGGAGCGTTCCTTGCAG
Organism: Micromonospora sp. NPDC005299; assembly: GCF_042872345.1. Lineage (NCBI taxonomy): Bacteria > Bacillati > Actinomycetota > Actinomycetes > Micromonosporales > Micromonosporaceae > Micromonospora > Micromonospora sp. NPDC005299. The sequence goes on from NZ_JBIAKG010000004.1 coordinate 168,647, forward strand.
CGGGACATATGCCCTGCTCACCGCACGGCGCGGCCTCGCAATGGACGACCCCGCCACCGGTCGGGCGCTTGTCGACCGAGCCGCCATACTGCTGGACAGCGACCGGATCTCAGCAGGAACTAACGTCTATCGTCTACAGCCTTCGCGCAGACGGACTGACCGGCACAGGAACGGGCACATGAGCGACGACCACGACGCCGCCGGAGCGATGAGCTTCATCTTCGAGGCCGGCGTCCTCAAACGCGCGGCCCGAACCGGCTGGTGGTTCGCCGGCGTCAAGCACCCCGAGTCCATCGCCGAGCACTCGTTCCGCACGGCGCTCATCGGCATGATGCTCGCCGCCATGGAGGCCGCCGACCCCGCCCGGGTGTCCATGCTCTGCGTCCTGCACGACACCCAGGAAACCCGGATCACCGACATCCCCCACATCGCCAAGCGCTACCTCACCGCCGCCCCGAACACGGCCGTCACCGCCGATCAGGTGGCCGACTGCCCACCAGCCGTCGCCGATGTCATCACCGCCGCGGTCGCGGAGTACGAGGCCGGAGAAACCCTCGAAGCCGTCGTCGCGCGCGACGCGGACAAGCTCGAATGCCTGGTCCAAGCCGTCGAGTACCGCCACCAGGGCATCGACAACGTCCAGCGTTGGATCGACAGCTCGCGGGCCGCGCTCAAGACCGCGTCCGCCCACCGCCTCGCCGACGCCGCCCTCACCGGACAACCACTCGCCTGCCTTAGCCCTCCTTCCGAGGAGGAGTAGGGGGCGCCGCACGATGTGCCATCAATTCAAGCCGCATATTGATGTACTTGGAGTTGTCTGGTCCTTCCCGGAATTTCCCGTCCGGCTTCCAGCCGTGTCTGGTGTAGAATGCTCGCGCGCGGCTGTTTCGCTCCCAGACTTCGAGGAGCCCGGTCGACAGCGAATCGTCCTCTAGGTATCGCACGAAGAGTCCGTGCAACCTGCTGCCGATGCCCTCTCCCCAACTGCCCGGGACGACGTGAATCTGGTACAGCTGGCCCACCTCACCGGCATCCACCTCCGTGGACAGCGGAGGACCCATGGCGGCGATACCCACGATCCGGCCTTCGACGGCAGCGCACAGGACCCTCTTGCGGGGTGATTCAATCGCGGCCGTCCACCCAGCTCGCTGTTCCCGCGCCAACGTGGGATTCACGACAGACTCGGAGGCCAGCCCGCCGGCTCCGTAATAGGCCAGACGCGCCTGAGTGTGCACGTCGATGATCCCATCCAGATCGGCGAGGGTCGCTTCTCGCACGTCCAGCGGCCTGCTCATGCGCAGATCCATGCATCGACATTACTAGTTGTGAGGACGTCCGCGTCGACTGGTTGCCGAAGGCGCGAAAGCCCCTCGACGCCAAAACGGGCGGCCTTGCGCGAAGCAGGACCGCCCGTTCCGGCGTAGCTGAGGTCAGTTCTTTGCGGTGGCCTCGTCCGCAGCAGGATCGACCGACTGGGCGTCCAGCCCCGAGATCCACCCGGTCACATTCCGCGCTACGTCCTGGGCCGTCAGCCCCAGGTCGGCGAGGATCTGCGCCCGCGTCCCGTGCGGGTGCCAGTCCGCCGGCACACCGAGGTCCTTCACCGGGACCCGAACATCGGCGTCCCGCATGGCCTGAGCGAGGGCGGACCCCACGCCACCAACCCGCACCCCGTCCTCGACAGTGACGACGAGCCGGTGCCCGGCGGCCAGCTCGACCAGCTCGGCCGGCACGGGCCGCACCCAGCGCGGGTCGACCACGGTCACGCCGTACCCCTGCTCGGCGACCCGGGTGGCGACCTCCATGCCGAGGCCGGCGAAGGAGCCGACCGCGACCAGCAGCACGTCGGTACGCGCCGACTCGGCCAGCACGTCGACCGGGCCGACCCGGCGCACGGTCGGCAGGTCGGCGGCGACGGTGCCGGTGGGGAAGCGCAGGATGGTCGGCCCGTCGTCCACGGCGACCGCCTCGCGCAGCTCCTCGCGGAGGGTGGCCGAGTCGCGGGGCGCCGCGACGCGCAGGCCGGGCACCACGCCGAACACGGACATGTCCCAGATGCCGTAGTGGCTGGGCCCGTCGGGGCCGGTGATGCCGGCCCGGTCCAGCACGAAGGTGACCGGCAGCTTGTGCATGGCCACGTCGAGCAGGACCTGGTCGAAGGCGCGGTTGAGGAAGGTGGCGTAGACGGCGACCACCGGGTGCAGGCCGCCCATGGCGAGGCCGGCCGCCGAGGTGGCGGCGTGCTGCTCGGCGATGCCCACGTCGTAGACCCGGTTGGGGTACTTGCGGGCGAGGGTGGCGATGCCGGTGGGCTCGGCCATGGCGGCGGTGATGCCGACCACGTCGGGGCGCTCGTCGGCGATGGCGACCAGCTCGTCGGCGAAGACGTTGGTCCATTTCACCGAGGGGACGGCGAGCAGCTTGCCGGTCTCGGCGTCGAACGCGCCGGGGCCGTGCAGGCAGTCGGCCTCGTCCTCCTCGGCGGGGCGGTAGCCGTAGCCCTTGCGGGTGACCGCGTGCACTATCACCGGCCCGCCGAAGTTCTTCGCGGCGCGCAGCGCCGACTCGACCGCCGACACGTCGTGGCCGTCGACCGGGCCGACGTACTTGATGCCGAGGTCCTCGAACATGGCCTGCGGGGCGACCGCGTCCTTGATGCCCTTCTTGACCGCGTGCAGCACCTCGTACATCGGCCTGCCGACCAGCGGGGTCGAGCCGAGGGCGTCCTTGACGGTGTCGAGCACCTTCTCGTAGCTCGGGTTGAGCCGCAGCGACGAGAGGTGGTCGGCGAGGCCGCCGATGGTCGGCGAGTAGGACCGGCCGTTGTCGTTGACCACGATCACGAGCGGGTTGCCGGCGGTGGCGATGTTGTTCAGCGCCTCCCAGCACATGCCGCCGGTGAGGGCGCCGTCGCCGACCACGGCGACGACGCTGCGCTTCTCGCCGCGCAGCGCGTACGCCTTGGCGAGCCCGTCGGCGTAGGAGAGGGCGGTGGAGGCGTGCGAGTTCTCGATGAGGTCGTGCTCGCTCTCCGCCTGGCTCGGGTAGCCGGAGAGGCCACCACGCTGGCGGAGCTTGTCGAAGCCCTCCTGCCGGCCGGTGACGATCTTGTGGACGTAGGACTGGTGGCCGGTGTCGAACAGGAGCCGGTCACGCGGCGAGTCGAAGACCCGGTGCATGGCCAGGGTCAGCTCGACCACGCCCAGGTTGGGGCCGACGTGCCCGCCGGTGCGGGAGACCTTGGCGATCAGGAAGTCCCGGATCTCGGCGGCGAGGATGTCCAGCTGCTCGGCCGTCATCCGCTTCACGTCCTGCGGGCCGCGGACGGTGCCCAGCAGCCGACCGTGGTTGGCCGTGCCCTCTTCAACACTCATGACCGAAGAGTCTATCGGCCACCCGACAGCCCGCAGCCCGGCCGTGGATCTTCCCAGGTCAGACCTCCGATCAGGGGGTGACGACCAGCCGCAGGGGCGGAGCCGGCGGGGTGGCCGCCCAGGCCGGGCCGGAGGGGGTCCAGGAGCCCAGCACGGCGGCCCGAGACGCCCCGGTCACCGAGGGGATGGCCCCGGGCAGCCCGTGCCAGGAGAGCCACCCCAGCAGGGCGAACGCGTACGCCTCCTTGGCCTGGGCCGGCACGCCCAGCTCGTCGGTGGTGCGCAGCCGCCAGCGCCCCTCCCCCAAGGCGGCGAGCCGGGCCCGGAGTGTGGGATTGCGCACTCCCCCGCCGGCGGCGATGACCTCGGTCACGCCGTGCCGGTCGCAGGCGTCGGCGATTGTCCGGGCGGTCAGCTCGGTGAGCGTGGCGAGCACGTCGTCGGCGGCCACCGGCTCCCCCAGGGCGGCCAGCCGGTCGTCCAGGTAGCCGCCGTGGAACAGCTCCTTGCCGGTCGACTTGGGCGGGGGCGCGGCGTAGTAGGGCTCGGCGAGCAGCAGCGCCAGCAGCCCCTCGTGCACCCGGCCGGCCGCCGCCCGCGCCCCGTCGAGGTCGCAGGGGCGGTCCAGGAAGCGCCGGGCCGCGGCGTCCAGGAGGGCGTTCGCCGGGCCCACGTCGTACCCGAGGACCGGCGCCCCGGGGGCAACCACAGTGAGGTTGGCGATCCCGCCCAGGTTGAGCGCCGCCCGCGGGCCGCCGGCCGCGTCGAGCAGCAGCGCGTCGAACGCCGGGACCAGCGGCGCGCCCTGCCCGCCGACCGCCACGTCCGCCGACCGCAGGTCGTGCAACACGGGTACGCCCACCCGGGCGGCCACCCGGGCCGGCGCGCCGAGCTGAAGGGTGCCCCGCACCCGGCCCGCCTCGACCCAGTGGAAGACGGTCTGCCCGGGCGAGACCACGGCGTCGACCGCGCCCCCGGCCAGCTCGACGCCGGCCGCCGCCGCCTCGGCGAAGACCTCGCCGAGCCGGTTGTCCAGCCGGCACACCGCCTCGATGGTGGTGGCCGCCGGGGGCAGCAGCGCACCGATCTCGGCCCGCAGGTCGTCGGGATAGTCCAGGCTGCGGTGCCCGAGCGGCCGGAGGGTCAGCGTCTCCCCGTCCCGGGTGAACTCGGCCGCCACCACGTCCACCCCGTCATACGAGGTCCCCGACATCAGCCCGACGATCTTCATCGAGCCAGGCTAGTCACTCCCCGGGCGGGAGGAACAGCCCGACCAGCTCGACGTGCTGGGTCATCGGGAACAGGTCGTAGCCGCGCAGCGCGGCGAGCCGCCAGCCCGCCCCGGTGAAGGTGCGCACGTCCCGGGCGAAGGCGGCCGGGTCGCAGGCCACGTACGCGACCGCGCGCGGGCCGGCGGCGACGATGTCCCGCACCACCGGGGCGCCCGCGCCGGAGCGCGGCGGGTCGAGCACCACGAGGTCGACCGGGCCGGTGACCCGGCGGCGGGCCAGCGCGGTCTCCACCCGGGCGGCGACCACCTCGACCCGGGGCAGGTCGGACAGGTTGGCCCGGGCGGCGTCCACCCCGTCCTGGCTCGACTCGACCAGGGTGACCCGGGCGTCGCCGACCCGGACGGCGAGGGCCGCGGCGAACAGCCCGGCGCCGCCGTAGAGGTCCCAGGCGGTCTCGCCGGGGCGCGGGTCGAGCAGGTCGAGGACGGCTCCGACCAGGGTGTCCGCCGCGGCGGGGTGCACCTGCCAGAAGCCGGACGCGGGCAGCGTCCACTCCCGGCCGGCAGCCACCTCGCGGACCTCGGCCGGGCCGCTGACCGGGGTGGGGACCCCCTCGGCGTACGCGACCACGCTGACGTCGCCGCCGGTCGAGGCGACCGTCTCGACGGCGTCGGCGTCCGGCCAGCGGGCCCCGCTGGGCGCCAGCACCGGCAGTTCCTGGATGGCCGGGTGGGCGATGAGGCAGCGGTCGATCGGCACCACCTCGTGCGAGCGGTGCTTGAGCAGCCCGGCCCGACCGGCCGCGTCGACCGCGTACCGGACCCGGGAGCGCCAGCCGAGCGGCCCGCCGGGCAGCGCCTCGACCCGGACGCCGAGCGCGTCGATCTGGTCGTCGGTGAGCCCGCCCAGCCGGGTGAGCTGCTCACGCACCACGGCGACCTTCCAGTCGAGCTGGGCGGCCGGGGTGACGTGCTGGAGGTCGCAGCCGCCGCAGCGGCCCGGCTTCGCGTACGGGCAGGGTTGTTCGACCCGGTCCGCCGACGCGGTCAGGATCTCCACGGCGTCGGCGCGGGCGAAGCCCCGGTGCAGCTCGGTCACCTCGACCACCACCCGCTCGCCGGGCAGCGCGTGCCGGACGAAGACGACCTGGCCGTCGACCCGGGCCACGCAGTGCCCGCCCGGGGCGACCGCGTCCACGGTCAGCTCGACCCGCTGCGCCTCCTCCAGCCCGCTCCGGGCCGGCGCGGTCACGGGCGCTCCCCCGAACCGCTCTCGCCGGGCGGCGCGGACACCACCGGCGGCACGCTGGGCGGCAGGGTGCTGCGCGGGGCGACCCGGGGGCCGCGCGCCGGGCCACGGGTGAGCGTGGCGTCCAGCCGGTCCAGGTTCTTGCTGGCGGTCGAGGCGAGCTGCCAGGGCACGCTGGTGACCATCACGCCCGGCTCGAAGAGCAGCCGGCCCTTGAGCCGCAGGGCGCTCTGGTTGTGCAGCAGGTTCTCCCACCAGCGGCCCACCACGTACTCCGGGATGAAGACGGTGACCACGTCGCGGGGCGACTCCCGGCGGGTCGACGCGACGAAGTTGAGGATCGGCCGGGTGATCTCCCGGTACGGGGAGTCGACCACGGTCAGCGGCACCGGCAGTTCGCGCCGCTCCCACTCGGCCTGGAGGTCCCGGGTGTCCTTCTCGTCCACGTTCACCGTCACCGCGGTGAGCGTGTCCGGCCGGGTCGCCCGGGCGTACGCGATGGCCCGCAGCGTCGGCTGGTGCAGCTTGCTGACCAGCACGATGGCGTGGTTGCGGGCGGGCAGCACGGCCCGCTGCTCGGTGGGCTCCAGCTCCGCGGCGATCCGGTCGTAGTGCCGGCGGATGGCCAGCATGACCAGGTAGATCATCGCCATGGCGGCGATCGCGATCCAGGCGCCGAGCAGGAACTTGGTGAGCAGCACGATGACCAGCACCACGCCGGTCATCGCCATGCCGAACGCGTTGATCGCCCGGGAACGGATCATCCGCCGCCGCGCCTCCGGGTCGCGCTCGGTGCGCAGGTGCCGGTTCCAGTGCCGGATCATGCCGGCCTGGGAGAGGGTGAACGAGACGAACACCCCGACGATGTAGAGCTGGATGAGCCGGGTCACCTCGGCCTGGAAGCCGATGATGAGCACCACCGCGAAGACGGCCAGGAACACGATGCCGTTGGAGAAGGCCAGCCGGTCGCCCCGCGTGTGCAGCTGCCGGGGCAGGTAGCGGTCCTGGGCCAGGATCGAGCCGAGCACCGGGAAGCCGTTGAAGGCGGTGTTCGCGGCCAGGAACAGGATCAGCGCGGTCATCCCGGCCACCACGTAGAGCAGCACCGAGCCGTCGCCGAAGACGGTCTGGCCGAGCTGGGTGGTGACGGTCTTCTGCACGTACCCGTCGGGCCCGGAGATGATCTGCGCCGGGTCCTCGACGAACTGCAGGCCGGTCAGCTTGGCCAGCCAGATGATGCCGACCAGCATGCTCACCGCAATGGTGCCGAGCAGCAGCAGCGTGGTGGCCGCGTTCTTCGACTTCGGGGTCTTGAAGGCGGGCACGCCGTTGGAGATCGCCTCGACGCCGGTGAGCGCGGCGCAGCCGGAGGAGAACGTGCGCAGCAGCAGGAAGATCAACGCGAAGCCGGTGACGCTGTGCTCGGCCTCGATCTGCAACCCCGCGCTCGGCGCCCGCAGGTCGTCGCCGAGGATGAAGATCCGGACCAGCCCGGTCAGCAGCATGCCGCCGATGACGATCACGAAGCCGTAGGTGGGGATGGCGAACGCCGTGCCCGACTCGCGCAGGCCGCGCAGGTTCACGGCGGTGAGCACCACCACCGCGATGACCGCGATGAGCACCTTGTGGGTGGCCACGAAGGGCACCACCGAGCCGAGGTTCGCCACGCCCGAGGAGACCGACACCGCCACGGTGAGCACGTAGTCGACCAGCAGCGCGCTGGCCACCGCGAGCCCGGCGCGCGGCCCGAGGTTGACCGTGGCCACCTCGTAGTCGCCGCCGCCCGAGGGGTAGGCGTGCACGTTCTGCCGGTAGCTGGCCACCACGGTCAGCATCACCACGACGACCGCGAGGGCGATCCAGGGGGAGAACAGGAAGGCCGACGCGCCCGCGATGGAGAGCGTCAGCAGGATCTCGTCGGGGGCGTAGGCGACGCTGGAGAGGGCGTCGGAGGCGAAGACCGGCAGCGCGATGCGCTTCGGCAGGAGGGTGTGCTGGAGACGGTCGGACCGGAACGGTCGACCGAGGAGGAGTCGCTTCAGCAGCGAGGTGGGTCTGGCCACAAGCGCCAAGAGTACGACCACCCCGCGCTGGGCGGTGGGGGTGGCTGATCGCCCGCGCGGTACGGTCGGTCCCCCGCCGGGCGCGGGGACGTGGCAGGCTCGCAGACGACGGGCCAGCGTGCGGCACCGTGGGAGGAGCGGACACCGTGCATGTCGTGATCATGGGCTGCGGCCGGGTCGGGTCGACCCTGGCCCAGAGCCTGGAGTCCCGGGGGCACTCGGTGGCGGTGATCGACCAGGACGCGGACGCGTTCCGCCGTCTCGGGCCGGACTTCGCCGGCATCACGGTCACCGGCGCCGGCTTCGACGGCGAGGTGCTGCAGCAGGCCGGCATCGAGCGCGCCGACGCTTTCGCCGCGGTCTCCAGCGGCGACAACTCCAACATCATCTCGGCCCGGCTGGCCCGGGAGACCTTCGGCGTGTCCCGGGTGGCCGCCCGGATCTACGACCAGCGGCGCGCCCAGGTCTACGAGCGCCTCGGCATCCCCACCGTGGCCACCGTGCGGTGGACCGCCGAACGGATGCTGCGCCACCTGGTCCCCGAGGGCAACGTGGAGATCTTCCGCGACCCGACCAGCACCGTGTCGATCATCGAGGTGCCGGTGCACAAGGACTGGATCGGCCGGTCGCTGCGGCAGCTCGAGGAAGCCACCGGGGCCCGGGTGGCCTACCTGATCCGGTTCGGGATCGGCACGCTGCCCACTGCCTCCACGGTGGTGCAGGAGGGCGACCAGGTCTTCATGCTGGTGACCGACGACATCACCGCCTCGGTCACCTCGGTGGCGGCGGCGCCGCCCGAAGGGGGGCACTGAGCATGCGCATCGCCATCGCCGGCGCCGGCAACGTGGGCCGGTCGATCGCCCAGGAGCTGATCGACAACGGCCACCAGGTGATGTTGATCGAGCGGCAGCCCAAGATGCTCCGCCCCGACCGGGTGCCGGCCGCCGACTGGGTGCTCGCCGACGCCTGCGAGCTGGCCAGCCTGGAGGAGGCCAACCTGGCCGGCTGCGAGGTGGTCGTGGCCGCCACCGGCGACGACAAGGTCAACCTCGTGGTGTCGCTGCTGGCCAAGACCGAGTTCGCGGTGCCCCGCGTGGTGGCCCGGGTCAACCGGGCCGAGAACGAGTGGCTCTTCACCGAGCAGTGGGGCGTGGACGTCGCGGTGAGCAAGCCGCGGGTGATGGCCGCGCTGGTCGAGGAGGCGGTCACAGTCGGCGACCTGGTCCGGCTGATGACTTTCCGCCAGGGCGAGGCGAACCTGGTCGAGATCACCCTGCCCCCCACCGCGCCCTATGTCGGGCAGCCCATCCACGCGGTGCCGCTCCCCCGGGACGCGGCGCTGGTGGCGATCCTGCGCGGCAAGCGGGTGCTCGTGCCCAGCCCGGACGACCCCATCGAGGCCGGCGACGAGCTGATCTTCGTGTGCACGGCCGCCGTGGAGGACGAGGTCCGGGCGGTGATCCTCGGCCCGGACAGCGTCGAGCGCAAGCGGGAGCGGACCTGACCGACCGCCGGGGGGCTCAGGCCCCCGGCAGCGGTTCCGGCGCGGACTCCCGGGTCACCCGGCGCACCACCCAGACGGTGATCAGCAGCAGCAGCGCGTACGGCGGGTAGCCCAGCGCGAGCCGGGCCACGCCCAGCGCGGTGTCCTGGTGGGCCAGGTAGAGCCCGGCCTGCACGCCCACCTTGGCCAGCCACACCACGCCCCAGAGCACGGTGAGCTGGGTGAAGGTGCGCACCAGCTTCGGGTCGTCCCGCCACTCGGAGCGGCCCTTGGCCACCAGCACCGACCAGATCCAGCCGACCAGCGGCTGGCGGATCGCCGCCGAGAGCAGCAGGGCCAGGCCGTAGCCGATGCCGTAGAGGATGCCGGGCAGGTAGAAGTCGCGCTCGTCGCCGGTGCGCCAGGCGATGGCCGCGCCGATGGCGATGCCGAACAGGCCGTTGACCGCGTGCCGCACCGGCCGGCGCTGGGCCAGCCGCAGCCCGGCGATCAGCAGCGCCACCGCCACCGAGGCGATCACGGCGGGACGCAGGTCGCCCACCACGTTGGCGATCACGAAGACCACCACGGGGATGCTCGACTCGACCAGGCCCCGCCAGCCACCGAGCTGGTCGGCCATCTGCTCGGCCATGCTGGGCAGCCGCTCGTCCTCCGGCCCGAGTTCCGGCTCGGTGTGCTGTCCGGTCGTCACTTCGGCGACTCCAGCTCGTAGTACGGGTTGTAGATCACCTTGCGGTCGTCCCGTACGGCCACCCGGCCGCGGGCGGTCAGGTGCCGGCCCGGCTCGATGCCGGCGATGTGCCGCCGGCCCAGCCAGACCAGGGTGACCACGTCGCTGCCGTCGTAGAGGTCGGCCTCCAGCGTGGGCAGATTGGTCCGGGGCGTGTAGACCACCGTGCGCAGCCGCCCGGCCACCGAGACCACCTGGCCACGCATGCACTGGTGGGCGGGCATGCCGCCGGACTCGGCGCTCTCCCGGCGCAGCTCCTGCGCCTCGATCTCGGCCTCGCTCGCGGTGAGCCGTTGCAGGAGCCGCCGCAGCGACACCCGGCTCTCGTCGGTCGTCATGACCTCCGCGTCACCTCTCCACCCCGGCCGGCCCGCGCCGGCTCCCTGGATCGGCCGGCCGCGCCGGCGCCGGCCCCGCAGGTGGCGGGAACCGTCCCGCCAGCGTACGCCGATCCGGACCGCCGGCGGGACCGGCGTCGGGGCGTACCGCCGCTCGGGGCCGGACGCGCGACGGGCCCGGCGTCGTCGACGTCACGCCGACTCGACCGGGCCCGGATCGCGGTGCTCAGACCTCGCGCTGCTGCGGTGCGCCCTCCTGCTCGGCCTGCTCGGCCATTTCCCGGGGCAGCCGCAGCGGCAGCGGCTCGCGGACCGGCTTGGCCTCCTGGCCGCGGTCGACGACCAGGCCGTCCAGGCAGGCGGCGAGAGGGCCGGCGGCGTCGGGGTTGGTGGCGGCCTCGCCCTGGTAGACCCCGCGCACCATCCAGCGCGGCCCGTCGATGCCGACGAAGCGCAGGTCGGTGATGCCGTCCGGGGTGCGGACCCGGGCGCGCAGCTCGGTGCCGTACTCCCCCTCGACCTCCTGGGCGGCGGCGCCGTCGTTGAACAGCGACTGCCGGATCTCCTCGCGCACCTCGTCCCAGATGCCGTCGGAGCGGGGCGCGGCGAAGACACCGAGCTGGAGGGCGTTCTCGCCGTGCACCAGCACCACCTGCTGGATCACGCCCTGCGGGTCGGCCTGCACCCGCACCTCGACCTCCGGCACCGCCGGGATCTGCAGGCTGCCCAGGTCCAGCCGGGGCGCGTCGGGCGCCTCGGCCAGGTCGTAGGGGCCGCGGGCCGGCGGCTGCGGGGTCTCCTCGGCGTCCAGGACCCCGGTGTCCATCTCGTCACGCGCGTGCCGCGCGCCCTCGGCCCGCTTACGGGAGAAGATCACTGCGCCCACCCTCCGCTGTTCGCACTCACCCTGCCACCTCTTCCGTCCGCCCGCCCGCCGGAGCCGGGACCAGCCCGGCGTGCCCGCCGGTGGAGCCGTGCCCGCCGGTCCCGCGCCGGGACGCGGGCAGCTCGACGACCGGCTGGAACTCGGCCCGGGCGACCCGCTGGACCACGAGCTGCGCGATCCGGTCGCCCCGGCTGATCTTCGCCGGCGTCTCCCGATCATGATTGATCAGGTTGACCAGGATCTCACCCCGGTAGCCGGCGTCGACCGTACCGGGCGCGTTGAGCACCGTCACGCCGAGCCTGGCCGCCAGCCCCGATCGGGGGTGCACCAGGCCGACGTACCCCTCGGGCAGGGCGACGGCCACGCCGGTGGGCACCAGGGCCCGCCCGCCGGGCGGCAGCTCGACGTCCGCGGCGGCCACCAGGTCCGCGCCCGCGTCGCCGGGATGGGCGTACGCCGGCAGCGGCAGTTCCGGGTCGAGCTGCCGTACGGGCACGGGTACGACGTCTGTCACGGTCATCCTCTTCCGTCCGGTCCTTGCGGGGGTGACCCTGCCATCCTGCCGGTTCGGCGGCCGCCCGCGCGCCGTACCCTCGGAGTGTGCGTCAGTCGTCATCCTCGGCCGCTCCGGTGGCCGCCGTTCCGGACTACTCGGAGCGCCTCGGGCTGCCCTGGTGGGCCTGGCCGGTCGGCCTGGCCCTCGCCGGGCTGCTCGCCGCCGAGCTGTGGATGGGCGCGACCGGCGTCCGGGCCTGGCTGCCGTTCGTGCTGCTGCTCCCGGCGGCGGCCGCCACGCTGTGGTGGCTGGGCCGGATCCGGGTCACGGTGCGGGCCGGGGAGCTGCGGGTCGACGACGCGCACCTGCCGGTGCGCCACATCGCGGACGCGGTGCCGCTGGACGCGGCCGGCCGGCGCGAGGTGCTCGGCGTCGGCGCCGACCCGCTCGCCTTCGTGGTGCAGCGCCCCTGGGTCGGCGGCGCCGTGCAGGTGGTGCTGGACGACCCCGACGACCCCACCCCGTTCTGGGTGGTCAGCTCCCGCCACCCGGTCGAGCTGGCCGCGGCCCTGACCGCCGCCCGCGACGCCGCCTGACCCGCCCGCGGCGTTCCCCGGTCAGGGGTGCGTGCCGGGCAGGGCGCGGGCCTGGTGGCGGAGGTCCTTGCGGAGCTGGTCGCCGAGGCTGCGGGTGGACCGCCGGTTGAGGTAGCCGGCCACGGCGGCGCCGGTCAGGAACGGGCCGAGCGTGGTGAGGTTGCGGCCGAAGCGGCGCAGCAGGCTGTCGCGCAGCTCGCGGCGGGCGGCGGTGCCCAGCACCGCGCTGACCCCGACCCCCGGCATCATCGGGTTGACCCCCCGCTGGGTGGCCCAGGACTGCACCAGCGACACGGCCCGCTGGGCGCCACCGGCGGGCAGCGGCAGCCGGTGCACCTCGTGCAGCTCGCCGATCAGCTTCAGCTCGATCGCCACCACGGCGACCGTCTCGGCGGCCAGCAGCACCGGGGCGGAGAGCAGGGTCGGGGTGACGGCCCACTCGACCGCGGCCACGCCCCCACCGGCCGCGCCGACGCCGGCGGTGGCCCGGGCCGCGTTGCGGATCAGCCGGTCGGCGAGCGCCTCGTCGTCCAGGCCGGGGAAATGCTTCCGGAGCGTGGCCAGGTCGCGGATCGGCACGCGCGGGGCGACCTCGGCGACGGTGTCGGCCATCCAGCGGATCGCGGCCTTCGGCTTGTACAGGTCGCTGATGCCGCGGGCGCGGGCCTGGCCGACCAGCCGGGTGAGCAGTTGTCGACGGCGGGCCACGGGCAGGTCGTCGGCGGTCAGCGCGGCGACGGTCGCGCCGAGCTGGTCGGCGTCCGCGCCGGACGGCGTGGGCTCGGCGGCGCCCGCGGGCGACGTCTTCTCGGTCGGCCGGTCGGCGCCGCTGTCGTCGGCGCCCGGCCCGTCGGTCCGCTCGCTCACCCGTCCGCCCTCCTCCTCCGCGCGGCGTCAAAGCCGCTCGTACGAGTCAAGCAGCTTCCCGCCACCGGCGCACGGCGGCTCGATAAGCGGCGGCCCCGTCGAGGAGGCCGCCGCCGGTGTCTCGGGTCGGGGTCAGACGCACTCGCGGCAGATCAGCTCGCCGTTGCGCTCGACCGCCAGCTGGCTGCGGTGGTGGACCAGGAAGCAGCGGGCGCACCGGAACTCGTCCTGCTGCATCGGTAGCACCTTGACCGTGAGCTCCTCGTCGGCCAGGTCGGCGCCGGGCAGCTCGAAGCTCTCGGCCACCTCGGCCTCGTCAACGTCCACGGCGCCCGACTGTGTGTCGACGCGTCGGGCCTTGAGCTCTTCCAGGCTGTCCTCGCCGAGGTCGACCTCGTCGCGACGCGGGGCGTCGTAGTCGGTGGCCATCGGTTTCACTCTCCCATATCGATATGGTCGCTTCCGGTTGTAACGCCGGACGACGCTGTTTCGGTTCCGCTGGCCGGCCACCAAATGTGTCGGTCACCCGACCCGACCGTCGTTGGGTCGGATCGGCCAGGAAGGAACTCCCCCAGCGAGCGCGGAACCTTACCCCCCCTTTGGGCGAGGCATGTATACCGCCCTCGCGGCAGAGATGTACGCCCCTGCGCCCGAAGTTGTTCCCAATGTGACTCAGGCGACACGAAGATAGGGGTAGTAGTACCCGTTCCCCCGGTGGCGCGCCGGCATGTCGGGCTGTTTCCACGCGACGGCCGGACAAGCGTTAACCTCAGCGGCGTACTCGACGGCCGGCGGGGCGGACCGACCGCCGGCGGCCGCCGCCACCCAATCATCGTCCGGGGAGCGCCCAGAATGAGTTTTGCGCGAGTGCGGGCACTCGTTGTCGTCGGACTGCTGGCGGTCATCGCCCTGGTCTTCGTCGTCGTCGCGATGGTCCGCGACACCCAGAGCAAGGCCGGCACCGCCGAAGACTGCCCCGAGGGCTGGCCGATCGCCGACGTGCGCCTGCGCGAGCAGAAGGACGTCAAGATCAACGTCTACAACGGCACCGACGAGGTCGGGCTGGCCGGCAGCGTCGCGGACGACTTCCGCAACCGCAAGTTCCAGGTCAAGAAGGAAGGCAACGCCAAGGCCGTGGACGACGTGGCGGTGCTGCGCTACGGCCCCAAGGGCGTCGGCTCCGCGCACCTGCTGCGGGCCTATTTCCTCAACAACGCCAAGCTGGAACCCGACCTGAAGCGCAAGGACGACACGGTCGACGTGATCCTCGGCAACGGTTTCCAGCAGTTGGCCACCACCACCGAGGTCAACCAGTCCCTGGGCGACCTCGGCTCGCCGGAGGCGCCGGCCGGCACCTGCCCGGGCCCGGTGAAGTAGCCGGTCGGTCGACCCCGTCATCGCCAAAAGAGTGGCCACCCCCGGCGGGGCGGCCACTCTTTTCGCACCGGTCCACGGGACCGGTCACGGGCCCCCGGAGGCGTCCAGGGCGGCGAGCCGGGTGTGCAGCGGCTCGTGCAGCGCCGGCGGCGCGGCGAGCACCAGGTCCGGACCGGGCGGCCGGCCCGACAGCCCGGTCACCAGCAGCCCGGCCTCCCGCGCCACCAGCCCGCCCGCGGCGAGGTCCCAGGCGGCCAGCCCCTTCTCGTAGTAGGCGTCCACCCGGCCCTCGGCGGCCAGGCACAGGTCGAGCGCGGCGGCGCCCATCCGGCGGATGTCCCGCACCTGCGGGATCAGCTCGGCGACCACCCGGGCCTGGTGCGCCCGGCGCCCCGCGTCGTAGCCGAACCCGGTCGCGATCAGCGCCTGCCCGAGGTCGGTCTCGGCGGAGCAGCGCAGCCGCTGCCCGTCCCGCCACGCGCCGCCGCCGGCGGTGGCGGTCCACTCCTCGCCGGTGGCGACGTTGCGCACCACCCCGGCGACGTCCTCGCCGGCCACCTCCGCGGCCAGGGACACGGCGCAGTACGGCAGCCCGTAGAGATAGTTGACGGTGCCGTCGATCGGGTCGACGATCCAGCGCACCCCGTCCTCGGCGGCCGGGCCGGTCTCCCCCGCGCCGTATTCCTCGCCCAGCACCGCGTCGCCGGGGCGCCGCGTCCGCAGCGCCCCCAGCACCTGCCGCTCCACCGCCCGGTCGGCGGCGGTGACCACGTCGGTGACCGTGCTCTTGGTCGCGGCGACCGAGACCCCCTCGGCCCGCATCCGGTGCGCGGTGGCCGCGGCGTCCCGCGCCACCTCGACGGCGATCGTGAGAAGTTCCTGCGGCGTGGGCGCCGAGGCGATCATGTTCGTCCCCTTCCCGCACGAGCCGGACCGGCCGGTTCGTGCGCGGGTATCATCCTTACAAAGTCCACAACTGCGCCTAATCGGTGGTCCATACGGCCGGTCCGCCGTGCGGCGCAGGATGATCGCGGCAGACGGCGTTACAATTCACCCTGCCCACGCGCCACGGACCGCCAGCGACCGGCCGGCCCGGGACACGGGGGTCCCTCAACGACATCGCCCGACACCGCGTTCCTTGCCGTGCCGGACGACCCGGCCGTGCTCGCTCTTCGCCTCCGGAAGGTCATTCGTGACAGAACCCCGCCAGCCCGGCGCCGACGTTCGCTCGCTCACCGACACCCTGATCGCCCACGCGCAGAGCGCCGGCGGCCAGCTCACGTCGGCCCAGCTCGCGCGCACCGTCGAGTCCGCTGAGGTGACCCCGGCCCAGGCCAAGAAGATCCTCCGTGCGCTCTCCGAGGCGGGCGTGACGGTGGTCGTGGACGGCTCCGCGAGCACCCGCCGCCGGGTGGCCGCCGCCCGGTCGGCCACGCCGGCCTCCCGGGCGACCACCGCCAAGACCACCAAGAAGGCCGCCGCGCCCGCCCCGAAGCAGGCTGCGGCCGCCGAGGAGTCCCCGGCCCCCGCCCCGCGGAAGGCGACGGCGCGCAAGGCCGCCGGCACCACCGCCGAGGTGGCCGCCACGGCCGCCGCCCCGGCGAAGGCCACCAAGACGACCCGGGCCACCAAGGCCACCGTGGCCGCCAAGAACGCGGCGGCGAAGCCGGCCAAGGACGCCGCGAAGGGCGAGGGCGCCGAGGGCGAGATCTCCCCGGAGGAGCTGGCCGCCGAGATCGAGGACGTGGTGGTCGAGGAGCCGGCCGAGCTGACCCAGGCCGCCGAGGCCGACGCCGCCAGCTCCGCCACCGACAACGACTTCGAGTGGGACGACGAGGAGTCCGAGGCGCTCAAGCAGGCGCGCCGGGACGCCGAGCTGACCGCCTCCGCCGACTCCGTCCGGGCGTACCTGAAGCAGATCGGCAAGGTGCCGCTGCTCAACGCCGAGCAGGAGGTCGAGCTCGCCAAGCGGATCGAGGCCGGCCTCTACGCCGCCGAGCGGCTGCGCGCCGCCGACGAGGGCGAGGAGAAGCTCACCCGCGACATGCAGCGCGACCTGATGTGGATCTCGCGGGACGGCGAGCGGGCCAAGAACCACCTGCTGGAGGCCAACCTCCGGCTGGTCGTCTCGCTGGCCAAGCGCTACACCGGTCGCGGCATGGCCTTCCTCGACCTCATCCAGGAGGGCAACCTCGGCCTGATCCGCGCGGTCGAGAAGTTCGACTACACCAAGGGCTACAAGTTCTCCACCTACGCCACCTGGTGGATCCGCCAGGCCATCACCCGCGCCATGGCCGACCAGGCCCGCACCATCCGCATCCCGGTGCACATGGTCGAGGTGATCAACAAGCTCGGTCGGATCCAGCGCGAGCTGCTCCAGGACCTGGGCCGCGAGCCCACCCCGGAGGAGCTGGCGAAGGAGATGGACATCACACCGGAGAAGGTGCTGGAGATCCAGCAGTACGCCCGGGAGCCCATCTCGCTCGACCAGACCATCGGTGACGAGGGTGACAGCCAGCTCGGCGACTTCATCGAGGACTCCGAGGCGGTCGTCGCGGTCGACGCGGTGTCGTTCTCGCTGCTCCAGGACCAGCTCCAGCAGGTCCTCCAGACGCTGTCCGAGCGCGAGGCGGGCGTGGTGCGCCTGCGCTTCGGCCTCACCGACGGCCAGCCGCGCACCCTGGACGAGATCGGCCAGGTGTACGGCGTGACCCGGGAGCGCATCCGGCAGATCGAATCCAAGACCATGTCCAAGTTGCGGCACCCCTCGCGTTCCCAGGTGCTCCGCGACTACCTGGACTGACCGCCACGCGTCAACCAGACGTGTCGGTTTGATCACCAGCCGTAGAACACTCTCCGGTGACCTGACGGTTGCCCGTTTGTGATCGTTGACGTGGCACCCTTGGTGCACGGCACACTGTCTTCCACGCCAGGTGTGACCTCCGTCCCCGACGGGCACACAGGGAAGGCAGGGCCCGAGAAGGGTGTTGCACGATAGGTGAGCAACCGAAGAGAGTGTTCATCGGTGACGACCAGAGGAGGAAGGCGATGACCCCGACCCTCACGCCGCCGCCCGAGACGGTGAGCCCCCCGGCCGCCGATGAACGGTGCGACCGCTGCAATGCTGCCGGCAAGCTCCGGATCACTCTGGCGGGTGGGAGTGAGCTGGTGTTCTGTGGGCACCACGCGAACAAGTACGCGGAGGATCTCGTGAAGATCACCGTGCGCTACGCGTCGGACCCCGAGTTCAGCTGGCGTGGCGCCGATCTGATGGCGAACTGAGTACGAGGAATCCGCAACTAGACATAAAGCCGGCCGGAGGTCCCCAGGGACCTCCGGCCGGCTTTTGCGCACCCCCCCGTGGGAGCGTTGATCGAGGAGTTTGCGTCGGAATCCGGTCGGGGCGGTCAGAGGGTCTGGACCGTCGCGATGCGCTCTTCCAGTTGCTCGATGGTGGCCTGGGCGCTGGGCGGGCCGCCGCAGAGGCGGCGCAGCTCGGCGTGGATCTTGCCGTGCGGCAGGCCGGTGCGATGGTGGCGGGCCGCCACCAGAGCGTTCAGCTGCCGCCGGAGGGCCACCCGGCGCTGGGCGGCACTCATCGGGGCCGGGGCCGCCGACGGTGCCTCAGGGGCCGGCTCAGCGGTCCGCTGGGTGGCCCGGCGCCGCTGCGCGGCGAGCTGCTCGGCCTGCCGCTTGGTGAGCAGCATCGAGACCTGGTCGGCGGTGAGGAGCCCGGGCAGGCCGAGGTATTCCTCCTCCTCCGGGGTGCCCGCCTGGGCGGCGGTGCCGAACGAGGCGCCGTCGAAGATCACCTGGTCCAGCTCGGCGGTCGCGGAGAGCGCGGCGAACCGCTTCTCCAGCTCGCCGCTGGCCTGGTCGTCCCGCTGGGCACGCTCCAGCAGGTCGTCGTCGAGGCCGTCGGAATCCTTCGGCTTGCCGAGCACGTGGTCCCGCTCGGCCTCCATCTCGCTGGCCAGCCCGAGC
Organism: Micromonospora sp. NPDC005299; assembly: GCF_042872345.1. Classification (NCBI taxonomy): domain Bacteria; kingdom Bacillati; phylum Actinomycetota; class Actinomycetes; order Micromonosporales; family Micromonosporaceae; genus Micromonospora; species Micromonospora sp. NPDC005299. Next base: position 187,342 of record NZ_JBIAKG010000004.1, read on the forward strand.
AGGTGCGGCACGCTGGGCAGGAAGACCGAGGCGGTCTCGCCGGGCCGGCGGGCCCGGACGAAACGGCCGATCGCCTGCGCGAAGTAGAGCGGGGTGCTGGCGCTGGTCGCGTAGACGCCGACGGCCAACCGAGGGATGTCGACACCCTCGGACACCATCCGCACCGCGACCAGCCAGCGCTGTTCGGAGGCCGCGAACGTCGCGATCCGCGCGGAGGCGCCCTGGTCGTCGGAGAGCACCACGGCGGCCTTCTCACCGGTCACCTGCTCCAGCAGCTTGGCGTACGAGCGGGCCACCTGCTGGTCGCTGGCGATCACCAGACCGCCGGCGTCGGGCATGCCGTTGTTGCGCAGCACGGTCAGCCGGGCGTCGGCGGCCCGCAGCACCTGCGGCATCCAGTCGCCGGCCGGGTCCAGCGCGGTCCGCCAGGCCTGCGCGATGAGGTCCTGGGTCATCGGCTCGCCCAGCCGGGCGGCCAGCTCCTCGCCGGCGTTGGTGCGCCACCGGGTCTCCCCGGAGTACGCCAGGAAGAGCACCGGCCGGACCACGCCCTCGCGCAGCGCGTCGGAGTAGCCGTAGACCGAGTCGGCGCGGGAGCGGAGCAGCCCGTCGCCGCCCCGCTCGTAGCCGACGAACGGGATCGGGTTGTCGTCGGAGCGGAACGGCGTGCCGGTGAGCATCAGCCGGCGTACGGCGGGCTCGAAGGCCGCCTTGACGCCGTCGCCCCAGGTCCGCGAGTCGCCGGCATGGTGGATCTCGTCGAGGATCACCAGGGTGCGCCGGGTCATGGTGCGCCGCCGGTGCACCTGCGGGGCCATGCCGACCTGGGCGTACGTGACGACCGCGCCGTGGAAGTCGGCCGCGGAGTGCAGGTCGGCGTTGCGGAAGGCGGCGTCGAGCTGGATGCCGACCCGGGCGGCCGACTCGGCCCACTGGGTCTTCAGGTGCTCGGTCGGGGCGACCACGGTGACGGCCTCGACGGTGCCGTCGTTCAACAGCTCGGCGGCGATGCGGAGGGCGAACGTGGTCTTGCCGGCGCCGGGCGTGGCGACCGCCGTGAAGTCGTCGGTGCGGCGGCGCAGGTACTCCACCATCGCCTTGCGTTGCCAGGCACGCAGAGGCGGGAACGTGTCGAGCGCCGGCAACCGCGGTGCCACGCGTAGCTCCTCTCCGACCGCACGACGGCGGACCCCGGCTGAGGGCCACGGGTGCAGCCGCCCATGAAAAGGCCCTCGCGCATCCGGTGCCGCGAAGGCCGACTCAGCATAACCAGCGGGGGCGTTCCGCCCCACTCGACGCCACGCTGGTCACATCCGCCCGCCCCGCCGCCGCGGGGCTCAGTGCTGCGGTCCCCGGGCGCCGGTGCGCGGCGGGCGCATCGTCGGCACCGGGGCGGACCAGCGCCGCCGCAGCGACACCAGGCGCAGCGCGAAGACGAAGGCGGCCGCGGCGGTCAGCGGCCCCGCGGTCGCCGCGCCGTACGCCGACAGCAGCGCCACCGCGATCGACCCGGCGAGCGCGGCCACGGCGTAGATCTCCCGGCGCAGCACCACCGGGATCTCGCCGGTGAGCAGGTCGCGGCCCAGCCCGCCGCCGATCGCGGTGAGCATCCCGATCATGCACGCGCCGACGGCCGGCACGTGGGCGTCGAGGGCCTTGAGCGTGCCGGTGACGGTGAACAGGCCGAGGCCGGCCGCGTCGAGCACCAGCACGGTGGTGCGCAGCCGGGCGAACTGGGGGTGCAGCCAGAAGATGGCGGCGGCGGTGACCGCCGCGGCGACCGCGTACCGCCAGTCGGCGAAGGCCAGGGGCGGCACCTCGTCGATGACCAGGTCGCGAAAGATCCCGCCGCCGAGGGCGGCGACGACGCCGACGAAGACCACCCCGAAGAGATCGAGCCGTTTGGCCACCGCCGCGGAGGCGCCCGAGGCCGCGAAGACCGCCACGCCGGTGAGGTCGGCGAAAAGCAGGGCGGTGGAGGTGGTCACCGCCGCAGGTTACGCGGGCGGCCGGGACGGCCGCCCGGGATCACTCGCGGTACGAGTCGTAGATCTCCTTGCACTTGGGGCAGACCGGGGAACCGGGCTTGGCGGCCTTGGTCACCGGGAAGGTCTCGCCGCAGAGCGCCACCACGTAGGTGCCCATGACGGCACTCTCCGCGATCTTCTCCTTGCGGACGTAGTGGAACATCTCCGGGCCGGTGTCGGCGTCCTTCAGCTCGGGACGCTCGAGAACCTCTGTACTCACGACTACACCTCCAACGGTCCAGTTTTGCAGGTCGATCCGGCCCGGTCCACCTGGGCCCGCGCCGGAGGCGGCCCGTACCGTAGCCGAAGTGACCAACTTTCACATCAGTCTCGGCGCCGAGGTGGCCGACGCCCTGCGCGACGGGCGTCCGGTCGTCGCCCTGGAGAGCACCATCGTCTCCCACGGCCTGCCCCGACCGGACAATCTTCGCGTCGCGCGTCAGATCGAGCAGGCGGTCCGGGACGCGGGAGCCGTTCCGGCCACCATCGGCATGGTCGCCGGTGAGCTGATCGTGGGGCTGGACGACGCCCAGCTCACCCGGCTCGCCACGGTGGACGGGGTGAACAAGCTCTCGGTGCGCGACCTCGCCGTGGCGGCGGCGACCGGCGCGGACGGCGCCACCACCGTGGCCGCGACCAGCGCGGTGGCCGCGGCGGCCGGGATCGGCGTCTTCGCCACCGGCGGCCTGGGCGGCGTGCACCGGGAGGCCGCGCAGACCTTCGACGAGTCCGCCGACCTGGTCACCCTGGCCCGGACCCCGATCGCGGTGGTCTGCGCCGGGGTGAAGTCGATCCTCGACGTGGGCGCCACCCTGGAGCGGCTGGAGACCCTCGGGGTGAGCGTGGTGGGTTACCGCACCCGCCGCTTCCCCGGCTTCTATCTCACCGACGCCGGCTTCGACCTGGACTGGTCGGTGGAGTCGCCGGAGCAGGCGGCCGACGTGCTCGCCGCCCGCCGGGAGCAGGGCGTGCACCACGGCGGGCTCATCGTGGCGAACCCGCTGCCGGTGGACGAGCAGCTCGACCCGGCGCTGCACGACCGCACTCTCACCGCGGGCCTGGCCATGCTGGCCCGCGAGGGGGTGACCGGCAAGGCGGTGACCCCGTTCCTGCTGGCCCACTTCCACTCCGCCACCGAGGGCGCCAGCCTGGCGGTGAACGTGCGGATCATCCTGCGCAACGCCGACCTGGCGGCGCGGATCGCGGTCGCCGCGGCGGCCCGCCGCACCGCCACCGCGGCATGAGCCCCGCACCCCGCATCGTCGTCGTCGGCGACGTGATCACCGACGTGCTCGCGGTGCTCTCCGGCCCCCTCGCCACCGGCTCGGACACCGCGGCCGGGATCCGGTTCAGCGGCGGCGGCCAGGCGGCCAACACCGCGGCCTGGCTCGCCGGCCAGGGGGCGGCGGTCACGCTGGTCGCCGCGGTCGGCGACGACGAGACGGGCCGCGAGCGGGTCGCCGAACTGGAGCGGGTCGGGGTGACCTGCGCGGTGGAGCGCCACGAGGGCTACCCCACCGGGACGGTCATCGTGCTCACCCACGACGGGGAGCGCACCATGGTCAGCCAGCGCGGGGCGAACCTGCGGCTGACCACCGGGCACGTCGACCGCACCGTCGCGGCGGCGCCCGACGCCGGGCACCTGCACCTGTCCGCGTACACCCTGCTGGACGTCGGGTCGCGCGGCGCGGGCCTGCGCGCGCTGGCCGCCGCCCGCGAGCGCGGGCTCACCACCAGCGTCGACGCGGCCTCCGCGGCCCCGCTGCGGCGGGTCGGCACGGCCTTCCTGACCTGGGTACGCGACGTCGACCTGCTGCTGGTCAACACGGACGAGGCGACGGTGCTGGCCGGCGGGCTGGACCCGGCGGCGCAGGCCCGGGCGCTGACCTCGGTGGCCCACCGGGTGGTGGTGAAGCGGGGCGCGGCCGGCGCGGTCTGGGTGGACCGGACCGGGCTGGTCGAGACGGCTCCGGCCCCCGGGGTGGCCGTGGTGGACGTGACCGGGGCGGGCGACGCCTTCGCCGCCGGCCTGCTCACCGCCTGGCTGGCCGGCGCGGACCCGCGCGCGGCGCTGGCCCGGGCCGGCGATCTGGGCGCGCTGGCGGTCACCACCGTCGGCGCGCGGCCCCAGCCCTGACGGCGGACCGGTCCGGGCGGCTGCCGCCCGGGCCGGTCAGGGCTCGGCGTCGATGACCTTGTGCGGGCGCTCCTCGGCGGAGAGCGCCATCGGCGGGGTCTCGTCGAGGTGGCGGTGCTGGAACTTCCCGGCCAGCCGGTGCTCCTCCTTGGGCGGACGGTCGTTGGCCAGCAGCACGGCCAGCCACGGGATGAGCACCATCCCGAGGGCGCAGAGCGGCAACCAGAGCCAGAGCAGCGGTGCCTTGACGCCGACCAGGACCGCGCCGATCACCAGGCACGCGACCCGGATTCCCATCATCAGCACGTAGCGCTTCTGCCGGCTGGTGAGCTGGTCGTCCTGGCTGCGCGAGGCGTCGGTGATCAGGATCGGCTGGTACGCCTGACGCTTCACCACGGACCTCCTCGAGGGATTACGACCCATCCTGTCACCCTCGACGGTTGATCGGCGAAAATCGTGACAAGCGGTGCGTGTTACGTGCGTGGTACGCTCCGTTCGTGGGCAACCGGTTCAGCTTCACCGACGAGGCGTTGGCCAACCTGCGGGTCTACGACGTCACGCCCGGGGAAGTCTGGGAGGCCCTGCACAGCACGCGGCGGGTCATCCGGCACCTCGGGGACGACGTCATGGTGGTCTACGCGACCGACCACCGGGGTCGACGCCTCGCGGTGCTGCTGGCCGAGGCCGACGGCAGCGACAACGACTGGGACATCCTCTCCGCCCGCGAACTGAGCGACGTCGAGGCCAAGCGCTACGACGACGCGGTGCGGAGGTCACGCCGACGAGGAGGCGGTCACGATGCACCGTAACGAGGCGACCAAGCGGTTCCACGACGCCGGCGACGCGCTCGCCGACCTGATCGACGAGACCCAGCCCGCGGAGCTGCCCATCCCCGACACCGACGTGCCGATGGTCAGCCGCTCGGTGCGTCTCCCGCTGGAGACGTACGACCGGGTCCGGGCGGCCGCCGAGGCGCGCGGCATCGGGGTGACCACCCTCATGCGGCAGTGGATCGAGGCAGGCCTGGCCGACCTCGACGAGTCCGCCACGGTCTCCCTGGCCGACGTGCGCCGGGCCCTGGCCGCGCTGTCCCGGCCCACGGCCGCCTGAGCGTCAGGCCTCCGGGCCGCTGCTCTCCGGCCCCTTCCGCCCGAACGGGGAGGCCGACATCTCCGGCGGGCGACCCCGGCTGCGCACCGCGTCCGCCAGCGCCACCGCGGCCAGCACGACGGCCACCAGGGACAGGGCCCGCACGGCGGGACCGTGCGCCAGCAGCGGGACGAGCAGCAGCAGCGCGCCCCCGCCGAGGATCCGGGGCAGCGAGACCGGATCTCGTACTCGAAGCGGGCCCGGGCGGCCAGGAAGAGCAGCGGCCGGCGGCTCACATTGGCGAGGCGGGCTGTTCCGGCGGGCGGCCCCGGGCCCGCAGCGCGTCGGCCACGGCCATCCCGGTCAGCACCGCCGTGACCCCGACGGCGATGCCGATCAGCGGCAGCCGGCTCAGCAGCGGCACGCCGAGGACCAGGAGCAGCAGGCCGACCACGCGGGACGGGGAGACCCGGCCGAACACCTCGTACTCGAAGCGGGCCCGGCCGACCACGAAGAGCGCCGGACCCCCGACGATGGCCGCCACCCGGACCACGTCGGCGTGCCCCCCGGGCTCGGAGATGGCCACCTCGTAACCGACCGCCGTGGTGACGATGCCGGCGATCATCGTGAGGTGGGTCCAGGTGGCCGACTGGCCGAGCCGGGCCGGCTGCCGGGCGCGGGCCACCGCCTGGGCCAGCACCGAGCCCGCCCGGTGGAAGTAGATCCGCCAGAGCAGCACGGTGGTGGCGAAGGCGTCCACGAGGGCAATCCAGCGCAGCAGCGTGAAGTCGCTGCCGCTGAACCCGACGCCGGCCACGAAGATCATCTCGCCGAGCGCGATGATCGTGAACTGCTGGTACCGCTCGGCCAGGTGCTCGCCGGTCACCGTCCACGCCGTGGCCGGCGCCCGGCCCAGTCGGGGCACCGGCCATCCGATGACCACGCCCACGTAGTCGATCATCAGGGCCACCGCCCAGCAGAGCAGCCGTGCGTCGTCCCCGACCAGGCCACCGCCCAGCCAGAACACGGCGGAGACGCCCGACCAGACCAGGATCCGGCTGGACAGGTGCCGCTGGAAGTGCCGGCGCAGTGCCACCGTCAGGTAGATCGAGCGGCCCAACTGGATGGAGACGTAGCCGGCGGCGAAGCTCAACCCGTGCGCGCCGTACGCGTCCGGCACCGACACGGCCATCACCAGGCTGCCGAACATGGACCCGATCATCACCGCCTGGATGGGCGGTTGCTCCGGGTCGTAGTGGCTGGTAGCCCAGGCGGTCAGCGACCAGACCATCCAGAGCGCGAGCAGCAGGAACAGCGTCTGCGCCAGTTCCAGCGGGAGGCGTCCGCCGCCTGCCGCCACGTCGGTGATCAGGCGCTGCGAGACCCGGGTGAAGGCGAAGACGAAGACGACGTCGAGGAAGAGCTCCAGGAAGGTCGCACGGTAAGGCCCCCCGCCCCCGCGCAGGAGTTCCGCCCCCCGCTCGTCCGCCATCACCCGCCCGTCGTCGCCGCCTTGCGGTCATGACAACGAGGCAGCGCGGGCGCGGGTTGCGTCAGCCCTTGGCGGCCTTCGCCTCCGCCTTCATCCGCTGCTTGAACTCGCGGACCCGGCGCAGCGACTCGGGATCGGTCACGTCGGCCACCGACCGGTACGCGTCCGCGTCGCCGTAGCCGCCGGCCGCCTCGCGCCAGCCGTCCGGGGTGATCCCGAACCGCTTGCCGAGCAGGGCCACGAAGATCTGCGCCTTCTGCCGGCCGAAGCCGGGCAGCTCGCCGACCCGGCGCAGCAGGTCCGGGCCGTCGACCGCCTCCGACCAGAGCCGGGCCGGGTCGCCGTCGTAGCGCTCGACCAGGGCCCGGCAGACCTCCTGCACCCGGGCCGCCATGGCCTTGGGGAACCGGTGCAGGGCCGGCGGCGTGGCGAACAGCTCGACCAGGGCCTCCGGGGAGTATTCGGCCAGCTCCCGGGCGTCCGGCTCGTGGCCGAGCCGCTGGGCCAGCACGTACGGGGACGAGAACGCCTTCTCCATCGGCACCTGCTGGTCCAGCACCATGCCGAGGAGCAGCGCCAGCGGGCTGCGCGCCAGCAGCTCGTTGGCCTGCGGATCGATGGGCAGCGAGAGCGTCATGCCCCCATCCTGCCCCGCCCGCCGCCGCCCGCCACGCCGACTCCCCGCGGCACGCGCGGCACGGCCCGGCGGACAGGGGTGGGGTCCACCGGGCCGCGCGGCCGAGGGATCGTCAGTTGACGACGAAGAGCAGCCGGTTCGGGGAGCCGGAGCCGGGGTTGGTCACCTTGCCGGTGGTGGCGTTGGTGGTCAGGTAGCTGGCCACCTGCGCCGGGGTGTCCGACGGGTTGGCGCCGAGCACCAGCGCCGCCGCGCCGGCCACGTGCGGCGACGCCATCGAGGTGCCGCTCAGCGTGCTGCTGGCGGTGTCGCTGGTCCGGTACGCGGAGACGATGCTCGACCCGGGGGCGAAGATGTCCACGCAGGAGCCGTAGTTGGAGAAGGACGAGCGCGCGTCGGTGCTGGTGGTGAAGCCGACGGTGATCGCGGCCGCGGCCCGGGCCGGCGAGGAGTTGCAGGCGTTGGCGCTGGAGTTGCCGGCCGCTACCGCGTACGTGACGCCGGAGTTGACCGAGTTGGCCAGCGCGTTGTCGATCGAACTGCTGGCGCCGCCGCCGAGGCTGTGCCCGCGACGTGGGTGCCGTGGCCGTTGCAGTCGGTGTTGTTGCTGTCCACCGTGTTGGTGCCCCAGGTGGCCCGGCCACCGAAGTCGGTGTGGGTGGTCCGGATGCCGGTGTCGATGATGTACGCCCGGACGGCCGGGGCGGCCATACATTGATGAACATGAAAGATATATCGGCCGATACCCTGAGCTGGTGGTATGGATCTGCCGGGTGCCGGCCGGGCGAGCGGCCGGGGGAGGCAGGATGACGACGTGGACCGTCACGACATGCTGCTCTCCCCCGCCGGGGTCGACGCGCTGCGCACCGCGCTGACCCGGGCGCACTTCACCGCCAACGGCATCGCCGACCGGCTCGGCCCGCAGGCCACCGGCGCGGTGGCCCGCAACGACTTCCGCGCTGCGCTGCGCGCCACCGGGGACCGTGACCCGCTCGCCACGCTGATCCGGGTCTACATCTGCGACCAGACCGAGCCGGAGCCGGCGGTGGCCGCCGCGCTCGCCCCGTTGACCGTCGAGGAGGCGCTGGCCGGGGGCCTGGTCGAGCGGCACGGCGACGGCCTGCGCGCCGGGGTGGACCTGGAGCCGTACGGGGACGACTGGTTCGTGCTCGCCGACGTGCCGGCCAGCGCCCGCCCCGGCCGCCCGCTGCACGCCGAGCACGTGCTGGGCATCGGCGGGGCCACCCACACGCTGATCGGCGCGACCGTCCGTCGGCCGGTGGAGACCGCGCTGGACCTGGGCACCGGCTCGGGCGTCCAGGCCCTGCACCTGTCCACCCACGCCCGCCGGATCACCGCCACCGACGTCTCCGAACGGGCGCTGCGCTTCGCCGCCACCACCGCCGCCCTCAACGGGCAGGACTGGGAACTGCTCCGCGGCGACCTGGTCGCCCCGGTGGCCGGCCGCCGGTTCGACCTGGTGGTCAGCAACCCGCCGTTCGTGGTCGGGCCCGGCACCACCACGCACGTCTACCGCGACTCCGGCCGGGTCGGCGACGCGATCGGCGCCGAACTGGCCGCCACCGCCCCGCACCTGCTCACCGAGGGCGGGACGATGCAGTACCTGGCGAACTGGGTGCACGTCACCGGCGAGGACTGGGCCGAGCGGGTGACCGGCTGGTTCGCCGGCACCGGGCTGGACGCCTGGGTGATCCAGCGCGAGGTGGCCGACCCGATGGCGTACGTCAACCTGTGGCTCACCGACGTCGGCGAGACGGCCGACCCGGAGCGGATGGCGACCTGGCTGGACTGGTTCGACGCGCACAAGGTGGAGGCGATCGGCTTCGGCATCGTCTCGCTGCGCCGGGCCGGCCACGACGAGCCGGTCGTCCGGGTGGAGGACCTGCGCCAGCGGGTGGAGCCGCCGCTGGGCGACCGGGTGGGCGAGTGGTTCGATCGGCAGGACTGGCTGCGCGCCCGGGACACCGACGGGCTGCTCGCCGCCCACTACCGGGCCGCCGACGGGCTCCAGCTGCGCCAGGAGGCCACCATGGGCGAGGACGGCTGGGCGGTGGACCGGCAGGTCCTCGCCATGCCCCGCGGGCTGCGCTGGTCCGAGGAGATCGACCCGTTGGTGCTCGCCCTGGTCGGCGGCGCGGACGGCCGGCTGCCGCTGCGCGACCAGCTCGCCCTGCTCGCCGCCGCGCACGACGTCGCACCGGACGAGCTGGCCGAGGCGGCCGGGCCGATCGTGGCGCACCTGGTCGAGCGCGGCCTGGTCGAGCCGGTGGCGGACTGATGCGGGCGGTGGTGCAGACGGTGGGCCGGGCCGCCGTGACGGTCGACGGCGAGGTGGTCGGTGCGATCACCGACGGGCTGCTGGTGCTGCTCGGCGTGACCCACACCGACACCCCGCAGGTGGCGGCCACCATGGCCCGCAAGGTCCACGAGCTGCGCATCCTGGACGACGAGCGCAGCGCCGCCGACACCGGCGCGCCGATCCTGGTGGTCAGCCAGTTCACCCTCTACGGCGACGCCCGCAAGGGCCGGCGCCCGAGCTGGACCGCCGCCGCCCCGGCCGAACAGGCCGAACCCCTCGTCGAGGCGGTGGTGGAGGCCCTCCGCGCCCGAGGCGCCAAGGTCGAAACCGGCCGCTTCCGCACCCACATGCTGGTCGAAAGCGTCAACACCGGCCCCCGCACCCTCCTCCTGGACCTCTGACCCCCGGCCCTTCTCGTCGACCACGAGGTTGGCGGCACTCCCGGAGATCCACACCGGCGTCAACCTCATGATCGACGCGAGGAAGGGTCAGAAGAAGAGGCCGCGGCGGGAGAGGGACTGGCGCAGCCAGCCGTCGAGCTGGGCGGCCCAGTCGGTGCGGTCCGCCGTCGCGTGGTCGACCGTGAAACGGCCGAAGGCGTCGTGGCCCTCGGTGAACAGGCCGCCGCGCTTGTCCAGCTCCAGCACCACCTGCACCTTCTGCGGGTCGGTGACGAAGGTCAGTTCGAGCTGGTTCATGGCGCGCGCGTACTGCGGCGCGGGGTGGAACTCGATCTCCTGGTAGAACGGCAGGCTCTGCCGTACGCCGTAGAGGTGGCCGCGCTCGACGTCGGCCCGGGCGAACCGGAAGCCCAGCCGCAGCAACGCCTCCAGCAACCGCTCCTGGGCGGGCAGCGGGTGCACGGCCACCGCGTCCAGGTCGCCCTTGTCGACCGCCCGGGCCACCTCCAGCTCGGTCCGCAGCCCCATGGTCATCCCGTGCAGGTGCTGGCCGTACAGGTCGGTGAGCGGGGTCTCCCAGGGCACCTGGAAGCGGAACGGCACCTCGTACCGCTGCCCCGGGTCCAGCCGGAACGCGCCGGTCACCTGGGCGCGGCCGAACTCCTGCGTGGTGTCGTACTCCGAGTCGCCGCTCTCCACCTCGACCCGGGTGACCAGGCCGAGCGCGACGTAGCTCACCTCCACCGGGTGGTCCCCGCCGACCACCTGGACGCGACCCTCCACCTGCCCGCCGGGACGGCAGTTCGGGTTGGCCAGCACCGTCTCCACCGACGGTCCACCCACACCCATCGCCTGCATGAGCCGCTTGAAGACCACCACGTCCTCCGATCGCCTGTGCGCCGCCGAGCCTCGCTGGCCGGCCGCTGGCACGGTAACCGGGCCCGGCAAGGCACAGCCGATGTTCCGCCCGGATTGCTGTCGGGTCCCCGATCGCCTCACTCCCGTTTCACGCCCCGCCCGCCAAGCTGTTCCTCACCGGCACCACCGCGCCGGCGGACGGCACGGAACCGGTATGGCACGACGAACACGGGGAGAGACCGAGATGGCCCAGCAGATGATCGAGCACCAGGAACTGGACGTCACCCTGACCGACCTGGACGCGACCGACGAACGCGGCGTCTCCACGGACCTGGTCCGGGCGTACCTGAACGGCATCGGCCGCACCAAGCTGCTCACCGCGGCGCAGGAGGTCGAGCTGAGCAAGCGGATCGAGGCCGGCCTCTTCGCCGAGGAGAAGCTCTCCGCCTGCACCCCGGTCTCCGGCGAGCTGCGCGCCGACCTGGAGCTGATCGCGGCCGAGGGCCGCGCCGCCAAGGACCACCTGCTGGAGGCGAACCTGCGGCTGGTGGTGAGCATCGCCAAGCGCTACACCGGTCGCGGGATGGCCTTCCTCGACCTCATCCAGGAGGGCAACCTCGGCCTGATCCGCGCGGTCGAGAAGTTCGACTACACCAAGGGCTACAAGTTCTCCACCTACGCCACCTGGTGGATCCGCCAGGCCATCACCCGCGCCATGGCCGACCAGGCCCGCACCATCCGCATCCCGGTGCACATGGTCGAGCAGGTCAACCGGATGGTCCGGGTCCGCCGCGAGCTGTCGGTCACGCTGGGCCGGGAGCCCACCGTCGCCGAGGTGGCCACCGCGTTGGAGATCCCGGAGTACCAGGTGATCGAGCTGATCTCCTACGACCGGGAGCCGGTGAGCCTGGACCAGACGGTCGGCGAGGACGGCGAGAGCGCGCTGGGCGACTTCGTCGCCGCGGTGGACCCCAACGCGGAGCCGGGCGACGCCGCCGGCGACGGCGAGCTGCGCAACGAGGTACGCATCGTGCTGGCCACCCTCTCCCAGCGGGAGCAGGCGGTGATCCGGCTGCGGTTCGGCCTGGACGACGGCCGCCAGCGCACCCTCGACGAGGTGGGTCGCGAGTTCGGGCTGTCCCGGGAGCGGATCCGGCAGATCGAGAAGGTGACGCTGCTGAAGCTGCGCGCCCCGGAACGGGCGAACCGGCTGGAGGCGTACGCCTGCTGAGCTGACCGACCCGACAGGCCCCGGCGGTTCGCCCGGGCCTGTCGCGCTTGAAGCGGCGGCCCGCGGCGGTCACCCTGAGGCGATGAATTGGACACTGGAAGTGGTGGTGGTGCCGGTCTCCGACGTGGACCGGGCCAAGGAGTTCTACGCCGAACGGCTCGGCTTCGCCGTCGACCACGACACCGACCTGGGGGGCGTCGGGCGGATCGTCCAACTCACGCCCCCGGGCTCCGGGTGCTCGATCGTCCTCGGCCGGGGCGTCGTGCCCGAGATGCCGCCGGGCTCGATCAAGGGGCTGCAACTGGTCGTGCCCGACCTGGAGAAGGGCCGCGCGGAGCTGGTCGAGCGGGGCGTGGAGGTCAGCGAGATCCAGGTGATCGGGCAGAACCCGCGCCCGGTGCCGCACCCGCTGGACAACGTCGGCTTCGTCTTCTTCACCGACCCGGACGGCAACGCCTGGGCGGTGCAGCAGATCTCCAGCCGGGGCTGAGCCTCACAGCCGGCGCGGGCCGGTGTCCGGGCGGGGCGCCTCGGCGCCGGTGCGGACGGTGGCGTGCAGCACCGAGATGCCGTCCGGCCGGGCCAGCACCGGGTTGAGGGTGAGCGACCGGACCCGGGGCTGCTCGTCGGCGAGCCGCCCGACCCGCAGCAGCAGGTCGACCAGGGCGGCCCGGTCCACCGGCGCGGCGCCCCGGTGGCCGCGCAGCAGCGGCGCGGCCCGGGGCTCGTCGACCAGTTCGGCGGCGTCCCGGTCGGTCAGCGGCACCGCCCGCCAGGCCCGATCGCCGAGCAGTTCGGTGGCCACGCCGCCCAGGCCGAAGCCGACCACCGGCCCGAAGGCCGGGTCCTCCACGAGCTCCACCACGCAGGCCACGCCGGGCGGGACCATCGGCTGGACCAGCACGTCCGCGCCGAAGACCGGGCCCAGTTCGGCGTACGCGCGGCGCAGCGCGGCGGCGTCGGGCAGGTCGAGCCGGACCGCGCCCAGGTCGAGGCGGTGCCGCAGCCCGGGGGCGGCCGCCTTGAGCGCGACCGGCCAGCCGAGCCGCTCCGCCGCCGCCACCGCCTCCTCGGCCGAGTGCGCCGGCGCCGACTCGACCACGTCGATCCCGTACGCCCGCAGCAGCGCCGCCGGGTCGGCGCCGTCGGGGCGCAGCGCGGCCTGCCCGGCCACCCGGTCGACCCGGTCCAGCTCGGGCAGCACGCCGGGCGGCCGGCGCAGCCAGTCGGCGTACGTGGTGACCCGGGCCAGGGCCCGGACCGCCTCCTCCACGCTCGGGTACGCGGGCACCCCGGCGGGCACCCGGCCGGCCAGGAAGGTGGCCACCACGGGCTTGCCGGTGGTCCGCGCGTCGGGCAGGGCGGTGGTGAAATCGGCCTCCGGGTCGGTGAGCTGGCCGGGCAGCGGCGGGGCGAACACCGCCACCACGGCGTCCACCCGCTCGTCGGCGGCGGAGGCGGCGAGCGCGGCGGCGTACTCGGCGGCGGTGGCCCGGGGCCCCACGTCGTGCGGGTAGCCCTCGGCCACGGTGAGGCCCTGGGCGGCGCAGGCCGTGGCGGCCAGCCCGGTCAGCGCCGAGGAGTTGCCGACCACGGCGACCCGGCGGCCGGCCGGCAGCGGCTGGTGGGCCAGGAGCACGCCGACGTCGAGCAGCTCGGCGACGGTGTCCACCCGGATCACCCCGGACTGGGCGAAGAGCGCGCTCACCGCGGCGGCGTCCAGGGCCGGCGCGTCGCCGACCCCCGGCGGGCGGGCCAGCGAGGCGAGCGCCACCACCGGCTTGCTCCGGCCGATCCGCCGGGCCAGCCGGGCGAACTTGCGCGGGTTGCCGAAGGTCTCCAGGTAGAGCGTGATGACGTCGGTGCCGGGGTCGTCCTGCCAGTACTGGAGCAGGTCGTTGCCGGAGACGTCGGCCCGGTTGCCGGCGGAGACGAAACTGGACAGGCCGAGCCCCCGCCGGGACGCCTCGGCGAGCAGGGCCACCCCGAACGCGCCGGACTGGCTGAAGACGCCGACCCGGCCGGGGGCGGGCAGCACCGGGGCGAGGGTGGCGTTGAGGCGTACCGCGGGGTCGGTGTTGGCCACGCCCAGGCAGTTCGGGCCGACCACCCGCATGCCGGCCAGGTGGGCGGCGCGGACCAGGGCACGCTGGGCGGCCGCTCCCGCCGGGCCGGACTCGGCGAACCCGGCGGAGATCACCACCAACCCGTGCGCGCCGGCCCGCGCGGCGTCGGCGACCACCTCGGTCACCGCCTCGGGGGCGACGGCCACCACGGCCAGGTCGACGTCTTCGCCGGAGTCGACCGCCGACGGATACGCGGGCAGCCCCGCCACGGTCGCCGCGGTCGGGTGCACGGGGACGATCGCGCCGGTGAACCCGCCGTCGCGCAGGTGCCCCAGCAGTGCCGCGCCGACACCCTGGCCGGTGGTGCTGGCGCCGTAGACGGCGATGCCGCGCGGGGCGAGCAGCCGGGTGATCGAGCGGGCCTCGGTGCGGTGCTCCCGGCCACGCTGCACCTCCAGGGTCGCCTCGGTGGGGGCGATCGGGAAGTTCAGGTGGACCACACCGTCGGCGTACTGGCGCTGGACCTGGTAGCCGAAGTCGGAGAAGACCCGCAGCATCGTCCCGTTGGCCGGCAGCACCTCGGCGACGAAGTGCACGATGCCGTAGCGCCGGGCCGCGTCGGCCAGGTGCTCCAGCAGCACCGACCCGATGCCCCGGCCCTGGTACGCGTCCTCCACCACGAAGGCCACCTCGGCCTCGGGCGAGCCGGGACCGAGCCGCTCGTACCGGCCGACGGCGACGATCCGGTCGCCGGCCAGCACCACGAACGCCTCCCGGTCGCGGTGGTCGACGTTGACGAACCGCTGCAGGTCCCGCTCCGGGATGCGCGGATACGGCGAGAAGTAGCGCAGGTAGCGGGTGCGCTCGGAAAAGCGCGAGTGCATCGCCACGATCGCCGCGGCGTCGTCCGGGCGGATCTGCCGCAGTTGGACGGTCGTGCCGTCGCTGAGCAGCACGTCCACCGGTTGCTCGACAGTGGTCACCGGTCGGTCCTCCCCCACCCGCGGATCAGTCGCGCGGGTCGTGGGGGTCGAGCCCGTGCAGCGGGAAGACCGCCTTGCGGGACGCCGCGATGGCGCGGTCGACGGCGCTCGGCTCGCCGCTCGGCTGCCACGGCTGGTACGCCGGGTCGACGTCGTCGGTCATCCGCAGCGGCACCTCGTGCCCGGGCCGCCGTCGCGCCGCCAGTTCCCGCCAGCCCGGCGGGGTGAGGGTGGCCGGGTCGAGCGGCTCCCCGGTGGCCACCGCGAGCAGGTGCGTCCAGGCCCGCGGCACCACCTCGACCAGCGCGTACCCGCCGCCGCCGAAGGCCACCCAGCGCCCGTCGCACAGCTCGTCGGCGAGCGCGCGCAGCGCCCGGTAGGTGGCCCGCTGGCCGTCGACGGAGAGGTGCAGGTCGGCCAGGGGGTCCAGCCGGTGCCCGTCCGCCCCGCACTGGGTGATGAGCACCTGCGGCCGGAACGTCCGCAGCACCGACGGCACGATCGCGTGGAACGCGCGCTGCCAGCCCGGGTCGCCGACCCCCGGCGGCAGCGGCACGTTGACCGCCGACCCCTCCGCGCCCGGGCCGCCGGTCTCGTCGGGGAACCCGGTGCCGGGAAAGAGCGCGAGCGGGGTCTCGTGCAGGCTGACCGTGAGCACCCGCGGGTCCCGGTAGAAGATCTCCTGCACCCCGTCGCCGTGGTGCACGTCCACGTCCACGTACGCGATGCGCTCCGCGCCCAGGTCGAGCAGGCGGGCGATGGCCACCGCCGGGTCGTTGTAGACGCAGAACCCGGAGGCCCGGGCCGGCATGGCGTGGTGCAGCCCGCCGGCCACGTTGACCGCCCGCCGGGCGTCGCCGCGCCAGACCGCCTCGGCGGCGGCCACGCTCGCCCCGGCGATCAGCGCGCTCGACTCGTGCATGCCGTCGAAGACGGGGTTGTCCGAGGTGCCGAGGCCGAAGCCGGCGAAGAGCGGGTCCCGGGGCGCGGCCCGCACGGCCTCCACGTAGCGCGGGTCGTGCACCCGGGTCAGCAGCGCGTCGTCGGCCGGCTCCGGCTTCACCAGCCGGACCCCGGGCCGGTCCAGCACCCCCAGCTCGCGGGCGAGCGCCATGGTCAACTCGACCCGCACCGGGTCGAGGGGATGGTCGCCCATGTCGTACCGGAGCAGGGCCTCGTCCCACACCACCACCGTGTCGTCGGCCATGGGGTCATCGTCGCACGCGGGCCTGGGCCGGCCCATCGCGCGCGCGGCGCAGCGGCCGGGTGTCTACCCGGTGGCGACCGGACGGTCCGGGTCGGCCACCCAGTTGCTCCACGAGCCGACGTACAGGGCGGCGTCGGGGCGGCCGGCCAGGTGCAGCGCCAGGACCGCCTGGGCCGCGGTCACCCCCGAGCCGCAGTACGCGCCGACCGGCGCCCCCTCGGCCACCCCGGCGGCGGCGAACCGTTCGCGCAGCGCCTCGGCGGTGGGGAAGTGCCCCTCGCTGACGTACTCCGGGGCGGGCAGGTTGACCGCCCCCGGGACGTGCCCGGCGACCGGGTCGATCGGCTCGGTCTCGCCCCGGTAGCGCGGGGCGGCCCGCACGTCGAGCAGCACCCCGGCGTCGACGGCGGCCAGCCGGGCGGCCTCCCCCGCGTCCAGCACCGGCAGCTCACCCGGGGTGACCGTCACGTCCCCGCGCGCGGGCGCCGGCGCCTCGGTGGAGACGGGCCCGCCGGCCGCGATCCAGGCCGGGAAGCCACCGTGCAGCACCCGGACCGCCCGGTGGCCGGCCCAGCGCAGGGTCCACCAGGCGCGGGCGGCCGACATGCCGTCGCCGCCGTCGTACACCACCACGGGGTGCCCGGCGCGGACGCCGGCGGCCCGCAGCGCGGCCTCAAGCGCGGCGGGGTCGGGCAGCGGGTGCCGGCCGGCGGCGCCCGGCCGGCCGCAGAGGTCGGTGTCCAGGTCGACGAAGACCGCGCCGGGCAGGTGACCGGCCAGGTAGTCCTCCCGGCCGGGCGGCCCGGCGAGCCGCCAGCGGACGTCGAGCAGGGTGGGCGGGTCGGCGCGGTCGAGCTCGGCGGCGAGCCGGTCGGGCTCGACCAGCAGGTCTTCGGTTCCGGACATGCGTCCAGTCAACACCATCCGGACAGCGACCTCCCGGTTCGGCGTCCGTGGATCGTCGGGGGTCCGGGGTAGCATCGAACGCCGGGAGGCCGCTGACGTGAAGCATGACCTGGTCGACACGACCGAGATGTACCTGCGCACCATCCTCGAGCTGGAAGAGGAGGGGGTGCCGCCGCTGCGTGCGCGGATCGCGGAGCGGCTGAAGCAGAGTGGTCCCACCGTCAGCCAGACCGTGGCCCGGATGGAGCGGGACGGCCTGCTCACCGTCGAGGGCGACCGCCACCTGATGCTCACCGCGCAGGGCCGCACCTCGGCCGTTTCGGTCATGCGCAAGCACCGGCTCGCCGAGCTGCTGCTCGTGAACGTGATCGGGATGCCCTACGAGGAGGCCCACGAGGAGGCCTGCCGGTGGGAGCACGTGATGAGCGACGCGGTGGAGAAGCGGGTCTACGACCTGCTCAACCGCCCGACCCGCTCCCCCTACGGCAACCCGATCCCGGGCCTGGAGGAGCTGGGCGACCCGGGCCTGCGCGAGGCCGAGACCGCGGAGGGCGAGCGCAACCTGGCCTTCCCGGGCCTCTCCGGGCCGGTCGTGGTGCGGCGGATCTGCGAGAGCGTGCAGACCGACGCCGACGTCCTCCGGCAACTGCACGCGGCGGGCGTCGACCCGGGCGCCACGGTGACTGTGGCCCAGGAACGCGACGGCGTCTCCATCGACCGCTCCGGCGACCGGGTCCGGCTGCCCCGCGAGGTGGCCTCCCGGGTGTTCGTCGCCGCCCACTGACCCGCCCGGCCCGGCCCCGCCCGGCGGTCAGAGCTGCCGGGTGTCGATCACCTTGGCGAGGGTGACCAGCTTGCCGGCCGCCTTGTCGGCCTCGGCCGTGGCGGTGCCGCGCGGGCTGGTCCAGCGCAGCGTGGCCAGCCGTCCCTCGCCGGCCAGCCAGCCCACCTCCGCCGCCGGGCCGCTCTTCGCGGTCTTCGGCAGCGTGTG
Source organism: Micromonospora sp. NPDC005299 (assembly GCF_042872345.1). NCBI lineage: Bacteria > Bacillati > Actinomycetota > Actinomycetes > Micromonosporales > Micromonosporaceae > Micromonospora > Micromonospora sp. NPDC005299. Next base: position 205,687 of record NZ_JBIAKG010000004.1, read on the forward strand.
CCGGTAGGCGATCTTCCCGAGCTTGGTCACCTTCTTGGCGCCCCGCGGCAGTACGTCGAGGGTGAAGGTCGACGTGTCGATCGACGTGTCGGTCACCGTGAGGGTCAGCTCCGGCAGCACGGCCTGCTCGGCCCGGACCACACAGGTGTGCGTGTCGCCCTTGTCCATGGCGGCGGCCACGTCGAACCTGCCGCCCGTGTGCTTGGCGATCACCGCGAAGTCGAGCAGCCGGCACGCCCCGCCCGACGAGGCGGCGGCAACCTCGACCGCCCTCGGCTCCCCCGCCGGCACCGCCACCGGCGTGGCCTCGGCGGCGCAGCCGGCGGTCAGCAGTACGGCCGAAGCGGCCAGCCAGGTCCGGGCGCGCACGTGGAGACCTCCGCAGTCGTCGGCGGGGGCGGCCCGCCGGATGTCCGTCGGAAACCGTACGGGCTGCCCGCCGGGGACGGAAGTCCTCAACCATCCACATACGGACAGTGCCGGCATCCTCGCCCGCAGCACGTGCCGCGGCGGGCCAGGAAACCGGCGCTGAGCACGAACAGTCCGCTCGCCGGGTCCAGGTAGCCGGGCTCACCGGCGGCCAGGGCCGCGGTGTGCGCGGCCAGGATCCGCTCCCGGTCGGGGTGCTCGGGCGACAGCCGCGACGGGTGCGGCTCGGTCAACGGCCGGTCCGCCAGGGGTCGTCGCTCTCCGGTCACCGCGCGAGTCTACGGAGGCCGCCCTGAGCGCCGGTTCAGCCGTGCCGGTCGAACGCCTCGGTGAGCGCCGGGCGGGTCGCGCCGCCGGCCAGCAGCAGCCTCAGTAGCACCTTGGCCTTGTACGGGTCGAGCAGCCCGCCGCAGATCAGCCCGCGCCGCCGCAGGTCCGTCTCCGAGCCGACCGCGCCGTAGGTGTTCCGCAGCACCGACCCGGCCCCGGTCCGGGAGGCGAGCACCACCGGCATCCGCGCGGCCAGCTCGCCCAGCGCCGGGGCGAAGTCCGGCGGCACGTGCCCCACCCCGAAGCCGGCCACCACCAGCCCGTCCAGGCCCGGGGCGAGCGCGTCGAGCAGCGCCGGGTCGTCGTCGAGGGTGACGGTGTGCAGCGCCACCCGGGTGGCGGCCAGCCGGTCGCGGTCCACCGGCGGCAGCGGAGCGTGCCGGGGCGGGCGGGTGAGCAGGCGTACCTGGCCCTCGATGACGTGCCCGAGCGGGCCCGCGTTGGGCGAGGCGAAGGTGGCCGTACTCGTGCTGTGGGTCTTGCGGACGAAGCGGGCGGCGTGGACCTCGTCGTTGAACGCCACCAGCACCCCGAGGTGCCGCGCGGCCGGCGCGGCGGCGACCCGGACGGCGGCGAGCAGGTTGGCCGGGCCGTCCGGGCCGGCCAGGGTGGGGTTGCGCATCGCGCCGGTGAACACGAGCGGCGCCGGGTGCGGCCAGACCAGGTCGGCCAGGAAGGCGGTCTCCTCCAGGGTGTCGGTGCCCTGGGTCACCACCGCGCCGGTCGCGCCCTCGGCGACCGCCGCGCCGGCCGCGTCCACCAGGTCCAGGATCTGCCGGTACGTCAGCGCGGCGCTGGGCACCGCCTCGACGTCCCGCACGTCGAGCGGGATGTCGGCGAGCCCGGGAACGGCGGCCGTGAGGTCGGCGCCGGTGAGCCGGCTGACCACTCCCTGCGCTCTCGTGCCGGCCATGGCGATCGTGCCGCCCAGGGTGAACAGCGCGACGGTCACCGGACCGGCCTCTCGGCGAGCACGAACGCCTGCGGCCCGGCCTCGGTGAGCCGGCTCGGTTCGATCATGAAAGCCGACCCTAGTCGCCGGCCGGCCCCGCGTGAAATGCCGTGCCCGGCGGCGGGCCGGCGGGATACCGTGCCGGGTCGCACACCCGTGACCCCGACGGACAGGCCCGAGCGGTGACCCAGCAACTGACGCCCCCGACGACCGGAACCCGCACCTCGCTGTGGCGGAGCCGGAACTTCCTGCTGCTGTGGAGCGGCCAGACGGTCAGCGAGGTGGGCACCCGGGTCTCCGGGGTGGCGGTGCCGCTGCTCGCCGCGGACGTGCTCGACGCCACCGTCTTCCAGATCTCCCTGCTCACCGTCCTGGCCTGGCTGCCGTACCTGATCTTCTCGTTGCCGGCCGGGATGCTGGCCGACCGGGTCGACCAGCGGCGGCTGATGGTCGCGTGTGACCTGGGTCGCGCGGCGCTGCTGCTGTCGGTGCCGGTGGTCGCCCTGGTCGGCCACCTCACGCTGGCCTTCCTGTACGCGGTGGTCGGGCTCTCCGGCGTGCTGACCGTGGCGTTCACGGTGGCGTACCGGAGCCTGCTGCCCGCGCTCGTCCCGCCGGAGCAGTTGACCTCGGCCAACGCGCGCCTGGAGGTGAGCGAGAACCTGGCCCACCTGGCCGGGCCGAGCGTCGGCGGCGTGCTCGTCGGGCTGCTCGGCGCGGCCCGGACCTTCGTCGCGGACGCGGCCAGCTTCCTGGCCAGCGCGGTCACGCTGCTGCTGGTGCGGCACCGCCCGGCATCCCGCGCCGAGGGCCGGGTGCCGGTCCGGGCGGCGCTGACCGAGGGGCTCGGCTTCATCCGCCGGCAGCGGATCCTCGCCCTGGTGCTCGCCTGCACCGCCACCTCGAACTTCTTCGTCATGGCCACCCGCGCCATCGAGGTGCCCTACCTGCTGCGGGTGCTGCACGCCACCCCGGCCACCATCGGCCTCCTGTTCAGCCTGGGCTCGGTGGGCGGCCTGCTGGCCGGGGTGCTGGCCGGACGGGTGACCGCGCTGCTCGGCGGCGCCCGGACCATCTGGGTGTCGATGGCCGTGCCCGGCCCGCTCTACCTGCTCATGCCGCTGGCCCGGCCGGGCTGGGGCGCCCTGCTCTACGCGGTCGGCACGGCTGCGTTCGCGGCCAACGCGGTGCTGTTCAACGTGGCCGCCATGTCGTACCGGCAGCGGGTCACCCCGGCCCGGCTGCTCGGCCGGGTCAACGCCGCGTTCCTGTGGATCTGCTACGGCGCGATCCCGCTCGGCGCCCTGCTCGGCGGCGCTCTCGGCACCCGGCTCGGGCTGCGCCCGGCGCTGCTGGTCTGCGTGCTCGGCATGTGGAGCGCGGCGCTGTTCGTGATCTTTTCGCCGCTGCGCCGGATGCGGGACTTCGCGACGTCCTGAAAAAGAGGCAGGATTTTTCTCCGGGCCGCTGTCGAATCCGGCCGCGCCCGTCCGTCGGTGAGGCGGAAGAGGAAACGACAACCCGAGGAGAGACCCATGGCCCAGTACGCAGTCCTCGTCTACTCGCCCGCGCCGGCCGACCCGATGGACCTGACCCCGGACTACGTGGCCCTGCTGGAGCGGTACGGCGACCAGGTCACCGAGCTGGGCGGGCAGATCCTCACGGGGTTCGCGCTCCAGCCGAGCACCACCGCCACGGCGATCCGCGGCGACGTGGTCACCGACGGCCCGTTCATCGAGGCCAAGGAGGTCGTCGCCGGGTTCTTCATCCTGGAGGCGCCCGACCTGGACGTGGCCCTGAAGATCGCCAAGCTGAACCCGGCCACCATCGACGGCGGCGTCGAGGTCCGGCCGCTCTTCCAGCCGCCGGCCGAGTGAGCGACGCCGCTACGGTCGCCGCCGAACGCGCCGTGGTGGACGCGCACCGTCGCGAGTGGGCCTTCGTGCTCGCCGCGACGGCGCGCGTCGCCGGTGACCTCGACGTGGCCGAGGAGTGCGTGCAGGACGCCTACCTGGCCGCGCTGGCCGCGTGGGCGCGGGACGGCGTACCCGACAAGCCGGGCGCCTGGCTGACCGCCACCGCGAAGCGTAAGGCGCTCGACGTGCTGCGCCGGGAGAAGGTGTTCCGGTCGAAGATGCCCCTGCTCGTCGAGCCGGCGGAGGCCGAGATGGCGGAGGAGCCCGGCGGGGATGCGGTCCCCGACGACCGGCTGCGGCTGGTCTTCACCTGCTGCCACCCGGCGCTGGCCCGGGAGGCCCAGGTGGCGCTGACCCTGCGCCTGGTCTGCGGGGTGGCCACCGGCGACATCGCCCGGGCGTTCCTGGTCACCGAGACGACCATGGCGGCCCGGGTGACCCGGGCCAAGAAGAAGATCGCCGCGGCCCGGATCCCGTACCGGGTGCCGGAGGCCGCCGAGCTGCCCGAACGGCTCGATGCCGTGCTCACCGTGATCCACCTGCTCTTCACCACCGGGCACACCGCGCCGACCGGCGCCGACCTGGTCCGCGCCGACCTGGTCGACCGGGCGGTGCACCTGACCCGGATGCTGCTCGCCCTGATGCCCGACGAGCCGGAGGTCCGTGGCCTGCTCGCCCTGCTGCTGCTCACCGACGCCCGCCGGGCCACCCGCGCCGATCCCGACGGCCGGCTGCTGGTGCTGGAGGAACAGGACCGGTCCCGCTGGGACCGGGCCGCCATCGCCGAGGGCAACCAGTTGGTCCTGGGCGCGTTTCGCACCGGCCGGGTCGGCCGGTACGCCCTCCAGGCCGCCATCGCCTCCCTGCACGCGCTCGCCCCCAGCTACGCCGCCACCGACTGGCCCCAGGTCGTCCGCCTCTACGACGAGCTGTTGAAGCGCTGGCCGTCCCCGGTGGTGGCGCTGAACCGGGCGGTGGCGGTGTCCATGGTCGACGGACCGGCCACGGCCCTGGCCGAGGTCGACGCGCTGGCCGCCGACCCCCACCTGGTCGGCTACCACTACCTGCCGGCGATCCGCGCCGACCTGCTCCGCCGCCTCGACCGCGACGCCGAGGCGGCCGAGGCGTACCGGGCGGCGCTGGACCTGGTCGACAACGAGGCGGAACGCGCCTTCCTCACCTCCCGCCTCGCCTCGCTCACCCCGCCCCGTTGATCATGAAGTTGATGCCCGCCGCCCCGTAGCCATCGACGCGGCAAAGGCATCGCTCGGCGGGTATCCGGAGGGCTCCCGGGCCAAGGCGTCGCACAGGTCCTCGTCCCGGGCGCACGCGCGCTTGGCCCCCACGGTCGCTCCTGGCCGGACGGGCAAGGGCCAGAAGGCGGTGCAGAGGCGCCTAGGTGATCCGCTGGCGGGCCCGACGCACCGTGCGGCGGGCGTCCCGCCAGGCGATCAGGGCGGTGCGGATCCGGGGCGAGGTGACCGGCTCCCCCCGGCGCCGGGCGGCCAACTGAGCGATCAGCCAGGCCGGGGCGGCGGCCTCCGCGACGGCGCGGCTCTTGGTGAGCAGGGTGCCGTGGCGGAGCGCGTGCCGGCCGCGGGCCATCGAGGTGAGCCCCAGGTCGGCGAGGGCAGGATCCAGCCACAGCCACGGTCGACGGGTGGCCCAGGCCCAGTAGCCGGTGAGTTCCGCCCGGGCGGCGGCCCGTACGTCGTCGTCGCTCATCGGCGGGATGACCTCGCGCGGCGGACGACCGAAGACGGCGTACCCGTGCCGCGCCAGCTCGGCCCGGGTGATGCCGGACAGGATGCGCTGGACGAGTTGGCCGTGTGTCCACGTCGGATGCCGCAGGTGAACGTCGGGGACGGTGGCGGCGTCGACGTAGACGCAGCCCAGGTGCAGGCCCGCGGCGGCGCCCGCGTCGAGCCGCCGGTGCACGGCGGAGAGGGTCGCCTGCCGGGCGGCGTCGACCCGGCCGTCGGTCACGGCGACCAGGTCGAGGTCGCTGACCCCGGGGAGATGGTCACCGGTCGCGAGCGATCCCGCGACCAGCAGGTCGGTGACCCAGCCGAGCGCCGCGAGTTCACCGGCGAACTCGTCGACGGCCGGCAACCTCACCACGACCTCTCCCCTCGCCTCGGCACGAGCCCTACCCGAACCAGGTGAGGGCCTGGCCGTGGCCCCGGTTCCAGGCCAGCGGCGTCCCGTCCAGCGCCAGCACGTTGTGGAACCCGTCGGGCGGCGGCTCCGGCAGCGCGGGGTACGGCAGCACGTCGGGGTCCTCATTGGCGATCCAGTGCCCGCGCAGCCCGCGTACGACCTCGGCGAACGCCTCCCGCCGCGGTGGCGGCACCTGGTACAGCACCGAGGTGTGGAACACCACCAGGGTCGCGTCCCGGGGCGCCCGCGCGGCCAGCGCCGGCAGGTCGTCCACCAGGTCACCCTGGACCAGCCGCGGCGGGTCGGCCGCGGCGACGGCGGCCGCCGCCCGCAGCCGCTCTCGGCGATGCTCGTGCTCCGGCCAGATGAGCGCGTCCAGCCACGCCACGTCCGCCGGGTCGGCCACATCGAGCGGGTTGAGGTCCAGGCCGGCCCGCCACACCACCTCGGGCCGGCGGGCCGGCGCGGCCGTCCCGCTGATCGCGCAGTCGAGGACCGGCTCGCCCGTGCCGACCCGGTGGTCGCCGTAGCGGTAGGCGTATCGGTCGGGGTAGAGACACAGGCCCGCGGACGCGCCGACCTCCAGCAGGGCGAGCGGCTGGGGCAGCGATGCCAGCACCGGCAGGAGTACGGCACACCGGCCCGGCTCGTTCGTCTGGGTGGCCCGGACCCGCATCTCCGCCTCGATCGCCGCCCAGTTCGCCAGCGCGTACCCGCGGAAGGCGGCCGGATCCGTGACCGGGCCGCCGAGCAGCCGGACCACGGCGAAGAGCAGGTTGGGCTGGCGCTTCGCCGACGGCAGGGTGTCGATCCGTGCCAGCAGCTCGTCGTCACGGGCGACCGCCTCCGACAGCCGCTCGTACGCCGACGACACCCCGCGCGCCTCTCGGGCGAAGGCGACGTAGCGGTCCGCAGTGGTCATGGCCCGAGCATCCCAGCCGGACGCCGTGACGGAGTTGCGCCGAGGGCGTGAGCTGCGTCGCTTCAGCGGGCCGCGTCCTTAAAGCCGCGAGCGCGGCAGGGGAATCCCTGCCGCGCTCGCGAGCGGTCGTGCGTCAGCTGCAGCCGCTGGTGGAGCCGCAGCCCTCGCAGACGTAGCAGCTACCGGCCGGCCGCATCTTCGTGCCGCAGGTGAAGCAGAGCGGCGCGTCCGCGGCCTTGCCGATCACGGCCTCCAGCAGTTCGGTGCTGGAGCCCACCGACGGCGCCGGCTTGACGGCGGCGACGTCCGCGACCTCCTGCTTCGGCTGGACGACCGCCTTCGGCTCGGGCGCCTCGACCGGGGCGGAGGCGGCCATCGCGGTGAGGTCCGCACCGCTCGCCTCCGCCTCCGCCTCGGCCGCGAGCTGGGCGGCCCGCTCCTTGGCCGTGAAGATGCCCAGCTCAGCGCGGCGCTCGTACGGCAGGAAGTCCAGGGCCAGGCGACGGAAGATGTAGTCCATCACCGAGGCCGCCATCCGCACGTCCGGGTCGTCGGTCATGCCGGCCGGCTCGAAGCGCATGTTGGTGAACTTGCTGACGTACGTCTCCAGCGGGACGCCGTACTGGAGACCGATGGAGATGGCCACCGAGAAGGCGTCCATCACGCCGGCCAGGGTCGAGCCCTGCTTCGACATCTTGAGGAAGACCTCGCCGAGGCCGTCGTCCGGGTACGACGAGGCGGTGAGGTAGCCCTCCGCGCCGCCGACCGAGAACGAGATGGTCTCCGACGGGCGCTTCTTCGGCAGGCGCTTGCGGACCGGTCGGTACTCGACGACCTTCTCCACGACCTTCTCGACCTGGGCAGCTGGGGCCTGGGTCTCGGCGGCGGTCTTGTTGGACGTGGCCACCGAGAGCGGCTGGCCGACCTTGCAGTTGTCCCGGTAGATCGCCAGCGCCTTGAGGCCGAGCTTCCAGCCCTCGAAGTAGATCTTCTCGACGTCCTCGACGGTGGCCTGCTCGGGCATGTTGACCGTCTTGGAGATGGCGCCGGAGACGAACGGCTGGATCGCCGCCATCATGCGCACGTGGCCCATCGGGGCGATCGACCGCTCCCCCATGGCGCAGTCGAAGACCGGGTAGTGCTCCGGCTTGAGGCCCGGGGCGTCCACCACGTGGCCGTGGTCGGCGATGTGCTCGACGATCGCCTCGACCTGCTCCTCGGGGTAGCCGAGGCTGCGCAGCGCGCGCGGCACGGTCTGGTTGACGATCTGCATCGAGCCGCCGCCGACCAGCTTCTTGAACTTGACCAGCGCCAGGTCCGGCTCCACGCCGGTGGTGTCGCAGTCCATCATGAAGCCGATGGTGCCGGTCGGCGCGAGGACGCTGGCCTGCGAGTTGCGCCAGCCGTTCTTGTCACCGATCTTGTTGCCGAGCGTCCACTGCTTGGTGGCCTCGCGCTGGACGGCGGTGGCTACGGTGCCGGTCGGCTTGATGGCGTCGTTGGCGGCGGCGTGCTTGCGCATGACCCGCTTGTGCGGCTCCGCGTTGCGGGCGTAGCCGTCGTACGGGCCGACGACGCCGGCCAGCTCGGCCGAGCGGCGGTAGGCGGTGCCGGTCATCAGCGAGGTGATCGCCGCGGCGACCTCCCGGCCCTGCTCCGAGTCGTACGGCAGGCCGGAGGCCATCAGCAGCGCGCCCAGGTTGGCGTAGCCGATGCCGAGCTGCCGGTAGGCGCGGCTGGTCTCACCGATCTTCTCGGTCGGGAAGTCGGCGAAGCAGATCGAGATGTCCATCGCGGTGATGACGAACTCGACCGACTTGACGAACTTCTCCACCTCGAAGCCGCCGTCGGCGCGCATGAACTTCATGAGGTTCAGCGAGGCCAGGTTGCACGAGGAGTTGTCCAGGTGCAGGTATTCCGAGCACGGGTTCGACGCGGTGATCCGCCCGGTCTCCGGGCAGGTGTGCCAGTCGTTGATGGTGTCGTCGTACTGCAGGCCGGGGTCGGCGCACTCCCAGGCCGCCTGGGAGATGCTGCGGAACAGCTTCTTGGCGTCGATCGTCTCGATGACCTGGCCGTCGAGCCGGCCGCGCAGGTCGAAGCCGCCGCCGTTCTGCACCGCGGTCATGAACTCGTCGGAGACCCGGACCGAGTTGTTGGCGTTCTGGTACTGCACGCTGACGATGTCGGCGCCACCCAGGTCCATGTCGAAGCCGGCGTCCCGCAGCGCGCGGATCTTGTCCTCCTCGCGCGCCTTGGTGACCACGAACTCCTGGATGTCCGGGTGGTCCACGTCGAGGATGACCATCTTGGCCGCCCGCCGGGTGGCGCCGCCGGACTTGATGGTCCCCGCGCTGGCGTCCGCGCCGCGCATGAAGCTGACCGGGCCGGACGCGTTGCCGCCGGAGGAGAGCAGCTCCCTGGAGGAGCGGATCCGGGACAGGTTGACGCCGGAGCCGGAGCCGCCCTTGAAGATCAGCCCCTCCTCCTTGTACCAGTCGAGGATCGAGTCCATGGAGTCGTCGACGGCCAGGATGAAGCAGGCGCTGACCTGCTGCGGCGACGGCGTGCCGACGTTGAACCAGACCGGCGAGTTGAAGCTGAACACCTGGTGCAGCAGCATCCAGGTCAGCTCGTGCGCGAAGACCTCCGCGTCGGCCGGGGTGGCGAAGTAGCCGTACTCCTCACCGGCGGTGCGGTAGGTGGCGACCACCCGGTCGATGAGTTGCCGCAGCGACCACTCCCGTTCCGGGGTCCCCACCGCGCCCCGGAAGTACTTGGTGGTCACGATGTTGGCCGCGTTGACCGACCAGGACTCGGGGAACTCCACCCCGCGCTGCTCGAAGTTGATCGAACCGTCCCGCCAGTTCGTCATCACGACGTCGCGGCGCTCCCAGGCGACCTCGTCGTAGGGATGCACCCCCTCGGTCGTCCAGACGCGCTCGATCTTCAGCCCGGTCCCGGCCTTGTTCCGTGACTTGCTGGTCGTCACGCCCTCGCCCCCCTCGTCAGCGCGGTCACCCACCGCGCGTCGTCAAACTGTCAGAAATTCGTGAGAACTCAACTGGTCGCGCCGGCGGCCCCGACCGCCCCGGCGCCCTCCCGGGCGCGCGCGGCGGCCCGCAGCGTCTCGATCTCGCGCTCGAAGTCGGCGAGCGAGTCGAAGGAGCGGTAGACGCTGGCGAACCGCAGGTAGGCCACCTCGTCGAGGTCGCGCAGCGGCCCGAGGATGGCCAGCCCGACCTCGTGGCTGGGGATCTCGGCGGCCCCCTTGGCCCGGACGGTCTCCTCGACCTTCTGCGCGAGCAGCGCGATGGAGTCGTCGTCGACCGGCCGGCCCTGGCACGCCTTGCGCACCCCGCCGATGATCTTGATGCGGCTGAACGGCTCGGTCACCCCGCTGCGCTTGACCACCGCGAGCACCGCCTCCTCGACGGTGGTGAACCGCTTGCCGCACTCCGGGCAGGACCGCCGCCGCCGGATGAGCTGGCCGTCGTCGGCCTCCCGCGAGTCGACCACCCGAGAGTCGGCGTGCCGGCAGTACGGACACCGCATCGCCTGACCTCCTTCATCGACCGCGGCCCGCCGGCCGCCTCCGGGCACGCGTCACCGCGGCGGCACCACCTCTCGGTGGTCGCCGCCGGGCCGACGGTACGGGAGTGCGGTCGGTAACCGGACCCAACCTGTAGGCGACTTACGCCCATGTAACCACAACATCTAGGGGTCGACCGTATGCCGTCGCCCTAGCGAGGTCAAGTTGGCCGGCGTGTCCGGCGCGTCGTCAGAATCACTCACCCGTGCCACCTCGTCCCCGCCGTACCGAGGAACCCAACGGCCGGCGACCGCCGGGGTCACGGGACGCCGGGATAGAACATTCGTTCGAGAGCGACGTACCATTTATCAGAACAGGCGTTCGGAAATCCAGGATTCCGGCGCGACACGCCGACAACACGTCGTACAGATGTTTGAAAATGGCCGATCTCACCTATACGGTCAACAACGACCGGGCGCGGCGGATTCCGCCGGACCGGTCGACAGCACCGCCTGAGCACGCACCACGAGCCGACGAGGCACCCAGCGCCGACCAGGGAGGACGGACGTGACCGAGGACCGGGCCAGCCGGCAGAAGAACCCGCAGCCGATCGACGGGGCGGGTCCGCCGGCGACCCGTCGACCCCGCACCGCGCGCAGCCGGGCGTCCCAGCCCGCCGTCCGTCCGGTCACCCCGGTGGTCAGCAGCTTCCCCGACCCCACGACGGTCGACCTCACGGCCCGGCAGCGCCGGATCCTGGAGTTCATCCGCACCTGGGTGGAGCGCCACGGCTACCCGCCGAGCGTGCGCGAGATCGGCGAGGCGGTCGGCCTGGTCTCCCCGTCGAGCGTCGCCTACCAGCTCAAGGAGTTGGAGAAGAAGGGCTTCCTGCGCCGCGACCCCAACCGGCCCCGCGCCGTGGACGTCCGCGCCCCCGCCGACGTCGACGACGAGGCGGCCCGGGCCCAGCGCCCCGCACCCGCCTACGTGCCGATGCTGGGCCGGATCGCCGCCGGTGGCCCGATCCTCGCCGAGCAGGCGGTGGAGGACATCTTTCCCCTCCCCCGCGAACTGGTCGGTGAGGGCGAGGTCTTCATGCTCCAGGTCAAGGGCGACTCGATGCTCGACGCGGCGATCTGCGACGGCGACTGGGTGGTGGTCCGGCAGCAGCCGACCGCCGAGGTCGGCGACATCGTGGCGGCCATGCTCGACGGCGAGGCGACCGTGAAGACCTACCGGCGGCGCGACGGGCACGTCTGGCTGATGCCGCAGAACCCGGCCTTCGACCCGATCCCCGGTGACGACGCCACCATCATGGGTCGCGTGGTCGCCGTGCTCCGCCGCATCTGAGACGACACGAAAGGGGGTGACCGCCGGTCTCGGCGGTCACCCCCTTTTCTCGTGTGCTCAGTAGCGGTCGCCCCGGTAATCCCGGCCGCCGCCGGAGACGTGGCCGTACTGCTGGCCCCCGCCGCCGTAACCGCCGTCGCGGCGGCCGTCGCGCGGGTCCCGGTGGTCGGGCTCGCGGCGCGGCGGTTCGGCCCGGCCGGGGCCGTAGCCTCCGCCGCCGCCCGGCCGGGCACCGCCGTAGCCGCCACCGCCCGGGGAGCCGCCGCCGTAGACGCCGCCACCCGGAGGGCGACCACCGCCCTGCGGGCCGCCGCCGTAGACCGCGCCCCCGCGACCGCCGCCGCCCTGCGGACGGCCACCGCCGTAGACACCGCCGCCCGGGCGGCCGCCGTTCGCCGGGGCGCCGCCGTAGACCCCGCCCTGGCCGCCACCGCCGCCGTAGACCCCGCCGCGCGGCGGGGCGTCGGGCCGGTTGCCCGGCGGATAGCCGGGGTTGCCCGGGAACTCGTCGCCGCGCTCGTCGGTCGGCGCGGCGGGCGGCGCCGGCTTGCGCCGGGCCCGCAGGATGCCGAAGATGCCCGCGCCGACCAGGAGCGCGCCGACCACGCCCACCGCCGCGATGAGGTACGTGATCTCGTCGAGGCTGAGCCCCTCGATCCAGGACTTCTCGGCGGCCGGCTTGGTCACGTCCTTGCCGGCGTTGGGCAGCGCCTCGACCCCGGTGGTGGCCGGGGTGTAGCTGAGCACGTCGATCGGGTCCGCGGCGTCCAGGAGGCCGCCGTCGGAGACGGTGACGAAGGACTTGCCGTCCGGCGTGTAGGAGATGGCCTCGCCGAACGGGTCCGCGAGGGGCGTGACCCGGGGCTTGCCGGTGGCCAGCGCGCCGACGATGTTGCCACCGGTCACATCGAACTCGAAGGCGTCGCCGTAGGTGCGCAGCACCACCCTGCCGCCGTCGGGCGAGCGGGCCGCGCCCGTGACCAGCAGTCGGCCGGGGCCGCCCAGCTTGTTCTCGGTGTTGGTCTTGGGCAGGGTGACCTCGCCGACCTTTTTCATCGGGATGGCCTCGAGGTCACCGCTGGCCTTCAGCTTGACCGTCGGCGTGAAGATCTCGGACTTGCCGGACAGGTCCTTGGTGATGACCAGCGGCAGGTTGTCGTCGCCCACGAGCAGCGCCTCGGCGTCGTGCGGCTCCTTGCCGGGGTAGCTCAGCCGGTGCAGCACCGGCTGCTTCGACCCGTTCAGCGGCATGGTCCAGACCGCGACCCGCTCCCGCCGGGTCTTGGCCTCGACGTTGTCGCCGGTGTCGGCGATGAAGAGCGTCTTCTTGTCCGGCCCGACGGCGAGGTCCTCGGTGTCGAAGGGCCCGGAGCCCGAGTATCGGACCGGGTCCTTGGCGATCTCGCACTTCGTGTCGAGGAAGAAGACCCGCTTGCGGCTCTCGTCCTCGGTGCCGTCGTTGATCACGACGTAGCCGGTGCTGGTGGCCACGAGGCCGGACAGCTCCCGGAGTCGCTTGTCGTCGACGGTGCACTTCTTCTTGGGAGCCGCAGCCAGCACGGGGGCCGCGGCGGGAGCCGCCAGGGCGAGCCCGGCCGGTGCCACGACCGCGCCGACGAGGCTCAGCGCGATCGTGACCGAGGAGACAGCGTGCCGCATGGCGCCAAGTGTCGCACGGCCCGCGTTTCCGGCGGGTGACGCCGGACGGCTCACCGCCCGGCGGCCACCGGCTCGTCGCTGGTGAGCCGGTCTCCGGCCCGGTACGGCACGAGCTCGGCGGCCAGCGCCTCGCGCACCCGGACGTGCAGCAGCGTGCCCTCAGGCAGGTGCGCGGTGCTCAGCACCTCGCCCTGCCGGTGCACCCGGGCCACCAGGTCGCCCCGGTCGTACGGGAGCACCGCCCGGACCTCGACGGCCGGCCGCGGCAGCCGCTGCTCGATCGCCTCGCGCAGGCCGTCGACCCCGCGCCCGCTGTACGCGGAGACGAGGACCGCCTCCGGCCAGAGGCGCTTGAGCCGCAGCAGCGTCTCCTCGTCGGCGGCGTCGATCTTGTTGACCACCAGCAGCTCGGGCAGCCGGTCGGCGCCCACCTCGGCGAGCACCTCGCGGACCGCCCGGACCTGCTCCTCCGGGTCCGGGTGGGTGCCGTCGACCACGTGCACCACCAGGTCGGCGTCGGCGACCTCCTCCAGCGTCGAGCGGAACGCCTCGACGATCTGGTGCGGCAGGTGCCGGACGAACCCGACCGTGTCGGAGAGGGTGTAGAGCCGGCCGTCGGAGGTGGTGGCCCGGCGGGTGGTCGGGTCCAGGGTGGCGAACAGCGCGTTCTCCACCAGCACGCCCGCCCCGGTGAGGCGGTTGAGCAGGCTGGACTTGCCGGCGTTGGTGTAGCCGGCGATGGCCACCGCGGGCACCGCGTTGCGGGATCGGCGGGCACGCTTGGTCTGGCGTACCGTCGTCATGCTCTTGATCTCGCGGCGCAGCCGCGCGATGCGGTGCCGGATCCGGCGCCGGTCGGTTTCGAGCTTGGTCTCACCGGGACCGCGCAGGCCCACGCCGCCGCCGGCGCCACCGCCGCGGCCGCTACCACCGGTCTGCCGGGAGAGCGTCTCGCCCCAACCACGCAGTCGCGGCAGCAGGTATTCGAGCTGCGCCAGCTCGACCTGCGCCTTGCCCTCGCGACTCTTGGCGTGCTGGGCGAAGATGTCGAGGATCAGTGCGGTGCGGTCGACCACCTTGACCTTGGTGCGCTGCTCCAGGTTGCGCAGCTGCGACGGGGAGAGCTCACCGTCGCAGATGACCGTGTCGGCGCCGGTGGCGAGCACCACCGCGCTCAGGTCCTCGACCTTGCCCCGACCGATGTACGTGGCCGGGTCCGGCCGGTTGCGCCGCTGGATCAGCCCCTCGAGCACCTGCGAGCCGGCCGTCTCGGCCAGCGCCGCCAGTTCGGTGAGGCTGTTGTCGGCGTCGACCTGGGTCCCCTCGGTCCAGACGCCCACGAGGACGACCCGCTCCAGCCGGAGCTGGCGGTATTCGACCTCGGTGATGTCGCTGAGCTCGGTGGAGAGGCCGGGGACCCGCCGCAGCGCCTGCCGCTCCGACAGCTCGAACTCGCCGGTGGTGGCGTCGAGCTCGTCGTCCTCGTAGGTAAGGAAGGTCTCCTGGTCTCGCAAACCGCGACTCCTGTCCGTTATGTCGCTTGCCGGGGCACTTCCCGTTCGCATGAGCATCCTGACACGTACCAACGCCGGACGCACCCGCTATATGCCCGTGGCGCTACTAACCGGTAGCGGGGTCGGATGCCGGCCCACCTGGGCGGGCGAGTAGAAATGCCAGGCGAGCCGCTCAGCGCTGACGGAGGAGTTATTCGTGGCCAACACCCGACTGCCGAGTGCCGGATTCTCGATCACGATCCGGATCGCGGTACCCGCGGACGCCTCCTCCATCGGGCGGCTGACCACCGCGGCGGGCGAGGCCGGCGCCATCGTCACCGCACTGGACGTGGTCGACTCCGACCCGGCCCACGTGATCGTCGACCTCACCTGCGACACCGCCGACTCGAACCACGCCGACCAGGTGGTCGACGCGCTGACCGCGCTCGACGGGGTGGACGTCCGCAAGGTCTCCGACCGGACGTTCCTGCTGCACCTGGGCGGCAAGATCGAGGTCAGCTCGAAGGTCGCGCTGCGCACCCGCGACGAGCTGTCCCGCGCGTACACCCCCGGGGTGGCCCGGGTCTGCATGGCGATCGCCGAGAACCCGGCCGACGCCCGCCGGCTCACCATCAAGCGCAACACGGTCGCCGTGGTCAGCGACGGCTCCGCCGTGCTCGGCCTGGGCAACCTCGGGCCGGCCGCCTCGCTGCCGGTGATGGAGGGCAAGGCGGCGCTGTTCAAGCGCTTCGGCGGGGTGGACGCCTGGCCGGTGGTGCTGGACACCCAGGACACCGACGAGATCGTGCAGATCGTCAAGGCGATCGCGCCGGCGTACGGGGGCATCAACCTGGAGGACATCGCCGCGCCGCGCTGCTTCGAGATCGAGGCCCGGCTGCGCGAGGCGCTGGACATCCCGGTCTTCCACGACGACCAGCACGGCACCGCGATCTGCGTGCTGGCCGCGCTGACCAACGCGCTGCGGGTGGTCGGCAAGCACCTCTCGGACGTCCGCGTCGTCGTCTCCGGCGCCGGCGCGGCCGGCACCGCGATCATGAAGCTGCTGCTGCGGCAGGGCGTGGGCGACATCATCGCGTACGACCGGCAGGGCGCCCTGCACCGCGGGCTGCCCGACCTCAACCCGGCCTGGCAGTGGCTGGCCGAGCACACCAACAAGGAGAACTACTCCGGCGACCTGCCCGGCGCGGTCCGCGGCGCGGACGTGTTCATCGGGGTGAGCGCGCCGAACCTGCTCACCGGCGACGACATCGCCACCATGGCCAAGGACGCCATCGTCTTCGCGCTGGCCAACCCCGACCCGGAGGTGGACCCGCGGGAGGCCCGCAAGTACGCCGCGGTGGTCGCCACCGGCCGGTCCGACCAGCCGAACCAGATCAACAACGTGCTCGCCTTCCCGGGCGTCTTCCGCGGCATGCTCGACGCGCACGCCGAGGAGTTCACCGAGGAGATGGCGATCGCGGCGGCCCGGGCCATCGCGGACGTGGTCGGCGAAGACAAGATCAACCCGACGGTGATCGTGCCCAGCGTCTTCGACTCGCGGGTCGCCCCGGCCGTCGCCGCCGCCGTCCGCGCCGCCGCCCAGAACCCGGCCACGACGCCCCCGCCGGCCGCCGACCCGGGCCCGGCCGACCTCCCCGAAATCGCGGCCAACGCCAGCGCCACCCCCTGACCGAACCAACACCTCGGCGACCGGGGCCCGGCGGCGTTGATCAAGAAGTTTGCGTCGTGGGCGGGCCCGTTCCTGACGCAAACCTCTTGATCAACAGCAGCAAGGGGGGCGCGGTGCGTCAGGGGTGGGGGTCCAGTGCGGTGACGAAAGTTGCGGTGCGGTCGGCGACCAGGTCGGGGTGGCTCAGCGGGAGGTCGTGGCCGGCTCCGGGGATGACCTCCGCCCGGATGGCCGGGTTGACGGCGATCAGGCGATCGGCCAGGGCGCGGGCGTCGTACATCTGGCTGCGCTCGCCCAGCAGCGCGAGGACCGGCACGGCGAGGCCGCGCAGTTCCTCGTCGGTGACGGAGTGCGGCGCCGGGTGCCGGCGGCGGTAGCCGAGGGTGGCGCGCATCAGCCCCATCAGGTCGTCGTCCCGCAGAGTGGCGTTGCGCAGCAGCCGGGCGGCGCCCCGCCGCACCGCCGCAGGGGCGAGTCCGGCCACACCGCCCAGCAGCACCCAGGCGAGGAACCGGCCACCGACCCGGCCGAAGCCCGCCGGGTCGAGCAGGACCACGCTCGCCACGCGCGCGGGTGAGTGCAGCGCGTGCTGGAGCGCCACCCATCCGCCGAAGGAGCAGCCCACGAGGTGTGCCCGGTCGACATCGAGGCCGGAGAGCACCCCGTCGAGCCACCGCGCCCAGTCCACGCCCCCGTCGAGTGGCCGGGACTGCACCGAGCCGCCCGGTTCGCCCACCGGGTCGACGGCGATCACCGGGCGGTCCCGGCCGAGTCGCCGGACGTGCGGGTGCCAGCTCAGTGCGTTCCCGCCGGCGCCCGGCAGCAGCACGAACGGCGCCCCGGCGCCCTCGCCCCACCGGTAGGCCCGGGTCGCGCCGAAGGTGGTCGGCAGGTCGACGGCGACCGCGTCGGCGGGCCACACCCGGCGCCGGGTCCGCTCGTACGCGTCGAGGAAGCGGACGCGCGCACGGTCGCTGGTGAACTGGCTGATCGGTACGACTGTCACGATGACTCCGTCCGCCGTTTCGTGATACGACCGTATCAACAAACTGAAGGGGGCGGCAGTGCCCAAGCGCGTCGACCATGAACAGCGGCGCCGGCAGATCGGCGACGCGCTGCTGCGCATCGCCAGCAGCCGGGGGTTGCAGTCGGCGAGCATGCGCGAGGTGGCCGCCGAGGCGGAGGTGTCGCTGCGGCTGGTGCAGTACTACTTCCACACCAAGGAGGAGCTGCTGCTGACCGCGCTCGGCTACCTGGGCGAGCAGTTGGCCACCCGGGTCGAGGACCACATCCGCGCGCTCGGCCCGGTCACCCCGCGCAGCGTCGTGTATGGCACCCTCACCGCGATCCTGCCGACGGACGACGAGAGCCGGCGCCTCACCCGGGCCTACACCGGCTACTACACACTGGTGTTCAGCGAGCCCGACCTCGCCGAGCGGCACGGCGCGACATATCCCGACAAGATCGAACGGCTGCTCGGCCGGCAGCTGCGGCAGGCGCAGGAGAACGGCGAGGTCGACCCGCGACTGGACCCGGAGCTGACCACAGCCGGGCTACTCGCCCTGACCAACGGGCTCGGCTCCAGCGTGCTCGGCGGGCAACGCGACGGACGGGCTGCGCTCGCGGTCCTGACCTACCACCTCGACCGGGTGTTCACGCCCCCAGGGCGGCCGGCGTGATCTCGCCGGTGGCGACCAGCACGGCCGGGCCGGAGAGCCAGCAGGTGTCGTCGGTGATCGTGATCGTGAGGCGGCCGCCGGGGACGTCGACGGTCATCGTGCCGGTCTCCCGGCCGGCGTCGCGCAGCGCCACGGCGGCCACCGCGCAGGCGCCGGTGCCGCAGGAGAGCGTCTCGGCCGAGCCCCGCTCGTAGACCCGCATGAGCACGTGCCCGTCGCTGCCCTCGACCGGCTCACCCGGGGTGGTGAACTCGACGTTCACCCCGGCCGGGAAGAGGGACGGGTCGACGTCGGGCGCCCGGGTGAGGTCCAGTCCGCCCAGGTCCAGGCTGGCGGGCAGCGGGCAGACCAGGTGCGGATTGCCCACGTCCACGGCCGCGCCGGTCAGGGTGAGCCCGCCCAGGGTGGCGGTGGCCGTGTCGTACAGCCGGGGGCGGCGCATCTCGACGGCGACGTCGGCCCCCTCGACCCGGGCGCGGACCAGGCCGGCCCGGGTGGCCAGCGGCAGGGTCGCGCCGGACGGGGCGGCCAGACCGGTCTCCAGCAGGTAGCGGACGAAGACCCGGGCGCCGTTGCCGCACATCTCGGCGAACGAGCCGTCGGAGTTCCAGTAGTCCATGAACCACTCGGCCTCACCGGCCAGCGCGGCGCCGTCCGGGTGCTTGGCGGCGCGTACCACGCGCAGCACACCGTCGCCGCCGAGGCCGCGCCGCCGGTCGCAGAGCGCGGCGACCAGGCCGGGCGTCAGGTCGAGCGCCCCGTCCGGGTCGGGCAGGATGACGAAGTCGTTGCCGGTGCCGTGGCCCTTGGTGAACTCCACGCCTCCATCATTCCCGATGCTCGGCGACCAGCCGCAGCGCAGTGTCGAGAAACGCGGGCGAGGCCGAGTCCAGCCAGTGGATCCGCGGGTCGCGGCGGAACCAGGAGCGCTGCCGGCGGACGAAGCGCCGGGTGGCCCGGACGGTCTCCTCGTGCGCCTCGGCCTCGGTCAGCTCACCGGCCAGGAAACGCAGCACCTGCTGGTAGCCGAGCGCCCGGCTGGCCGTCCGCCCCTCGGGCAGGCCCTGGCCGACCAGGGTCCGCGTCTCGGCGACCAGGCCGTCCGCCCACATCCGGTCCACCCGCAGCGCGATCCGCTCGTCCAGCAGCGCGGTGTCCAGGTCGACGCCGAGCTGCACCGACGGGTAGTACGGCGTCGGCGCGGGCAGCGACGCGGTGAACGGCGCGCCGGTCAGCTCGACGACCTCCAGGGCCCGGACGATGCGCCGGCCGTTGCTCGGCAGGATGCCCGCCGCGGCCACCGGGTCGGCCTCGGCCAGCCGGGCGTGCAGCGGGGCCGGGCCGACCTCGGCCAGCTCCGCCTCCAGCCGTTCCCGCACGGCCGGGTCGGTGCCGGGGAACTCGAACTGCTCCAGCACCGCCCGCACGTAGAGCCCGGAGCCGCCGACCAGCAGCGGCACCCGCCCCCGGGCCAGGATGTCGTCGACCGCCGCGCGGGCCAGCTTCTGGTATTCGGCGACGCTGGCCGGCTCGGTCACCGGCCAGATGTCGAGCAGGTGGTGCGGCACGCCCTCCCGCTCGGCCGGGGTCAGCTTGGCGGTGCCGATGTCCATGCCCCGGTAGAGCTGCATCGAGTCGGCGTTGACGACCTCGCCACCGAGGGCGTGCGCCAGGGCGATGCTCAGCGCCGACTTGCCCGCCGCGGTCGGCCCGACCACGGCCACCACGGTCCGGCTCACTGCTGCTCTCCGTTCGCGACTGCGGGGCTCGCAAGCTCACTCCTCGCGCTCACACCCGCTCCCAGTTCGCCACGAAGTAGGCAACGCCGTAGGGAGCCTGGTGGTAGCCGAGGTCCCCGCGCCAGTCGCCGCCCGCCGCCCGGACGGCGCCGGCCAGCACCTGCCACGGCGCCCGCCCGGCGGCCTTCAGCTCCGCCGACAGCACCGGGTCCAGGCCGAGCAGGGCCTCGGTGTCCGCGCCGGCCAGGGCCGCGGCAACCCCCTCGTCGTACGCGGGCGCGCGCGGGTCGTCGTAGCCGGGCGCCTTGACGCCCCGGCAGGCCGACCCGTCACCGAGCACCAGCAGCGCGACCCGCTCAGCCGCCTCGGCGCCCAGCTCCGCGCCGAGGGCGGCGCACTCGGCCGGGGACGCGTCGGCGGCGACCGCCCGGGCCAGCCGGGGCAGCTCGGACCCGGACCGGTTCACCAGCCAGGCGCCGATGGTCAGGCTGAGGGGCAGCGCCTCGACGCCCGCGCAGTTGGTCTTCCAGAGCCGGACGTGACGGTGCAGCCCGAAGGGCAGCAGCGACCCGTAGTCGGCGGTGCCGAACCGCTCCGTCTGTGGCCCGGCGCCGAGCAGCAGGACCACCTCGGGGTCGGCGGCGAGCAGCCGGGCCACGGCCACGTCGGCGGCGGCACGGAGGTCGTCCAGCTCGGGCGCGGCGGCGCCGGCCAGCTCGGGCACGATCAGGGGCGGGTGGGGGCAGACGGCGGCGGCGACCAGGGGCACCGGTCCAACCTATCCGTATCCCCCGGTGCGTCCCCGCGCCGATCCGGTCATCGAGGCGCAACGACACCGTATGGTCACGGTCGACGACAGGCGCTCGACACGGACCGGGTCGGACCTGTGACAATGCCGGGAGAACTTTGCTGCGCCGTGGCGGCGATCGCGGGAGGTGTCCCGTCGACGCCGGGAGAACGAGGATGGGCACATGAGCGACTGGACTGCCTTCGGACGGGTGGACGAGGACGGCACCGTCTACGTCAAGACCGCCGAGGGCGAGCGGGTGGTCGGATCCTGGCAGGCGGGGGCACCGGAGGAAGGGCTCGCCCATTTCGCCCGGCGCTTCGCCGACCTGGTGACGGAGGTGGACCTGACCGAGGCCCGGCTCAACTCGGGCGCGGCGGACGCCGGCCACTCGCTGACCACGATCCGGCGCATCCGCGCCTCGCTGGCCGAGGCGCACGTCGTCGGTGACATCGACGCCCTGGCCGCCCGTCTGGACAAGCTGGCCACGGTGGCCGAGGAGAAGGCCGGCGAGGCCCGTGCCGCCCGCGACGCCGCCCGCGGCGAGGCCCTCGCGCGCAAGACCGCCCTGGTCGAGGAGGCCGAAAAGCTGGCCGCCGAGTCGACCGGCTGGAAGACCGCCGGCGACCGGCTCAAGGAGATCCTCGACGAGTGGAAGACCATCCGCGGGGTCGACAAGAAGGCCGACGGTGAGCTGTGGAAGCGGTTCGCCGCCGCGCGCGACGGCTTCACCCGCCGCCGGGGCGCCCACTTCGCCTCCCTCGACCAGCAGCGCAAGCAGGCGCAGGGGGTCAAGGAGGAGCTGGTCGCCGAGGCCGAGAAGCTCAAGGAGTCGACCGACTGGGGCACCACCGCCAACCAGCTCAAGGACCTGATGGCCCAGTGGAAGGCCGCGCCGCGCGCCTCCAAGGAGGCCGAGCAGAAGCTCTGGGAACGGTTCCGGGCGGCGCAGGACGAGTTCTTCACCCGGCGCAGCGAGGTCTTCTCGGCGCGGGACAACGAGCAGCGCGCCAACCTGGAGCGCAAGCAGGCCCTGCTCGCCGAGGCCGAGGCGCTCGACGTCGACGGCGACCCGAAGGGCGCCCAGGCGAAGCTGCGGGAGATCCAGGCGCAGTGGCACGAGGCCGGCCGGGTGCCGCGCGAGGCGGCCGCCGGGCTGGAGCGCCGCCTGCGCGCCGTCGACGACAAGGTCCGCGAGGTCATGGACTCGGCGTGGCGGCGGACCTCCAAGGAGGACAACCCGCTGCTGGCCCAGATGCGGGCCCAGGTCGCCGAGGCCGAGGACCGGCTGGCCCGGGCGCAGACGGCCGGCGACGCCCGGCGGATCAAGGAGGCCGAGCAGGCGCTCGCCTCGAAGCGGCAGTTCCTCCAGCTGGCCGAGCAGGCCGGCTGAGCCGAGCTTCACCGGAGAGCCCCCGTCCCGCCCCGGGACCGGGGGCTCTTCCGTGTCCGCCCCAGGCCGGAAGAGGAAAGCGGCCCGGCCCGGAAGTCGCGTGTTGACGCATCGAGGCGGGCTGATCAAAATGGGCGGCAGAGCCAGGTTCCGCACCGGCGCGAGGGCACGACGGCACGACCCGCCGTCGGGATTCGCCGGTGCCTCTCGCCGCGGGTGGCCGTCCACGTGACACGGCCCGACGCGCGCTGTCCGCGTACTCGATGACGAGCGGGCCGTCTCGCCCTGGTCCTTCCGCCCGCGGCGCTCGCGCGGCTCGGGCATCCGAAGTGGAGCTCGCCATGCACCGACCCACCGCCCTCGGCGGCGCCCTCGCGGCGCTCGCCACCGCCGCGGCCGGCGTCCTCGTCGCCGCCGCCGTCAGCACCACCCCGGCCGCCGCCGCCACCGCCGGGACCGGCACCGGCTACCTGCACACCAGCGGCAACAAGATCGTCGACAGCACGGGGGCCACGGTCCGGCTCACCGGCATCAACTGGTTCGGCATGGAGACCGACAACAAGACCTTCCACGGTCTGTGGTCGAGCAACCCGTGGCGCGGCCAGCTCGACACCATGGCCCGGCTGGGCTACAACACGCTGCGCATCCCCTACTCGAACGACGCGCTGAAGCCCGGCGCGACGGCCACCGGCATCAACGACTTCGTCAACCCGGACCTGGTCGGCCTGTCCCCGTTGCAGATCCTCGACAAGGTGATCGACTACGCGGGCAGCAAGGGCATGCGGATCATCCTGGACCGACACCGGCCCACCTCGGCCGGGCAGTCGCCGCTCTGGTACACCTCGACGGTCTCCGAGGCGACCTGGATCGCCGACTGGAAGGTGCTCGCCCAGCGGTACGCGAACAACCCGACGGTGATCGGCGCGGACCTGCACAACGAGCCGCACGCCGAGGGCACCAACCCGGCGGCCACCGGCGCCTGCTGGGGCTGCGGCGACACCGCCCGGGACTGGCGGCTGGCCGCGGAGCGGGCCGGCAACGCGATCCTCGGGGTGCAACCGAACTGGCTGATCTTCGTGGAGGGGGTGAGCTGCCCGAGCGGCGGCCTGTCGAACGTCTGGGACAACGACCCGAGCAACGACGAGGACTGCGGCTGGTGGGGCGGCAACCTGTCCAGGGCCGGGCAGTTCCCGGTGCGGCTGAACGTGGCCAACCGGCTGGTCTACTCCCCCCACGAGTACGCGACCTCGGTCTACCACCAGGCCTGGTTCGACGACCCGACGTACCCGGCGAACATGCCGGGCATCTGGGACAAGTACTGGGGCTACCTGTACAAGCAGAACATCGCGCCGATCATGATGGGCGAGTTCGGCACCACGCTGCAGGACCCGAAGGACAAGGTGTGGTTGCAGAACCTGATGGCGTACACCGGGACCGGGGTGACCGGGATGTCCTTCACCTACTGGTCGTGGAACCCGAACTCCGGTGACACCGGCGGCATCGCCAACGACGACTGGACCACCATCAACCAGGCCAAGCAGGACATCCTCCAGCCCTACCTGATCCCGCCGGCCGGCGGCGGCAACCCCACCCCGACCCCGACCGGGTCCGGCTCACCGTCGCCCTCCCCGACCACCCCGGCACCGAGCGGCGGCTGCACCGCCACCTACAACCAGGTCAACGCGTGGCAGGGCGGCTTCCAGGGCGAGCTGACCGTGAAGAACACGGGCACCGCCGCGCTCAACCCGTGGTCGGCGACCTGGACCTGGCCGTCCGGGGTGACCCTGGCCAGCGGCTGGAACGCCACCGTCACCCAGTCCGGCAGCACGGTCACCGCGGCCGCCCCGACCTGGGCGGCGTCGCTGGCGCCGGGCGCCTCGGTGACCGTCGGCTTCACCGCAAACGGCACGGCCGCCGCGCCGGGCGCCGTGAAGCTCAACGGCACCGCCTGCTGAGTGAGGCAGGGCCCCTTCTTGACAGGCGTCTGTCAAGAAGGGGCCCTTCCCGGACCGTCAGTGCGCGGCGCAGCCGCCGGTGGCGGCGGGCACCGCGGCCGGCGCGCCGATCGTCGGCAGCCCGAGCAGCACCCCGGGGGTACGCGGGGCGCGCCCCGCCTCGGCCGCGTCGCCGGCCCGGGTACGCCGGTGCGACAGCGGCTCACCGTCGGCGTTGAGGTGGTGCGGGGCGGCGTAGGTGACCGTGGTGTGCACGATGTCGCCCGGGCGGATCTGCCCGGCCAGGATGCCCGCGTCGAAGTGGACCAGGCGGCCGTCGCGGGCGCGGCCGGACATCCGGCCCGTGCGCTCGTCCTTGCGACCCTCGCCGACCGCGACCAGCACCTCGACGGGCTCCCCGACCAGCTTCCGGTTCTCCGCCCAGGTGATCTCCTCCACGCAGGCGATCAACCGCTCGTACCGCTCCTGCACGACCTGCTTGGGCAGCTGGCCGTCCATGGTCGCGGCCGGGGTGCCGGGGCGCTTCGAGTACTGGAACGTGAACGCCGACGAGAAGCGGGCCGCGCGGACCACGTCGAGGGTCTTCTCGAAGTCGGTGTCGGTCTCGCCGGGGAAGCCGACGATGATGTCGGTGGTGATCGCCGCGTCGGGCATCGCGGCCCGGACCTTCTCGATGATCCCCAGGTACTTCTCCGACCGGTACGAGCGGCGCATCGCCCGCAGCACGTCGTCGGAGCCGGACTGGAGCGGCATGTGCAGCGAGTGGCAGACGTTGGGCGTCTCGGCCATCGCGGCGATGACGTCGTCGGTGAAGTCCTTCGGGTGCGGGCTGGTGAACCGGACCCGCTCCAGCCCGTCGATGTCGCCGCAGGCGCGCAGCAGCTTGCCGAAGGCGTACCGGTCGCCGAACTCCACGCCGTAGGAGTTGACGTTCTGCCCGAGCAGGGTCACCTCCAGCACGCCCTCGTCGACCAGGGCACGCACCTCGGAGAGGATGTCGCCGGGGCGGCGGTCCTTCTCCTTACCGCGCAGGGAGGGCACGATGCAGAACGTGCAGGTGTTGTTGCAGCCCACCGAGATCGACACCCAGCCG
The DNA here is from genome assembly GCF_042872345.1 of Micromonospora sp. NPDC005299. Classification (NCBI taxonomy): domain Bacteria; kingdom Bacillati; phylum Actinomycetota; class Actinomycetes; order Micromonosporales; family Micromonosporaceae; genus Micromonospora; species Micromonospora sp. NPDC005299. Next base: position 230,766 of record NZ_JBIAKG010000004.1, read on the forward strand.
GCGTACGTCGACTCGCGCCGGGTCGGCAGCGTGGACGGGAAGACGTCCAGGGATTCGAGGATCTCCACCTCGGCGGCGGTGTTGTGCCGGGCCCGCTCCAGCAGCACCGGCAGCGAGCCGATGTTGTGCGTGCCGAAGACCACGTCCACCCAGGGCGCCTTGCGGACGATCTCGCCGCGGTCCTTCTGGGCCAGGCAGCCGCCGACTGCGATCTGCATCCCGGGGTGCTTGTCCTTCACGGGGCGCAGATGACCCAGGTTGCCGTAGAGCCGGTTGTCGGCGTTCTCCCGGACGGCGCAGGTGTTGAACACCACCACGTCGGGCTGCTCGTCGGCCTCGGCGGCACGCACGTAGCCGGCCTGTTCGAGCAGGCCGGAAATGCGCTCGGAGTCGTGCACGTTCATCTGGCAGCCGTACGTGCGCACCTGGTAGGTGCGCGGGCTGCCCGCGGCTGCGGTAGTCATGACCCGGACAGCGTATCCGGGCGGAGCTGGTCGGACCGAACGAGGAGGAGCCGTGTGCCGAAGCATCAAGACCCTGCGTGAGCCGTACGTCCCGGTGGCGACCGAGGAGGACATCCGGGCGGCCGCGCTCCAGTACGTCCGGAAGATCTCCGGGTTCCGCGCCCCCGCGGCGCACAACGCCGCCGCGTTCGACTCGGCGGTCGACGCCGTGGCGGCGGCGACCGCCACGCTGCTGGAGCAGCTGGTGGTCCGGGGCCAGCAGCCGGCGGCCCGCGGCTGAGCCTGCCGGCTCCGGCCTGCCCTCGCCGCCGGTCAGGCTGCGGCGAGGGCCGGGGCGACCGAGTCGGGGGCCCACCGGGAGCGGTGGCACTGCGACCAGCCCCGGCAGCGGGGGTCCGCCACGGTGCAGAGCCGCTGGTCGCTCAGGACCTCGCCGTCGTCGGTCTCAACCACGTCGAAGTGCACCGGGCGGATCGTGCCGTCCGGGGTGACCAGCAGGTGCCGCCCGGCGTCGAGGGTGTCGTCGCGCATGAGGCAGTTGCGGTCCAGCAGCCGGGCCAGCGCCGCGATGCTGGGCAACTCGCGTAGGCGCTCGGGCACCCCGTAACAGTCGACCATGGTCCCGTACACCCCGGGCGCCTCCCACACGTCGCAGACCACCGCGTACGCGGGGAGTCGGGCCGGGTCGGCGACGGCGAGGGGCATCACCACCCGGCCGAGCGCCTCGGCCAGCGCCGGGTAGACCTCCACGGGCGCCGCGCCGTCTATTCTCCAGTTCCACAGCTCGGTCATGCCGCCTCCTCGCTGCGCTCGTCCCACCGGCCTCCGGATCGGGCCCTACTGACGATGGTGGGGTGCATTTGACCTCAGCCGGGCGCAAGTTACCGGTCTGTGACCATTCTGGGCAGAATTTCCCTGGGCGACCTTGCCCAGAGTAGCGGGAAGGTGACAGTTTATCGGGTATGGTGCCGCGTCCGCGACGGGAAACACCGGGGTGTGGTGACGGATTCGCGAATACCGACGCGGGTTTCAGCGCACCCGGATCAGGTGTTCGCTCGCCGGCAGCAGTTCCCCGACCACCGTGCCGCCCGGCACCTCGCCCGCGACCAGCAGCCCGCCCGAGGTCTGCGCGTCGGCCAGCAGCAGCCGCTCCCCCTCGTCGGCCCCGCCGAAGTCGGTCCACGGGGCCACCCAGTCCAGGTTGCGCCGGGTGCCGCCGCTGACGAAGCCGTCGCGCAGCGCCTCCCGGGCGCCGGGCAGGTAGGGCACCGCGGCCGCGTCGATCGCCACGGTGAGCCGGCTGGCCCGAGCCAGCTTCGAGGCGTGCCCGAGCAGCCCGAACCCGGTCACGTCGGTGCCGCAGCGGATACCGGCCGCGACGGCCGCCCGGGCCGCGTCCCGGTTCAGCCGGGCCATCGAGGCGACCGCCTCCGGGAAACGCTCCCCGGTCCGCTTGTGCCGGGTGTTCAGCACCCCGACGCCGAGCGGCTTGGTCAGCGACAGCGGCAGGCCGGCCCGGCCTGCGTCCAGGGTGATCAGTTCCTCGGGACGGACCACCCCGGTGACGGCCAGCCCGTACTTCGGGCCGTCGTCGTCCACGCTGTGCCCGCCGGCCAGGTGGCAGCCGGCCTCCCGGGCCACGTCCTGGCCGCCGCGCAGCACCTCCCGGGCCAGTTCCAGCGGCAGCACCTCGCGGGGCCAGCAGAGCAGGTTGAGCGCGACCAGAGGGGTGCCGCCCATGGCGTACACGTCGGAGAGCGCGTTGGCGGCGGCGATCCGCCCCCAGTCGTAGGCGTCGTCGACCACCGGGGTGAAGAAGTCGGCGGTGCTGACCAGGCCGGTGCGCTCGTCCAGCCGGACCACCGCGGCGTCGTCGCCGTGCTCTAGACCCACCAGCAGATCGGCGGTGCCGACGGCCGGGGCCAGGCCGGCGACCATCGTCTCCAGCTCCCCCGGCGGGATCTTGCAGGCGCAGCCGCCGCCGCGGGCGTAATCGGTCAGCCGGAGTGCGGATGTCATCTCCATATGATCTCCGTGAACCAGCCTGGTGGCCACTCGGAACCCCCGTTTCGTGACGGAATTCGGACGCACGGGTACGGCGGTGACCGGTGTTACCGCTCCGTGACCATTCGAGTTGCGTTCTGCCACATCACGCCGCCTACAGTGGCCCAACCGGGGGTCTCGCGACCCCACTTTCCGTACGGACGACAGGGACGGTGGACGACGTGACGACGGGCGAACCGCTGATCGTGCTGGACGGGGTGAACAAGTGGTTCGGCCCGCTGCACGTGCTGGACGACGTCTCGCTCTCCGTCGGCAGGGGCGAGGTGGTCGTGGTCATCGGCCCGTCCGGCTCCGGCAAGTCGACGCTCTGCCGGGCGATCAACCGGTTGGAGCCGATCAACTCGGGCACCATCACCTTCGACGGCACCCCGCTGCCGGCAGAGGGCAAGGCGCTGGCCAAGCTGCGCAGCGAGGTCGGCATGGTGTTCCAGTCGTTCAACCTCTTCGCGCACAAGACCATCCTGGAGAACGTCACCCTCGGCCCGGTCAAGGTGCGCCGGGAGAAGCCGGCCGCCGCCCGCGAGCGCGGCCTGGCCCTGCTCGACCGGGTGGGCATCGCCAACCAGGCGGACAAGTACCCGGCGCAGCTCTCCGGCGGCCAGCAGCAGCGGGCGGCGATCGCCCGCGCGCTGGCCATGCAGCCCAAGGCGATGCTCTTCGACGAGCCGACCAGCGCGCTCGACCCGGAAATGGTCGGCGAGGTGCTGGAGGTGATGACCTCGCTCGCCCGCGACGGCATGACCATGGTCGTGGTCACCCACGAGATGGGCTTCGCCCGGCACGCGGCCAACCGGGTGATCTTCATGGCCGACGGCAAGCTCGTCGAGGACGCGCCGCCGGCGGAGTTCTTCGCCAACCCGCGCAGCGAGCGGGCCAAGGACTTCCTCTCCAAGATCCTCACCCACTGAGCGTCCGTAGTGGAGCGCGCCGTCCCCCGGCGGCTCCGTCGAAGAAGGAGATGAGTATGCGTATGAAGCGCGTGGCGGCGGTCGCCGCGGCGGCTACCTTGGCGCTCGGCATGAGCGCCTGCGGCGGCGACGGGGACGGCGGCTCCGGCAGCGGCGGGGCCAAGGGCATCATCGGCAAGGCGCAGAGCCAGAAGAAGCTGGTCATCGGCGTGAAGGCCGACCAGCCGGGCCTGGGCATCCAGACCGGCAGCCAGTACGAGGGCTTCGACATCGAGATCGCCAAGATCGTGGCCAAGGGCCTCGGCGTGGACGCGAACAACATCGAGTGGAAGACCACCGTCTCGGCCAACCGCGAGCCCTTCATCCAGCAGGGCACCGTCGACCTGGTGGTGGCGACCTACACCATCAACGACGAGCGCAAGCAGAAGGTCAACTTCGCCGGCCCGTACTTCATCGCCGGTCAGGACCTGCTGGTCAAGGCCGACTCCACGATCACCGGGCCGGAGGGGCTGGACGGCAAGAAGGTCTGCTCGGCGCAGGGCTCCACCCCGGCCAAGCGGATCCAGACCGACTACCCGAAGGCCAAGCTCCAGCAGTTCGACGCGTACTCGAAGTGCATCAACGCCCTTGAGGGCGGCAAGGTCGACGCGGTGACCACCGACGACATCATTCTCGCCGGCTACGCCGCGCAGTCCCAGTACGCCGGCAAGTTCAAGGTGGTCGGCAAGACCTTCTCCACCGAGCCCTACGGCATCGGCCTGAAGAAGGACGACAAGGACGGCTGCGAGAAGGTCAACGAGATCCTCAAGGCCGCCGCCGCGGACGGCACCTACAAGGCTGCCTGGGACGCCACCCTGGGCAAGAGCGGCAAGGCCGCGCCTGAGCTGGACACCACCAAGCTGACCAACTGCGGCAGCGTCTGACCGGTTCCGGGGCCGGCATCCCTAGGGGTGCCGGCCCCGGCCTGTCGCGACGCCGACGACGTGCCCCGGGAGTCGACGCATGCACGTATTCGCTGATCCGACCAACCTCGACGCGTACCTGTCGGGCTTTCTCTGGATCCTCAAGCTGACCGGCGCGTCGGCGGTCCTCGCGCTGGTGCTCGGCGTGTTCCTCGCCGCGTTCCGGGTGTCCCCGGTGCCGGTCCTGCGGGGCTTCGGCACGGCCTGGGTCAACACCTTCCGCAACACGCCGCTGACGCTGATCATCTTCTTCTGCTACTTCGGCCTGTACTCGACGCTCGGGCTGACCCTCTCCGAGGACCTCGACCTGAACAACTTCTGGCTCGGGGTGGTCGGCCTGTCGGTCTACACCGCCGCGTTCGTCTGCGAGGCGGTCCGCTCCGGCGTCAACACCGTGCCGGCCGGCCAGGCGGAGGCGGCCCGCGCGATCGGGTTGACCTTCTTCCAGACCCTGCGCATCGTGATCCTGCCCCAGGCCGGCCGGGCCGTGGTCGCCCCGCTGGGCAGCGTGCTCATCGCGCTGTGCAAGAACGCCACGATCGTCGGCACCATCGGCGTGATCGAGGCGTCCAGCGTGATGAAGCAGCTGATCAACGACAACGGCGACGCCGTGATCCCGATCTTCCTGGTGTTCGCCGGCACCTTCGCCGCGATCCTCGTCCCGACCGGCTACTTCTTCGGCTGGCTCGCCAACCGACTGGCGGTGAAGCGCTGATGAGCATGACCACGGTTCTCTACGACCACCCGGGGCCGCGGGCCCGCGTGCGCAACGCGGTGCTCAGCGTCGTCTTCGGCGTCGGCCTGGCCGCGCTGCTCTGGTGGGTCTACGCCAAGTTCGACCAGGCCGGGCAGTGGGAGGGCAGCCTCTGGAAGCCGTTCGCCGAGGCACCGACCTGGACCCAGTTCATCCTGCCCGGCCTGCGGCAGACGCTGCTCGCCGCGGTCACCGGCATGGTGCTGTCGCTGGCCTTCGGCATCCTGTTCGCCGTCGGCCGGCTCTCCGACCACCGGTGGGTCCGGATCCCGGCCGGCGTCGTCGTGGAGTTCTTCCGCGCCGTCCCGCTGCTCCTCATGATCTTCTTCATCTTCTACGGCGTGCCGTTCCTCATCCAGGGGCCGGTCTCGGCGTTCTGGTCGGTGGTCGTCGGCCTCACCCTCTACAACGGGTCGGTGCTGGCCGAGGCGTTCCGCGCCGGCATCCGCTCGCTCCCCGGCGGGCAGTCCGAGGCCGCGTACGCCGTGGGCATGCGGAAGAACCAGGTGATGCGCCTGATCCTGGTGCCGCAGGCCGCCCGGGCCATGCTGCCGGTGATCGTCAGCCAGCTCGTCGTGCTGCTCAAGGACACCGCGCTCGGCTACATCGTGGCCTTCCCCGAGCTGCTCCAGCGGGGCGTCAACGACCTGTCGGCCAACCGGGGCAACGTGATCGCCGCCGCCATCGTGGTCGCCGCCATCTACATCCTGATCAACTCGCTGCTGACCGCGCTGGCGAACTGGCTGGACCGGCGCACCCGGCGGCGGGGCTTCCGGATCCCGAAGCAGGCCGCGGCGCCGGACTCGACCCCGGCCGACGGCGCCACCGTGGCGGAGCCGCAGGGCTGACCGCCCGCCCGTCCACGCGAAAGCCCTGCCACCTCTTTTGGAGGTGGCAGGGCTTCGTCGTGGCGTCGACCCGGATCAGCGGGCGATCTCGGTGACCCGGGACTCGCGGACCACGGTCACCCGGATCTGACCGGGGTAGGTCAGCTCTTCCTCGATCTGCTTGGCCACGTCCCGGGCCAGCACCGCCGCGCCGATGTCGTCGACGTCCTCGGGCTTGACCATCACCCGGATCTCCCGGCCGGCCTGCATGGCGAAGACCTTCTCCACGCCGAGCTTGCCGGCCGCGATCTCCTCGATCCGCTCCAGCCGCTTGACGTACGCCTCCAGGCTCTCCCGCCGCGCCCCCGGCCGCCCGCCCGAGCAGGCGTCCGAGGCCTGGGTGAGCACCGCCTCGATGGTCTGCGGCGGCACCTCGTTGTGGTGCGCCTCGATGGCGTGCACCACGTCCTCGCTCTCCCCGTACCTGCGGGCCAGGTCGGCGCCGATGATGGCGTGGCTGCCCTCCACCTCGTGGGTGAGCGCCTTGCCGATGTCGTGCAGGAACGCGCAGCGCTTGATGGTCGGCACGTCCAGCCGCAGCTCCGCGGCCATGATCCCGGCGATGTGCGCGGTCTCCACCAGGTGCTTGAGGACGTTCTGCCCGTACGACGTCCGGTAGCGCAGCCGGCCGAGCAGGGTGACCAGCTCGGGGTGGATCTCGGTGATGCCGACCTCGACGAGGGCGTCCTCGGCGGCGCGGTGGCAGAGCTCCTCCACCTCGTGCCGGGCCAGGTCGTAGACCTCCTCGATCCGGTGCGGGTGGATCCGGCCGTCGAGCACCAGCTTCTCCAGGGTGAGCCGGCCGACCTCCCGGCGCACCGGGTCGAAGCAGGAGAGCAGGACCGCCTCGGGGGTGTCGTCGATGATCAGGTTGACCCCGGTGACCGACTCGAAGGCCCGGATGTTGCGCCCCTCCCGGCCGATGATCCGCCCCTTCATCTCGTCCCCGGGCAGGTGCAGGACGCTGACCACGCTCTCCGCGGTCTGCTCGCTGGCCACCCGCTGGATGGCGTCGACCACGATGTGCCGGGCCCGCTGCTCGGCGGTGCCGCGGGCATCGGCCTCGATCTCCCGGATCAGCAGCGCGGCCTCCCGCTTGGCCTGCCCCTCGATCGACTCGACCAACTCGGCCCGGGCCGTGTCGGCGGTCAGGCCGGCCACCCGCTCCAGCTCGCGGCGGCGCTGCTCCTCGGCCTCGGCCAGCGCCTGCTCCCGCTCCGCCAGGGCGGCCTCCCGGGCGGCGAGCGCGGCGGTGGCGGCGGTGAGCTGCCGCTCCCGCTCGGCGAGCCGCTCCACCTCCTCGGTGTGCAGCCGTTCCCGCTCGTCCATCCGGGCGGCCCGCCGCTCGACCTCGGCGGCCTGCTCGCGGGTGGTCGCGGCGAGCACCGCCACCTCGCGCTCGCCGCTGCGCCGGGCGGCGGCGCGGAGCTGGTCGGCGTCCGCCTCGGCCTGCTTGTGCGCCCGCTCCAGCACCGTGTCGGCCTCGGCCCGGGCGTCGTCGAGCACCCGCCGGGCCTCGGCCCGCGCCGCCTTCGCCTCGGCCTTGGCGGCGGCCGCCTCGGTACGGGCCGCGGCGGCGGCCGACTTGGCCACGTCGATGGTGCTGTTCGCCTCGTCGGCGGCGTTGCGCAGGGCCGCCAGGGACTGTTCCTGGCGGTCCTTCTCGGCGATGAAGGCCGGATCCTCGGGGGCGGGCGCGAGACTGAGCCGACGCATGGTGCGCACGCCGAACAGGACGGCGCCGACCACCACCACGACGAGCAGCAGCACCACCGCGAGGATGACGACGTCGAAGGCGGTCATGCGGCCGCTCCGAGCCGGTGCGCGCCCACTCCGACCCGGTCCGGGCGGCCGCCCGGCGAGGAGCGGCCGGCCGCGTGTGGAAGACCGCCGGTGAACCTGTGCCGCCCCGCCATGGCCGCCTCCCCTGAACGTCGGCACCGCAGGCGGCGTGCGGATGGCACGCACCTGCGGCTCTGGACGCCCGACCGGAGCGGCTGGCTGTGGGTAGCTTTCCGTCGGCGGTGCCCACCTCGGGGCATCGCCAGCGGCCGGTTTAGTTGTCGGTCGGCTCCGGACCGGCCGTCCGGAGCTTGCCGTCAAGGGCCGGTGAAGCTGGCCAAAGTGATGCTGTTCTGTTACGCGATCTATGTTGTGCGCTTAGCCTGCGCTGGTCGGGCAAAGTGAGCCTGTATGGCGAGGCTAGGTCGCGAGGGGCCGTTCGGTCAAGAACTCATGATCAAACCACCCGGACGGAGAGAAGTTGGAACGTCACGCAGTGCTGTCCAGATGCCGGACACGGCCGGACAAAACTCGCCGGTCACGGCCGGCCCGGTCACGTTCCCGACCTGCTCAGAGCCGCAACGCGACCGTGCCCGGCTCCGGTCCGGGGTGACCTGTCGCCGGCTTCGGCGAGCCCACAACTTCTCGCAAGAGTGACTCGCGTTTCACCGGCCACTCGCCCGCCCGAGGGGCGACGAGCGGCGGGCACGGCGGCGTCGAGGCCCGTGCGTGCGCGTCTTCGCGGGGGGCGAAGAGGGCACGGACGCGCGTCAGCGGGCGCCGAGGGAGCGGGCTGCCGTCACCAGCGCCAGGTTGTCCGGGGCGACGCCGCCGTCCGGCAGGACGAGGGTGTCCTCCAGGCCGATCCGGGTGTCCAGGCCGCGGCGTACGGCCTCGGCGACCACCGGCCAGGTCGCCGGGCCCTCGCCGTGCAGCAACACGGGCGGGCGGTCGGCGGGCAGCGCGGCGAGGATGGCGGCGGCGTCGGCGAGGGCCACGTCGACCGGTTCGGCCAGGCACTCGACGAGGACCCGCCCGGTCGGCGCCGGCCAGCGGCGCCAGGCGTCGACCGCCGCCACCGTCCAGAGGCCGGCCTCGACCATGACGCCCCGCTCGTGCAGGGCGGCCGCGACGGCCGCCGCGCCGGGTTCGTGGGCGTTGACGGAGGCGAAGTCGGGCAGCACCGTCCAGGCGCGTACGGCGGCGACCCGGTCGGCGGGTTCGGGGGCGATCCAGGCGCCGGTGCTCACCCCGACGGGCAGGCCGGGCCGGGCGGCCCGGATCGCGGTGACCGCCGCGGCGATCACGCCCGGATCGAGCGACTCGGCGCCGTCGGCGTCGCGGGGGTGCACGTGCACGGCCGCCACCCCGGCCGCCGCACACCTCACCGCCTCGGCCGCCAGCTCGTCGGGCGTCACCGGCACCGCCGGATGCTCCTGCCGTCGCCGCCCGCCGTTCAGACACGCCTTCAACACGAGCGCACACCTCCCCGGAGTCGATTCTGACGTCGTTGCCCCCGGCAGGCCGCCGCGGCCGGGCGGAGTCAGTCGAGGCGGCGGGCGGCGGGGTCGAGGTCGTGCTCGGCGTCCGCGAGGGCGTCGGCGTCGATGTGCTCGGCGAACTCGGCCGCCTCGGCGCTCTGCGCGGCCAGCGCGTCCTTGACGGCCCGGATGGCCACGCCGGCCGGGTAGCCCTTGCGGGCCAGCATGCCGACCAGGCGCCGGAAGATCGCGTCGGGCTCGCCCCGGGTGGAGCGCAGCTTCCGCTCCACCAGGGCCCGGGCGGTCTCCGCCTCGGCCGCCTCATCGATCTCGTCGAGGGCCGCGCCGGCCACCTCGCCGTCGACGCCGCGCTGGCGCAGCTCGTTGGCGAGCGCCCGGCGGGACAGGCCGCGACCGGTGTGCCGGCTGCTCACCCAGGCGCGGGCGAAGGCCGCGTCGTCCACGATGCCGACCTCGTCGTAGCGGTCGAGGACCTGGTCGGCGACCTCCTCGGAGATGCCCCGCTTCGCCAGGGCGCCGGCCAGCTCGGCACGGGTGCGCGGCCGGACCGCGAGCTGCCGCAGGCAGATCTCCCGCGCCACCTCGGCCTCGTCGCGAGGCGGCGCGGGGGTCGCGTCGGCATCGGGCTCCTCGGCCCGGCCCCGGCGGCCACGGCGCGGCCGGGGTGGAGTGGTGGCGTCACCCGTGCGGGGCGGGCTGGCATCCCAGCCCCGCCCCGTACGGGCGCGTCGTCCTGCCACGGGTCAGCCGGGGATCAGAAGTCGACCGGCGGCAGCTCCGGGCCGCCGGCGGCGTCGCCCGCGCCGGTGCCGACGCCGAGCTTCTCCAGGATCTTCTTCTCGATCTCGGCCGCCACGTCCGGGTTCTCCCGGAGGAACTCGCGGGCCTTCTCCTTGCCCTGGCCGAGCTGGTCACCGTCGTAGGTGTACCAGGCGCCGGACTTGCGGATGATCGCCTGCTCCACGCCGACGTCGATCAGCGAGCCCTCGCGGGAGATGCCCTTGCCGTACATGATGTCGAACTCGGCCTGCTTGAACGGCGCGGCGACCTTGTTCTTCACGACCTTGACCCGGGTGCGGTTACCGACCACGTCGGTGCCGTCCTTGAGGCTCTCGATGCGGCGCACGTCGAGCCGGACCGAGGCGTAGAACTTCAGCGCCCGACCACCGGTGGTGGTCTCCGGGCTGCCGAACATCACGCCGATCTTCTCGCGGAGCTGGTTGATGAAGATCGCCGTGGTGCCGGTGTTGTTGAGCACACCGGTGATCTTCCGCAGCGCCTGGCTCATCAGCCGGGCCTGCAGACCCACGTGGCTGTCGCCCATCTCGCCCTCGATCTCGGCGCGCGGCACCAGGGCGGCGACCGAGTCGATCACGATGACGTCGATCGCGCCGGAGCGGACCAGCATGTCGACGATCTCCAGCGCCTGCTCGCCGGTGTCCGGCTGGGAGACCAGCAGGGCGTCGGTGTCGACGCCGAGGGCCTTCGCATATTCCGGGTCGAGCGCGTGCTCGGCGTCGATGAAGGCGGCGATGCCGCCGGCCCGCTGCGCGTTGGCCACCGCGTGCAGGGCCACCGTGGTCTTACCGCTGGACTCCGGACCGTAGATCTCGACGACCCGGCCGCGGGGCAGGCCGCCCACGCCGAGCGCCACGTCGAGCGCGATGGAGCCGGTCGGGATGACCGCCGTCTGAACGACGGGCCGCTCCCCCAGCCGCATCACCGAACCCTTGCCGAACTGCTTGTCGATCTGAGCGAGAGCAAGGTCGAGTGCCTTCTCCCGGTCTGGCCCTGCCGCCATCGTTGCCACCCCTGCCTTCGCCGGCGTCTTCCCTGAGCTTCGCGTCACGCGGACACGCTAGGCGCTGGGTCCGACAGAAAACCAGCCGACGGGCCGCGAGCTGTGGACGAGCACCCCGCAGTGGACAATAGCCGAACAGGTGTACGACTCGACAAGCGACACGCGGAACCGGCGAAAAGGCTGCTCAGCGTAGTCGCCCGGGGACCCGGTCGGGATATGCGGCGACCACCGCGCGCCACACCACGTGGGTCTCCTCCCCCGCCGCGAGGGCCTGCTCGATGGTCCGCCCGCCGAGCTGGGGCAGCACCTGGTCGCTGGCGAGGCTGGCCGCGTAGCCCGGTCCGAACGCCTCCGCCAGCCGCGCCCAGAAGTCGGTCAGCCGCACGTCTCACTCCTCCTTGTCGGGCGCCTCGACCGGCGCCGGACGCAACGCTAGCGCCACCAGCGGCACCACCGCGATCGCCGCCAGCAGGGTCAGGGTCGGATAACCCACGGCCCGCATGACAAACCCGCTCGCCGCCGCCGCGCCCGCTCCGGCCAGCCCCATGACCAGGTCGGACAGGCCCTGCACACCGGGCCGGTCGGCGGTGGGCACCGACTCGGACAGCAGGGTCGAGCCGGCCACCATGGTGCCCGACCAACCCAGCCCGAGCAGGGCCAGACCCACCGAGAGCAGCGGCGTGTGGTGCCCGGCGGTGCCGGCGACCGCGCAGGCGGCCAGCAGCAGGGCCACCCCGCCGAGGATCACCGGACGCCGGCCCAGCCGGTCGGTGAGCCAGCCGACCAGCGGGGAGAGCGCGTACATGCCGGCGATGTGCAGGCTCAGCACGATGCCGACCACCCGCAGCACGTCCGCGTCGGCGTGCGACTCGCCGAGGCGTACCGGGGTCATCGACATCACGGCGACCATCACGAGGTGGCCCACGGCGACGGCGGCGATGCCGAGGCGCGCGGCGGGCCGCCCGCGTACCGTGCGCCAGGCCGCGACCATGCCCGCGCGGCGCCGGGCGCTTCCACCCGGCGCCGCGACCGGGTCGGCCGGGGTCTCGGCCGCCGCCAGCCGGCGCGCGGTGAGCAGCGGGTCCGGCCGGAGCAACACCGCCAGTACGACGGCGGCCAGCACGAACGCGGCGGCGCTGAAGGCGAACGGGCCGGCCAGCGCCGGCAGGCCCCAGCCGCGGGTGGTGGCGTCGGCGAGCGCGGCGAAGTTCGGCGCCGCCACCGCGCCGATGGTGGTGGCCCAGACGACCAGCGAGAGCTGGCGCCCCCGGCGGGCCGGCTCGGCCAGGTCCACGGCCGTGTAGCGGGCCTGGAGGTTCGCCGCGGTCCCGCCGCCGAAGAGCAGCATGCCGAGGAAGAGCAGCGGCACCACCTGGACCACGGTGGCGACCACCACCAGCACGCCCCCGACCGCCCCGACCAGGTACGCGGTGACCAGCCCCGGCCGCCGCCCCCGGGCCGCCATGAGCCGGGTGACCGGCACGGCGAGCAGCGCGGCGCCGACCACCCCGGCGCTCTGTGCCACCCCGGCCAGGGCGGTGCCGGCGACCCGGGCGGCGAGCAGCGCGCCGACCGAGATGCCGATGGTGACGCCGATGCCGCCGATGATCTGGGTGAGGAAGAGCAGCCGGACGGTGCGCCGCTGGATCGGGGCGACGTCGAGCCGGCCCGGGGCCGGCGTGGTCAGGTCGGTGGCCATGGCGGATGCTCCTGGGAGTAAGGGGTGACCCATCCTCCCGCACCCGACCCGGTCGCGGGCACCCGGTTTCGCTAGAGGCCGAGCCCCCGACCGATGATCTCCTTCATGATCTCGGTGGTGCCGCCGTAGATGGTCTGCACCCGGCTGTCCAGCCAGGCCTTCGCCACCGGGTACTCCAGCATGAAGCCGTAGCCGCCGTGCAGCTGCACGCAGCGGTCGGCGACCCTGTTCTGCAGCTCCGTGGTCCACCACTTGGCCTTCGCCGCGTCGGTCACCGAGAGCCGGCCGGCGTTGTACTCGGCCACGCAGTGGTTGACGAAGGTCCGCGCGATGGTGACCTCGGTGTCCAGCTCGGCCAGGAGGAACCGGTTGTGCTGGAACCGCCCGATCGGCCGGCCGAACGCCTCCCGGGAGCGGGCGTAGTCGAGGGTGAGCGCGAGCAGCTTCTCCGCCGCGGCCACCGCGGCGACCGCGATGCTCAGCCGCTCGCGGGGCAGGTTGGCCATCAGGTGGTAGAAGCCGTGGTTCTCGGTGCCGATCAGGTTCTCCGCCGGTACCCGGCAGTCGTCGAAGAACAGCTCGGCGGTGTCGTTGGCCTTCAGGCCGACCTTGGCCAGCCGCCGGCCCCGGCCGAAGCCGGGCGTGCCGGTCTCCACCACGATCAGGCTCACCCCGTGCGCGCCCTGGTCGGGGGCGGTCTTGGCGACCACCACCACGAGGTCGGCCAGCTCGCCGTTGGTGATGAACGTCTTCTGCCCGTTGAGCACCCAGCTGTCGCCGTCGCGGACCGCGCTGGTGCGGATCCCGGCCAGGTCGCTGCCGGCGCCCGGCTCGCTCATCGCGATGGCGGTGACCAGGTCGCCGGAGCAGAAGCCCGGGAGCCAGCGCTTGCGCTGGTCGTCGGTGGTCAGCTCGGTCAGGTACGGGCCCACCACGTCGTTGTGCAGCCCGAAGCCCAGCCCGGTGCAGCCGGCCTCGATGATCTCCTCGTCGAGCACCGCGTTGAACCGGAAGTCGCGCTGCCCGCCGCCGCCGTGCTCGGGGTCCACGTCCATGCCGAGCAGCCCGGCCGCGCCCGCCTTGCGCCACACCTCCCGGTCGACGATCCCGTCGGCCTCCCAGCGCTCGTGGTGCGGCACGGCCTCCCGGGCGAGGAACTGACGGCACAGGTCCCGGAACTCTTCGTGGACGGGCTCGTAGAGATGCTGCTCCATGGCGACGAGTGTGCCCGCCGGGGCGGCCGGCGGGAAGGGGCCGCCGGGCAAGGCAAACCGCCATCAGCTCTTGACGACGCTATCCGTTGCACCTCTATTCTCACGGCACGATTTCCGTGGACCCTGGTCCACTGGCGCAACGTAACCCGTAGGACTGAGGAGCGCCCATGTCAGCCGGGCCCGCCACCCCCGCCGTCTCCCTCCGCGGGCTGCGCAAGTCGTTCGGCGCGGTGGAGGCGGTGGCCGGCGTCGATCTGGACATCGCCGACGGCGAGTTCTTCTCGATGCTCGGGCCGTCCGGCTCGGGCAAGACGACGGTGCTCCGCATGATCGCCGGGTTCGAGCCGCCGACCGCCGGGAGCGTGCTGCTCGGCGGGCGTGACGTCACCCGGCTGGCCCCGTTCGAGCGGGACGTCAACACCGTCTTCCAGGACTACGCGCTGTTCCCGCACATGACCGTGCGGCAGAACGTCGAGTACGGGCTGCGGGTGCGCAAGGTGGGCCGCGCCGAGCGCCGGGCCCGGGCCACGGAGGCGCTGCGGGGCGTACGGCTCGACGGTCTGGCTGACCGACGACCGGCCGCGCTTTCCGGCGGGCAACGGCAGCGGGTGGCCCTGGCCCGCGCGCTGGTCGTCCGGCCGAAGGTGCTCCTGCTCGACGAACCGCTCGGCGCGCTGGACCTGAAGCTGCGCGAGCAGATGCAGGTGGAGTTGAAGGCGCTCCAGCGGGAGGTGGGCATCACCTTCGTCTTCGTCACCCACGACCAGGAGGAGGCGCTCACCATGAGCGACCGGGTGGCGGTCTTCGAGAACGGCCGGATCGCCCAGGTGGGCACGCCCGCCGAGGTCTACGAGCGGCCCGCCACCCCGTTCGTCGCCGGCTTCGTCGGCACGTCCAACCTGCTCAGCGGCGACGTGGCCCGCTCGGTGCTCGGCCGCGACGGCACCTTCTCCATCCGGCCCGAGAAGATCCGGCTCGTGGGCCTGCCGACGGCTCCAGGTCGCGGGGCGTCAGACGCGCCCGAGCCGGAGTTGCCGCAGCCGACCGACGAGGAGACATCGGCCACCGGCAGGGTGGCCGAGGTCGTCTACGCCGGGGCGAGCACCCGGTTCGTCGTCGACCTCGACGCCGGCGCCCGGCTGGTCGTGACGCAACAGAACCTGACCACCTCCTCGGCCGACGTGGCGGCACTGCGCGGCACCCCGGTCCGCCTGGCGTGGCGCACCGAGCACGCCGTGGCCGTACCTGTCCCCGCCGTACCGACCCCCCTTGCGAAGGAGAGCGCTCATGCGTACCGGTAGGACCCTCACCGCGCTCGCCGCAGTCGGCCTGCTCGCCCTGACCGGCTGCGGCGACGGCGGCACGACCACCGGCGGCTCCGGCCCGGGCGGCATCAAGCCGCCCAAGATCGACAAGCTCGCAGCGCTGGGCGCCGGCGAGGGACAGGTCAACGTCATCGCCTGGGCCGGGTACGTCGAGGACGGCTCCACCGATCCGAAGGTGGACTGGGTCACCGACTTCGAGAAGCAGACAGGCTGCCAGGTCAACGTCAAGGTCGCCGGCACCTCCGACGAGATGGTGACCCTGATGAAGACCGGCGAGTACGACGTGGTCTCCGCCTCCGGGGACGCCTCGCTGCGGCTGATCTACGGGGGCGACGTCGCCCCGGTGAACACCGACCTGATCAGCAACTACAAGGACGTCTTCGACGGGCTCAAGCTGAAGCAGTGGAACTCCGTCGACGGGGTGGCCTACGGCGTCCCGCACGGGCGCGGCGCGAACCTGCTGATGTACCGCACCGACGTGGTCAAGCCCGCCCCGACCTCCTGGGGCGCGGTGTTCGACGCGAACTCCCCGTACCAGGGGAAGATCACCGCGTACGACTCGCCGATCTACCTCGCCGACGCGGCGCTGTACCTGATGAAGCACCAGCCGGAACTGGGCATCAAGAACCCGTACGCGCTGGACGACAAGCAGTTCGCCGCCGCCGTCGACCTGCTGAAGAAGCAGAACAAGCTGATCGGCGAGTACTGGTCGGACTACACCAAGGAGGTGCAGGCCTTCAAGGCCGGCAACTCGGTGCTCGGCACCACCTGGCAGGTCATCGCCAGCCTGGCCACCGCCGACAAGGCCCCGGTGGCGGCGATCCTGCCCGAGGAGGGGGCGACCGGCTGGTCCGACACCTGGATGATCTCCGCCAAGGCGAAGCACCCGAACTGCGCGTACCGCTGGATGGACCACATCATCTCGCCGAAGGCCAACGCGGCGGTCGCCGAGTGGTTCGGTGAGGCGCCGTCCAACAAGCTCGCCTGCGCCGAGACCGCCGACAAGAACCACTGCGCGACGTACCACGCCGACGACGAGTCCTACTTCGAGAAGGTCTGGTACTGGAACACCCCGGTGCAGCAGTGCCTGGACGGGCGTACCGACGTGAAGTGCAAGGACTACGCGGCCTGGACCCAGGCCTGGACGACGATCAAGGGCTGAGGTGGCCACCTCCACGCTCGACCGGCCCGCGGGCGGCACCACCGCCCTCCGCGGGCCGGTCCGCCGGCTCTCGGCCTGGCTGCACCGGCACGCCGGGGTACGCCTCGCCGCCCTGCTCACCGCGCCGCTGTTCTGGCTGGTGGTCGCCTACCTGGGTTCGCTGGCCGTGCTGTTCGTCTCGGCGTTCTGGACGGTCAACGGGTTCACCGGGGAGGTCGTCCGCCGGCCCACGCTGGACAACTTTCGCACCATCGTCACCGACGAGGTCTACCGGACGGTCGCGCTGCGCAGCGTCGGCGTGGCCGCCGGGGTGACCGTGATAGACACGCTGATCGCCCTGCCGATTGCCTTCTACATGGCGAAGGTCGCCAAGCCCCGCCACCGGCGCTGGCTGGTGGTCGCCATCCTCACTCCGCTCTGGGCCAGCTACCTGGTCAAGGCGTACGCCTGGCGGGTGCTGCTGGCCAACGGCGGGCCGGTGGACTGGCTGTTCGGCGGGCCGGGCAGCGGCCCCGGGTACGGGCTGGGCGCGACCGTACTGGTGCTGGCCTACCTCTGGCTGCCGTACATGATCCTGCCGATCTACGCGGGCCTGGAGCGGCTGCCTGACTCGCTGCTGGAGGCGTCGGCCGATTTGGGCGCCCGGGCGGGCCGGACGTTCCGCGCCGTGGTGCTGCCGGTGGTGGTCCCGTCGGTGATCGCCGGCTCGATCTTCACCTTCTCGCTCTCGCTGGGTGACTACATCACCGTGCAGATCGTGGGCGGCAAGACGCAGCTCATCGGCAACCTCGTCTACGTCAACATCGGGGCGGCGAACAACCTGCCGTTCGCCGCCGCGCTGGCCACCATCCCGGTCCTGATCATGGTCGTCTACCTGGTCGCCGTACGGCGGTCCGGGGCCTTGGAGGAGTTGTGACGCTGTCCCGGTCGGCGCGCTGGCTGCTGCGCGGCGCGATGGCGCTCGGCCTGGCCTTCATCTACCTGCCGCTCTCCATCGTGCTGGTCAACTCGTTCAACGCCGACCGCACGTTCGCCTGGCCCCCGCCCCGCTGGACCACCGAGTGGTGGGTACGCGCCTGGGAGAACGTGGGCGCCCGGGAGGCGCTGTGGACGTCGGTCCAGGCCGGGCTGGGTGCGACCGGCGTCGCGCTGCTGCTCGGCTCCCTGGTCGCCTTCGCCGTGCAGCGGTACCGGTTCTTCGGTCGGGAGACCGTGTCGCTGCTGGTCGTGCTGCCGATCGCGCTGCCCGGCATCGTCACCGGCATCGCGCTGGACACCGCGTTCCGCTCGGTGATGGCGCCGCTCGGCATCGGCAAGGGGCTCTTCTCGGTCATCGTCGGGCACGCGACGTTCTGCGTGGTCGTCGTCTACAACAACGTTCTGGCCCGGCTGCGCCGGTCGGGCGGCAACCTCCAGGAGGCGTCGGCCGACCTGGGCGCCGACGGCTGGCAGACCTTCCGGTACGTGACGTTCCCGGTGCTGCGCTCGGCGCTGCTGGCCGGCGCGCTGCTGGCGTTCGGGCTCTCCTTCGACGAGATCATCGTCACCACGTTCACCGCCGGTCCGGGCGTGCAGACCCTGCCGATCTGGATCTTCAGCAACCTGTTCCGGCCGAACCAGGCGCCGGTCATCAACGTGGTGGCCGCCGTGCTCATCGTCGCCTCGGTGGTGCCGATCTACCTGGCCCAGCGGCTCTCCGACACGGCCAGCGGCGGCCGCCTCTGACCGCCCGCCGCCGCCCACGCTCCCCGGTGCAGCCGGCTCAGCCCCACCAGGTGGCGTCGGCCACCGGGATGAAGCCGAGCGAGTCGTGGAGCGAGCGGCCGGCGCGGGCCGCGGTGAGCGTCATGGGTACGTCGCCGAACCGGCCGAGCACGCCGTGCAGCAGGGCCCGGCCCACGCCCCGGGACCGGGACTCGGGCAGGCTGGGCCGGCGACCGGCACCGCGCAGGTCCATTTCGCCGCCGTCGGGCTGGTCCGTTCCGGCGAGGACGCCAGAATGGCGGGATGACCACGTTGACCGGACAACAGATCGCCGACGAGCAACTGGACGGCTGGACCTACCTGCTGGGCGGCCTGCAGGCCCGGATCCGTACGCCGAACTTCGCGGTCGGGCTGTCGATCGTGGACGCGATCGGCGCCGAGGCCGAGCGGATGGACCACCACCCGGACCTGGACCTGCGCTACACCCATGTCGACGTGCGGCTCTGGTCGCACGACGTCCGCGGGATCACCGACCGGGACGTCCGGCTGGCCCGGGCCATCTCGGCGCTCGCCGCCGAGGCCGGCCTGTCCCCGGCGTACACCGGCGTGGCCCGGCTCGAGCTCGCCCTGGACAGCCCGGACTTCGCCGCCGTGCTGCCGTTCTGGCGGGCGGTGCTGGCCGGGGAGCACCTGGCCGGGCCCGGGCTCGGTGACGAGGTGCGCGATCCGGCCGGCGCGCTGCCCACGGTGTGGTTCCAGGAGTCCGGACGCGAGGAGCCCCGCCAGCGCTGGCACCCCGACGTGTGGGTGGACCCGGCGGAGGTGGGGCCGCGCATCGAGGCCGCGCTGGCCGCCGGCGGGACGCTGGTCAGCGAGGAGGCGGCACCGCACTTCTGGGTGCTCGCCGACGCGGACGGCAACCGGGTCTGCCTCTGCACCTGGCAGGGGCGCGACTGACCCGCCTCAGCGCAGCGCGCGGGCGGCCACCTTCAGGTCCTTGACGAGGCCGTCGAACGCGACGTCGTGGTTGTCGGCGCGCAGCACCGCGGAGGGGTGGATGGTGGCCAGCAGCCGGGCCGCCGGGGCGTCGGCGACCGTGCCGGCGCTGTCCACCGGGACCCGGGCGAAGTCCTCCGGGTGCTGGGCGGCGGCCGGCCAGGGCAGCAGCTCGCCGCGCTGCTTCGTGACCCGGAAGGTCGGGCCGAGCAGGGCCTTGGCGGCGGTGGCGCCGAGCACCACCACGATCTCCGGGTGCAGCCGGGCGAACTCGGCGACCAGCCAGGGCCGGCAGGCGGTGATGTGCACCCGGTCCGGCGTCTGGTGGATCCGCCGCTTGCCGCGCAGTTCGAAGCGGAAGTGCTTGACGGCGTTGGTGAGGTAGATGTGGCCGGGGTCGATGCCGGCGTCGTCCACGGCCTTGCGCAGCAGCCGGCCGGCCGGGCCGACGAACGGCAGCCCCTTCTGGTCCTCCATGTCGCCGGGCTGTTCCCCGACGAGGACCACCCGGGCGCTCTCGTCGCCGCGGCCGAACACCGTCTGCGAGGCGTCCCGGTAGAGCTCGCAGCCCCGGCAGCCGGTTGCGGCGGCGCGCAGCTCGTCGATGGTGTCCGCCTGCGGCGGGATGAACTCCTGTGCTCCGGGGGCGTTCTCGGTCTCGGCCATGCCAGCTTTATATACCGGTTTCGGCATCGACGCCGGATCCGCCCGGGGCTCGGGTCAGTATCCGGAGCCGCCGCCACCGCCGCGCGAGGCCAGCGCGATCGCGATGATCACCAGGATGATCACGACCACCGCCACGCCGATCCAGAGACCGGTCCGGGACCTGTTCGAAGCCATGACATGCACCTCCCGGCCGCGGTTACCCACGGGCCGCCCGGCCATGCCGCCGCTCAGGTGGTGAAGCCGGCGGGCGTCGGCCGGACCGCGCGGGCCACCGCGTCGGCGAGCGGGCCGAGGTCGGCCTCGTCGAGCCGGCTGACGGTGATCCGCACGCCGGGCGCGGCGGCGATCCGGTTCAGCGCGCCGGGGGCCACCGACCAGCCGGCGTCCCGCAGGGCGGTGACCGCGACCGTCTCGTCCGGCACCGGCACCCAGACGTTGATGCCGGTCCGCGCGTGCGCGGCCAGCCCGCGCGCCGCGAGGGCGTCGACCAGCCCGTCGCGCCGCCGCTCGTAGCTCTCCGCCGCGCGGCCCACCAGGTCGGCGGTGGCCGGGTCGCGCCAGAGCGCCAGGACCAGGCGTTGCAGCACGGTGGAGACCCAGCCGGCGCCGACCCTGGCCCGGCCGGCCACCCGGGCCACGGTGGCCTCGTCGCCGGCCAGCACCGCGAGCCGCAGGTCGGGGCCGTAGGGCTTGCTCACCGACCGGACGAAGGCCCACGCCGGGGTCGCCCCGGCGAGCGGGTGCAGGGGTACGCGGGCCAGCTCGGCGGCGTGGTCGTCCTCGATCAGCAGCAGGTCGGGGCGGCCGGCGAGGAGCGTACGCAGCTCGGCGGCCCGGTCGGCGGAGACGGCGGCGCCGGTGGGGTTCTGGGCCCGGCTGGTGACGATCAGCGCGCGGGCGCCGGCGCCCAACGCGGCCCGGACCCCCGGCGCGGTGGGGCCCTCGTCGTCCACCGGCACCCCGATGGCGCGCAGCCCGAGCGCGGCCAGCAGGTCGAGCAGGTTGGCCCAGCCGGGGTCCTCGACGGCGACCGCGTCGCCGGGGCGCAGGTGGGCGGCGAGCAGGCGTTCGATGCCGTCGAGCGCGCCGCCGGTCACGGTGATCTCGTCGGCCGGCACCCCGTCGGCGGCGAGCCGGTCGCGGGCGGCGACGGCCAGGTCGGGCAGGACCGCGCTGGCCGCGTAGCCGCCGGGTGTCCCGAGCTCGGCGGCGAGCGCGGCCAGGTGCGGGCCGAGGGGCGGCAGGAGGCGGCTGTCGGGCTCGCCGGCGGAGAGGTTGCGCGTGCCGGGCAGCGGCGGCGGCATCAGCGCGGACCGGCGGCTCGCCACCGGCGGGCGGGGGCGCACCCGGGTGCCGTGCCGGCCGGCGGTGACGACGAGGCCACGCTGCCGCAGCTCCTGGTACGCCTTCGCGACGGTCGCGGGGCTGACGCCCAGCTCGGTGGCGAGGCCGCGGACGGCGGGCAGGGCGTCGCCCGGGGCGAGGTCGCCGGCCCGGATGCCGGTTTCCACGCTCGCCGAAATCGCCGCCGACGAGAAGCCACTGATCTGATAACGTGCTGCCACAGTTCGGAGATTGTACTAGAACAAAGGTGGGATGTCGCATGTACCCCCCGACCGAACGCACCACGGCCAGCCGCTACCGGGACCGGATGCACTACGACCGGGAGACCGCCCACGCCCTGCTCGACGAGGCGTACCACTGCGCGCTCGGGTTCACGGTGGACGGCGAGCCGCGCGTCCTGCCCACCCTGCACGTGCGGGTCGACGACACCCTCTACGTGCACGGCTCCACCGGCAGCCGGCCGCTGCTCGCCGCCCGCGGCGGGGACGGGCTCCCGGTCTGCGTCGCGGTCACCCACCTCGACGGCCTGGTGTTCGGCCGCTCCCAGTTCCACCACAGCGCCAACTACCGGTCGGTGGTGGCGCACGGCACCGCCCGGCTGGTCATCGACGAGCGGGAGAAGGCCCGCGTGCTCACCGCGCTGGTGGAGAAGCTGGGTGCCGGGCGCAGCACCGACAGCCGGCCGCCGACCCGCCGGGAACTGGCCGAGACGGCCGTGCTGGCGCTGCCGCTGCGGGAGGTCTCGGTGCGGATCCGGGCCGCCGGGGTGAGCGACGAGCCGGCCGACTACGACCTGCCGTACTGGGCCGGGGTGGTGCCGCTGCGACTGACCAGGGGGCTGCCCGAGCCGGACGCCGGGATCACCGCGCCGGTGCCGGCGTACCTGCGGCCGGCCACCTCACCCTGGCTGGAGCCGGTGGTGCTGCGCGGCGAGCACGTCGTGCTGGAGCCGCTCGACGAGTCCCACGCCGAGGAGCTGTACGCCGCCCTCGACGACGAGGAGGTCTGGCGCTACGTCGGCACCCCGCGGCCGGGAAGCGTCGCGGCGATGGCGGACTACGTGCGGGCCTCACTCGACGCCCACCGGCGCGGGGTGCGGATGCCCTGGGTGCAGCGCTGCGCGGTGACCGGTGCGGTCGTCGGCACCACCTCCTACTACCAGCCCGACGCCGAGCTGCGGACCGTGGAGATCGGCTACACCCAGCTCGGCCGGCCCTGGTGGCGCACCGGGATCAACACCGAGGCCAAGCTGCTGCTGCTCACCCGGGCCTTCGAGGAGCTCGACGCCGTCCGGGTCACCTGGCAGACCAGCTCGCTCAACGAGCGCTCGCAGCGGGCCATCGAACGGCTCGGCGCCGTCCGGGAGGGGACACTGCGATCCAACCGGCGGCGCGCCGACGGCACCTGGCGGGAGTCCGCGCTCTACTCGATGCTCGCCTCGGAGTGGCCAAACGCACAGGTCACGCTGCGGGAACGGCTTCGCCCCACGGCACCCGCGGCGTCATGATGACCGGCGTGCTGGGAATCACCGACATCGGGACGTACGTGCTGGGCACCGTGGCGATCGTGCTGCTGCCCGGGCCGAACTCGCTCTTCGTGCTCTCCACCGCGGCGCGCCGCGGGGTGGCGACCGGCTACCGGGCCGCGGGGGGCGTGTTCGTCGGCGACTCGGTGCTGATGATCCTCTCCGCCGCCGGGGTGGCGTCGCTGCTCAGGGCGTACCCGGCGCTCTTCCTCGTGATCAAGTACGCCGGCGCCGCGTACCTCGGATGGTTGGGGTTGACCATGCTGCGCGGCGCCTGGCGGCGCTGGCGCGACCGCAACGACCCCACCACGCCGCGGCTGATCGACGCGGCCGAGCCGGCCGCGGTGCGCGACCCGTTCCGGCGGGCGCTGGTCATCAGCCTGCTCAACCCGAAGGCGATCCTCTTCTTCATCTCTTTCTTCATCCAGTTCGTCGACCCCGCTTACGCCTGGCCGGCGCTGTCGTTCCTGCTGCTCGGGTTGATCGCGCAGGTGACCAGCGCGCTCTACCTGACCGCGCTGATCCTCACCGGCACCTTCCTGGCCGCCCAGTTCCACCGCCGGCGGCGGCTCGCCGCGACCGGCACCACCGCCATCGCCGTGCTCTTCCTCGGCTTCAGCCTGAAGCTCGCGACCGCCTCGGTCTGAGGAGGGGCCCGTGCCAACGCCGCGAATCGGGGCGCGCCGTCAGGTGCCGTCGCCGCCCCCGCTGCCGCCCACGCCCGCGCCGCCGGCGGTGCCGCCGAGGCCGTAGCCGGGGGCGACCGGCTCGTCGGGCGGGCGGCTCACGTGCGCGGACTCGCGGATCGTGGCGGACCAGTCGGCGTTCGCCGCGGCCGCCGCGTGCCGGTCGATGGCGTGCCGCAGCCAGCCGTCCACGGTGCCGACCCAGTCCCGCCGGTCGGCCCCCGCGTGCCAGACCCGGAACCGGCTGACGCTCTGGTGGGTGACCCCGGCGAGTGAGAGCCGCCGGTCCATCCAGAGCAGCACCTCCAGCCCCGCCGCGTTGGTCACGAAGATCACCTCCAGTTCGGTGATCGGGCCGGCGTAGAGCGGGGCCACCCAGAACCCCAGCCGCTGGTGGAGCGGGAGCGCCTGGTCCACCCCGGGCAGCCGCCCGTGCTGGAGCCCGGCCTGCCGCAAGGCGAAGCCGAGGGTGTCCAGCGCGGCGAGGATGTGCAGCTGGGTGGGCAGCGGATGGACGAGGACCGGCACCATGGCGCCCTGGTCCAGGTCCGGGTCGACGGACACCTCGGTACGCAGCCCGGTGCGCAGGCTCATCAGCGGCACCCCGCCGAACATGGTCACCGGGGTCTCCCAGGGCAGCGGCATGGCGAAGTCGACCGCCCGCCGCCGCCCGGCCGGCACCACGAACCGGCCGGCGATCGGCACCTGGTGGTACTGCAGCAGCCGGTGGGGCGCGTCCGGGTCCTCCGGCTCCACCTGCGCGACCAGCCCGAGCCGGATGTGCCGGACGGCGACGTCGGCGCCGCCGGCCGTCAGGGTGACCCGGCCGGGGAGGCGCAGGCCGGGGCGGGTGCTCGGGTTGGGCAGCGTGGTGCTCACCGACAGCCCGGTCCACACGGACTCCGACGACACCCCGGTCACCCGCATGCCGGGCGCATTCCCGCTGCCCGCTCCCCCATGCCCACGGGCGGGCCGGGCCGCGCGGATCGGGGTGCGCCCGTTGTCGCGGGAACGACAACAGGCGCACCCGAAGAAATGGGTGTCAGCGCAGCCGGCGGCCCCGGGGCACCGGGTCGGTCTCGTCGTCGAACTCGCCGATGACCTCCTCCAGGAGGTCCTCCAGCGCGACGAAGCCGATCGGCCGGGTCGGGCCGCCACCGTTGCGGACCAGCGCCAGCTGGGCCTGCCGGCCCCGCATGGCCGCCACCGCCTCGGTGACCGACGCCTCCCCGGGCAGGGTGAACGCCGGGGTCATCAGTGCCTCGGCGGTCGCCGGCCGGCCGGTGGTGACCGCGCGGACCGCCTCGCGGACGTGGACGAGGCCGCACACCTCGCCGCCGGTGTCGACCACGGCGAGCCGGGACCGGCCGCTGTCGCGGGAGACGTGCTCGATCCGCTCGGCGGTGTCGTCCCGGCGCACCGTGACGATCCGGTCGAACGGCTCCATCACCTGCGCCACGGTGGTGCCCTGCAACTCCAGCATGCTGGTCAGCATCTGGTGCTGCTCGGCACCGAGCAGCCCGTGCTCACGGGACTGCTCCAGCAGGATGCGCAGCTCGTCCGGGCCGTGCACCTGGGCGAGCTGGTCCTGCTGGCGGACGCCGACCAGCCGCAGCACGGCGTTGGCCAGCGCGTTGAGCGCCGACAGCACCGGGCGGGCGACCCGGGCGAAGGCCCGGAACGGCAGCGCCAGCAGCATGGCCGAGCGCTCCGCGTCGGTGATCGCCCAGGACTTCGGGGCCATCTCGCCGAGCACCAGGTGCAGGAAGGTCACCAGCGCCAGGGCGAACAGCAGCCCGACCAGGTGGCTGACCGCGTCCGGCAGCCCGACCACGTGCAGCAGCGGGCTGAGCAGGTGCTCGATGGCCGGCTCGGCCAGCGCGCCGAGGCCCAGGGTGCACAGGGTGATGCCGAGCTGGGCGCCGGCCAGCATCAGGCTCAGCTCGCGGACGCCGTCCAGCGCCGCGCGGGCCGCCCGGCCGCCGCCGGCCGCCGACTGCTCCAGGCGGTACCGCTTGGCGGCGACCAGCGCGAACTCGGCCGCCACGAAGAAGCCGTTGAGCGCCAGGAGCACCACGGAGAAGAAGAGCGCGAACCCGGGGCTCATGCCGCCTCCTCCCCGTGCGCGGCCGTGGTCCGGAGCCGGACGGAGTCGGCCACGTGCCGGTCCACGGCGAGCACCTCGACCAGGGCGCGCGGCTCGTCCGGCTCGTCGCCGTCGACGGCGAGCGCGATCTCCAGCCGGTCGCCGACCTCGGGCACCCGGCCCAGCTCGCGCATGACCAGGCCGGAGAGGGTGTCGTACTCGGGCGCCTCCGGCAGCGCGATGCCGGTGCTGTCGGCGACCTCGTCGATCCGCCAGCGGGCCGGCACCACCCAGGAGCCGTCCTCCTGCCGGGCGGGGGCCCGCTCCGGCGGGTCGTCCTCGTCGCGGATCGGCCCGACCAGCTCCTCGGCGATGTCCTCCAGCGTGATCACGCCGGCGAAGCCGCCGTACTCGTCGACCACGCAGGCGAGCTGGCGGTGCCCGACCCGGAGCCGGTCCAGCACCGTCGGCAGCGGCAGCGTCTCCGGCACCAGCAACGGGGGTACGGCCACCGCGGCGACCCGGGTGGTCGCCCGCTCGGCGGGCGGCACCCCGAGCACGTCGGCGATGCCGATCACGCCGACCAGGTCGTCGACACCCTCGGCGCCGCGCACCGGGAACCGGGAGTGGCCGGTGTCGAGCAGCTCGACGACCCGGCTGACCGGCTCGTCGGCCCGTACGGTGTGCACGTCGACCCGGGGGACCATGGCCTCCCCGGCGGTCAGCTCACGGAAGTCGAGCCCCCGGTCGAGCAGGTCGGACATCTCGGCGTCGAGATGCCCCTCCTCCCGGGAATCGGCGATGATCTGCTCCAGGTCCTCCGGGGTGGCGCCGCTGGGCAGCTCCTCGATGGGCTCGATGCCGACCCGGCGGAGCAGTCGCACGGCGGCCCGGTCGAAGAGGGTGATCACCGGTCCGGCGATCCGCAGGTACATGAGGGTGGACCGGGACAGCGCCCGGGCGAGCGGCACGGCGCGGGCGATGGCCAGGTTCTTCGGGGCCAACTCGCCGAGGACCATCTGCACGACGGTGGCGATGAGCAGGGCGAGCGTCACCGACAGCGGAAGCGCCACCGCGTCGGAGACGCCGGCCAGGCCGAGCAGGTCGGCCAGCCCGGCGCCCAGGTACGGCTCGGCGGCGTAACCGACCAGCAGGGCGGTCACGGTGATGCCGAGCTGGGCGCCGGAGAGCATGAACGAGAGCCGGCCGGTCACCTCCAGGGCCCGGGCGGCGGCGCGGTCGCCACCGTCGGCGAGCTGCTTGAGCTTGCCCCGGTCCACGGCGACGTAACCGAACTCCTGGGCCACGAAGTAACCGGTGGCGGCGGTGAGCACGATGATGAGGACGAGTCCGACGAGGATCAGCACGGGAAGGTCAGGGCTCCCGGGGCCGTCGGGTCCAGAGGTTGCCGGGCACGACCCGGCTGGCTACTGCTGCCCTCCTGGGCAGAGGAGTCGATCATGCCGCCAGTTTATCGGCGGCGGCTGGACATTCGCTGAGGGTGCCGGAAGCCTCCCCGCTGTCCGGTTCACCGCCCGGCCAGCTCGTCGACGTCCAGAAGCTCCCGGTCGATCCGCCCCGAGCGGTAGGCGGCCCGCCCGATCATCTGCGCGGCGACCGGCGCGGTGGCCAGCTGGAAGACCGCCACCAGCGCGATCATGCCGAGGTCCGAGGGCGTACGCAGGCGCAGCGCGAGGCCGACGAGGAGCAGCAGCACGCCGAGCACCTGCGGCTTGGTGGCGGCGTGCATCCGGCCCAGCACGTCCGGGAAGCGCAGCACGCCGATCCCGGCGACCAGGCTGAGCAGCGCCCCGGCCAGCAGGCAGGCCCCGCCGAGCCAGTCGGCAAGCAGAATCACACTTCCTCCCGGACGGCGAAGCGGACCAGGGACACCGAGCCCACGAAGCCGAGCAGCGAGAGCACCACCAACACGGGCAGCGTGGTGGCGTGCCCGTTGACCGCCGCCTCCGCGCCCACCGCGCCGAGCATGGTGGACAGCAGCAGGTCGGCGGCGACGACCCGGTCGAGCAGGGACGGGCCGCGGTAGATCCGGGCCAGGGCGAGCAGCGCGGTGACCGACAGCAGCACGGTCAGCGCGAGGGCGAGGAGCACGGTCACGGGTGGTTCCTCCGATCGACGGGTTCGAGACTGAGCTGGCGTACCTCCGCGGGGGAGCCGACGGCGCGGACGACGCGCCGTTCGACGGCGAGGACCCGCTCCCGACTGGCGGTCAGGTCCTCCGGGCCGCGGACGTCGAGCACGTGCACGTAGAGCACCCCGCGGTCGCGGTCCACCTCGAGGATCAGGGTCCCCGGCACCAGGGAGATCACCTCGGCGGTGAGCGCCAGGTTGAGGTCGGTGCGGACCCGCAGCGGCACCGCGATGACCGCGCCGCGCGGGCGGTAGCCGGGGCGCAGGGCGACGGCGGCGACGTGCAGGCTCGCGCTGACCAGCTCGCCGGCGAAGGTGACCCCGAGGACCAGCAGCGCGCCGGGGCGCAGCCGCCCGCCGAAGGTGACCGGCGGGAGCGGGAAGAAGAGCAGCACGGCCGCGCCGATCACCAGGCCGGCGAGCAGGTTGCCCCAGGACAGGTCGCCCCAGAGCAGCAGCCAGATGGCGACCAGCCAGCCGAGCGCGAGCGCCTGGTCGCGTCGCCGCCCGCCCCGGCCCACGGCGGGCGGGAGGGCTTCGGGCGCCGGGTGGGCCGCCGGCGGGTCGCCCGCCGGTTCCCCGGCGCCGGCCGCCCGGCCCGGGGGCAGGTCGTCGGTCACGGCACGTCCACCGGCAGGACCGAACGGACGTACGGGGTGCGCTGGCGCAGGTCGGTGGCGGCGTCCGTGGTGACCCGGAACAGCGGCCCGGCGGCCAGGGTGAGCACCAGGCCGAGAAGCACCAGGGCGGCGGTGGCCCCGACCATCAGCCCGGGCAGCCGGACGGCCGGGCCGGCGGTGGCCAGCCGGGGCGCCCGCCAGAACGCGATGTTCCACACCCGGGAGGCCGCGTAGAGGGTGAGCAGGCTGGTCAGGGCGCCCGCCCCGACCAGCACAGCGGGCAGCGTCCCGCCGGCCGCCACCCCGGCCTGGAGCAGGCCGAGCTTGCCGAGGAAACCGGAGAACGGCGGGATGCCGGCCAGGTTCATCGCCGGGACGAAGAAGAGCACGGCGAGCAGCGGGGCGATCCGGGCCAGCCCGCCGAGCCGGCGCAGGTCGGTGCTACCGGCGCGCTCCTCGACCAGCCCGGCGACCAGGAAGAGGGTGGTCTGGATGGTGATGTGGTGCACCACGTAGAAGATCGCCCCGGCCAGGCCCGCGACGCTGCTCAACGCCACCCCGAAGATCATGTAGCCGATGTGGCTGACCAGGGTGAACGAGAAGAGCCGCTTCATGTCGGACTGGGCCGCCGCGCCCAGGATGCCGACCACCATGGTCAGCCCGGCCACCACCATGAGCAGGCCGGAGACCTGGCCGCCGGGGAAGAGCAGCGTCTCGGTGCGGATGATCGCGTACACGCCGACCTTGGTGAGCAGGCCGGCGAAGACCGCGGTGACCGGGGCGGGCGCGGTGGGGTAGCTGTCCGGCAGCCAGGCGGAGACCGGGAAGACCGCCGCCTTGATGCCGAAGGCGAGCAGCAGGGTGAGCTGCAACGCCAGGCGTACGCCGGGCGGCAGGGCGTCGAGCCGGCCGGCGAGTTGCGCCATGTTGAGGGTGCCGGTGGCCGCGTACACCAGCCCCAGCGCGGCCAGGAAGATCATCGAGGACAGGACGCTGACCACCACGTACGTCGAACCGGTGCGGATCCGGACCTCCGTGCCGCCGAGGGTGATCAGCACGAAGCTCGCGGCCAGCAGGACCTCGAAGCCGACGAACAGGTTGAACAGGTCCCCGGCCAGGAAGGCGTTGGTCACGCCGGCGGTGAGCACCAGGTAGGTGGGGTGGTAGATGCTCACCGGCGCGCTCTCGCCGGACTCCGCCCGCCCCTGCCCGATCGAGTAGATCAGCACGCAGAGGGTGACCGCCGACGAGACCACCAGCATCAGCGCGGCCAACTGGTCGGCGACCAGCACGATGCCGACCGGCGCCGGCCAGCCGCCCACCCGGACCACCACCGGCCCGTGCCGGTACGCCTCGACCAGCAGCACCACCGCCACCGCCAGGGTCGTGGTCAGCCCGATCACGCTGACCGACCGCTGCAACCCCGGCCGGTTGGTCAGGATCAGGGTGAGCGCCGCGCCGAGCAGCGGCACCACCACCGGCAGCGGCACCAGGCCGGTCACGGGCCGGTCCCCGTTCGCGGCTGCGGGGCTCGCCGGACCGGCGCACTCCCCGCGCTCACCGCTCCTCCCTCCGCCGGCGCAGGCGACGCAGCGCCGGCTCCGGGTCCACCTGCTCCGGGTCGTTGTCCGGCCCCTCACCGCCGAGGTCCGCGGTGGACACCTCGTTGCGCTCGGCCAGCCGGACGATCTGCCGGTCCTCCAGGTCGTCCTGCACCTCGTCGTCGCCGGACAGGTACCAGCTCCGGTAGGCGACGGCGAGCAGGAACGCGGTCAGCCCGAACGTGATCACCACGGCGGTGAGCACCATGGCCTGCGGCAGCGCGTCGCTCATCGCCGGGGTCGGCGCGGTGCCCACCAGCGGCGCGGCCCCGGACCGGCCGCCGAGCAGGATCAGCAGGTTCACCCCGTTGCCGAGCAGGATGACGCCGAGCAGGATCCGGGTCAGGCTCCGCTCCAGCAGCAGCGTGACCCCGGTGGCCACGAGCACGCCGACGGCGATCACCAGCACCAGGGTCGGCCCGGCCGCGCCCCGGGTCACGGCGGCGCCCCCGGCCGGAACCGGGACGCTCGCGGCGGCGCGCTCACGGCGTTGCCCTCTGTTCGCGACTGCGGGGCTCGCAGAACCGGCTCACTCCTCGCGCTCACGACGCCTCCCCCTCGCGCTGGACGGCGAGCCCGCGGGCCGGTTCGCCGGCCGCCTCGACGTGCCGGTCCACCTCGGCGCCGAGGCTGCGCAGGATGTCCAGCACGAGCCCGACCACGATCAGGTAGACGCCGATGTCGAAGAAGAGCGACGTGACCAGGTAGAAGTGGCCGACCAGCGGCAGCCAGAGGTTGACCTTCACGCTCTCCAGGACCTGGCCGGCGAGGAGCAGTCCGAGCGCGCCGCCGCCGACTGAGACGGCCAGGCCCGCGCCGAGCACGGTGCCGGCGCCGACCGGCGCCGCCTCGGCCAGCTCGTACCGGCCGCCGGCCAGGTAGCGGACGGTCAGCGCGAGGCCGGCGACCAGGCCCCCGGAGAACCCGCCGCCCGGGGAGTTGTGCCCGGAGAAGAGCAGGAACAGCGAGAAGAGCAGCACCGTGTGGAAGATCAGCCGGGTGACCACCTCGAAGACGATCGAGCGGCGGCGCTCGTGCAGGGTGGCCCCGCCGCGCAGCCAGACCGTCCGCCGGTCCCGGCGGGACCGGACCGGGCCGGGCCGGCGCGGCCGGGGCCCGGTGCGGGACCGCTCGAAGATCAGGCTGGCCACACCGGTCGCGGTCACCACCAGCACGGCGATCTCCCCCATGGTGTCCCAGGCCCGGATGTCGACCAGGGTCACGTTGACCACGTTGCGGCCGTAGCCCTGCGCCACGGCCAGGTCGGGGAACGCCGCCGAGATCGACGGGGTACGCCGCGCGCCGGCCGCGGCCAGCGCCAGGCCGGCCATGACCAGGCCGGCGGCCAGCCCGATGCCCCGGCGTACCCAGCGGCTGCGGCGCAGCGGGCGGGCCGAGAAGCGTTCCGGCAGCCGGCGCAGCACCAGCACGAAGACGGCGATGGTGGCGGTCTCCACGAGGAACTGGGTGAGCGCCACGTCGGGCGCGCCGTAGAGGACGAACATCATCGCGGTGCCGTAGCCCGTGACGCCCACCAGCAGCATGGCGGTGAGCCGGCGCCGGGCGCCCACCGCGAGCAGCGCGGCCACCGCGATCACCATGCAGACCACCAGCTGGGTCGGGTTGTCCCAGACGGCAATCTCGGTGCGCCAGGGCCGGGTGGCGAGCATCGCGCCGCCCGGCACCAGCACCAGGGCGACCAGCACGGTGCCGAGGTACTGCGGCAGGGCGCCGCGCTGGGTGGCGCCGGTGACCTCGATGGCGAACCGGTCGAACCAGTGGGTGACCCACTCGTACCCCTGGTTGCCGCTGACCGGCGCGCGCAGCCGGGTCAGCGCGGGGGTGAGCGGGCCGCGGACCAGGTGCAGCACCACCCCGCCGGCGAGTACCACGGCGGAGAGGCCGAGCGCCGCGGTCGGTCCGTGCCAGAGCGCCAGTTTCTCCTCGACCGGGCCGAACAACTCGGCGTACGGGCGGAGCAGGCCACCCAGCCACCCGGCGGCCGGGCCGGCGGCGAAACCGGCCACAGCGAGCACGGCCGGGGGTACGAGCATCGCGGCGGGCGGGCGCTCCACGTCGGTGACCGGCACGCCGGGCCGAGCCGCGAACGCGCCCCAGAGGAACCGGATGCTGTACGCGACGGTCAGCGCGCTTCCCACCACCAGCGCGGCGAGCACCACCGGCCGCCCGGTGAACGCGCCGAGCACCGCCTCCTTCGCCACGAAGCCGAGCAGCGGCGGCACGCCGGCCATCGAGGCGGCGGCCAGCGCGGCGACCGTGGCGAGCAGCGGCGCGCTCCGTCCCACGCCGGACAGGTCGCGCAGGTCCCGGCTGCCGGCGCTGTGGTCGAGGATGCCGACGACGAGGAAGAGCGCCGCCTTGAACAGCGCGTGCGCCAGCAGCATGGCGACGCCGGCGAGGGCCGCCTTCGGGGTGCCCGCGCCGAGCACCACGGTGAGCAGGCCGAGCTGGCTGACCGTCCCGTACGCCAGCAGCAGCTTCAGGTCGGTCTGCCGCAGCGCCGCCCATCCCCCGGCGATCAGGGTGACCAGCCCGGCGACCATGGTGACCGGCCGCCACGGCCCCGTCGGCGCGAGCGCTGGGCCGAGCAGTCCGACGAGGAACACCCCGGCCTTCACCATGGCCGCCGCGTGCAGATAGGCGCTGACCGGTGTGGGCGCCGCCATCGCCACCGGCAGCCACGAGGTGAACGGGAAGACCGCGGACTTCGCGAGGGCGCCGGTGAGGACGAGCAGCACCGCGACCACCAGGTAGCCGCCGCCGGGCAGCGGCGCGGCGGTGACGACGGACCAGCGGTAGCTGCCGACGTGGTGGCCGAGCAGCAGGAAGCCGACCAGCATGGCCAGCCCGCCGAGGGTGGTGACGGTCAGCGCCTGGGCCGCGGCCCACCGGCTGGACCGCCGCTCGGTGCTGTGCCCGATCAGCAGGTAGGAGAAGACCGTGGTCAGCTCCCAGAAGACGTAGAGCAGCAGCAGGTCGTCGGAGACGACGAGGCCGACCATCGCCCCGGCGAAGGCGACCATGACGGCGGCGAACCGGGCCAGGCCCGCGGAGCCGGCGTGGAAGTAGCGGGCGGAGTAGACCAGCACCAGCGCGCCGACGCCGCCGACCAGCAGCAGCATCAGCCAGGACAGGGTGGTGACCCGCAGCGCCACGTCGAGCTGGAGCTCCGCGACCCACGGGTACGTCTCGACCACCGCCCCGCCCGCGCGGACCGCCCCGGTGTGCGCCACCGCCCAGCCGACGGTGGCGGCCGGGGCGAGCGCGAGCAGCAGGCAGGCGCGGGGACCCCACCGGCGGACCAGCAGCGGAGCGGACAGGGCCGCCACCAGGTGCAGGATCAGCAGGACGAGCACGCGCACTCCCGGTCGAGGTGACAGCGCGCCGGGGCACGCTGCGGCCAGGACCGATCAGACGACACATTCCCGCCCAACCGGGCGGTTTTCGGGAAACCGCCCGGCGGCGGGTCCGCCGTCAGCGCAGGGCCGGGTCGGGGGCGGAGCGGTCCCGGCGGGGCGTCTCGACCAGCAGGTCGGGGCGGCCGAGTTGGCGGACCGCCTTGTTCACCACCCGTTGGGCGGCGGCCAGGGAGCGCACCGGCAGCAGCTTGCCGCGGCTCTCCCGGCGCAGGACGAAGTAGTGCACCGCGGCGCGGACGAGCCCCCGGTCGGCGGCGCTGGAGTGGGCGGTGGCGACGACCAGCTCGCGCAGGCAGCGGG
The DNA here is from genome assembly GCF_042872345.1 of Micromonospora sp. NPDC005299. Lineage (NCBI taxonomy): Bacteria > Bacillati > Actinomycetota > Actinomycetes > Micromonosporales > Micromonosporaceae > Micromonospora > Micromonospora sp. NPDC005299. The sequence goes on from NZ_JBIAKG010000004.1 coordinate 264,409, forward strand.
CCAGGTCCTCGGCCAGCTCCAGCTCGGGGCCGTGCAGGCCGGTGCGGAGCGTGGCGAGGTGACTGTCGACCTTGCGGATGAGCACGTCCGTCCCGGACCCGGACCCTCGCCCCTGCATGGTCATCCAAGCCCTCCACCCCACGCTGCGTTGCGAGTGAAGTTACTTTATGTTGCGGGGTGCAAGCAAGCAGTTAAGTAAGACTTAACGCATTCAAGGTCGCATTCGTCGCTTAAGACCCCGTCCCGGACAGATCAGCGTCCGGCGAGGACCCGGGTTGTCGCACCGGCGAGGCAGGATGGGAGGCGTGGCGGACGAGGTGACCCAGGGGGCGGCGGTCCTGGCGGAGTTCGGCGCGGCGACCCGGGAGTGGTTCACCGCGGCCTTCGCGGCGCCCACCGCCGCCCAGGAAGGCGCCTGGCGGTCGGTCGCCGCCGGGCGCAACGCCCTGGTCGTCGCCCCGACCGGCTCCGGCAAGACCCTCGCGGCGTTCCTCTGGTCGCTCGACCGGCTGGCCAAGGAGCCGCCGCCGGCCGAGGCGCGGCAGCGCTGCCGGGTGCTCTACGTCAGCCCGCTCAAGGCGCTCGCCGTCGACGTGGAACGCAACCTGCGTGCCCCGCTCACCGGCATCCGGCAGGCCGCCACCCGGCTCGGCATCACCCCGCCCGACATCACCGTGGGCATGCGCACCGGCGACACCCCCGCCGACGAGCGGCGGGCCTTCGCCCGGACCCCGCCGGACATCCTCATCACCACGCCCGAGTCGCTGTTCCTGCTCCTCACCTCCGCCGCCCGCGACTCGCTGCGCGGGGTCCGCACGGTGATCGTCGACGAGGTGCACGCGGTCGCCGGCACGAAGCGCGGCGCCCACCTGGCGCTCTCCCTGGAACGCCTCGACGCGCTGCTGGAGACCCCGGCCCAGCGGATCGGGCTCTCCGCCACCGTCCGGCCGATCGACGCCTGCGCCCGCTTCCTCGGCGGGGCCCGCCCCGTCGACGTGGTGCAGCCGCCCTCCAGCAAGACCATCGAGGTCAGCGTCCAGGTGCCGGTGGAGGACATGACCCGCCTTGACGAACAGGAGCCGCCGGAGGACGCGCTGGGCGGGGTCGGCCCCCGCCGGGCATCGATCTGGCCGGCCGTCGAGGAGCGGGTCTTCTCGCTGATCCGGTCGCACCGGTCGACCATCGTCTTCACCAACTCGCGGCGCAGCGCCGAGCGGCTCTGCGCGCGGCTCAACGAGCTGGCCGCCGAGGAGTTGGAGGCGGCGGCCGCCCCGGACGGCAGTCGCGTGGCCCGGGGCGGGGAGCCGGTGGGCGTATCCGAGCTGTTGGCGGGGATGGACGGCCCGCCGGTTGGCGACGGCGGTCCGGCGGGTGGTCCCGGCCCGGCGCGGCGGCGTGGCGCCGACGCGTTCGGCGGGCCGGTCGGGCCGCTGCGGGCGCCCCGGCAGCCGGCCGAGGTGATGGCGCAGTCCGGGGCGGCGGCCGGCGCGCCGCCGGTCATCGCCCGCGCCCACCACGGCAGCGTCTCCCGCGAGGAGCGCAAGCACATCGAGGAGGCGCTCAAGTCCGGGCAGCTCCCGGCCGTGGTCGCCACCTCCAGCCTGGAGCTGGGCATCGACATGGGCGCGGTCGACCTGGTCGTGCAGATCGAGGCCCCGCCGAGCGTCGCCGCCGGCCTGCAACGCGTCGGACGGGCCGGGCATCAGGTCGGCGCCGTCTCCCGGGGCGTGGTCTTCCCGAAGCACCGCGGCGACCTGCTCTCCTGCACGGTGGTCGCCGAGCGGATGGGCCAGGGCGCGATCGAGGAGCTGCACTACCCGCGCAACCCGCTCGACGTGCTGGCCCAGCAGATCGTGGCGATGGTGGCCCTGGAGCCGTGGCGGCTGGGCGACCTGGCCGTGCTGGTCCGCCGGGCCGCGCCCTTCGCCGAGCTGCCCGACTCGGCGCTGCACGCGGTGCTCGACATGCTCTCCGGGCGCTACCCGTCGACCGCCTTCGCCGAGCTGCGGCCCCGGCTGGTCTGGGACCGGGCCGCCGACGTGCTCACCGGCCGGCCCGGCGCGCAGCGGCTCGCCGTCACCAGCGGCGGCACCATCCCCGACCGGGGCCTGTTCGGGGTCTTCCTGGCCGGCGCCGAGCGGGCCGCCCGCGTCGGTGAGCTGGACGAGGAGATGGTCTACGAGTCTCGGGTCGGCGACGTCTTCCTGCTCGGCTCGTCGTCCTGGCGGATCGAGGAGATCACCCCCGACCGGGTGCTCGTCTCCCCCGCTCCCGGGCAGGCCGCCCGGATGCCGTTCTGGAAGGGCGACCAGCTCGGCCGCCCGGTCGAGCTGGGCCGGGCCATCGGCGCGCGGGTCCGGGCGCTGCTGCGCCAGTCCGACACCGACGCCGTGGCCGCGCTGCGCGCGGGCGGGCTGGACGACTGGGCCGCCGGCAACCTGATGACCTACCTGCGCGAGCAGAAGGAGGCCACCCGGTCGCTGCCCGACGACCGCACGGTGGTGGTCGAGCGGTTCCGCGACGAGCTGGGCGACTGGCGGCTCGCCGTGCACTCGGTGCTCGGCGCCCGCGTCAACGGCCCGTGGGCGCTCGCCATCGGCCGCCGGCTCGCCGAGCGTTACGGGGTGGACGCCCAGGTGATGCCCTCCGACGACGGCATCGTGGTCCGGCTGCCCGACACCGCCGAGGAGCCGCCCGGCGCCGACGTGGTGGTCTTCGACCCGGAGGAGATCGCCCAGCTCGTCGAGGAGTCCGTCGGCACCTCGGCGCTGTTCGCCTCGCGGTTCCGCGAGTGCGCGGCCCGGTCCCTGCTGCTGCCCCGCCGCGACCCGCGCCGCCGGCAGCCGCTCTGGCAGCAGCGCCAACGCGCCGCGCAGCTCCTCGACGTGGCCCGCGAGTACGCCGACTTCCCGGTCACCCTGGAGGCCGCCCGGGAGTGCCTCCAGGACGTCTTCGACCAGCCCGCGCTGGCCGAGCTGATGCGCGACCTGGGCGCCCGCAAGGTCCGCCTGGTCGAGGTGGAGTCCGAGCGCCCGTCGCCGTTCGCGCGCTCGCTGCTCTTCGGCTACGTCGGCGCGTTCCTTTACGAGGGCGACGCGCCGCTGGCCGAGCGGCGGGCCGCCGCCCTGGCCCTCGACTCCGGGCTCCTCGGCGAGCTGCTCGGCCGGGTCGATCTGCGGGAACTGCTCGACCCCGCGGTGCTGGCCGAGACCGAACGGCAACTGCGCTGGCGGACCGAGCAGCGCCGCGCTCGCGACGCGGAGGATGTGGTCGAGCTGCTCCGGGTGGTCGGCGACCTGAGCGAGGCCGAGCTGGCCGAGCGGGGCGTACCGGCCGGGTGGCTGGGCGAGCTGGAGGCGACCCGGCGGGTGCTGCGCGTCCGGATCGCCGGCGAGGACCGCTGGGTGGTCGTCGAGGACGCCGCCCGGCTCCGCGACGCGCTCGGCGTGGCGCTGCCCGTCGGGGTGGCCGAGGCCTACCTGACACCGGTGGCCGACCCGCTCGGCGACCTGGTCGCCCGCTACGCCCGCACCCACGGCCCGTTCGCGGCGGCCACCTGCGCCGCCCGGTTCGGGCTCGGGGTGTTCGTCGTCGAGCAGGCGCTGCGCCGGCTCGCCGCCACCGGGCGGGTGGTCTCCGGCGAGTTCGCCCCGGACAGCGTCGGCACCCAGTGGTGCGACGCCGAGGTGCTGCGGATGCTGCGCCGCCGGTCCCTCGCCGCGCTGCGCCGGGAGATCGAGCCGGTGCCGCCCCGGGCGCTCGCCGCGTTCCTGCCCCGCTGGCAGCAGGTCGGCTCCTCGGCCCGGGGCGTCGAGGCGGTCGCCGCCACCGTGGAGCAGTTGCAGGGCGCGGCCGTGCCGGCGTCCGCGCTGGAACGTCTCGTGCTGCCCGCCCGCATCGCCGACTACTCCCCCGCCCAGCTCGACGAGCTCTGCGCCAGCGGGGAGGTGGTCTGGGCCGGGTCCGGGGCGATCTCCGGCGGCGACGGCTGGGTGACGCTGGCCTACGCGGACGTCGCACCGCTGCTGCTTCCCCCGCCGGACGAGGCGCTGGCCGTCACCCCGCTGCACGAGGCCGTGCTCGACGCACTCACCGACGGGCAGGCGCTCTTCTTCCGCTCCCTGTCCGACCGGGTCGGCTCCACCGACGACACCGCCCTGACGGCCGCGGTGTGGGACCTCGTCTGGGCCGGTCACCTCACCAACGACACCCTGGCCCCGCTCCGGGCGGCGCTTGGCGGCGGCGGGGCGCACCGGAGCCGGCCGACCGCCCCGCGCACCCGCTACCGCCGCCCCGGCCGGGTGGCGCTGCCCAGCCGCGGCGGCCCGCCCACCGTGGCCGGCCGCTGGTCCCGGCTGCCCGAACGCGACCTCGACCCCACCCGGCGGGCCGCCGCCCTCGCCGATCTGCTGCTCGAACGGCACGGCGTGGTCACCCGCGGCGCGGTCATGGCCGAGCAGGTGACCGGTGGCTTCGCGGCGGTCTACCCGGTGCTCTCCGCGCTGGAGGAACGCGGGGCGGCCCGCCGCGGCTACTTCGTCGAAGGGCTGGGCGCCGCCCAGTTCGCCGTGCCCGGGGCAGTCGACCGGATCCGCGCCCTCGCCGACCCCACCGACGACGGCCGGGCCCGGGGCGGCCCCACCGTGGTGCTCGCCGCCACCGATCCGGCGAACCCCTACGGTGCGGCCCTGCCCTGGCCCGACCGGGTGGTCGACTCCGGCGACGGGGCGGCCCCGGCCACCGGCCACCGGGCCGGGCGCAAGGCGGGGGCGCTGGTCGTGCTGGTCGGCGGCGACCTGGTGCTCTACGTCGAGCGGGGCGGGCGGACCATCCTCTCCTTCACCGACGACACCGACACGCTGGCCGCGGCCGGCAAGGCGCTCGCCGACGCCGTGCACTCCGGCGCGCTCGGCGCGATCTCCGTGGAACGCGCCGACGGCGAGGCGGTGCACTCGTCGCCGCTGCGCGACGCGCTCACCGCGGCCGGCTTCCGCGCCACCCCCCGCGGCCTCCGCCTCCGCGGCTGACCAGGCCGACACCCGGCCCGCACGCTGGGCAGGAAGAACCGTGCGGACCGGGTCGCTAGGGTGTGCCGCACATGACGAGGAGGGACCGATGGCCTCGATCCAGGTACGACCCGCCGGACCCGGCGACCACGCCGACCTCGCGGCCCTGCACCAGCGGGAGTGGGACGGCCCGCACGTTGTGGTCCACGACAGCCGCTGCGACCTGCGGGAACCACCCAACCTGGTGGGCGTGGACGCGGGCGCGGTGGACCGGGCACGGGCCGTCAAGCCGAGCATCCCGTACCTGGGAGAGGACGACATCCCGCTCCACGACGAGCTGCGGCTGGAGCGGCGCCTCACCCCACCGGCGGCCCAGTCGTGACCCGCCCCGACGGAGCGCCGGCCGGCGGCCCCTGGATCTCGCTGACCACCGACTACGGCCTGGCCGACGGGTTCGTGGCGGCCTGCCACGGGGTGCTCGCCCGGCTCGCCCCGGCCGCCCGGGTGATCGACGTGACCCACCTCGTGCCGCCGGCCGACGTACGCCGGGGCGCGGCGGTGCTCGCGCAGGCCGTGCCGTACCTGCCGGTGGGGGTGCACGTGGCGGTGGTCGACCCGGGCGTCGGCACGGCACGGCGCGGTGTCGCCCTGGCCACCGCGGGCGGGCTGCTGGTCGGCCCGGACAACGGGGTGCTGCTGGACGCCGCCGAGGCCCTCGGCGGGATCACCGGGGGGGCCGAGCTGACCAATCCGGCCTGGCTCGCTCCGACGGTCTCCCGCACCTTCCACGGGCGGGACGTGTTCGCGCCGGTCGCCGCGCGGCTGGCGCTCGGCGCGCCGTTGGCCGAGGCGGGCCCGGCCGTGGACCCGGCGACACTGGTCCGGCTGCCGGCGCCGGTGGTGCGCGCCGACGACGCGGGCTTCACCGCCGAGGTGCTGACCGTCGACCACTTCGGCAACGTCCAGCTCGCCGCCCCCGGCGCGCTGCTGGCCGGGCTGCCGGAGCGGGTACGGGTGGCCGGCCGGGCGGCGGTGCGCGGGCGCACCTTCGGCGACGCCCCAGGCGGCGGGCTGGTCGCGTACGTGGACTCGGCCGGGCTGGTCGCGCTGGCGGTCAACACCGGCCGGGCGGTCGACCTGCTCGGCGTACGCCCCGGCGAGGTGGTGACGGTGACCGGCGACTGAGCCGGCCGCCCTGCGAATTCGGCGGACCGAGGGAGGATGGAGGGGTGCCCGAAGGCGACACCGTCTGGAACACCGCCCGCGTCCTTCAGCGCGCCCTGGCCGGCGCCCGGCTCACCGGCTCCGACTTCCGCGTGCCGCAGCTCGCCGCGACCGACCTGACCGGCTGGACCGTGCGCGAATCGGCCAGCCGGGGCAAACACCTGCTGCTCCGGCTCACCGCGCCGCCCGAAGCCGCCGCGCGAACCACCGCCGCGCGGACGGACGCCGCGCGGACCGACGCCGCGCGGACCACCGCCGCGCCGCCCGACGCCGCCGACGGGGGCGGGCGGGACTGGACGCTGCACTCGCATCTGCGGATGGACGGTGCCTGGCGGGCGTACGCACCGGGTGAGCGGTGGGCGGCCCGGCCGGCGCACCTGATCCGGGTGGTGCTTCGCTCCCCCGGCGCGGTCGCGGTCGGCTACCACCTGCACGAGCTGGCCCTGATCCCGACCGCCGAGGAGGAGTCGCTGGTCGGCCATCTCGGCCCGGACCTGCTCGGCCCCGACTGGGACCCGGACGAGGCGGTGCGCCGGCTGTCCGCCCGCCCGGACGAGACCATCGGCGAGGCACTGCTGGACCAGCGCAACCTGGCCGGGGTGGGCAACCTCTACAAGTGCGAGGTGCTGTTCCTGCGCGGGGTCAACCCGTGGACGCCGGTCCGGGCGGTGCCCGACCTGCCGGGCACGGTCACCCTCGCGCAGCGGCTGCTCGCCGCCAACCGGGGCCGCTGGGCGCAGAGCACCACCGGGTCGCTGCACCGCGGCCAGACCAGCTACGTCTACGGCCGCCGGGCGCAGCCGTGCCGGCGCTGCGGCACCGCGATCCGTAAGGAGGAGCTGGGCGAGCGGGTGACGTACTGGTGCCCGGCCTGCCAACCGGACCGCCGCTGACGGCGACCGGTGGCCGGGACGGCGCGTGGAACTTCCACGAACCACCCAAGATCGTCCGAGATAGGGACGATTGGGTAGTTCCCTCCCGCACCTTCGGCGTCGCATGCTGCGGTGGAGTGCTCACCGATCGTCAGCAGCGCGTACGCCCGCCACATCGGGGTGACGGCAGGCGCGCCCCGACCCCGGGGAGAGCCATGGTGCTGTTCCGCAGACTCCGGCCGGGATGGACGGACCGGTTCGCCCGGACCGCCGAGGACCACGCGCCGACGGTGCCCGCCGCCCGCGCCGCCGAGGAGGAGACCGGCCCCGCCCCGGCCAGCCTCGACCCGGCCGCCGTGCCGCGCTGCTTCGGCCCGATGCCGAACTTCGCCGCCAGCCCGCTGCCCGCGCTCGACCGGGACGGCCGGCCGGTGCCCGGCACCGGCGTCCGCAAGTTCGTCGACCCGCTGCCGGTGCCTGGCCCGCTGGCCACCGCCGGGCTGGGCGCCCGCCTGCCCGTCGCGGTTCCCGACACGATCACCTGGCCGGGCTGCGACTACTACGAGATCGGCCTCCAGGAGTACGCGCAACGCCTGCACAGCGACCTGCCGGCCACCCGGCTGCGCGGCTACCGCCAGCTCAACCTGGGCACCGACGCGGCCGGCCACAACACGGTGGTCCCGCCCGACCGGCCCTGGCACCTCGGCCCGATGATCGTGGCCCGGCGCGGCCGGCCGGTGCGGATCAAGTTCATCAACCAGCTCCCCACCGGCCGGGCCGGCGAACTGTTCCTGCCGGTCGACGAGACGGTCGACGGGGCCGGGACCGGCCCGCTTGACGGGCCAGCGCCCTACCCGCAGAACCGGGCGGTGCCACACCTGGCCGGTGCGCAGACCGGGTGGATCAGCGCCGGCAACCCGTGGCAGTGGGTCACCCCGGCCGGCGAGATCACCCCGTACCCGACCGGGGTCGGGGTGACCCCGGTGCCGGACATGCCGCCGCCCGGCGCCGGCGCCACCACGCTCTACTTCCCCAACGAGCAGAGCGGCCGACTCATGTGGCTGCACGACAACACCCTCGGACTGTCCCGGCTCACCGTCTATTCCGGGCAGCTCGCGCTCTATCTGCTCACCGACCCGGCCGAGGAGCGGCTGGTCGACGGCGGGGTGCTTCCCGCCGACCATCTCCCCCTGGTGATCGAGGACAAGACCTTCGTGCCGGACGACGCCCAGCTCGCCGCCCAGGATCCCACCTGGGACCGGGACCGCTGGGGCGCGAAGGGCAGCCTCTGGCACCCGCACGTCTACCAGCCCCGGCAGAACCCGTACGGGAGCACTGGCGGAAACCGGACCGGCCGCTGGGACTACGGCCCGTGGACGCACGACCCGGACGGCGGGGCCAGCCCCTGGATCGCCCCGGTCCCGAACCCGCACCACGACCCCGTCGCCGAGCCGGACGAGCCCCCGCTGGCCCCGGGCGTGCCCCACCCGTCGGCCGTGCCCGAGGCGTACGGGGACACCCCGCTGGTCAACGGGGTGGCCTACCCGTACCTGGAGGTCGCGCCGCGGGCGTACCGGTTCCGGATCCTCAACGCCTGCCCGGACCGGACGCTCAACCTCCAGCTCTACCGGGCCCGCGCGGACGAGCCGATGTGGACCGAGACCGGGGCTCCGGGCGACCCGCGCGCCGGGGAGGTGCCGATGGTCGACGCCGCCCGGGCCGCCGGCCGGCCGGCGCACTGGCCGGTCGACGGGCGCGAGGGCGGGGTGCCCGACCCGGCCGCCGTCGGTCCGGAGCTGATCCAGATCGGCAACGAGGGCGGCCTGCTGCCCGCCCCCGTGGTGCTTCCGAACCGCCCGATCGGCTACCGGTACGACCGCCAGGACCCGACCGCGCTCAACGTGGACGGGCACACCCTGCTGCTCGCCCCCGGCGAGCGGGCCGACGTGGTGGTCGACTTCGCCGGCGTCCCGCCGGGCAGCACGCTGATCCTCTACAACGACTGCCCGGCCCCGCTGCCCCGGTTCGATCCCCGCTACGACCAGCACACCGACGCACCGGACCGCACCGCCACCGGCGGCCTCCCCGCCGCCCGCCCCGGCTACGGCCCGAACACCCGAACCCTGCTCCAGATCCGGGTGACCGGCACCCCGGCCGCGCCGTACGACCGGGACCGGCTCGCCGCCCGGCTGCCCGGCGCGTACGCGGAGAGCCAGCGACCGCCGATCGTGCCGCAGCCGGCCTACGACGCCGCCTTCGGCACCCGCACTCCCGGCGCGACGCTGGTGCCGGCGCGCGCCACCTCGGTGACCTTCACCCCGGCCGGCGCGGCCGCCCCGGTCACCCTGCCGCTGGCCGTGAAGTCGGTCGGGCAGGTCTTCGAACCCCGGCACGGCCGGGCGGTGGGGCGGCTCGGGGTCGCCCACCCGAACGCCGGGCAGCGCACCCCGGCCACCCTGCCGCTCGGCCCCGTCGACCCGGCCACCGAGGTGCTGTACGCGACCGACCCGACCGTGCCGGTGGGCGCGCCGGCCGACGGCACCCAGCTGTGGCGGATCGTCGGCGACGCGCCGCGCACCCACCCGGTGCACATCGAGGGCTGCGATGTGCAACTGGTCAACCGGGTCGGCTGGGACGGCACGGTCCGCCCGCCGGACGCCAACGAGCTGGGCTGGAAGGACACCGTCCGGGTCAACCCGCGGGAGGACGTGATCGTGGCCCTGCGCCCGGTGCCGCCCAGCCTCCCCTTCAAGATCGGCGACAGCGTGCGGCTGCTCGACCCGACCCGGCCGGCGGGCGCCCGGCTGGACGCGAGCCCCGTCAGCCCGGTCGACGGGCGGCCCGCCGTGGTGGTCAACCAACTGGTCAACCTGGGCTGGGAGTACCGCTGGCAGACCCGCTCGGCGGGGCTGCGCGACCAGGGCATGAGCCGGCCGCTGGTGCTGCGGGTGGCACCCAGGGCGCCGACCGGGCTGACCGCCACGCCGGCGCCCGGTTCGGCCACCGCGCTGCCCGCCATCGCGCTGGCCTGGACCGGCAACGGCAGCCGCCCGCCGGCCACCAGCCACCGGCTGCAACGCGCCACCGACGCGGCCTTCACGGCCGGGCTCACCGAGATCACCGTGGCCGCCACCGCCACCCGGTACACCGACGCGACCGTCACCCCCGGCGTCACCTACCACTACCGGATCCGGGCCGAGAACGCGGCGAGCTGCTCCGCCTGGTCGAACAGCGTCCCCGCCTCGGTGCAGCTCACCGCCCCGGCGAAGCTGGCCGCCGTGGTGCCGCCGGCCGCGCCGCTGCGGATCGCGCTGCGCTGGGCGAACCGCTCCTTCGCCACCGGGCTGGACGTGCAGCGGGCGACCAACCCGACGTTCACGAGCGGGCCGGGGACCACCGCCATCGCCGTGGGCGAGGCCCATCTCGACCCGGCGGTCGCCCCGGACACCACCTACTACTACCGGGTACGCACCACCTACCTGGGCGCGGCGTCACCCTGGTCGACGGTGGCCACGGTGACCACGCCGCCCCGGCCCGGGGTGCCGACCGGAGTCCTCGCCACCGCCACGGCGCCCGCCCCGGACACCGCCACGGTGATCCTGAGCTGGTCGGCCAGCACGCCGACCGGGGCGGGCGCCGGCTTCGTGGTGCAGCGCGCCACCGACGCCGCCTTCGCCCACGATCTGGCCACGTTCAGCGTGACCGGCCGGGGCTTCACCAACACGGGCCTCGCCCGGGGCGTCACCTACCACTACCGGATCCGCTCGACGAACGTCGTCGGCACCTCCCCCTGGACCACCCCCACCCAGGTAACCACCCCCGACTGACCGCCCCCGCCCTTGTTGATCAAGAAGTTTGCGTCGGGAAATCCCCCGCTCCTGACCCAAACCTCTTGATCAACGCGGAGACGAGGCGTGGGGTCGTCAGGGGGTGCGGAGGGGGGTGTGGGCGGTGCGGAGTTCGGCCAGGGCGGACGCGACGCCGTGCAGCAGGTCGGTGGCCTCGGTGAGGCGGGCGGCCGAGGGGTGCTCGATGCTCGGGTGGGCGTCCTCGGCCACGTAGCCGGCGGCGGCGACCACCAGCCGCTCGTACGCGGCCACCCCGCTCTCCAGTTGATCGACCAGGGTGGCGTGCGCCTCGGCGAGCGACCCGCGCGCCTCGGCGGGGGCGAGCTTCAGGGCGCGTTCCACGCCGGCCACCCGGTTGGCCAGGTCGCGCAGGGAGCGGTCGGCCTCTGCCGCCTCGCGGACCGCCGGCTCGGCCAGCCCGGTGAGCCGGCCGGCCAGCCCGGCCAGGGTCAGCGCGGCCCGGTCCAGCCGGGCCCACGCCTCGGCGGCGGTGGTGCCGCGCAGCGCGAGGCGGGAGCGGACCCGGCGTACCTCGGCGAGGACCCCGGGGCCCACGGGCAGCCGCTCGACGGCGGCGACCAGCCGGGCACGGGAGCGGGCGGCGGCCTCGGCCGGGTCGAGGGCCGGCGGGGCCGGCACGGCGGCGAGGACTCTCAGGTCGACCCAGCGCCAGGCGGCGACGGCGATGGCGCTGCCGGCGGCGCCGGCCCAGGCCGCGTCGGGCAGACCCAGCCCGGCGTACGGGGTCAGCACGGCGGCGGCGCCGCCCAGCCCACCGGCCAGGACGCTCCAACGCCGCGCCGACCGGCGCAACCTGCGCAGTCGGCGGAAGTGCCGCGCCCGCTCGTCGACCATCGGTCTCCCCCGTCCCCTAGCTCGTGGTGCTCTCCCCGGTGCCGCGCTCCCGGCCCATGCTGGCGCGGAGCTCGTCGAGCCGGGCGGCGGCCGCCGGGTCGGCGGGCTGCTCCACCCCGGGGCGTTCCTGCCGGCCGCCGAGCTGCTCGCCGGCCATGCTCGACCGGATCTGCTCCAGTCTCGCCGACCCGGCGGAGTCGAGGGTCGCCTTCTGGATCTCCAGCATCCGGCCCTCGACGGAGTTGCCGGCCAGTTCGGCCCGGCCCATCGCGTCGGCGTAGCGGCGCTCGATCCGGTCGCGGACCTCGTTGAGCTGCGGGGTGGTGCCGGGGGCGGTGAGCGCCGACATCGACTCCAGCGAGCGGGCCACCGTCTCCTGCATCTTGGCCTGCTCGAGCTGGCTGAGCAGCTTGGTGCGCTCGGCCAGCTTCTGCTGGAGGATCATCGAGTTGTTCTCGACCGCCTTGCGGGCCTGCGCGGCCGCGCCGAGCGCCTGGTCGTGCAGGGTCTTGAGGTCCTCCATCGCCTGCTCGGCGGAGACCAGCTGGCTGGCGAGCAGCTGCGCGGACTGCTCGTAGCGCCCGGCCTCGGTCTCGTCGCCGCGGCCCCGGGCCTGGTCGGCCAGGACCAAGGCCTGCCGGGCGTTGGCCTGGAGCTGCTCGACCTCGGTCATCTGCCGGGACAGCTTCATCTCCAGCTGGCGTTGGTTGCCGATCACGGCGGCCGCCTGCTGGACCAGCGCCTGGTGCTGCCGCTGGGCCTCCTCGATGGCCTGCTGGATCTGCACCTTCGGATCGGCGTGCTCGTCGATCTTCGCGCCGAAGAGCGCCATCAGGTATTTCCAACCCTTGACGAACGGGTTCGCCATCTCCGCCTTGTCCCCTCAGTAGCGTCGCGTCGCCCGACCGGGGTCGACCGGCGAGCCGCGCGGTGTGCCTCCATCGTCCCAGTCGGACGCCAACCCGGCACCCCGTACGACCCTGATCAACACTACGACGCGGTCGCCACCGGTGACCACGGCGCGACGGGGCCGGATCAGGCGGCGCAGACCACGTCCCGGTCCGCGGGGCGGACCCGGGTGGTGCGGAGCGTCGCCTTGAGCGGCGAGTCCTGGCGGACCTGGACGGCCACCGAGCCGTCGGAGGTGACCTGGTGGACCCCCCGGTTGGTCGCCTTGCGCACGGCCGGCGTCGGCTCGATCGACTCGTCGGCCATCGGGACCAGCACCCCGGGCATCTGCTCGGCCAGCGCGACCGTGTCGCTGACCTCGCGGAGCAGCTCGGAGAGGCGGGCGCCGAGCGCGTCGCAGATCGCGGCCAGCAGCTCGCTGGAGGGTTCCTTCTGGCCGCGCTCGATCTCGGAGAGGTAACCGAGGCTCACGTTGGCGGCGGAGGAGACCTCGCGGAGGGTGCGGTGCTGCCCCTGCCGGCGCGCCCGCAGTGCGTCACCGATCACCCGGCGTAGCAGAACCATCGCACCTCCCCCTGAACGGGAACCACCATCTCCGGCCGGGCGTGCCGCGCCGGGCGCGGCGGACCGCCCCTGCGCCGGCGACGTCCGCCGGAGCCTTCCCGCAACCGTACCCGTTGGTCGCCCCGACGACATCCCACCCCGCCTCTCCAATCCTGCGGACCCGACCTTGCGGGCCGGTCGGCGGCCCGGGCCGGATCGCCCGCGGTCGGGCGTGTCACGGACCGGCTCACCCCGGGCCGGCTCCGGTCCGATCGGTGCCGTCCGCCTCGTCGGCGGACTGCGCCTCGTCCGCCTGGGCGGCGGCGTGGATCTGCTCGGCGAGCAGGCGCAGCGCCTCGATCACCGCGGCCGAGCGGATGTGGTCCCGGCCACCGTCGAGGCACAGCTCGCGTACCTCGGTGCCGCCGGGACCGGCCGCGGCGACGTAGACCAGGCCGACCGGCTTGCCGTCCTGCGGCTCCGGCCCGGCCACGCCGGTGGTGGCCAGCCCCCAGTCGGCGCCGCACCGCCGCCGCCCGCCCTCGGCGAGGGCGGCGGCCACGTCCGGATCGACCGGTCCGCGCTCGACCAGCAGGTCCTCCGGTACGCCGGCCAGCTCCGACTTCAACTCGGTGGCGTAGACCACCAGGCCGCCCCGGAAGACCCCGCTCACCCCGGCGATCTCCACGATCGCGGCGGAGAGCAGCCCGCCGGTCAGCGACTCGACGGTGGCCAGGGTCTCCTTGCGCTCGTGCAGGCTGTGCACCACCGAGGCCGCCGGACTGCCGGCGGGCCGCTCGTACTTCGCATCCGTCCCCATGCCGGCCCTCTCTTCCCGCACCGCGGCGACCTACTCATCCTGCGCACTGATTCGCCGATCATGCGGTTGTCGCCGGCGACGCGCCGCTCGGGGTCAGCGGGTGGGGCGGCGCAGGCGCAGCGCCTGGGCGATGTAGTCGAAGCCGGTGACCACCGTGACCACCACGGCCGCGCCCATGATCCAGGGACCGACGGGGGCCAGCGCGTCGGGCATCGGCCAGAGGTACCAGGTGATCGCCAGGATCTGCAGCGCGGTCTTGACCTTGCCGCCCCGGCTGGCCGCGATGACGCCGTGCCGGATCACCCAGAACCGCAGCGCGGTGATGCCCAGCTCGCGGGCGAGGATCACCGCGGTCACCCACCAGGGCAGCCGGTCGTAGAAGGAGAGCAGCACCAGGGCGGCGCCGGTGAGCGCCTTGTCGGCGATCGGGTCGGCCACCTTGCCGAGCGAGGTGACCAGCCCGAACCGGCGGGCGATCCAGCCGTCCACCAGGTCGGTCGCCGAGGCCACCACGAAGATCAGGCAGGCCGCCATCCGCCAGCCGGCGTGGCTCATCGCGGAGGCGACCACGGTGACCGCGAAGACCGGGACCAGCACGAGCCGCACCGCGGTCAGCACGTTCGCCGCGTTGAGCAGGGGCACCGGGGCCGCCACGGTCGACTCCGCCCCGGTCATGTCCGGCACCGCCCCACGTGGCTTCCCCGTTCTGTCCGGGCCCGCCGTCACCGTGCCGCGCCGGGCGCCGCCGAGATCATCTCATCCGGTACGGCGACCAGGTCCACTCCCTCGGTCGCGGTGACCGTGGCCCGGACCAGGTCGCCGGGGCGCAGCGCGGCCAGGTCCACCCCGCCGCCGTGCGGGGCGACCAGCGTGGTCGAGCCGTCGACCTCGGGCGCCTGGTGGGCGGCCCGCCCCTCGACCACGCCGTCGGCGACCGAGTCGACCAGCACCTCCACGGTCGAGCCGAGCCGCTCCTCGGCCCGCTGCGAGCAGAGCTCGTCGGCCAGCGCGGCGAGCTTGTCGTAGCGCCGCTTGATCGTCGCGGCGGAGACCTTGCCGGGCAGGCCGGCGGCCTCGGTGCCGTCCTCGTCGCTGTAGTCGAACACCCCGATGGCGTCGAGGCGCGCCTCGGTCAGGAACCGGACCAGCTCGGCCACGTCCTGCCGGGTCTCGCCCGGGAAGCCGACGATGAAGTTGCTCCGCGCGCCCGCCGCCGGGGCCAGCGCGCGGGCGGAGGCGAGTAGCTCCAGGAACCGGTCGGTGGAGCCGAACCGGCGCATCCGGCGCAGCACCGGCTCGCTGGAGTGCTGGAACGACAGGTCGAAGTACGCGGCCACGCCCGGCGTGGTGGCGATCACCTCGACCAGGCCGGGCCGGGTCTCGGCGGGCTGCAGGTAACTGGCCCGCACCCGCACGATGCCGTCGATCGCGGCGAGCTGCGGCAGCAGCTTCTCCAGCGCCCGGGGGTCGCCCAGGTCCTTGCCGTACGAGGTGGAGTTCTCGCTGACCAGCACCAGTTCGCGGACGCCGGTCTTGGCCAGCCACTCCGCCTCGGCGAGCAACTCGTCCGGGGTACGCGAGACGAACGCCCCGCGGAACGCCGGGATGGCGCAGAACGCGCAGCGCCGGTCGCAGCCGCTGGCCAGCTTGAGCGAGGCCACCGGCCCGGTGTCGAGCCGGTGCCGCAGCACCTGCCGCAGGTGCGCCGGGGTGTGCTCGTCGGCCTCGGCGGCGACCCGGGTCGGGGTGCCGTGGCCGGGCAGCGACACGGCCGACTCCCGGCGCTTCACCGGCGTGAGGGGCAGCAGCTCGCGCCGGTCGCGCGGGGTGTGCGCGCCCAGCGCCTCGCCGGCCACCACGGCGTCCAGCCGGGCCGAGATGTCCGGGTAGTCGTCGAAGCTGAGCACCGCCTGCGCCTCGGGGAGGCTGTCGGCCAGCTCGCGGCCGTAGCGCTCGGCCATGCAGCCGGCGGCGACCACCTTGGCGCCGGTGTCGGCGGCGGCCAGCAGCGTCTGGATCGAGTCGTGCTTGGCCTTCTCCACGAAACCGCAGGTGTTCACCACCACCACGTCGGCGCCCTCGCCGTCGGTGGTCACCTGCCAGCCGTCGGCGTGCAGCCGGGCGGCCAACTCCTCCGAGTCGACCTCGTTACGGGCGCAACCCAGGGTCAACAGGGCGACGCGACGGCCGTCGGCGCTGGCAGGGGGTGTGGGGGAGGTGGCGGACACCATCCGAGGGTACCGGGCCGGGCCCGGAACGCCGCGTCGGCCGGCCGCGGGCATCGGCCGGCTCACACTCAAGCCGCGGGTCAGCGGGCCGTCGCGCCGACCCGGGCCAGCCGGTCGAGCAGGAAGACCTCCGTGCCGGCCAGGCCGGTGGAGCAGAAGACCGAGATCTGGTCCGCGCCGGTCCGCCCCGGGACCGCCCCGGCCAGCACCGCGCCCAGGTCACGCAGCCGGTCCGCGTACGGCTCGACGGCGGCGAGCATCGGCGGGGCGTACGCGGCCGCCTGCGCGGGCGAGTCGGTGACCAGCAGGTCGGCGGCGTCCAGCAGGTCGGGCCCGAACTCGTGCCGGTCAACCTGCTTGAAGCCGACCGTGTTGACGTGGGTGCCCGGGGCGAGGTCGGCGGCGGCCAGCACCGGGCAGGTGCTGGTGGTGGCGAGCACCACGAGGTCCCGGTCGCGCACCGCCGCGGCGGCCGAGTCGACCGCGCGGGCCGGCACGCCCAGCTCGGCCCGGACCCGGGCGGCGAACGCCTCCCGGCGAGCCGCCGAGCGGCTGTGCACGGTCACCTCGCGCAGCGGGCGGACCGCGGCGGCGGCCCAGGCCTGGGTCCACGCCTGACGGCCCGAGCCGACCACGCCGAGGGTGGCCGCGTCGGGGCGGGCCAGCGCGTCCACGGCCACCCCGCCCAGTCCCCCGGTGCGCCGCGAGCCCAGCTCCTCGCCGACCGCGATGGCGCGTACCGCCCCGGTGGTGGCGTCGTGCAGCACCACGAGCTGCCCGCTCTCCGGGCGCCCGAACGTGTCGTACGAGCGGTAGCCGTACCACTCGCCGGTGAGGTGCCCGGCCGTGAGCACCATCCGGCCGCCGCCAAGCGGGGCGGACGCCCGGGGCGGGGCGATCAGCCGTCCCTCGTACGCGGCCAGCAGCGCGTCCCGCATGGCGGCGACGGTGAGCGGGGCGTCCACGGCGGCGGCGACGTCCTCGTCGGAGAAGAGCACGGTCATGCCGACCATCGTGCAACCTGAAGTTCGCGTGAACTCCAGCGATGGTGGGGATCGTCACCGTGCCGGACCGCCGGCCCCGGCGGTGCTAGCGTCGGATTCGGCGGCCCCGTGCCGCCCCGGACGAGTGGTGGGCGTACCCGGTCAGGCCAAGACGCCCCGCGTGACCGCCCGTCCCGGCCCCGGTGGCCGGGCCCGTCCCGTCAGAGGTGGCCCATGGCCTGGCTCGTACTGGTGCTCTCCGGAGTCCTGGAAACCGCGTGGGCGATCGCGCTGGACCGCAGCGCCGGCTTCACCCGCCCGCTCCCCTCCGTGGTCTTCGCCGTCTCGCTGGTGGCGAGCATGGCCGGCCTGGCGTACGCGCTGCGCGACATCCCGGTGGGCACCGGCTACGCGGTGTGGGTCGGCATCGGGGCGGTCGGCACCGCGCTGGTCGGCATGGTGGCGCTGGGCGAGTCGGCCAGCCTGCCCCGGATCGGCTGCCTGCTGCTGGTGGTCGCCGGCGTGGTCGGCCTCAAGCTCTTCCACTGACCTCCGGCCCGAGGGCGTCCCGTTTGGACGCCCTGCCGCCGCGGGTATCCCCTCTTCGCTTCACCCGAGTGGAACCCACCGACGGAGGACATCATGGCCGACATGCCCGCCAGCACCCGCCCCCGCAGCAACGCCGCCCGGATCTGCACGATCCTCGGTTTCGTCTTCGCCGTCATCGCCCTCTTCGTGCCGTTCCTCGGCCTGGTCGGGCTGATCCTCGGCATCGTCGGCGCGGTGCTCGGCGACAAGCCGCTCGGCTGGTACGCCGCCGTCGCGAGCGTCGTCGGCGCCGTCCTCGGCATGGTGATCGCCGCCGCGATCCTGAACTCCTGACCGACCCGCCAGCACGACGAGGGCCCGCCGGATCCCGGCGGGCCCTCGTCGCGTGACACGTCCGAACTACTCCTCGCCGCCGCGCAGACCGGCCAGGACCTCCTCCAGCTCGTCCGGCTTGACCAGCACGTCGCGGGCCTTGGACCCCTCGGACGGGCCGACCACGCCCCGGGTCTCCATGAGGTCCATCAGCCGGCCCGCCTTGGCGAAGCCGACCCGCAGCTTGCGCTGCAGCATCGAGGTCGAGCCGAACTGCGAGGTGACCACCAGCTCCACCGCCTGCACCAGCAGGTCCAGGTCGTCGCCGATGTCCTCGTCGATCTTCTTCTTGCTGTCCTGCGCGACGGTCAGCACGTCCGGACGGAAGTCCGGCTCGCGCTGGTCCTTGCAGAACTTCACCACGTCGTGGATCTCGCGCTCGGTCACCCAGGCGCCCTGGATGCGGATCGGCTTCGACGCACCCATCGGCAGGAACAGCCCGTCGCCGCGGCCGAGCAGCTTCTCCGCGCCGGGCTGGTCGAGGATGACGCGGGAGTCGGCCAGCGAGGAGGTGGCGAAGGCGAGCCGGGACGGCACGTTCGCCTTGATCAGGCCGGTGACCACGTCGACCGAGGGGCGCTGGGTGGCCAGCACCAGGTGGATGCCGGCGGCCCGGGCCAGCTGGGTGATCCGGACGATGGAGTCCTCCACGTCGCGCGGCGCGACCATCATGAGGTCGGCCAGCTCGTCCACGATCACCAGCAGGTACGGGTAGGGCCGCATCTCCCGCTCGCTGCCCGGCGGCGCCTTGATCTCGCCGTTGCGCACCTTGCGGTTGAAGTCGTCGATGTGCCGGACCCCGTTGGCGGCGAGGTCGTCGTAGCGCATGTCCATCTCGCGGACGACCCAGTCCAGCGAGTCGGCCGCCTTCTTCGGGTTGGTCACGATCGGGGTGACCAGGTGCGGGATGCCCTCGTAGCCGGTCATCTCGACCCGCTTCGGGTCGATCAGCAGCAGCCGTACCTCGTCCGGGGTGGCCCGGGTGAGGACGGACACCAGCAGCGAGTTCAGGCAGGACGACTTGCCCGCGCCGGTGGCGCCGGCGATCAGGATGTGCGGCATCTTGGCCAGATTGGCCACCACGTAGCCGCCCTCAATGTCCTTGCCGAGCGCCACCACCATCGGGTGGTGGTCGCTGGTGGCGGCCCGCGAGCGCAGCACGTCGCCGAGCGCCACGTTCTCCGGGTCGGTGTTGGGGATCTCCACGCCGACCGCGCTCTTGCCCGGGATCGGGCTGAGGATCCGCACGTCCGGGGACTTCACGGCGTAGGCGATGTTGCGGGAGAGCTGGGTGATCCGCTCGACCTTGACGCCCGGCCCCAGCTCGACCTCGTAGCGGGTGACCGTCGGGCCGCGGGTGAAACCGGTGACCGCGGCGTCCACGTCGAACTGCTCGAAGACGCCGGTCAGGGCGGCGATCACCTCGTCGTTGGCCTTGCTCCGGGTCTTCGGGGCGGCCCCGCTGCCCAGCATGTTGGCCGGCGGCAGGGTGTAGTCGCCGGCCAGCCCGGTGAGCGCGAGCTGCTCGGCGCGGGTGGGCAGCGGGGAGTGCTCCGGCGGCTCGACCGGCTTGCGGCTGGCCGGCACCTTCTTGCGCGGCAGCACCAGGGTGTCCTGGAGGTCGACGCCGTCGAGGTCGTCGTCCGGGTCCAGCGGGTCCAGCGGCGGCGGGAGGCGCTTGGCCGCCCGCTTGCGGGCCGGCTTCGCCGCCGCCTCGGGCTCGGCCTCCTCGGCCTCCGGCGGCGGGACCGGGCCGCCGCGCAGCCCGAGCCGCTCCGGGATCTTGTTGATCGGGGTCGCGGTGATGACCAGCAGCCCGAAGACCAGCAGCAGGAGCAGCAGCGGCATGGCCACCCAGGCGGTGACCGCGGACTTGAGCAGGTCGCCCACGCCGGCGCCCACCAGGCCGCCCGCGTAGTCGCGCTGGACCTCGTCGACCGGGTCCTGTCCGATGTGCAGCATGGCCGCCGTGGCGAGCAGCATGGAGCCCCAGCCGACCAGGCCGCGCCCCCGGTGCTCGGGATCGGCCGGGGTGCGCATCAGCCGCCAGGCGCCCACCATGAGCAGCACCGGCAGCACGATGGCGATCGCCCCGACGAAGAGGCGGGCGGTGTCCGCGAGATGCCGGCCCACCGGGCCCGCGCCGCCGGACCAGATGCCCACCGCGCTGAGGATGGCCAGGCCGAACAGGAGCAGCCCGGCGCCGTCGCGGCGGTGCTCCGGGTCCAGCTCGCGGGTGGTGGCGGCCTGCCGGCCGGCGGCCCGGAACGCCCAGCCCACGCTGTGCGCCAGCCCCATCCACACCGCACCCAGCGCGCGGCCGGCGAACGCCGCCGGGCTCGGCCCACGAGCCGGGCGCCGCCGGGCGGTCGCCCGGGTGGCCTTCTTGGCCGGCTGGCGGGCACGGCTGTTCGTGGTTCCGCGCGGCGACGCGCCGCGCCGCCGGCTCGCCTGAGAGGTACGGCCCGCCATAGAGTCACCGTAACGGCGGGACCCGGCAGATCGCCGCTTTTCCGGGTCGTGTCCGCGCGTCGCGGCACGAATCCTCCGCCGTTTGTGTTATTCGCCTCAGAAGGGATGCCCTCATGGCGTCGCCGGAGATCGAGGACGGTCCGGACGGCCCCCTGGCCGGACACCCGCAGGCGCTGCGACCGCTGACCGGCGAGCTGATCGCCGCCGTGCTGGCCAACCGGGGGTACGCGGTGACCGAGGACGCCGACGGCGACCTGGTGGGCCGCTGGGGCGAGAGCCTCATCTGGTTCTTCCGGCGCGGCACGGCCGGGGAGCTGCTCCAGGTGCGCACCGTCGCGGCGCACCGGTTCGGCATCGAGCGGGTGCCCGACCTGCACGCCTTCTGCAACGCCTGGAACCACGACCGGCTCTGGCCCAAGGCGTTCGTGCACGTCGCCGACGACGGGCTGGCCCAGGTCTGCGGCGAGGTGACCACCGACCTGGAACGCGGAGTCACGCCGCACCAGCTCGACCAGCTCATCGACTGCGGCGTCACCACCGGCTGCCAGCTCGCCGCCGCCGTGGCGGACCTGCCCGGCGGGGCGCTCTCATGACCACCTCCCGGGACCGGGGGCTGGCCGACGCGCTCGCCGACGCCCGGGACCTGCCCGACGGCGAGGCCCGCTGCGCCGAGCTGGAACGGATCGCCGCCCGGGCGGACGCCACCGGCGACCCGCGCACCGGGTTGGCGGCGCGGTTCGCGCTGGTCGAGGCGTACCTGCACCTGGGCGAGCGGTGGCGGACCGTCGAGCCGGTACGCCGCTGCGTGGCCGCGGTGGAGCGGCAGCCGGGGCTGCTCGACGGCCGCCCCGGCGAGGCCGAGCGGCTGCGCCGGCACCAGCGGCAGGCCGTCGAGGCGCTCTTCGGCACCCCCCGGGTGGCCCTGGACCAGGCCCGCTCCCTGTTGGACGATCTCGCCGACCGGCTCGGGCCGGACGCCGCCCCGGTGGCCGAGCTGCGCTGCCGGCTCGCCGACCACCTCGGCGACGAGCCGACCGCCCGCCGCGAGTACGACCGCTGGTCCGCCGGCGACGCCTCCGACCCGGTGGCCGGTTGCGCCGGCTGCGCCCCGGCCCGCCGCGCCGAACTGCTGGCCGGCTGGGGCGATCCGGCGGCCGCGCTGGCCGTGCTGGAGCCGGTGCTCGACGGCGAGCCGGGCTGCACCGACCAGCCGGAGCGGGCCCTCGCCGCGGGGCTGCTGCCCTGGCTGCGCACCGGCGAGGCGGCGCGCGCCGCCCGGGCGCACGTCCGGGCGTACCGGCGGCACCGCCGGGAGCGGACGGCTTTCCCGCAGCTCGCCGCACACCTGCGGTTCTGCGCGCTGGGCGGGCACCTGGCCCACGGGCTGGACGTGCTGGCCGAGCAGCTGCCCCGGCTGGACCACCCGGCCGACGACCTGTCCGCGATGGAGTTCGCCGCGGCGGGCGCGCTGCTGTGCGGACTGGCCGTGGAGGCCGGGCTCGGCGGGCGGCGGATCCACCGCCCCGGGCACGGGCCCCGGCCGGCCGGCGAGGTGGACGTGGCGACGCTCGCCGGTCAGCTCCAGGCCCTCGCCACCACGCTGGCCGGCAGCTTCGACGCCCGCAACGGCACCGGCCACCAGTCCGGCCGGATCGCCTCCTGGCTGGCCGAGCGGCCGCTCGCCGAGCCGGTGCCGCTGCCCGCCGAGGACGACGAGATCCCCGGTGACGACCCGGCCGACACCGGGCCGCCCGGCGAGGAGGAGCCGGCCCCGCTGAACCTGCGGATGCTCACCGCCGCCCTCGACGAGCGCGGCGACGTGTACACGGTGGAGCCCGACGGCACCGTGGTGGGGCGCTGGGGCGAGGCGGTGGTCCAGTTCCGCCGGCTCGGGCCGCAGGGTGAGGTCCTGCACGCCCGGGCCGTGGCGCTGCGCCGCCTGCCGGCGACCCGCCGCACCGAGGCGTACGCGTTCTGCAACGCCTGGAACCACGACCGGCTGCTGCCGGCGGCGTACGTGCACGACCCGGGCGACGGGACGCTGCTGCTGGCGGCCGACGTCACCACCGACCTGGCGTACGGGGTGGCCCGGGCGCAGCTCGTCGTACTGGTCACGGCGGCGGTCAGCACCGGGGCCGCGTACGCCGAGGCCGTCGCCGCGCTGCCCTGAGCCCGGACGCGGCGCGGCCCCCGGCCACCGGGCGGTGGTGGACGGGGGCCGCGGTCCGGTGCCGCCGGGGTCGACCCGGCGGCGGCTCAGCGAGCGGAGAACGCCAGGGTGTACTCGCCGGCGCCGGCCAGCCCGACCACCCGGTAGCGGTAGGCGCCGGCCGGGGTGTCGGCGGTCAGCCGGGCGAGCCCGTCGGCGCTGCCGGCGCGGGCCACGGTGCGGAACGCGGTGCCGGTGAAGCGTTGCAGCTCCAGCACCACGCGGGCGCCCGCCGGTGCGGACACGCACGCCTCCTGGGCGCCGCCGGACACCCGGAAGAAGCGACCGTCGGGCTGGACCTGCGCCCGACCGGCGGCGATCCGGCCGGTCCGGCTCACCTCCCCGGTGCAGTCCGTGGCGTCGCCGGCCGGCGGGGTGGCCGGTGCGGTGCTCGCCGGCGGCGCGGTGGCCCCGCCCCCGGCGGGCGGCGCGGAGGGCTGGCCGCCCGCGGTGACCAGCGTCAGGTTGTTGCGCTGGAGGATCTCGTTGACCGGCTGGAAGAAGGTCACCCCGCCCTGCGTGCAGTCGCCGGAGCCGCCGGAGGTGACGCCCTGCGCCTGGTCGCCGGAGAGCCAGGCGCCGCCCGAGTCGCCCGGCTCGGCGCAGACGTTCGTCCGGGTCAGCCCCGTGACCGTCCCCTCCGGATAGTTCACCGTGGCGTTCTTGGCCTGGATCACCCCGCAGCGGGTGCCGGTGGTCGAGCCCGAGCGGCACACCGAGGCGCCGACCGGGGCCTCGGTGGAGCCGTTCACCGGCACCGTGCCGCCGTTGAAGTCGTTCACCACGCCCTGCGGCGTCCACTGGCCGTTGACCTCGACGACGGCCCAGTCGTCGCCGGGGAACGAGGAGGCGGCGAAGGTGCCCTGGGCGACCCGGTTCGCGCCGGCGGTCCGGTCCCCCGGGCGGCCGCAGTGCCCGGCCGTGACGAAGCCGCCGACCACCGAGAAGCCGACCGAGCAGCGGCCGGCGTTGTTGATGAAGTACGCGTCGCCGCCCCGTACGTCGAACAGCGGGCGGGGCGCCTCGTCGGCGGTCTTCACCCGCACCGCGCCGGCGGGCACCCCGCTGGCCTCGGCGAACCGGCGGCCGGCCGCCTCCGCGCCGGGCTGGGCGACCACCACGACCGAGTTGGTGGCCACGTCGACGTACCAGCCGGCGACGTCGGGGGTGGCCTCGCCGCCGGCCGCGTCGAGGCGCGTCTTCACCGCGTCCAGCTCGGCGACCCCGCGGTCGACCCGCTTCGGCACCGCGCCCGCGGCGGTCACCCGGGCCGCCTGCGCGGGATCGGCCACCGCCACGTTCAGCGTCGTCCCGTCGGCGCCGAGCCAGCTACCCCCGTAGTCGGCGCCCAGTTCGCTGCGGAGTTTCGTGACCGTGCCCGACGCCCACCGCTCGGTCCTCAGCCGCCGAACCGCCTGGTCCCGGGTGAGCGACAGGTCGCGGCTCAGCGCGTCCAGCACCTCGGGCGCGACACCGTCGGACGCCACCGGGGCGGTCCGCCGGGTCGGGTTCTCGCCGGCGAACGACGGCAGGGTCACCGCCGCCGCCGTGCCCGCCGCCGCCACCAGTACGCCGATGGCTGTCATCCGTCTGCGGTCCATCCGCCACGCTCCTCCCGGCCGGCGCGGGTACGCCTGCCGGAACGAAGTACGGAGACGGGCGCCGATCGGTTGAACGCGACGGTCACGATCGGCGGAGCGTGGCGGGACGACTCCGGGGCGTACCCGGAAACGACGACGCCGGCCCACCGCGGACGGTGGACCGGCGTGCGGCGCTTGCGGCGGTCAGACCTCGACGACCGTCGGCACGATCATCGGCCGGCGGCGGTACGCGTCGTTGACCCAACGCCCGACGGTGCGCCGGACGATCTGCTGGAGCTGGTGCGGGTCGGTGATGCCGTCCGCGGCGGCCCGGTTCAGCGCCTCGGTGACCAGCGGAACCACCGGGTTGAACGCCGCCGGGTCCTCCGAGAATCCCTTCGCGGAGAGGGTCGGCCCGCCGACCACCTTGCCGGTGACCGAGTCGATCACCACGGTGGTGGCGATGAACCCGCCGTCGCCGAGGATCCGGCGCTCGGTGAGCAGCGACTCGCTGACGTCGCCGACGGCGAGACCGTCGACGTAGACGTACCGGCTCTTCACGTGGCCGACCAGGCTGGCCCGCCCGTCGACCAGGTCGACCACGTCGCCGTCCTCGCAGAGCACCACCCGGTCCGCCTCGACGCCGGACTCGATGCCGAGGCGGGCGTGCGCCCGCAGGTGCCGCCACTCGCCGTGCACCGGCATGAGGTTGCTCGGCCGGGTGACGTTGAGCAGGTAGAGCAGCTCGCCGGCGGGCGCGTGACCGGAGACGTGCACCTTGGCGACGTCCTTGTGGATCACGGTCGCGCCGGCCCGGGCCAGCCGGTTGATCACCCGGTAGACCGAGGTCTCGTTGCCCGGCACCAGCGAGGAGGCGAGCACCACGGTGTCGCCGGGCGCGATGGTGATGTGCCGGTGGTCGCCGCTGGCCATCCGGCCCAGCGCGCTCATCGGCTCACCCTGCGAGCCGGTGGACATCAGCACGATCTGCTCGGGCGGCAGCGCGGTGGCCTCGTCCAGCCCGACCACCAGGCCCGGCGGGATGTTGAGCAGGCCCAGGTCACGGGCGATGCCCATGTTGCGCACCATCGACCGGCCGATCAGCGCCACCTTGCGGCCGTGCTCCACCGCCGAGTCGAAGACCTGCTGCACCCGGTGCACGTGGGAGGCGAACGAGGCGACGATGATCCGGCCGCGCGCCTTGGCGAAGATCGAGTCGAGCACCGGCCCGATCTCCCGCTCCGGGGTCACGAAGCCGGGGATCTCCGCGTTGGTGGAGTCGGAGAGCAGCAGGTCGACGCCTTCGGCCCCGAGCCGGGCGAAGCCGGCCAGGTCGGTGATCCGGCCGTCCAGCGGAAGCTGGTCCATCTTGAAGTCGCCGGTGTGCAGCACCAGGCCGGCGCCGGTGCGGATGGCCACGGCGAGCGCGTCGGGGATCGAGTGGTTCACCGCGAAGAACTCGCACTCGAACGGGCCGAGCCGCTCGCGCCGCCCCTCGGCGACGGTCAGCGTGTACGGCTGGATCCGCCGCTCGGCCAGCTTCGCCTCGACCAGGGCCAGGGTGAACTGCGAGCCGACCAGCGGGATGTCCGGCTTGTGGGCGAGCAGGTACGGCACCGCGCCGATGTGGTCCTCGTGGCCGTGGGTGAGCACGATCGCCTGCACGTCGCCGAGCCGGTCCAGGATCGGACCGAAGTCGGGCAGGATCAAATCCACGCCCGGCTGCTCGACGTCGGGGAAGAGCACCCCGCAGTCGACGATCAGCAGCTTGCCGTCGTACTCGAAGACCGTCATGTTCCGGCCGATGGCGCCGAGTCCGCCGAGCGGGATGATCCGCAGGCCGCCCTCCGGCAGCGGCGGGGGCAGCTCACCCTCGATGTGCGCCTCGGTCACGCGTCACCTCATTCTGCGACGCCGTCGTGCGGCGTCCGTCGTGTCGTTCGATCATTCGGGTAGGGGCAGGCCCGCCGCCGCGCAGTCGGCGCGCAGCTGGGCCAGTTCGTCGCCGGTGGCGTCCACCAGCGGTGGGCGCACCGGGCCGGCCGGCAGGCCCCTGGCCGCCAGGCCCGCCTTCACCAGGATCACGCCCTGGGTCCGGAAGATGCCGGTGAACAGCGGCAGCAGCCGCCGGTGCAGGGCGAGCGCGGTGGCCATGTCGCCCACCTCGTACGCCTCGATCAACTGCTTGGTCGGCACCCCGGTGAAGTGCGTGGAGGTGCCGACCACGCCGACCGAGCCGACCGCCAGGGCGGGCAGCGTCAGCGCGTCCTCGCCGCTGTAGAAGGCCAGGTCGCTGCGGGCCAGCACCCAGGAGGTGGCGGTGAGATCGCCCTTGGCGTCCTTGACCGCCACGATCCGGCCGTGCTCGGCCAGCTTGACCAGGGTGTCCGTGGCGATCGCGGTGCCGGTCCGGTGCGGGATGTCGTACACCATGATCGGCAGC
Source organism: Micromonospora sp. NPDC005299 (assembly GCF_042872345.1). NCBI lineage: Bacteria > Bacillati > Actinomycetota > Actinomycetes > Micromonosporales > Micromonosporaceae > Micromonospora > Micromonospora sp. NPDC005299. The sequence continues at coordinate 291,322 of NZ_JBIAKG010000004.1, forward strand.
CCGCCGGCGTCCGCGACCGCGGTGAAGTGGCGCAGCAGCCCGGCCTGCGGCGGCTTGTTGTAGTACGGCGTCACCACCAGCAGGCCGTGCGCGCCGGCCTTCTCCGCCTGCGCGGCCAGCTCGATGGTGTGCCGGGTGTCGTTGGTGCCCACACCGGCGACGATCCGGGCCCGGTCGCCGACCGCCTCCACGACGGCGCGGATCAGGGCCTCCTTCTCCGCGTCGGTGGTGGTCGGCGACTCGCCGGTGGTGCCGTTGAGCACCAGCGCGTCGTTGCCCTGCTCGTCCACGAGGTGGCTGGCGAGCCGTACGGCGCCGTCGAGGTCGAGCGACCCGTCGGCGGTGAACGGGGTCACCATGGCCGTGATCAGTCGCCCGAACGGGCGCGACGCGCCCCGGTTCGGGACGGCAGGGAGGTCGTGCGTCATGTTCACAACCTAGCGGACGACCACCGGGCCCCCGGCGGCGAAGGGCGACGACTCACTCGGCGTGCGGAGAGGCCGCCACCTCGGTGCCGTCGGGCAGCGTGGAGATTACGAAGTCGGCGAAGACGTTCGGGGCGACCCCCTGGAGCTGCCGCAGGCACTCCACGGCCAGCTCGCGGATCTCCACGTCGGCGTGCTCGGTGGCGCGCATCTTGACGAAGTGCCGCCAGGCCCGGTAGTTGCCGCTCACCACGATCCGGGTCTCGGTGGCGTTGGGCAGCACCGCCCGGGCCGCCTGCCGCGCCTGCTTGCGGCGCAGCGTCGGGTTGGGCTCGTCGGTGAACCGGGCCTCCAGACCCTCCAGCAGCTCGGTGTACGCCCGGACGGCCGCCTCGCCCGCCTCGACGAACTTCTTGTGCAGCTCCGGGTCCTCGGCGATCACCGCGGGCTCGACCATGGCCGCGTCCCGCTCGGGGACGTAGCGCTGGGACAGCTGCGAGTAGGAGAAGTGCCGGTGCCGGATCAGCTCGTGGGTGAAGGACCGGGACACCCCGCTGAAGTAGAAGCTCACCGAGCCGTGCTCCAGCACGGAGAGGTGCCCCACGTCCAGGATGTGCGCCAGGTAGCCGGCGTTGGTCGCGGTGGCCGGGTTCGGCTTCTTCCAGCTCTGGTAGCAGGCCCGGCCGGCGAACTCCGCGAGCGCCTGACCGCCCTCGGCATCCGTCGACCACGGCACGTCGTCCGGGGCCTGGAACTGGGTCCACGCGATCAGCTTGACCTGGGGCTGCACCATCTCCGGCATTCCTGCGACTGTAGTGGCCCGTGGGCCTCCGGCGAAACTTGGGCGCGCGGACGTGAAACACCGCACCAGCGGCGGGCCGCCCCGGGCGACGGTCAGACGTAGAGCGAGGTGAACGGGGCCCAGGGCAGGTTGCGCGCCACCGAGAAGGCGAGCCAGAGGGCCAGGAAGCCGCCGATCACCTTGGGGTTGATTCGCAGCTCCGGCAGCCGCCAGCCGAACGCCCTGTTCCCCGCCCAGCTCACGAAGAGCCAGGCCAGGAAGGGCAGCGAGAAGACGAAGAGGAAGTGATGCCGGGCGGCGGCGGGGAGGTCGGCGTGCAGCACGTACCAGAGGGCGCGGGTGCCGCCGCAGCCCGGGCAGTCCAGCCCGGTGGTGAGCTTGAGCAGGCAGGTCGGCCGCGCGTCCGGGTCGCTGTGGGTGGGGTCGCTGAGCAGGGCGTAGGCCATGCCCAGGCCGACACAGCCGACCGCCGCGAGGGGGACCGCCCAGCGCGGGGCGCGGGCGTGCAGCCGCAGCACCAGGCGGGTGAACCGGTCCGGCTCGACCGCGGGGTAGGCCACGCCGGCGGGCCAGGCCGCCTGCCCGGCAGCGTGCTCAGCGGGCGGGACCGGGTGCGGGTCGGGCGCGGCGGCCGGCCGGTCAACGCTCGTCACGCGCTCACCGTACACCCGCCACACCCACCAGGGCGGCGGCCAGCGGGGCGGCCAGGTCGCCGGCGGCGGGCGGGGCGACCGCGTCCAGGCCGAGCCAGCCGGCCAGCCGGTAGAGCTCGGCGGCGAGCGCCACCGCGGTCTCCCCCGGGTCGGCGCCCGGCTCGACCCAGGCGGCCGGCACCAGCAGCACCCCGGCCTTCCGGTCGGCCTTGAGGTCGACCCGGGCGGTGAACCGCTCGCCCTGGAGGAAGGGGAGCACGTAGTAGCCGTAGACCCGCTGCGGCGCGGGCACGTAGATCTCGATGCGGTAGGTGAAGTCGAAGAGCCGCTCGGTGCGCGCCCGTTCCCAGACCAGCGGGTCGAACGGGCTGACCAGCGTGTTGCCGCGCACCCAGCGGGGCAGCCGCGCCTGGGCGTGCAGGTAGGCCGGCTGCCGCCAGCCCGCCACGGTGACCGGGGTCAGCTCGCCCGCCTCGACGAGTTCGGCGATCGCCTGCCGGGCGCCGGCCACCGGCAGCCGGAAGTAGTCGCGCAGCTCCGGCTCGGCGGCGACGCCCAGCGAGCGGGCGGCGATCGCCACCAGCGCGCGGTGGGCGTCGGCGTCGCTAGGCGTGGGCGCGTCCAGCACGGCGGACGGCAGCACCCGCTCGGGCAGGTCGTAGCGGCGGGCGAACGAGGTGGTGCGGTCGGCGGCGGTGACCTCGCCGGCCCAGAACAGGAACTCCAGCGCCCGCTTGACCGTGGACCAGTTCCACCCCCAGTTGCCGGTCTCCCGGGGCGCGTCGTGCTCGATCTCGGCGGCGGTGAGCGGGCCCCGGGCAGCCACCTCGTCGCGCACCCAGGCGACCAGCTCGGGCTGCTCCTGGGCGATCCGGCGCATCCCACCCCAGGCCTCGTCGTGGGCCTTGGCCATCCGCCAGCGCAGCGCCGCGTGCAGCCCCACCGGGACCAGCGACGCCTCGTGCGCCCAGTATTCGAACAGGTCGCGGGGGCGCCGGTAGGCGGCCGTGTCGAGCAGGGTGGTGGGGTAGGGCCCGAGCCGGCTGTAGAGCGGCAGGTAGTGCGCGCGTTGCAGGACGTTGACCGAGTCCATCTGGATCAGCCCGACCCGGTCGAGCACCCGGCGCAGGTGCCGGCGGGTGGGCACGCCGGTGGGCCCCGGGTCGGCGAAACCCTGGGCGGCCAGGGCGATCCGGCGGGCCTGGGCGAGGGAGAGCGATTCCGGTACGGCCATCGTCGGTGACCTTATTCCAGCGGTACGACACGGGTGCGGCGGCTGGACCGATCGCCCGGCGCGGAATAGAACGGACGGATGCGCACCATCCGCCGGGAGGAACCGGACGACGCCGAGGCGATCGCCCGGGTGCACATCCGCGGCTGGCAGGCCGGGTACGCCGGGATCATGCCGGCCGAGGTGCTCGACCGGCTGAACCCGCTCGCCTGGGCCCAGCGTCGCCGGGATCTCGGCACGGCCGACCCGGAGCACCCGTTCACCACGCTGGTCACCGAGGTCGACGGCACGATCGAGGGGTTCACCACCTTCGGGCCGTACCGGAACAACCAGGACCGCGGCGACCTCGACCCGGCGTACGGCGAGATCCTGGCGGTCTACCTGGACCCGGCCCGGTGGGGCAGCGGGACCGGTCAGGCACTGCTCACGGCGGCCCGGGCCGGCCTCGCGGAGCGGGGCTTCCCGGAGTACCGGCTCTGGGTGCTCGCCGACAACGCCCGGGCCCGCCGCTTCTACGAGCGGGCCGGGCTGTCAGCGGACGGGGAGGAGTCGACCTACGCGGTGCCGCTGCACGGCGGGCGGGACCCGGTCCGGCTCCGGGAGCTGCGCTACACCGCCCGGCTCGACGGCTGACCCGGCCGGCCCGCCCCGATCGGCGGGACCGCCGCCGGCCGGCGTGGCCCAGCGGCGGATCGGCAGGGCGAGCAGCAGCGCGAGGCTGATCCAGACGTAGGTGTTGCTGCCCAGGAACCCGTCGACGCCGGTGAAGTCCTTCTCCCAGGCCCAGACGATCCGGCTGATGAGGAAGGCGTACCCGATGAGCGCGGCGGCCAGCAGCAGGCGGCGCCGGCGGCTGCGGGCGGGCGCCGCCATGCCGTTGTCGACCAGCAGGATCAGCCCCGGCAGCAGCCAGACCAGGTGGTGCACCCAGGTCACCGGGCTGACCAGGCACATGGTGGCGCCGGTCAGCGCCAGGCCGGTGGCCTCGTCGCCGGTGGCCACCGCGGCCCGGGAACGCCAGCCCCAGACGACCAGGGTGGCGAGGACCAGCGCCAGCCAGGCGACGGTGCTCGGGTGTTCCGGGTGGAGCCGGGCCACCACCCCGCGCAGCGACTGGTTGGAGACGAAGGCCAGCTCGCCCACCCGGTCGGTGTTCCACAGCGCCTCGGTCCAGAACTCCCGGGAGGCGTCGGGGAAGAGCGCGGCGGCCCCCAGGGTCGCCGCGGCCGCCGCGCCGATGGCGGTGAGCGCCGCCCGCCAGCGGCCGGTGACCAGCAGGTAGACGATGAAGATGCCCGGGGTCAGCTTGATCGCGGTGGCCAGCCCGATGCCCACCCCGGCCCACCGGTTGCGCGCCGGCAGCAGCCGGAGCAGGTCCACCGCCACGAGGAACAGCAGCAGCATGTTGACCTGACCGAAGTTGACCGTCTCGCGCATGGGCTCGTACGCGGCGGCCAGGCAGAGCGCCACCGCGAGGACGAACCAGCGGGTCCAGCCGGCGCGGCGGGCGACCGGGTCGAGCAGCCACCAGATCACCACCGCGCTGACCACCACGGTGGCGGCCACGCTGACCGTGATCGCGGCCGGCCACGGCAGGTACGCCATCGGCAGCATGACCAGCGCGGCGAACGGCGGGTAGGTGAAGCCGTACTGCGTGCCGCCCTTGAGGAAGTCGTAGATCTCCCCGCCGTCGTGCACCCAGAAGGTCAGCGCGCCGTAGTAGACCTTGAGGTCGAAGAAGCCGTGCCGCACGGCCGCCACGGACAGGAAGGCGGTCACCGCCCCGGCAAGCGCCACCACGGCGACGACCTGCGCGATCGTCCGCCTGGCACCCTGCGCCACCGTCGCCCTCCTCGCCCTGCGTAGGCTCACGTGCCATGGCTCTCGGGTACGTCCGCCCCGCGCGTCCGGAGGACGCCGGCGAGATCGCACGCCTCCAGCTCGCCACCTGGCGGGCCGCGTACCGCCGGATCCTGCCCCGGCACGTGCTCGACAACCTGGACGAGGCGTACCTCGCCCGGCGGTGGAGCGCCGCGGTGCAGGAGCCGCCCTCGGGCGCGCACCGCGTGCTGGTCGCCGTCGAACAGGCCGAGCAATCGTATCTGGTGGGGTTCGCCGCCTCCGGTCCGGCCGACGCCGAGGCGCTCGCGCCGGGCGAGCCGGCCGAGGCCCTCGCCGACGGCGTGGCGGCCGTGACCGACCTGCTGGTCGAGCCGCGCTGGGGCCGGCGCGGGCACGGCAGCCGGCTGCTCGCCGCCATGGTGGACCACTGGCGGTCCGACGGCTTCGCCCGCGCGGTGGCCTGGACGTTCGACGCCGACGCGGCGACCCGGAAGTTCCTCACCTCGACCGGCTGGGAGCCGGACGGCGCGGGCCGCGCGCTGGACGTGGACGACATGCTGGTCCCCCAGGTCCGCCTGCACGTCGGCGTCCCCGCCGAGCCGACCGCTTCCTGAGTACGCGCTGTCGGGGGTACCGCCTACCGTTGGCGGCATGACGACCGCACCGGCGCCCGCGACCACCGACCTGGAGCCGTTCCGGGTCGAGCTGACCGGCTACGCGTACCGGATGCTCGGCTCGGTGTTCGACGCCGAGGACGCGGTCCAGGAGACCCTGCTGCGGGCGTGGCGCGGCCGGGACGGCTTCGACGGCCGGTCCAGCCTGCGCACCTGGCTCTACCGGATCGCCACCAACGTGTGCCTGGACCTGCTGCGCGGGCGCGGCCGGCGGGCCCTGCCGGTCGACCTGGACGGCCCGGCCGCGCCGGTGGCCGCGTCGCTCGGCTCGCCGGCCGGTGACTGGGTCGAGCCGGTGCCGGACACGGCGGTGCTCCCGGCCGACCCGGCGGAGCTGGCGGTGGCCCGGGAGTCGGTGCGGCTGGCGTTCGTGGCCGCGCTCCAGCACCTGCCGGCCCGGCAGCGCGCCGTGCTGATCCTGCGGGACGTGCTGCGCTGGCGCGCCGACGAGGTCGCCGACCTGCTCGACGCCACGGTGCCGGCGGTCAACAGCGCGCTCCAGCGGGCCCGGGCGACCCTGGCCGGGGTGCGCGCCGAGCGGCGCGTCGGGCCGGATCTCGACCCGGTCGACCGCGACCTGCTCGACCGCTACGTGGACGCCTTCGCCCGCTACGACGTCGACGCCCTGGTGGCGCTGCTGCGCGCGGACGCCGTGCAGAGCATGCCGCCCTACCGCATGTGGCTGCGCGGCGCCGCGGACATCGGCCGCTGGCTGAGCGGGCCGGGCGCCGGCTGCCGGGGCTCCCGACTGGTGCGGGTGGCCGCGAACGGCGCCCCGGCCCTGGCGCAATACCGGGTCGACCCGGCCGGCGGCCACCGGGCCTTCTCGATCACCGTGCTGGAGTGCGCCGAAGGTCGGATCGCCCGGCTCACCCACTTTCTGGAGCCCCGGCTCTTCCCGCGCTTCGGGCTGCCGGCCCGGCTCGATCCGTGACGCGCCGATGAGTTTGCGCCCCGCGCGCCGTCCACCCCTGGTAGGCACGACGGAGGCGGGGCGCACCGCCGGAGTGAGGAGCGGGTCATGTTCAGGGACACGAAGGCGTTCAGCGGGTTCTCGGTGGACGACCCGGACCGCGCGGAGCGGTTCTACACCGACGTCCTGGGGTTGCGGGTGTCCCGGGACGACGCGATGGGCGGGCTGCTGACCCTGCACCTGGCCGGGGACCGGCCGGTGCTGGTCTACCCGAAGCCCGACCACCGGCCGGCCACCTACACGGTGCTCAACTTCCCGGTCCCCGACATCGACCGGGCGGTGGACGAGTTGGTGTCGCGCGGGGTGCGGTTCGAGCGCTACGAGGGCATGCCGCAGGACGACAAGGGCGTCATGCGGGGCAACGGCCCGTCGATCGCCTGGTTCACCGACCCGGCCGGCAACGTGTTCTCGGTGCTCCAGGAGGGCTGAACCGGGGGCGGCGGTCCCGGCACGGGGCGGGACCGCCGGCCAACGGTCAGCCCTTGTCGGCGCCCTCGTTCGCGCCACGCACGAAGTAGCGCTGGAAGATCACGAAGAGCACCGCCACCGGGATGGTGGCGAGCAGCGCGGCGCCCAGCTTGAGCGGATACTGGGTGCCCTTGCCGAGCGACCCGCTGACCAGGTCGGCCAGCCCTCGGGGCAGGGTGAACAGGTGGGGGTCCTGCACCGAGACCAGGCTGTGCGGGAATTCGTTCCAGGAGCCCTGGAACGACAGGATGGTCAGTGTGATCAGCGCCGGCCGGGCCATCGGCAGCACCACCGACCAGAAGGTGCGGAACACGCCGGCGCCGTCGATCCGGGCCGCCTCCTCGACGCTGACCGGCACCGACTCGAAGAACTGCTTCATGATGAAGACCCCGGCCGCGTCGGCGAGCAGCGGCACCACCAGGCCCGCGTAGCTGTCGTAGAGGCCGAGCTGCTTGAGCACCAGGAACTTCGGGATGAGCAGCACCACGCCGGGCACCGCCATCACCGCGATGATCGCGGCGAACAGCCCGGCCCGGCCCCGGAAGCGCAGCCGCGCCAGCGCGTAGCCGGCGAGCGAGTCGAAGAAGACCCGGCCGAGGGTGACCAGCACGGTGACCAGCAGCGAGTTGCCGAGCCACAGCGGGAAGTTGGTGCCCGCGAAGATCCGTTCGACGCCGGCCAGGGTCAGCGGGTCGGGGATCGGCGAGAGCGGGTTCGCCGCCGCGTCCGGCTCGGTCTTGAGCGAGTTGCCGAGCTGGATGACGAACGGGTAGAGGAAGACCAGCCCGAAGGCGATCAGGACCGCGTACCCGAGGATGCGGTTGACCCGGGCGCGCGGCCCGCGGTCGGCGCGGCGCACGACGGGCGCCGCCGGCCGGTCGGTGAGCACGGCCATGTCAGGACCCCTCCGGTACGCGTCGCCGCCACCACCGGGCCCGCCGGGGCTCGTCCCGGTCGGCCATCACCCGGCGCTGGAGCAGGGTGAGCAGGATGATGATCAGGAACAGCACGAACGAGATGGCCGCCCCGGAGCCGTAGTCGAAGTCCCGGAAGGCGGTCCGGTAGGACAGGTACGCCGGGGTGAGCGTGGTCTTGGCCGGGTCACCCTGGCTCATCACGTACACCTGGTCGAAGACCTGCCAGGAGCCGATCAGGCCGAGGGTGAGCACCAGGAAGGTGGTCGGCTTGATCAGCGGCAGGGTGACGTGGCGGAAGCGCTGCCAGCGGGTCGCCCCGTCGAGGGTGCTCGCCTCGTCGAGGGCCACCGGGACGTTCTGCAACGCGGCCAGGAACATCAGCATGAAGGTGCCCGAGGTGGTCCAGATGACCAGGCTGATGATCGAGACCATGGCCACGCTCGGCCCGGAGAGCCAGTCCCACCAGGTCAGCCCGAGCGGGCCGCCGGAGGTGAGCGCGCCGGGCGGGGTGTCCACCCCGACGGCGCCGAACAGCAGGTGCAGCACGCCCCGGGAGTCGGCGAACCACTCCGGCCCGTTGATCCCGAGGAGGCCGAGCAGCTTGTTGACCGCGCCGGAGTTGGCGAACAGGAACAGGAACACCACGCTGATCGCGACCGAGCTGGTGACCGAGGGGAAGTAGAAGGCGCTGCGGAAGAAGCCCTTGCCCTTGAGCATCCGGTTGTTGACCACGAGGGCGAGGCCGAGGGCGAGCGCGGTCTGCACCGGCACGACGATGCCCACGTAGTACATGTTGTTGCGGATGCTGGTCATGAAGTCCCGGCGGTCGAGCCCGTCCTCGGTGAACAGCCGGGTGTAGTTGTCACCGCCCACGAACGGCACGTCGCCGGTGAACGGGCTGCCCTGGCCGTTCCAGTCGGTGAGGCTCACCCAGAGCGCCATCAGGATCGGCAGCAGCAGGAAGAGCCCGAGGATCAGGATCACCGGCGCGACGAAGAGCCAGCCGGCGATGTTCTCGTTGCCGCGGATGCCGCCGCCGCGACGACGTGGCGGCTTCGCCGGCGTGGTCGCCGCGGCGCGCAGCGCTTCGGTTGCCATCTCTTCCCTCCCTTCGGTCGGGGGTGAAAGGAGGGGACCCTTTTCACCCGTCTGTTGACAAGGGCCCCCTCCTTGCACGTCAGCCGCCGAGCGCCGCCTTGGCGTTCTTGTCGAAGTTGGTCAGGATCGTCTTCGGGTCACCGGTGCTCAGCCCCTGGAGGCCCGCCTCCAGGTCGCGCAGGACGCTGTCCATCTTCGGGGCGTTGACCGGGCCCTGGGCGTACGCAACGGCGTCGATGAACGGCTTGTCCGCCGGGAAGGCGCCGGTGTACTGGTCGCGGACGGACTGCCGCGACGGCATGACGCCGAACGCCTTGGCGAAGGTCACCTGCTGGTCGCCCGCGGTCATCGCCTCGACGAACTTGATCGCCTGGTCCTTGAACTTCGACTTGGCGGCGATGCCCCAGCACTGGGTGAAGGAGAGGGTGCCCTGCCCCTTCGGGCCGGCCGGCAGCGGCACGACCTTGTACTTCACGTTCGGGAAGTCGTTCTGCAGGGCGCCCTTGATCCAGTTGCCCTCGATGGTCATCACGGCCTTGCCCTTGCCGAACGCCTCCCCGGACCAGCCGGCGTCGAGCTGCTTCGGGAACTTCGCGTACCCGTTGGTGAGCAGGGACTTGACGTACTGGAGGGCCTGGAGGTTCTCCGGGGTGTCGGCGGTGGGCTGCTTGCCGTCCTTGCTCATCAGCCAGCCGCCGTTCTGCACCATGAAGGCGCCGATCCGGTCGCGGGTGTCGCCGAGGGCGAGCGCCACCATCTTCTTCGCCTTGATCTTCTGGCTGACGGCGGTGAGCTGGTCCCAGGTGGTCGGCACGTCGGCGTCGGTCAGGCCGGCCTTCGCCCACAGGTCGGTGTTGATCTCCAGGGCGAGGGTGGAGAAGTCCTTCGGCGCGCAGTAGAGCTTGCCGTCGTAGGTGAACGTGGTGCGCAGGCCCTCGTAGAAGTCGTCCTTGTTGCTGATCTTGTCGCCGTACGGCTCCAGCGCGCCGACGCTGGCGTAGTCGGCGAAGCGGGTCGCGTCGACATAGAAGACGTCCGGCGGGGTGCCGCCGGCCAGGCCCTGGCCGAGCTGCTGGGTGAGGTCCTGGGCCGGGGTGACGGTGGCGGTGTTGCCGCCGGACGAGGCCCACTTGGCGGCCGCGTCCTGCACCGCCTTGGTCTCGGCCTCGCCGGACGAGCCGATCAGGATCTGCAGGCTGGCCGGGCCGCTGGACTGCTTGGTGTCGCTCGCGGAGTCGTCGAAGCCGCTGCCGCACGCGGCGGAGCCGAACAGGGCGACGGCGGCGAAGCCGGCCACCGCCGCCCGGGTGAGGGTGCGAGGTGTCATCTGACTCTCCTGATGGGGGATGTGGTCACGCCGTGTGCCGGAGCACCAGCGTGGGAGTGAGCAGCACACGGTGGTCGGTGGGCTGGCCGTCGAGCAGAGTGGTGAGCAGGTCGACACAGCGGGCGGCGGCCGCGGACAGTGGCTGGCTGACGCTGCTCAGCCCGACCGCGGCGGCCACCGGGGTGTCGTCGAAGCCGACCACGGCGACCGGTGCGGCCGCGTCGCGCGCGGCCTGGAGCGCGCCGAGGGCGAGCGAGTCGCTGGCGCAGACCACCGCGGTCGGCGGCGCGTCGCGGGCGAGCAGGCGGCGCAACTCCCGCTCGCCCTCGGCGATGCCGTCCTCGCTCTCCCGGCGCAGGCCGGCCACGTCGTGGCCGGCCGCCGTCATGGTGGTACGCCAGCCGGCGCACCGGTCGTCGCCGACGCCGGAGCCGGCCGGCCAGCCGAGGAAGGCGATCCGGTGGTGGCCGGTGTCGAGCAGGTGCCGGGTGACCTGGGCGGTGCCGGCGGCGCCGTCCACGTCGACCCACGGGTGCCCGTCGAGGGCGTCCCAGGGCCGGCCGAAGGTCACGAACGGCACCTCGCGCTCGGCCAGCCACGCGGTGCGCGGGTCGCCATGCTTCGTGCCGGTGAGCACGAACGCGTCCAGGTCGTACGCGCCGAGCAGGTCGTCGTAGGTGGCGATCTCCTGGTCGTCGTCGGGGGCCGTGTAGAGCATGACCCGGTAGCCGGCGGCGTCGGCGGTCTCGGTGAGCCCGTGCAGGAACCGGTCGAGCACCGAGCCGTTGATCCCGTCGCGGGTGGGCTCGATGCGGACGGCGATGAGGCGGGAGCGGCCGGTCCGCATCTGCCGGGCGGCCTGATTGGCCCGGTAGCCGAGCGCGCTGATCGCCTCCTGCACCCGCCGCCGGGTCTCCTCGCGGACGATGTGCGGCGCGTTCAGCACGTTGGAGACCGTCTGCCGGCTCACCTGGGCATGCCGGGCCACCGTCGCGATGGTCACCTTTTCAGCCACTAGATCCCTCTCGCCGCCTTGAACGATCCAACTCCGATGAGGCACGATTAGATCGTTCAAAGTTTCTGGAATGTTTCGCACTTTGGCACCGGCCGGAGCCATCTGTCAAGACGTCGCCGGCCCACCGATCAGCACCGGGAGTTCCCCTTGTCCGAACGCTACCTGCAACCGCTGCTGCACGACCTGGTCGGCGTGGTGCACGCCCCCACCAGCGCGCTGGGCGACGCGGCGGGCCAGATCCGGCCGCACGGCGTCCAGGGCGTGTTCCACGCCGACGCCCGGGTGCTCTCCCGCGCCGAGCTGCGCCTCGACGATCGGGAGCCGGAAGCGCTGACCCGCGGGGCGGCCGGGCCGCACGGCGCCCGCTTCGTCGCCCTGGCCCGCTGGCTCGGTGACCCCACCCCCGACCCGACCGTGCGGGTCGACCGCACCCGGCAGGCCGGCCCGCACGGCGTCACCGAGGAACTCGTCGTCTCGTCCACCGCCGCCGACCCGGTCCGCACCACGGTCAGCGTCGACCTCGGCTGCGACCTCGCCCCGATCGAGCTGGTCAAGTCCGGCGGGAGCGGCGCACCGCTGGAGGCGAAGGCCGGCGAGCCGGGCCGGGTCCAGTGGGCCGCCGAGGGGCTCACCGTGACCGTCACCGGCGAGGCGGCCACCGTCGACACCGCCGGCGACCGGGCCACCGCACCCCGGCTGAGCTGGCCGGTCACGCTCGCCCCCGGCGAGTCCGTGACGCTGCGCTGGCGGCTGGCCGTCACCGACCCGAAGGCGGTGGTGACCGCCGCCCCGCCCGGCCCCGGCTGGTCCGAGCCGGCCGTACGCGCCGACGACCGCCGCCTGGTCCGGCTCCTCGACCGCGCCCTCGCCGACCTGCGCGGGCTGCGCCTGGCCGAGCCGGCCCACCCGGAGGACGTCTTCCTCGGCGCCGGCGTGCCCTGGTTCCTCACCCTCTTCGGCCGGGACAGCCTCTGGGCCGCCCGGATGATGCTGCCGCTCGGCACCGACCTGGCCGCCGGCACGTTGCGCGTGCTGGCCCGCCGGCAGGGCACCCGGGTCGACCCGGCCACCGGCGAGGCCCCCGGCAAGATCCTGCACGAGCTGCGCCGGCACGAGTTCGCCCTGGACGAGGGGCTGCGGCTGCCGCCCGCCTACTACGGCACGGTCGACGCGACCATGCTCTGGATCGGGCTGCTGCACGACGCCTGGCGGTGGGGGCTACCCGCCGACCAGGTCGAACCGCTGCTCCCCCACCTGGAGGCGGCGCTCGGCTGGCTCGACGAGCACGCCGACGCCGACGGCGACGGCTTCGTCGAGTACGCCGACTCCACCGGCCACGGCCTGGCCAACCAGGGCTGGAAGGACTCCGGCGACGCGGTGCGCTTCCGGGACGGCCGGCTGGCCGCGCCACCCATCGTGCTGGCCGAGGTGCAGGGGTACGCGTACCAGGCCGCGGTGAACGGGGCCGACCTGCTCGACGCCTTCGGCCGCCCCGGCGCCGACCGCTGGCGCGGGTACGCCGACCGGCTCGCCACCCGGTTCCGTGCCGCGTTCTGGGTCGACGGCCCGTACGGCCCGCAGCCCGCCCTGGCGCTCGACCGGGACAAGCGCCCGGTGGACTCGCTGACCAGCAACATCGGCCACCTGCTCGGCACCGGACTGCTCTCCGACGCCGAGTCGGCGCAGGTCGCCGCGCTGCTCTCGACCGAGGCCCTGGCCGGCGGCTTCGGGTTGCGGACCATGTCCACCGACGACGCCGGGTTCAGCCCGCTGTCCTACCACTGCGGGTCGATCTGGGCCCATGACACCGCAATCGTGCTCGGCGGGCTGGCCCGGGCCGGCCACCGTGCGGCGGCGCTCCGGCTCGCCGACGGCCTGCTGACGGCCGCCGAGGCGTTCGACTACCGCCTCCCCGAGCTGTACGGCGGGGACGACCGGACGGCGCTCGGCCGGCCGGTGCCGTACCCGGCGGCGTGCCACCCGCAGGCCTGGTCGGCGGCGACCGCCGTGCTGCTCCTCCAGGCCGGCCTCGGCCTCTACCCCGACGTGCCCGCCGGCCGCGTCGACCTCCGTCCCCTGGCCGGCCCCGAACTCGGCGCGCTCGCGGCGGACGGCCTGCGGATCGCCGGCACCCCGGTCACGGTCACGGTCGACCACACCGGCCACCCCACCGTGACCGACCTCCCCAGGTCCCTGACGATCCCCACCCAACGCGGCGCCCCCACGCACTCCCCCGCCTGACCACCCCCGCGGTTGATCATGAAGTTGTTGTCACGACACGCCGTGACCGGTGACAACAACTTCATGATCACCGCGGTGGGCGGGTCAGGCCCGGATGAGTTCGGCGATCAGTTCGTCGTCCTCCGTGGCGCCGGTGGGGTGGAAGCCCAGCGAGCGGTAGAGGGTGGCGGCGGGGGTGTTGTCGGGGTGGTAGGTGAGGCGGACCGGGTGGCCCGCCTCGGCCAGCCAGTCGGTGAGGGTCTTCACGGCGGCGCGGCCGACGCCACGGTCCTGTTCGGCGGCGTCGATCACCATGCCGCCGATCCAGCGGGAGCCGTCGTCGTCCACGCCCCACATGACGTGCCCGACCACCGTCTCGTCCGCGTAGACGGCGAGCGAGGTCCACACGTCCGAGCGCATGGTCAGCACCAGGTAGCGGGCCGCCAGCGCCGGCACGAAGCCGCGCTGGTCGTCGCGGGGAGCGACGTCGGCCACCGCCCGCCAGTTGTCGTCGTCCAGCGGCCGCAGGGTCACCCGGCGGCCGGCGCGGTCACGCAGCCCGGAATCGATCATGGCCGTCAGCCTAGGGCCGGCCCGCCGACCGGGCCATCGCTTTCGCCGGAGCCACAGCACCACCGCACCCCAGCGGCCGACTCACCGACATGATCGACTCCAGCTCACCGCCGAGGTGGCGGTGTCCGACGCCCGCGGACACCGCCACCTCGTCGAGCCGGAGCGACGTGCCGGCAGCCCCGTCAGCCGGCGGACGTGGTCGCGGCGGCGTCCAGGTACGGGCGCGGGTCGCCGGCGCCGAGGTCGGTGACCCCGGCGCTGTGCAGGGCGCCGATGGCCAGGGTGCGGCGCACGGCGGCGAAGGTGATCACGTGGCCGATGGTGCCGCCCAGGGTGTGGCTGGTCGGCGGCGTGCAGGTGGTGTCCACGAAGGTGTCCGCCAGCGTGCCGGCGGAGAGCGTCCGGGCCACGAAGGCCCGCCAGTCGCGGCCGGCGACCGCGTGGCGGGCGGCCAGCCCGGACACCGACCGGTCGCTCTCGTCGGGCCACTCGCCGCCGCGCAGCGCCGAGAGCCAGTGCTCCTCCTGGGTGACCATGGCGTTGATCAGCGAGCGGAGCGTCGGCCGCTCGTCGATGGTCTCCACGGACACGGTGACGGGCTGGTCGAGCACCTCGTCGCCGAGGCTGCCCGCACGCTCGATGATCGCGGTGAGGGTCTGGACGTGGTGGTCGACGAGGTGTTGGAGAACGTTCATCGGAGTCTCCTGACGTGCCGCGGGCAGCCGCAGGCCGCCGGGCGGTTGGAAGTGGACGCCGCTGGGGCAGGACAGCTCCAGCTCGCGGAAGGTCAGCGGCGGGCGCCGCCGGACCGCGGTCGGGGCGATGCCGTACGACCGCTGGAAGGCGCGGGTGAACGCCTCGTGCGAGCCGTATCCGGCCTCGACGGCGATGTCGAGGACGGTCCGGTCGCTGGTGGTGAGCCGGTGCGCGGCGCGCTCCAGGAGCAGGCGGCGGCGCAACGCGCCTGGCGGTTCCCCGGTGGCCGCGGCGACCAGCCGGTCGAAGTGGAACCGGGACAGGTGGGCCCGGGCGGCCAGGTTCGCCGGCCCGGCCTCCGGGTCGTCCAGTGCTTCCTGGAGCCAGTCGAGAAGGCCGGTGAGTCCGTCCGTCTGGGTCATGTGCACAGCCTGCACCCGCCCAGGGCCGCGCCGCTTGATCGCCGTTGCGCACCCGCGCCCTCGGACCGGCCGCCGTCAGGGATACGGCCGGCCGCGGGTACGCCGGGAGTCAGTCGAGCAGGGCGTCCAGGCCCACGGTGAGTCCCGGCCGGCGGCGCACCTCGCGCACCGCCAGCAGCACGCCGGACATGAACGAGGCCCGGTCGTACGAGTCGTGCCGGATGGTCAGCGTCTCGCCGGTGGTGCCGAAGAGCACCTCCTGGTGGGCGACCAGACCGGTGGCGCGGACCGCGTGGACGCGGACCCCGTCGATCTCGGCGCCGCGGGCGCCGGGCACCTCGTCCTTGGTGGCGTCCGGCGTGGGGCCGAGCCCGGCCTCGGCGCGGGCCTGCGCGATGAGCCGGGCCGTGTGGGTGGCGGTGCCGCTGGGCGCGTCCAGCTTGCGCGGGTGGTGCTGCTCGATGATCTCGACCGACTCGAAGTGCCGGGCCGCGCGGGCGGCGAACTGCATCATCAGCACCGCGCCGATGCCGAAGTTGGGGGCGATCACCACCCCGACGCCGGGCCTGCCGGCCAGCCAGCCGCGCACCTGCTCCAGCCGCTGCTCGGTGAACCCGGTGGTGCCGACCACGGCGTTGATGCCATGGTCGATGCACCAGTGCAGGTTGTCCATGACGACATCGGGGGTGGTGAAGTCGACGACCACCTCGGCCCCGGAGGCGGCGGAGAGGCCGTCGCCCTGGTCGACCATCGCCACCAGGTCCAGGTCGCCGGCCGCGTCGACGGCCTTGCAGACCTCCATGCCCATCCGGCCGCGGGCGCCCAGCACGCCGACCCGGACGGCCTCGGCCGGGGTCTTCTCCTGCTCGTCAGTCACGGGGCACAACCTATCCCAATCGGGACGCGGCCACCCTCAGGGACCGGGGACCGGGACGGTCAGCGCGCGGCGAAGGCGGACTCGTCGAACGGGCCCACCACGGCGAGGGACATCGGCCGGGCGAGCAGCTCGGCGGCCAGGCCGTTGACATCGTCCAGGGTGACCGCGTCGACCCGGGTCAGCAGCTCGTCGACCGGCATGAGGTTGCCGTAGAGCAGCTCGCCCTTGGCCAGCCGGCTCATCCGGGAGCCGGTGTCCTCCAGACCGAGGACGAAGGAGCCCTTGCTCATCCCCTTGCCCCGGGCCAGCTCGGCCGCCGTGATCCCCGTGGCGGCCACCCGGGCCAGCTCGGCCCTGGTCAGGTCCAGCACCTCGTCCACCTTGCCCGGCGCGCAGCCGGCGTAGACGGCGAACAGGCCGCTGTCGGCGTACTGGCTGGCGTAGGAGTAGACCGAGTAGGCCAGGCCGCGCTGCTCGCGGATCTCCTGGAACAGCCGGCTGGACATGCCGCCGCCGAGCACGTTGTTGAGCACCCCGAGGGCGAAGCGCCGCTCGTCGGTGCGGTCGATGCCGGGGCAGCCGAGGATGACGTGCGCCTGCTCGGTCTCCTTCGGCTCGACCAGGGTGGCGGCCGGCTTGGTGCGTACCGCCGGGGTGGCCGCCCGGTGCGAGGCCGGCGCGGCCGGGTCGGTGTCCAGCGGGGTGCCGCGCAGCGCCTGCCGGACCAGCTTGACCACGGCGGCGTGGTCGAGGTTGCCGGCGGCGGCGATGACGATCTGCGGCGCCGTGTAGCGGCGGCGGTAGAAGCTCTGGATCTGCCGCCGGGTCATCGGCGTGACCGTCTCCTCGGTGCCGGAGATCAGCCGGCCGAGGGGGTGGTCGCCGTAGACGGCGCTGGCGAAGAGGTCGTGCACCTCGTCGCCGGGCTCGTCGTCGTGCATGGCGATCTCTTCGAGGATGACCCCGCGTTCGGTCTCCACGTCGGGGGCGGCCAGCACCGAGTCGGCGACCAGGTCGCACATGACGTCGATGGCCAGCGGCAGGTCCTCGTCCAGCACGCGGGCGTAGTAGCAGGTGTATTCCTTGGTGGTGAAGGCGTTGGTCTCGCCGCCCACCGCCTCGATCTCCGAGGAGATCTCCAGCGCGCTGCGCTTGTTGGTGCCCTTGAAGAGCAGGTGCTCCAGGAAGTGCGCGGCGCCGGCCTGCGGCCCGGTCTCGTCGCGGGAGCCGACCGCCACCCAGATGCCGAACGAGACGCTGCGCATCGCCGGGATCGCCTCGGTGAGCACACGCAGGCCGCTGGGGAGCACGGTGCGGCGGACGGTGCCGCCCAGCGGGTCGTCGCTGAGCGTCCGGGTGATCGCCCGGGCGGTTCCACCCGCGGGGCGCGCGACCTCGGACGACGTCACCCCCCGTCGAGCCGCCGGGGAGGACGAACGCCGGGTCCGACTCACGAGGAACCTGCTCTCAGTTCGACGAGGGGTGGGTGGTGCGGTGGGTGACGAGCGACGGCTCCGACGGCTCCAGCTCGGCAGGGGCTGACGCCGCACCGGAGCTGGAGCCGTCGCTGGAGCAGTCACCGGCCGGGGGGCGCCCGGGGGGGGGCCCCCCCCCGGGGGGGGTGACCGGTGGCGGGGGGGGGGCCCCCGGCGGCCGGCCCCCCCCCCCCCCCCCCCCCCCCCCCCCCCCCCCCCCCG